>JBOHFX010000090.1:0-24934 GCA_050699875.1 Pseudonocardiaceae bacterium
ACCCTCCTTTGCAAAGCCACAGGTGGCGCTTGTGCGAAGCGCGCCACGGCAGGCCCACAGCCTCTGGTCCCGATATCCTCAAAACCGCCTCTGACCTGGGAAAACTTACCTTAAGTTAGTGGCATTGCTCCAGAGAGGGGAGGCGACTGATCGGTCAGCCTGTCGCCGCCAAGTTCGGGCCGGTTCGTCGTCACCCGTGTTCGACGTGAGGCCCGACTAGCTCGCCTTCCGGCTGGAAACAACAGCAACAACAGCGTCGGCCGTGGGATGAATATCGAAGCTGGGGCGCAGCATGGTGATGTCCAAAGGACGGGCTACAGCGCGATGGTCTGTCCCGGACAGGTGTAGCTGAACGCCCAGACCGGTGGCGGCCTTTCTCGCGGCGACCAGAGACGTAAGCCCCGCTGCTCCAAGGAAGGTGACCCCTCCCAGGTCTACCACGAGGTGTCCAACACGTTTCTCGATGCACTGCTGCAGGCGGATCTCCAGCAACGGCGTGGTCAACAGGTCCAGCTCGCCGGAGACCCGTACCACCCGGACATCCGGCATCGGCTGCTCGATCACAAAACAGACGAATTCTTCGGCGCAATGTATGACTGACTCCGCTGTCGGCACAGCTAGTCTCCCTTGGTTGACTCCCGTGGGTCGGCCACAAACGGCTTCCACGCTCCACGGGCTAGTTGCCGAACCCGTGGCTGACTTTACTCTCGCCGGGTCCGGTCCGGCCACATCTTCACCCGCGGGTACCCGTATGCCAGGCAAGCCACGAGCCACGCCGGTGTCATCTTCGGGAGAGGCGGTATGCTGAGGTCAGGTTCGAAGGTACGTTGAGTGCGCCAGATCACGTGACGTTCCGTCTTCGATGCGTCGCTCCCACGGGGACCTCGGGCTTCCCCGGAAAGCTGCCACCCTCGATGACGAACGAGCCGTTCGCTGTCTCGCCTGAGCAGATCAGGGCGCTGCAAGAGCTGGTGCTGGCCACCGACACCCTGCAAGACTTCCTCAGCCACGTTGCCCGCCAAGCCGCCGGCATCGGCCCCAACCTGTCCTGCGGCATCACCGTGAGCACCGACCCGCGACGCCCGCTGACCGTGGGCACCAGCGATTCCGTCGCCGCAGCGCTCGACGAGACTCAGTACCGCCAGAATGAGGGTCCCTGCCTGGAAGCGCTGCGCACCGACGACGTCGTCGAGGTTACCGACGCGGCCAGCGAGGCCCGGTGGAGCGCTTACATCACCCGGGCCATCAAGCAGGGTCTGGCCGCGTCCCTGTCCACCCCCATCGCCGCAAACGGCGCCACCATCGGCGTCATGAACATCTACGCCACCACACCGCGGACTTTCAGTTCCGAGGAGCGTGCCCGGGCCCTCGCCTTCGCCGGCCAAGCCGCCGCCGCGATCGCGGTCGCCACCCGACTCGCCCACCACACCCAACTCGCAGACGACCTCCGCGCCGCCATGGCCTCCCGCACTGTCATCGACCAGGCCTTGGGCATCCTGATGGGCGAATTGCGCTGCAGCGCTGACGAGGCCTTCGCCCACCTGCGCCGCACCTCCCAAGACACCAACACCAAACTCCGAGACGTAGCCAACGCCCTGATCACCAGAACCACCAGGCAACCCCCACGGCCCGCACCACCGATCACCTAGCCGGCCAATGGACCCGAGCGGCTTCTCGGCGGCATCGCTCGACCCTCGGGCCCACCGGTGTGATCAGTTCGGCGGCGCGCAGACGTAGCCGATCCGGTGCCGGCTGCCGGTGCCGTGGACCCGGGATGCGTGGATGAGCTGCAGCCCGCGCTCGGCGAGCAGCTCACGGGCAAGCGCGTCGGGCACTGGTTGGGAGACTGGCACGCCCGAGCTGACCCAGTCCACGATCGCCCCCAGCGCGTCGCCGCGGTCGAGTTCGTGCAGCTCGAGTGTCCACGTGGCTCCCACCGAGCAGCACCACACTACGACGAGCACGCGCGGCGTCGACACATCGACCGACCTGAGGCCTCCCCGGTCGTCCGAAGGTGCAGGCACCGGGTCCGCCGACGGCTTCCCTGCGCTGTACACCAGTGCAGCAAGGGCGTGGCCCACCGTGGGATAAGTGTCGAACAAGCCGAGAAGCCCAGTGACTTGAAGTGGCCTTGCCACAGCCCGAGTGGCCAGACCGGTGAGATGTAGCTGCAACCCCGGAATTTGCGAGGCAAGGTCGCGGGCCTTGAGTAGACAGGTTAGACCGCTGGAACCCATGAAGCGCGTCGGTTGCAGGTCCAGGACCAGGTGGGTGGGAGTGGCGGCGAGCTGTTCCCGGATGCATGCTTCGAGCAGCGGCGCGGTGAGCATGTCCAGCTCCCCGTCCACCGTCACCACGCACACTCCGGGAGCCGGACGCTGCACGGTCAGTCCGAGGAGCTCAGCCGGTGTGTGCCTGGCAGAAGGGGTGGGTGAGCCCGCTGGGCCGTCGGAGGGGTCTCGCGCGGTCGTCACTGGCCTTGCTCCTCCTCGCGCCGTGATCTCGGTGACGGGATACCCCTGATCCGGTGAGGTCATTCACGGTATGTCACCCACTGACTCGGGTTCGGCTTGAGTCAACGCTGGCGAGTTCGCGGTCCATGGAGTACTCGCGCCTCATGAGGGTATCTGTATTGCGCGCCAATTCAGCGTGGCGAGCGGTCCCAAGGCACTGATGCGGTCGGGGAAACAGCAGAAGGCGGGGTGGTGATTCGTGGAACCTGCCCGGCGTGGGACCCGGCGGGTGACACCTGTTCGCGGCGGCCCAGTGCTGGTCGAAGGGCCTGTGGAGGTAGTGCTTCCCGACGGCGGCACGGTGGTGTCCGAGCGCCCCGTGGTTGCGCTGTGCGCCTGCGGTCGCAGCAAGCGCTACCCGTGGTGCGACACCAGCCATCGTAGCCGGGTCCGCCGTCGCGTCTGAACCTCCGGCGGCACCTCAGCCACCAGTGGCAGGGTTTGCGGGGGTATCGACGAGCGGGCGGCGCAACGACGAGCGGCCGGCCTGCCATGCACCGAGAAGGTGCTCGCCGAGTCGCTCTTCGAGGAGCACGCTTGCCCGGATTCCGAGTAGCACGTCCGGTACGAGTTCGGGCTCTGCGGTCAGTAGGCTGCCCAGCACGCTATGGCGCACGATTTGTTCATGCACCGCGTCAGCCTCGACGTGCTCGTTGTAGAAACGGGTGGCCGCGGCGCGATCATCGAACCGCTCGACCGCGCGGAGCAGCCGGTTAGAGCCCGGTGGTGACGTGATCTCCAGGACGGCGAACTGGCCGACCAGCGCTCCGCGCAGCGCGCGGTGCAGGCCGAACATTGTCATAAGGTTGACCGTGGCCATCGTGATCCCCGGCACCGCGTCGATGTAGTGACCGTAATGGGAGTCGAGGCCGAACGCCTCCATCATGTTGGCGAAAAGCACGGCATGAACCGCGTCCCCCCGGCCAGCCCCGTACTCGTCGTGCTGGACGGAGACGAAGGATGCTTTTGCCTGTCCCCGAAGCCGCGGCACGACCCAGGAGTGCGGGTCGGCCTCCTTGAGCTGGTAAAGAGAGCGGTGGACGAGGTACTCCCGTAGTTGCCAGCGCTCGCCACGTTCCATCAAGTGGTACGACGGCCCGGAGCCATCCAGTGGTTCGATCAGCAGCTCAGCTAGCGCACCGTCCAGTGCCTCCGCGGCATCCTCATCGGCCACCCCGGCTGTTTCGGCACGCAGCGCGGCAAGAAAGGGGCGCTCCAGGTGCCGGCGCAGCCGCAGCAGGTCAGCATCCCACTCCAGCCCGGCATCTACTCCGCCGAACCCCTGATAGTGCAATTCGTAGCAGACGTAAAGAGCCAACTGCAGATCATCGGAGTACGGCTCCACCGGCGACCGCACGACGACGTCGCGCGCGGCGCGGGCTCCGGTGAGCACCGACAGCACGGCATCTGACAGTGGTCCGCGCGGCTGCGGAAGTACCGGCGTCGCCACGGCAACAGTACTGGTGCTCTCGTGGGGCATGTCGCCTCAGCTCCTTTGCGCGCAGTCCGGACTGCGGCTTCCCATCCGGCAGCGAGTAAAAACCTTCACCAGCGTGCGGCTGGGACGTACGCCGGTTGCAGGAGGCCGGTGCGCCGCGGCCCGGCCCTCCAGCCGAGAGGAGTGGAGGGCCGGGCCGTGTGGACGGGGACCGGGACCGCACGGCGATCTGTAACCGGGGGCACCTCCGGTTCCCGATCTCAGGGACGGGGCCGCGGTCCCGTTGTGGTAATCGACCCCTGTGGAGAAGTGTTACGTGTCCTGAAGTCGTACTACATTCCGTATCATCAAACGCTGCTGGCTTGGCAGCTTTCGCGCGAATGAACAAGGGACGCACAACACGAGCGGAAGGGACAGGAGTAACGGTGACCGGTAACGCCTGATTGCAGGGGCCGATTACCAGGTCGTCATGATTTCGCGCACGCTGACCCACCCTGAGACCGGGGACGGATGTGCCTCGCCTGCGGCGATCTGAGCCGCGCGGCCCCGTCCCCTCATTGCGGCCCGGCCCCTCTTTCCCCCTCTCGAGGGGGGCCGGGCCGCACTCCTGCCACCTTGGCGAAACGCCTGAAGAGTGACATTTCTTGGTTCCATGCCGTTAGCTGTAGATTGTCGTGACATTCCGCGAATTGAATCGGACCGTTCATAGCTGCACTGTCGTGGTCAAACGCACGACCGAAGGTCGGCGTGGCACCGACCCGAAGCCGAACCGGACCGGTGGCCAGACGTCGGTCATGGTCCCGAGGTCCGTCCCCCGCCAGCTAGCAGAGACGGATACCAGCGGATGAAGGTCCCAGGCTCCGTACCACTCCCTGCGCCCGGCACCGGCACCGCCCCGGGTCCGCACACCGGGAAGGAGGGTCCGGGCCAGCGGGTCCATCAGAGCGGCCCAGGCCGGGGCCGTGGCCACGGTGCGCGGAACAGTTCGCAGGAGCAGCCCAAGCCAGCGCCGTCGTCCGACGGTCACGGTGGCTTGCAGCTGCCCGGCGAGCACCTCCAATCGCTGAGGATCGCGGATCACGCGGACTGGATGGACTTCGACGGAATCGAAGCGGTAGGTGTCGGCGATAAAGTGGGCGACCTCGTCGTTGGGGGCGACCAGCAGTCTCGTGCCGTCGGGCGCCTCCAGCATGACGTCGCTGATCGTGCCGAACGGTGACACCGGCCATCGTCCGACGACGACGCGGTGCCCCGTCGTCGTGCCGAAGGCGGCGATCTCGCCGTCAAACCGCCAGCGCATGGACCTAGCCGATCGTCTGGTGGGACGTTTGTCGCAGCGCCTGGAAGGACATCGTTGCCGGAGATGATTTCAGGAGCGGCACACGTACCGTTGCAGACCTGAATCGCGCCACTCAGCTCGGGAGGAGTTTCAGTGATCAGCACGATCGAGGTCGCAGAACAGGGCAGCCCGCTGACCTACACGTTCGAGGATCTGATGCGTTACCACGGTCCGGGCTCCCCGGGAGGGGTGGCCCAGGCCGTCAAGGTGATGGAACGGGGCCTGCCGCTACTTGCGCCGGGTGAGCTGCTGGAGCGACGCGAGATTCAGATCGAGACGGCCTTCGCCGGTCCAGGTGCTCGTGATGCGTTCGAAATGGTCACCCGTGCAGTGACCGAGGGGCGGTATGTCGTCGACGACGGGTTGGCGCGTCCCGACCTAGGACCGACACGTGAGCGCTTCGTCTGCCGGCTCGGTTATCGCGGGCGCAGCGTGACGGTAGCTCTCCGGGAGGGATACGTGAGTGAGGAGTTCTTGTCGTTGGTGCGGATGGCGGAGCGGACCGAGCAACAGGAGCTCCGGCTGACTGTCCTGAAGCGGGAGATGGCTGACCTGTTACTGGCAAGCCCCGCGACGGAGGTGTACGACGTGGACGGTGAGATCTGACCGGAAGGTACGGGACCGGGCAGTCCGCTCCCCGGGCGCCGCGGGTCAGTCGACCTTAGTCCAGGTACCGCACCAGCGGGTATTGAACGCACCGTCGCCGGCATCAATCGTCACCGTGGTCGGGCCCCGCCCGACATGGTTGGCGATGATCGACTCGGCGGCGCCGCTGGGCTCTTTGAAGCGTTCCCAGTAGCAGTACTGGGTGTCGGCCGGCCCGGTGGTGTGATATGTGCCTGGGGCGATGTCCGTGCCGACCACAAATTTGCCTTCCCCGAAGGTGGTCGGCAGGCTCGATGGGAGTGCTGGGGATGCCTGCTGTTGCGCCTGTGCCGAAACCGTCGGAGCTGGATCACCCCTGTTGGCGAGCATGGCGATGAGAGCGAGGTTGGCGGCGATGGCGATGACGAACGCCAGCAGCGCCGCGACGGTGATCCGTGGCCGCTTGGTGAGCGGCTCTTCCTCGGTGGCATCACTGCTTGCCGAGGAGACGGGTTGGTGAATCTCGGGGACTGTCTCGGCTGCCGCCATGACACGCCTCTCTCAAGAGAAATCGGTGCTTCAGTTGGCCGCCGTACCCGCCCGGGGCCGGCACCGGAGGTAATCGGTGCGCCACTGGCTGTTGTTACGGAACGACTCCGGCCTCACTACGCTCCGTGATCAAGTTCGACTTACCGGATCCCGGCGCGGTCACAGTACTGAGCGTCTCCAGGGCGGTGTCGGCCACTGCTTGCATGCCGTCGGCGTTGGGGTGCATGGGGGAGGCGGGGCTGGTGGGGGAGGTGCCCTCGACCCACTTCCCTGGGGATAGTTGGCAGGCGTCATGGCCCAGCGAACCCGCGTAGGTGTCGACGAACACCGCGCGGTGGTTGCTGGCCTGCTCGGCGAGCATGGTGGTGAGTTGCTGCTGCACCCCGTCCACGTAGAGCACGTCACCGCGGGCGATCGGGAAGTCGGGATAGCACCCGACCGTGGGCGGCAGGAGTCGCAGGTATCCCACCAGCAGCACCGTCGCGCGGGGGGAGCGCTGGCGGATGCCCTCCAGCACCCGGGCCACCTTCGGTGCCGCGTCGGCGATGCGCTGCGCATAGAGATCGATCCCGCCGGTGGTGGCCTGCCGCTCGCAGGGATTGCCGAACGGTTCGGTAGCGCCGAGTCCGGCGCAGGTTGCCCATAGACCGCCGATGTCGATGTCGTTTCCACCGATGGTTACCGTCACCAGGTCGGTGTCCGGGCGTAAGGCGTCGAACTGTGGTGGATTGGGCCGCGGCTGCACCGGCTGGGATATCGTCATGTGGTCGGTCCGCGCGCCGCCGCAGCTTACGTCGGTGTAGTCGCGGATGCGCAGTGCCGCGGCGAGGCGCGCCGGATAGTTGTGGGTAGAGCGCAGGCAACCGGCCGGATCGGTGCGTTGGTGGGGAATCCACGGACCCGACGCGTAAGAGTCGCCAAGCGCGACGTAATGCTGAGGTGAACTCACGGTCTTGGCGGCCCCGATAGCGGAGGACCCAACCAGCGCCAGCACGGTGGCTGCGGCAGCCAGGACGATGCGGCGATACACAAGCAAGTGAGCCTCCAAGAATCGGATCCAACGAGCGCCTGCGTCACGGCGAGATGCACGGTCGAGTGGCTCGCAAAGACGCTCGGGTGACGAACAACACCACGTGCGTTCGCCGATCGGGTTCCGGCAGGTTCCATTCGCGCGCGATATCACTCGACGTGACGGCCTCGATATCGTCGAAGCCCGCTTCGCGAAGCGCGGTCACGATGTCGTCGCGGGTCAGCGCGTCGCGCTCGAAGCCCCGCCCGCCCGTTGCCCGTTTCATCGCCGCCGCAAGCACGCACCCGACGATGCCCGGCTCGGGCTCCTCGCTTGTCGGCGTCAGATCGAACACGAATCGTAGCTCTCCCGCGATTGCCGCGAGCTGCCGCACCTTCGCGAATAGGCGACGGCGATCGTCGGCGGCCAGGTACATCATGAGGCCTTCCGCGATCACTAACACCGGCTCGCCGCGTCGCACGAAAGGTTCGAGAGCTACGGTCTCGACGTCGCCGTAAACCAGGCGCAACCCCGGCCGCGCGAGCACCGCGCGACCCTCATCAGTGCGCTGCAGAAGCTGGCGCTTGCGCTCGACGACGGGCGGCAAGTCGAGCTCGGTGTAGGTCACGCGAGGGTTGCTCGTGGCGGCGGCGCCCCGTCGGGAGAATCCCGCCGCCAGCTCGATGACGTGTCGATAGCCCGACTCGCGCAACAGATGATCGATCATCGTGTGCCGGTGGAGCAGCGAATGGCGCAGCGGTGCGATCTTGTGATTGAACATCCTCGCTGCCGCGAGCGCAGCGTTGGTAGCGTCGAACACGCGCTTGGCATCTGGGCTCGCGAACAGATGCGCGTGCGACAGCCCTCCCCATGCCCACACCTGCGAGGTATAGAGCGCCGTCGGCGACAGGTCGCCTGGCTTGGCCGTCATGAGCACCTCCGGCTCTACAGGTGACGTAGTTGGGGCCAAAGCTGTGACCACGGCGCCCGCTGGCCGGAGCAGAGCCAGACCGGCGTGGCCAGCGAGAAGAGGTTCATGGCGGGGCCGGTGGTCACTGTGGTTACTTGCCGAACCTCGGTGAAATATCGGCGCAGGTAGGTGGGGTCGGAACCGACGAAGAGAACAGTGTCGACATCATCCGCGGGCGCGCCGAAGTACCAATAACCGCGATGCGGGCTAAAAGGTTGCGGCAGCCCGCGGGCCGGGCCGTACCGGTCGAGGGCGCTGGCGTCCCAGTACGAATCGGTAACTAGAGCTGTGGTGCGTCGCGTGGCGGGCGGCAGCGCGCGGTAAGCACCGGCTACCGTGTCCGCCAGTTCTGGCCAGCCAAGGCTTGCAAGCGACACCGGTCTTGCGGGCGTTGGCCATGAGACCGGCAATACTGGCAGGGCAGTAAGGGCGATGATTGCCGAGAGCAGGTACACCGGCGGGGTGAATACCCATCGCCACCAGCGGGCCGGCTCACGCCGTTGCAACTCCACCGCTCCCGCGGCCAACAGCAGCGCCACGAGCCCCGCCAGGTAATAGAAGCGACCGCCGGTGACGAGAAAGAATCCGACCAGCCCAACAAAGGTCCACCCGAGGAATCGGTAGGAGCGCAGCTCGGGTGAGCGCAGCAGCCGCCACAGGCCGTAGCACAACAGCGCCGTCCCCACCCCCACCCCAGCCGTCACCAGCACCAGCGGCAGAAATGCCAGCCGACCGCCGAAGAGGCTGTCCTGGGCGACGACCTGAGTAAACGCGAGGTACGGCCATCCGTAGTGGGCCTGCCAGAGCAGGTTTGGCAGCACCACGAGCACCACGAGCACCGCGCCGAGCCACAGCAGCGGCCGGCGCAATAGCTCCCGTGGACCCACTGCGAGCACGCTGATAGCAACAACGACCCAGAAGGTGACTATCAGCCACTTGTTCTGCAACGCGATAGCCGTCACTACACCGAGCCACAACAGCAACCGATCGTCGCGAAGCCGCACCCATCGCACCAGCAGCCATGTTGTCATCGTCCACAAGAAGACGTCGACCGTGGCGGTGGTGAGCAAATGGCCGCCGGCCATCGTCGCCATCGCATACGTTCCCGCGGTCAGCACCTGCGCCCGGTGCCGACCGCCGAGTTCACGGGTTATCAGCGCGGCCACCACCACACCTACCGCGGTCAGCACCGTGGCCGGCAGCCGTTGCCCGACGAGCGAACCGGGGAAAACGGTATCCATCGCGCGAGCCAGGAGCGGCAGCAGCGGCCCCTGATCGGCGTATCCCCAGTCCAGATGGTTCCCGGCGACCAGGAAGTAGAGTTCGTCATTGAAGTAGCCAACGCGCCCGCTGGTCAGCAACAGCACCAGCCCGACCGCGGCGGCGATCGCCAGCACGGGCCGACCCGCCAGGGACGCGGTAGAAGGGTGTTTCTCTGCCGGGGCTACTCCTTGCTCAGCGTCCACCGCCAGCGGATCACATCCACTCGGTTGCGTCAACGACCGCATTTCGCCCCCTTGGTCGGCCTGCAGCCGGTCAGCCGTCCTTGCGGGCCAGCACCCGGTATGCGTTGCCCCCACGGGTGCGGCGCACCACCTGGCGAAGCAGCTCGTCGAGCAGGTACGGGACCACTAGCAGCGGCCGGCCCACGGCCCACACTGTGCTGTGCCGAAGCCGCTGCCAGCGCGTTTGCCCGGTGGCCAGCCACGGCAGCCTCGGGTCGGGGGCGACCGCGATGAGTGCGAACACCACGCTGAAGAACAGGTCACCGCCCTGATGGGCCGCGCCACGTTCGATGGCCACCGCTGAGAACCCGCGGTCGTTCAGCGCCTGCACCAGGTTATGCACGGGGATCATGTGCTGGTGCTGCGGCTGGAGCCACGGCATCCACCAGCGGCCGAGTACGCGGCTGAAGGACGACTCGGGGTCGGGCAGCTCGATCAGCAGGTAGCTACCGGCTTGGAGGACCTTGGCGGCGGCGTCCAGCTCGTCGAACGGCTCCCGGGTGTGCTCCAGGTAGTGGTGCATGCTGACCACGTCGTACCGGCCGGCCAGCTCGCCGGCCAGCGCGACGAACTCCCCCCGATAGCCGTGGTCGATCCAGCCGCGGCGCTGCGCCTCCTCGATGCCGGCGCTCTGGTCGAGCCCGTCGAAGGCGCTGTCCGGCCAGGCCTGGCGGGCGAGCCGGCAGAAGTGGCCGTGACCGGCACCGACATCCAGCCATGCCCTGGGCATGGTGAACGGCTTGACCATGTCGACCCGCCCGCGGTAGGAGCGCCCGGCGGCGTTGAATGCCTTCTCCATCAACTCCCGGCCGAGACCGTCGTAGAAGTCCCGGTAGTAGAAGTCCAGCCCGGCCGGGGTGAGGCGGGGATTCTGGAAGGTGTGCCGGCAGGTCCCACACTGCTCCAGGGTGAACCGGCCCGGCTTGCGCTGGATGAGGTCGGATGCCTTCAACCGGACCGACAGGTCGGTGGATCCGCACCAGGGACAGGTGTTCCGGCGGGCTTCGAGAAAGCGCACGACGCCGTCGGCCAGCTCCGCCTGGTAATAGGGCCGGGCGGCCTCGTAGGGGTCTTTCATAGGAGTTTCTCCAGGTGGTCGGCCGCAGCGGTGGCACCGCCGGCGTTGGTGAACGACTTCTGTACGCGCCGCGCCGCGGCCCGGTAGGACGGATCGCCGAGCACGGTCATGATGGCCTTGCGCAGCTCGGTGGCGCCGACCCGGCCGAAGTGCACCCGGACGCCGGCCCCGGCGTCGACGACCTGTCCCGCGATCACCGGCTGGTCGTCGCGGATCGGGGCGACCACCAGCGGCACGCCGTGCGCGAGGGACTCGCACACCGTGTTGTGGCCGGCGTGGCTGACCACCGCGTGCAGGTGGGGAAGCAGATCGAGTTGTGGGACGGACTCCCGGACCAGTACGTGACCGGGCGGCGAGTCGACCAAGTCTGGCGGGGCGACGAGGATCGCCTGCAGCCGGTCGGCCAGCGGTGTGACCGCCTGCACCGTGGTGGCGAAGAACCGCAGGCCGATTTCCCGGTTGACCGTGCCCAGCGAGACCAGGACGTGGTGGCGATCTGGGTGCAGCCAGTCCCACGGAAACTCCGGTGCACCGGCCCGTGTGCCGATCGATGCACCGACGAACACGTAGTGGCCGGGGAAGTCTCCGACCGACCCGACCAGCGCTCCGGTTGTGAACGCCAACACAAGATGGTCGGAAAATCGCAAGTCGACGGGGTCTGATACGCCCAAGTCATGTTGGAAGTCGGTCAGGCACTGCCGTGCCCATGCGCCGAGTTTGGGCATGGTGGCGTACTGGTCGGTCAGCTCCGAGGAGGTGGTGGCCGACGTCGCCCACGGCAGCCCACGCTGGCGGGCCACGAGTGCGCCGGCCAGCGCCTGCTGGTCGGTGATCACCACATCCGGGCTGAATTCGTCCACCGCGGCCGCGACACCGGGCACCATCGAGGCCGCCAGCGGGATCAGGAAGTCCGTCCACAAGCCCCGGAATGCCGCCACCCCCCGCAGACCCCGCCAGTGGCAGCGGATCTGGGCCAGCGTCTGGCGGCCGAAGTCCGCCGCGACCGGGATCAGCGTAGTGCCAGGCGGCAGCAAGGGACCGACTGTCTCGGCGTGCCCGGCCCAGGCGACCTGGTGGCCGCGGTCAGCCAGCTCCCGGCCGACAGCAACTGTGGGCAGAGTGTGTCCGGCCAGTGGCGGAACCACGAACAGGAACCGGCTCACCGAGCAGTCACTGAAGCCTGCGTGGTGAACCAGTCGAGAACGATCTCGCGTACCCGCGCGGTGGCGTCCATCAGCACCGAGTGGCCGCAGCCGTCCAGGACCGTGAGCACGCACTGCGGCAGGTGTTCGTCGAGTTGGCGGGCGTAGTCGACCACGTCCGAGTGTTCGCCGTAGACGGCCCGTACCGGGCAGCGCAGGGTGCCCAGCCGGCTCATCGGGATCGGCACCACGGCCTGCAGATCGGCCAGGAACGTGGTGCGGTTGAGCAGGTCGTCGGCCATCTCCGCCAGCCGGACCACCTTGCGGCCGAGCTGCTCGAGCCGCAGCCCGAGGCCGGCGAAGACGGGTTCGAACCTGGAGCGCTCGGCCATGATCTGCTCGGCCCAGCCGGCAATGCTGAAGTGCGCCTCGATCAGCACCATGCTGGCCACCCGCGCGGGATACGCGACCGCGAAGCCGAGCGCGACCGTGCCGCCGTAACTGTTGCCGATCAGGTGCACCGGACCGTCGACGCCCAGGGTGTCGAGGATCGCGGCGAGATCGGCGACCGAGTCGTCGATCCGGTATCCGGTACGTGGGCGCTCGGACAGGCCATGCCCGCGCAGGTCGTACAGGATCACGTCGGCCCCGGCGTGTGCCAGCGGGTTGGCCAGCGTGTAATAGAAGCTGGACAGGTTGTCCATGCCCAGCCCGTGGAGGAACACGACCGGGTGCTCTGGTCGGTGTGGTGGCTGCCTTGGTGCCAGCCGTTGGACGTGGAACCGGACGCCGCCCGCGGTGACGTCAGCCATCGAGCGAGCCGGCGGGAGTGAGACGGTCCGCGATGTAGGTGACTACTTCACCGACTGTCATGTCGATGATCTCGTTGAGTCCCTTGTCCGCGAGAAAGGCCACGAAGTCGACCCGATCGCCGTAATACTCGGCGAGCCTCGTGGCCAACTTGACGAACTCGATGCTCTCCAGCTCGAGATCCGCCTCGAACGACGTCCCCATGCCGATGTCGAGACTCAGAGCGTATTCCGCGCCGATGATCTCGGTCAGCATCGCGCGAAGCTCGGCCAGAACCTGGTCAGGCGTCATCAGGTTGCCCCCTCCTGGATGAGTTGTTTCTGTTCGGCCGCAAGACCTGGTTCCTCCGGCGAGGTCCAGGCCACCGCGTACGGCTCAGGTTCGGTTCCCACCTCGGTCAGCACCCAACGGCTGGGTGTTCCCTCGCCAGCCGCGACCAGCAACCGGTCCCCGTCGACCCGCTGGACCGCAAATTGGTGCGGCCGCCCGCCCAAGCCGGTGCCCGCGGCTTTGGCCACCGCTTCCTTGGCGGTCCAGAACCTGGTCACCCAGCTCGGTCGCTCCGCAGCCGATGCGCACCGGGTGTCGAGCAGGCGGCGTTCGGCGTCGGTGAGGATCGCCGCCACGGTAGGTTCGTCGCGGTGAGTGATCCGTTCGATGTCGATGCCGACGCCAGGTGAGTACCGGCCAGGTTCGCCGACGAGTGCCGCGGCCAGCGATCCGGTGTGCGCGAGGGACACCTGCGGCGGATCGTCGAACGGTCCCGCCACGTGCGGCCGGCCTGAGACGTCATTGCTGACCGTGACCTCGATGGGGAACACCGGGCCGGCACCGGCGTCCCAGAGCCACTGCCGGACCGCGTCCTTGACCGCGATCCGGCCCAGCAGCCACTGTCGGGCCGCCCGCGGGGTGCGCCGCTGGTAGTCCGCGCGCTCCGTGACGCTGAGATAGCGGCGCATGAACAGCTCCCGGGTCGCCGGATCCGGCCACCGATCCCGGACCAGGTACCACCCGCCGGGTTGACGCTGCGCGATCCGGTTGTGCTCCGGGAAGAGAAAGGCCGGCCAGCTCACGTCGTCGGTGGCGAACCGGCGGCCCCGCCAGCGGTCGATGCGGGCCCACGGCCGGCCGTCCGCGCGCCGCAGCTCGAGATCAGCGACCACCTCGGTGTCGGTGACCGAGACGATCCACACCACGCAGGACGTCCGCTCGCCGGGGCCTGGCTGCGGGCCGTACCAGCGCAGCTGCTCGACCGCGGTGGGGTACGCGAGCCGGTTCGCGGACATCTGCTTCATGATCCAGAAGCCGAGGAGCTGACCGGCGTTGTCGAGCAGCGCGCCGGGAGCTGACGAGGCCGCGAGTACCCCCCGGATTCCATCGTCACCGATCGGGCCCAGCTCGGCGACCCCCTGGAACCGGGGTCCATGGAACATCCACAGGTCGCCGTACAGCGCCGCCGCGGTGACCTCACATGGGTGATCACCGGGTAAGGGTCGGTCGGGCTCATCAGGAGGCGTCGGGTAGCCGTCGGCGAGCAACACCGTGCCGCGTGCGTAGCCGTCGAGCACCACGGTGACGTTGCCGTCCGAGCTGAGCGACGCGCTGGTCGTGACGGCCACCGGTGGGGCGACCGCGAGCCAACGCAGCGCCCGGACATCTCGGACACCGACGACCGTGCGGCCCGGGCTCAGTGCCCGCGCGGCGTCCGCCATCAGCTCGAGCACCGTGGTCAACGGCACCACCGGGTACCGGTCGGCCGGCTCGGGCCAGCCGTGGGGCTGCCGGTAGAAGCAGTGGTCGGCGAGGTACGGCAGGGTCACCAGGGAGAGAGTTTGCGTCGTGCTGACCTGCCGTGGGGTGGTCGGCCGGCTGATCTGTACCCAAGAATCCCCTGCCCAGGCACCCAGGACATCCGTAGCCGCGGCCGTGACGTCCCGCAGTACGGCGTCGAACTCGGCCAGCACCGGGTGTCCCGCGGCGGACAGCTGCGGCGCCACGTCGAGTGTGGCCGGTGGCACCCGAATCAAGGATGGCCGAATCATGGATGCCCGAATCGAGGATGAACGGGGCAGCCGGTCGAACCGGGGTGCCCAGCCCTCCACCCACAAGGCGGCGGCAACCCGCCGGAGCTGGTCGAGCCCGGACCGCCGGGGGGTGTTGGCGGTCACCGCGAGGTGCGGCAGACCCACCAGGGTGTCGGCTACGAACGCGGGAAGGCTCCCGGTACCGACCTGGACGAAGGCTCGCGTCCCCGCCTCGTGCAGTCGCCGGATGAGCGGGCCGAAGCGAACCGGTTCGAGGAGATGGCGAGTGGCGAGGTCGCGGATGCGGTCGGGGTCGTCGGGGTAGCGGTCGACGGTGGTGGCCGACCAGATCGGGTGGGTCGGTGGTTGCACCGGCAGGCTGCCCAAGGTGTCCAGGATCCCGCGCAGGTAGGGCTTGAGCATCGGTGAGTGGAAGCCGGACCGGAACGGCAGCACTTGACCGGTGACCCCGCGCTCCTGCAGCCGGTCCAGGACAGCGGCCACGGCAGCGTCCTCACCGCAGATGATCGCCTGGTGCGGGCAGTTGTCGTGCGAGACCACGACCCCGTCCAGTCCGGCGATCGCGTTGGCCGCCTGGTCAGCTCCGCAGCCGAGCGCGGCGAACACCAGGCCCGGGACATCCAGCGTGGCTGGGTTGAATGAGGTGATGAACTCCTCAACTGCCCGGCGCGGGTGGACGCCCGCCGAAGCCATCGCGTTCCATTCGCCGACGCTGTGTCCCGCCACCAGGTCGGGTATCACGCCGAGCTCGCGCAAGGTTGTGTCGAGCAGCCGGCCGACGGTGAACACGCCGAGGCCGTGGCGGCCGAGTACGGCGGTGTCGCCGAGTTCCGGCCGGTCCAGCCCGAAGTGGTCGGCAACGTCGTCCACCCGAGGCTCAAATCTCTCCTCCAGCCCCGGGAAGAGGAACGCCAGCCGCCCCGGCGCGGGCTCCGGATGCAGCGGGGCGGCGGTAAACCAAACGTCGTCACGGCCCCGCCACGGAGTGCCCTGCCCGACGATCCTGCGGGCCAGCCCCAGGCGGCGCGCGGTGGGCGCGACGATCGCCAGCCGGCACGACCCACCGGCTGGTGGTGTGCCCGCGTCGTCGCGATCGAGCAGACCGGTGTCCGGCATCTGGAGCTGCCGAGCCAGCTCGGTCGGCGTGCTCCCGGCCAGCAGCAGCACCCTTTCAGCCATCGTGTCGGACCTCGAACGATGCAGGGTCGGCGCACATGTACAGCACTTGAGGGTCGGTGCCGCTGGCCAGCTCCGCGAGCAGGCACCCGACGCCGTCGCTGGCGTCGATCAACCCGATGCCGCGCCGCTCGTACTCGCGCCTCAGCTCGGCGGAGACCATCCCGGTCCCGTGGTTGGGTGTCGCCCACGGCCCCCAGTCGAGGGCGACGACCCGGCCGCGGTTTCGTCGACTGGCCCAGATCCGGGCCAGCGTGTCCAGCGCGTCGTTGGCGGCGGAGTAGTCAACCTGCCCGCGGTTGCCGAACACCCCCGACACGCTGCTGAACAGCACCAGGAAGCCGAGATCCTCCCGGGCGGCGTCGGCGAGCGCCCGCGCCCCTTCGACCTTGGTCGACCACACCTGGGTGAAGGCTTCGGGTGTCTTATCGGCCAGCAACCGGTCGGCAAGTACTCCGGCGCCGTGCACGATTCCGTCCAGCCGCCCGTGCCGGCGATACACCCCGTCCATCAGAGTGTTAACCGCCGCCGAGGCCCGCACGTCAACCGCGGAGTAGTGGACCGAGGCCGCTACCCCGGCCAGCTCGGCAAGCGTCGCCCGGATTTCCCGCTCGGCGAGGATCCGGCTGGCCGCCACCTCGATCTCGGCTGGCGAACGACCGCCCTCGCGGGCCAGCACCCGCCGCAATGCGACCCGATCGGTCGCCGCCGCAATTACCGGATCCTCGTCGCCGGCCGGCAGCGGGGTCCGGCCGACCAGCTCCAGGTGGCAACCGCAGGCTCGGGCCAGGCCGATCGCGACCTGGGCGGTGATGCCGCGGGCACCGCCGGTGAGCAGTACCACCGAGTCGGAACCAAGCCCCAACTCGGCAGATCCGTTCGGGTCCAACGGCGCCGGGGCAAGTTTCAGCGTGATCCGTTCCCCGGCCGAGTAGCCGACCGCGCTAGGAGCATCCGGCGTGAGCAATTCGCCGAGCAGGTATCCAGCGATGTGGACGGGTTCTTCCTTGGGGTCGACGTCGATGGCGCGGACGAGCCGGTCCGGGCACTCGCGGGCGATCGTGCGGACCAGGCCGGGCAGTCCGACCCCGGCCACTCCATTGGGATTGTGGCTCCGACCGAACCTGCCGCCCGAGCCGGTGACCACGATCAGCCGGCCGACCCCGCCGAGAATCGCGTCTCGGATCGCGGCGAACCCGTCCGGCAGCACGGGTGCCCGGCCGCGGTCGAGCGCTGCGAGATACACGACGGTGTCGGTGCCCGTCACCTCGTGATGTGCTGTGGACGCTTCTGGGCCCAGCAGCCGCACCTCGGCGCCGCGCCGCTCCAGCAGTACGGAGAGCTCCAGCGCGATGCCCACCCCGTCGCCGACGATGGCCACCCTGTGCCCATCGAGCGATGCGCCAGGTGATGTGGCCACCGGGGGCAGCGCTGCGACCTCGACGAGGTAGCGGCGGGCCCGCTGTTGTGGTGTGGCCGGCGCTGAGGTACCAGTCCGGTTGACGATCCAATCGACGATGCCACGCAACGTCCGGAGCCGGGCCAGCTCTTCGGCCACCGACTCGTCGAGCGCCGTGCCGGTAGCAGCCAGCTTCAGCCGGTCGCTGAGCAGGCCGATCATCTCGGTCCGCTTGATCGAGTCGATGCTCAGGTCCGCTTCCAGATCCAGATCGGCTTCGAGCATGTCCACCGGGTAGCCGGTCCGTTCGCTCACCAGTGACCGTACGGTGGCCAGCACCGATTCGGGTGTCAGGTCACCCGGGTCGGCCACCTTGGCAGGACCGGATTCCAATACCTGGCCAGTGCCGACGGCGTTTACCGCGGCAGGTGGCAATCCGACGTCCGGCTGCCTGGCAGGCGGCAGGGTTGGGGTACCGAGGTAGCCGAGCATCACTTCGCGTTGGGCGGCGACCAGCTCGCGGGTGCTGCGCAGAAACTCCAGTACAGCTGCGTCCGGTCGACGCTCAGTCGTGGTCCCGGCACCGTCGGCCGCGGTCACCTGTTGCGCAGGGCGCAACCCTCCTGGGAGGTACTGCCCATCAGCTGTTTTGACCAGGTGACCGTTGACCACCCAGCCGGGGCGGCGGGGAATGGTCGATGTCGACACCGTCTGCGCGTCCCGGCCGTGGAACAGCGCCGCTGGATCAACCGGTACCCCGGCGACGGCCAGCTCAGCCAGGGCCAGCAGCAATCGCCGCAGGCCAGGCTCGCCCGGTACGTCGGTGGCGACCGCGAGGTGTGGCCGGTCGTGCAAGATCGTGCCGACGAGCTGGGTGAGCACCCGGCCTGGGCCGGACTCGACGAAGATCCGTACTCCGGCTGCGTACATCGCCTCGATCTGCTCGACGAACCGGACCGGCTCGGCAACGTGGGTGGCCAGTGTCTTTCGGACGGCGGCCGGATCAGCGGGGTACAGCGCGGCTGTGGTGTTCGACCACACCGGCAGCTGCGGTGAGCCGACGCTCCGGCGGTGCAGTTCGGTGGCGAGGATGGACGTGGCACCGGCAACCACTGGGCTGTGGAACGCGCAGGCCACTGGGATGGGTGCGCCGGTCAGTCCGATCTCGGCGAGCCGGCCCAGCGCGGTCTGCACCGCCGGGGCGGGCCCGGAGATCACTGTCTGGGCGGGGGCGTTGTGGTTGGCCACCACAACCGGTCCATCTCCGAGCACGGCGCGGACTTGCTCCGGTGTTGCGCGGACCGCGGCCATCGTGCCGGGATCGGTTCCGGCGGCCGCGAGGATGGCTTGCCCACGGGCCTCGCTGAGCTCCAGCAGCTCAATGGGATCGACGGCGCCGGCCGCCGCCAGCGCGACCAGCTCGCCGTAACTGTGCCCACCGAGTTGCTCGGGTTGTACCCCCAGCGAGTTGAGCAGCTCATGCATCGCCAACCCGGCGACTCCGAGCGCCGGCTGGGCAACCCGGGTGTCGGTCAGTGCGGCCCGCTGCCGCGCCGACTCCTCCTGATCGAAGGCGGCGGGCGGGAACATCGCGCCGGCCCACCGCTCGCCGATCTCGAGGAACCGTCGCAGCTGTGGAAATGCGACGAACAAGTCGGCCAGCATGCCGGGGCGCTGGCTGCCCTGGCCGGGAAACAGGAAAGCGACCTGACCTCTGCAGCCCTGCGGCGTGCCGCTTTCGGACGCGATGAAAACCTCGTCTGACGCCGCGGCGGCCCGCGCTCGCATCACCTTGTTGGACAGATCGTCCAGGTCATCGGCCACCACCGCGGCCCACACCGGACCCCGCCGGGAGTCACACACTGTCCGGGCGAGATCTCGCAGCCGCCAGGGCCGGCCGGCGGCGTCATTGGCTGCCAGCAACTCGGCCAGCCGGTTCATCTCCGCGACCGCGGTCGCGCGCTCCGTACCGGTGAACAGGAACAGCTCGGCCGGCCACGCGTCCATGCCGTGCCTGGGCTCGGGCGCGCCGTCGTAGGAGGAGAGCACGGCGTGGAAATTCGTGCCACCGAACCCGAACGCGCTCACCCCCGCCACCCGCCGTGCCGGAGACAGCCAGGGCCGTGGGGTGAGCTCGAAGGAGAACGGGCTTCGGGTGCGGTCCCAGTAGGGATTCGGATCGCGCAGCTGGCCGGTTGGTGGACGCACTCCCGTGTGCACCGCGCACGCCGCCTTGATCAACCCGGCTATCCCGGCGGTGCACTTGGTGTGCCCAATCTGCGATTTCACCGATCCCAGCGTGCAGCTGCCAGCCGACGCGCCGGCTGCGGTGAACAGTTCGGTCAGCACCGCCAGCTCTGTGCGGTCGCCGACCACGGTGCCGGTGCCGTGTGCCTCGATCAGCCCGACGTCGGCCGGTGAAACGCCGGCCATCTGGTAGGCGCGCTCCAGCGCTCGGCGCTGCCCCTCGGGCCGCGGCGCGGTCAGCCCCAGCGAGCGTCCGTCGCTGGCCGAGCCGATCCCCTTGATCACCGCATAGATCCGGTCGCCGTCGCGTTCGGCGTCGGTCAGGCGCTTGAGCACCACGCACGCCACTCCCTCACCGAGGGCGATGCCGTCGGCAGAGGTGTCGAACGGGCGGCACCGGCCGGTCGGCGACAGTGCCTTCACCGAGGCGAACATCAGGTAGTCGTGGATGCTGTTGTGCACATCGGCGCCGCCGACCAACACCATGGTGCTGGTGCCGGCCCGCAGTTCCTTGCAGGCCAGGTCGATGGCGGCCAGCGCCGAGGCGCAGGCAGCGTCCACCGTGTAGTTGGCGCCACCGAGATCCAACCGGTTGGCGATCCGCCCGGCGATCACGTTGGCCAGCACCCCGGGGAAGGAGTCCTCGGTCAGCTTCGGTAGCTGCTCGTCCAGCTCGGGCGGCAGCGCCCCGTGGTAGGCCGGGTAGAGCGAACGGAGTCCGTATGCGCTGGACAGGTCGGCGCCCGCCTCGGCGCCGAAGATCACGGAGGTGCGCTCCCGGTCGAAGGCTCGCTGGGCGTACCCGGCATCGCGCAGCGCGCGGGTGGCCAATTCCAGCGCCAGCAGCTGGACCGGTTCGATGCTGGCCAGCGCGGCCGGTGGGATGCCGTAGGTCAGCGCGTCAAACGGGATGTCCGGCAGGAAGCCGCCCCACTTCGCGAGTGCCGGGTACACCGCCGGGTCCCACCGATCGGTCGGCACCTCTGTGACCGCATCCACTCCCGCGAGCACATTGGCCCAGTAACCCGCCAGTTCATCGGCGCCAGGGAACACGCCTGCCATGCCGATGATCGCCACGTCCAGCGGCTGCTCCTCCGGTTTGAGGCTTTCCGGTTTCTGGGCATCGACACCAAGCTCAGTGGCCCTGGCGGCGAGGAAGGCGGCCGCGCCCTGGGTCACTTGGTCGTGCAACGCGCCGATCGTTGTGGTCACCGAGCGCAGGGTGGCCACGTCGCCGAGCATCACCATGCCGTCTTGGTGCTGGACTTCCGCGTCCACTGCGACCAGCGCGTCGCCCTCGCGGCGCATCCCCTTGCTGGCGATCCGCAGCCGACCCAGGTTGAGTTGTTCAAGCTCGGCCCACATCTGATCGCGCGGTACTCCGGCGGCCGTCAACCGGGATCGAGTCTCGGTGAACGTGCGGGCATAGGGCGAGTACGCGCAACGGGTCGCATGGCCCGGTGCGGTCTCCAGCAACACGGTGCGCTCGCAGCCCAGCGCGGCTTGCTGGAAGCCCGGCCGGATGGCCCCCGCAGTGACGGCCTCTTCGGTGAACAGGTACGCGGTGCCCATCAGCACACCGATTCGCGCTCCGCGCTGCACCAGGGGAGCGGCCAACGCGGCAACCATGGCCGAAGAGCGCTCATCGTGAATGCCGCCGGCGAACAGCACCTGCAGTTGGCTGGCGCATCGGTGGGCGTCGTCGTAGCCGAGCAGCCGGCGCAGCTGCAGCTCCCACAGCGGGAAGCTGGCCCGTGGGCCGACGTGGCCGCCACACTCCCGGCCCTCGAATACGAATCGCCGAGCACCCTCGGCCAGGAACCGGTCCAGCAGGCCGGGCGAGGGCACGTGCAGGAAGGTTTCGATCCCGGCGGCTTCCAACGGCACCGCCTGCGCCGGCCGGCCACCGGCGATCAGCGCATACGGCGGTCGCACCTGGTGTACTGCGGCCAGCTGCGCCTCGCGGATCTCGGGTGGGACAAACCCTAGGATGCCCACCCCCCAGGGCCGCCCACCCAGCATCTGGGCGGTCTGTTCCAGCAGTACCCGGGCCTGCTCGCCGCTGCTGAGGGACAACGCGAGAAACGGAAGTCCGTCGGCGGTTGCTACCGCGGCGGCGAACCCAGCCTGATCGCTGACGCGGGTCATCGGCCCTTGGACCACGAGCGGTGGTACACCCTGCCCCTGGGCGGTGCGCAGCTGGTCGGTGACTGCTGCCCGGACCGCTGTCACCAACCCGCCGGCGGTCACGTGTCGTTGCGCCAGGGGAGCGGCGAGCGCGCCGTCCTGGCCGATCGGTAGCGCACTCAGGTTCCGGGCGCCGAGTCGAGTTGCGACCGTGGCAGGGTGCGCGGCTGGCAAGTCTGGGCGTGCGTAGAGGCGGTGATCCCCAACGATCGTGGTCTCGCTGCCGTCCATCGTCCGGATCGCCGCGGCCACCTCGCTCGGAAGATCGGCCTCCGCCACCAGCGCCAGCTGCGCGTCCAGCACCACCCCGGCCGCGCCGCCGGCCACCGCCGCAGCAGCTGTGTGCGGTCCGATCCCACCGGCTGCCCACACCGGGACGCGGATCTGGGGGTCGGCCAGCAGCTGTTGCAGGAGTACGAACGTCGTTGTGGTACCGACCCGACCGCCGGCTTCGGCGCCCTTGGCGATCAACCCGTAGGCTCCGGCCCGGACCGCCGCGACCGCCTCCGCCGTCGACGTGACCTCGACAAACAACCTCTGGCCGGAGGCCATCAGCCACCGAGTATCGGACTCGCGTACCACGATGTCGACCTGCTCCGGCAGGTCAGCAGAAGACAGCGGGCAGCCGGCCGGCACCCGGACCCCGAAACCACCGCGCCACCAGCGGCAGACTTCCGCCAGCGCGGCCCGCGCCCGGCTGGGATCGCGGCCCAGGTCGAGCACGCCCACCGCGCCTGCTCGCGCGAGCGCCACCACGAGACCGACGTTGGGTTCCGCGAAAGGTGTGATTCCCACGACCAGCTCTCGTTGCTGCAACCAGCTCATGCTCGGCCCTGTCCTCCTGTACGTGGGCTAGCCGGGTGGTCCGCCCCGTGCCCTGGCTTTGAAACCCTCACGACCCGGGTTCCAAGGCGCGCGTGCATCGATGTGCAGGTTGGAAGTGACCCGGGTGGTCCCCCTCGGTGATCACCCGGGCCCGCCACCGCCGCGAGGCCTGCGGTAGCCCTTGGAGATAATGCGGCGGATGAAAGGTCGGGCCAACCTCATGGAGGTGGCCGATGCCGTGGTTACCTCTAGGGCGCCGCTCCGTCACCTATGGCTGACGTCAAGTTGGTGACCACTCGAGTTGTAACCACGATTATGTCCAGCACGGTCAGGCCCCCCTTGCCCTATCGCACCTGTTACAGCCCTCATTCAGGGCTACTGACTCAGCAATCGTAACACTACGTGATAGCTAGTGTGTCGAGTCGGCGAAAATAACTCGAATGGCCTAGCAGTACGGATTAGGTGGGGGCGCTCTACTTAGGCCATCTTCGGACAGCGGTACGCACTACTTAGTTGATGGTGCCAAATCGGTACTCACTACCTAGTACGACCCTCTAATTGACGGAGTCCAAGGATCGTTGACCGCATGTTGTCGGCCCCGGACCAGCCCCGGACCGCTGGGCGCACCGCAGGGAGCGATCGGCCGAGTCAACGGCCGGTGTCCTGGTAGACGACGTCTGACGTGGCGACGGCGCTCGTGGTGACTGGTGCCGGGGGGCAGAGATGAAGTTCCGTGGCCTGTCTACCGCCCTCAGGCGCAGGCGTCTACGCGGTGACCAAGACGACTGGGCGGCGCCGATATGGGACGCAGCCCAGCGCTGGATCGAGCGCTGGGCACCTCTCGTTTCAAGGAGCCGCCGAGTAGACAAATCGAATAATCTCAGATAGTTGCTGGCCATCTCACCCAGAGGCACGTCTTAACGTCGGGCACTGTATCGCAGGAGTGGGCGAATTAAACGGCAACCAGACGCGGGGATCCACGGAAGCATCAAACTGGCTCCTTCACCGTCTGAGTGTATCAATTCGCCGGGTAGTCGACTCCTATCAGTAGCGTGCACAGCGATCACCAGAGAGAAGCGCCGCCAGTGGCTGCCAGATACCTCGATCGTTCGCGGATCGTGGCCCCACCGGGCTGGAGCCGTTGGCTGGTCCCACCGGCCGCTTTGTCGATCCATCTGGCGATCGGCCAGGGCCTACGCGTGGAGCGTGTTCAAGAAGCCACTTGAGGCCTCGCTAGACATCTCCGGTGTTGCCAGCGCGCTGCCGTTCACGCTCGGCATCGTCATGCTGGTCTTTCTGCGGCGCTGTTGGGAACCACGGTCGATAGCAAGGGGCCGCGCTGGGCCATGTTCGTCGCGACGTGCTCGGCCGCAAGAACATCTACCGGATGTACCTGGGTGTCGGCGCCCTGCTGTACCTGGCCGTGACACTCACCACCAACACCAACAAGGTGGCGTTTCTGGTGTGCTGCATGCTCATCCTGTCGTTTTATGGCGCCGGATTCGCCACTGTGCCCGCCTACCTACGGGATCTGTTCGGCAAACCACACCTCGTCCAGCAGCTCGCGGATCGCCGACCATGGCCAGGTGTCCAATAGCAGGTAGTTGCCCTCGGTGACGATCAGTGGGACGTCAGGCGGCACCGCCACCGCGCCCGCGATCGGTTCCTCGAGCGCGCGCCGGAACGCCGGCGCGTATACAACGTCGGCGCCCGGCGTGCGTATCCGGCGCAGCAGTGCGACGTAGCCGGCGGCGTCGCAGGTATCCGGAGAACCCTTGCGCTCGGCGCAGCCCAACCGCTCCAGCTCCGCCTGCGCAAGGTGGTACCCATCCATCTCGATCAGTACCGCGGCGCTGCCCAGCGCATCGACCACCCGCCGTGCCACCGTCGACTTCCCCGCCCGGGCCCCCCGGTGATGCCCAGGATCCCGCCGGCGGCCGTCGGCGAGCGCCTGCGCACGGGCGAGCAACTGGGGCCACCTCACCGGCTAAGTGGTCACCGCCGGAAGTCCATCAGGGGTTGACGTGAGAGCAGGTCGTGTGCACGGTGTCTTACCGATCCATTCGCCACCGTGAACCACGCCGGTGCTATCTATCGTGAACTCGACACCAGCGACG
>JBOHFX010000091.1:0-88764 GCA_050699875.1 Pseudonocardiaceae bacterium
CACCGAGTGGAATGACACCGACCAAGCGGTGCCGGCGGTGACGTTGCCGGAGTTGTTCGCCACCCAGGTGGCCCGTTGCCCGGATGCGGTGGCGGTGGTGTGTGGGTCGGTGGAGTTGTCCTATACCCAGCTGGACCAGCGGGCTAATCGGTTGGCGCGGTGGTTGATCGGGTGGGGGGTGGCGCCGGAGCGGTTGGTGGCGGTGGTGTTGCCGCGGTCGGTGGACCTTGTGGTGGCGTTACTGGCGGTGGCCAAGGCCGGGGGGGCCTATGTGCCGATCGATCCGGAGTATCCGGCGGCGCGGATTGAGTTCATGCTGGCTGATGCCGCGCCGGTGGTGGTGCTGACCTCGATGGCCATCGGGGATCGGGTGCCCGAGTCGCCCGGGCCTCGGCGGGTCCTGGTCGATGATCCGCTGGTGGTCCAGGCGGTGGCGGCGATGCCCGGGCATGGGCTGACCGATGCTGATCGGGGTGGTGTTCTGACCCTGGCGCATCCGGCTTATGTGATTTACACCTCTGGTTCCACTGGGCGACCTAAGGCCGTGGTGGTCACCCACCGTGGTTTGACGAGTTTTTCCGCCGCCGAGGCGCAGCATTACCAGGTCAGCCCGGGAGACCGGGTGTTGGCGATGTCGTCGCCGAGTTTTGATGCCTCGGTGTTGGAGTTGGGGATGTCGCTGT
Organism: Pseudonocardiaceae bacterium; assembly: GCA_050699875.1. GTDB lineage: Bacteria > Actinomycetota > Actinomycetes > Mycobacteriales > Pseudonocardiaceae. Next base: position 684 of record JBOHFX010000091.1, read on the forward strand.
TGGCCGGGGCGGTGTGGGTGGTGCCGGCTGAGGCTGGGCCGTTGGCCGGGGATGATTTGGTCGCGGTGATGGAACAGCAGCGGATTAGTCATGCATTGATTCCGCCGGCGGCGTTGGCCACGATTCCTGCGGAGGTGGCCGCGGGTGGGTTACCCGCGTGGGCCACGGTGATCGTGGGTGGCGATGTGTGCGGTGCGGAGTTGGTGGCCCGGTGGGCACCGGGTCGTCGGATGATTAATTCCTATGGGCCCACCGAGACCACCGTGGTGGCCACCTGGACCCCACCTTTGGTCCCGGGTCCACACCGCCCACCAATTGGATCCCCGATTCCCAATACCCGGGTGTTTGTGTTGGATGGGTGGTTGCGGCCGGTGCCTATCGGTGTGGTGGGGGAGTTGTTTATTGCTGGGGTGGGTTTGGCGCGGGGGTATTTGGGTCGGGCGGGGTTGACGGCGTGCCGGTTTGTGGCGAATCCGTTTGGTGGGTCGGGTGAGCGGATGTCTCGCACCGGTGATGTGGTGCGCTGGACTGTTGGTGGTGAGTTGGAGTTTGTGGGTCGGGTTGATGAGCAGGTGAAGGTTCGGGGGTTCCGGATCGAGTTGGGGGAGATAGAGGCCGCGTTGGTGGCCCATGCTGGTGTGGCGGCGGCCGTGGTCACCGTGGTCGGTCATGGTGATGGCAATGGTGATGGTGCTGGTGTTGGCCGTCAGCGGTTGGTGGGTTATGTGGTCCCGGCCGGTGATGTGGTGCCTGATTCGGTGGATTTGCGGTCGTGGCTGGGGCGGACGTTGCCGGATTATATGGTGCCGGCGGGGTTTGTGGTGCTGGATGAGTTGCCGTTGGGTCCGACCGGGAAATTGGACCGGAAGGCGTTGCCGGCACCGGATCAGGCAGCTATGCCGGTGGTCGAGTATGTGGCCCCGCGTACGCCGACCGAGCAGGCTTTGGCCGAGATTTGGGCGCAGGTGTTGGGCGTGGACCGGGTCGGAGTCTATGACAACTTCTTCGAGTTGGGTGGGGACTCGATCCTGAGTATCCAACTTATTTCTCGGGTCCGGAAGGCGGGGTTCATGCTCGCTTCCAGAGACATCTTTTTCCACCAGACCGTCGCAGAACTCGCGTCGGTTGTCACTGCCGCCGACGGCCAGCCCACCGAGTATGAACCGGTCATCGGCCCGACTGCGCTTAATCCGATCCAACACTGGTTCTTCCAGACGCACCCGGTTAATCCGCACCATTTCAACCAGTCGATGATGGTGGAGCTGGATGCGGATGTGGATTGGCAGTTGCTCGAGCGGGCGCTGGAGCTGTTGTGGGTGCATCATGACGCGCTTCGCATGCGGTTCGAGCTGATCGACGGGTACTGGCGCCAAGACAACGCCCCGCCCACACCGACCAGGCTGCTGCGGGTGGTAGATCTGTCGGATGCGGCGAATGCGGACCAGACCGCGGCGATGGGCAGGGTCGCCGACGACATCCACGCCAGTTTTGACCTGCGGGAGGGCCCACTGTTGAAGGCGGCGCTGTTCACCTTCGGCGCGGAGCGGACGTGTTATCTGTTCCTGGCCGCTCATCATCTGGTGATCGACGCGGTGTCCTGGCGCATTCTGCTGGAGGACCTTGACACGAGCTACCAGCAGCTGGCGCGCGGCGAAAGCGTCGAGCTGGATGCCAAGACAACGTCGTTTCAGGACTGGACCAACCGCTTGGGCGACTATGTGGCCAAGGGTGGCTTTGACCACGAGGTGGACCACTGGGCACAGGCGTTGGAAACCCATCAGTTGCCGGTGGACGTGGCAGCCTGCGAGAACGGTGCGGTGTCCCGCGCGGTGTCCGTGGTGCTGAGTGGTGAGGACACCGAGTCGCTGCTGCGGTCGGCACCGACGGTCTACCGCACCCGGATCAACGATGTGCTTCTCAGCGCGCTGGCTTGGGCGCTGAGCCGCTGGACTGAACACAGCCGGGTTTCGATAGATCTGGAGGGCCATGGTCGCGAAGAGATCCTCGATGGTGTCGACCTGTCGCGGACGGTGGGCTGGTTCACCACCCTGTTCCCGGTCGCTTTGACGCTGCCGCCGGTTCCCGACGGAGCTGAGCTTCGCTGGCGGGATTTGATCAGGTCGGTGCGCCGGCAGCTGCGCGCGGTGCCTGGCAACGGCTTGGGCTATGGGGCGCTGCGCTATCTGGGTTCCCCGGCGATCCGCCAGCGCCTCGCCGTGGTTGGGTCAGGGCCGCAGATCTCGTTCAACTATCTGGGTCAGTGGGAGACACCGCCAGGGGAGGGGGCTCAGGATTCTGGACGGGGTCTGTATCGGGTGGTGCATGGCTCCCTGGGGCAGGCGCATGATCCGGCCGATCCGGGGCCACATCTGCTCGAGGTGGTGGGCGCTGTGCAGAACGGGAAGCTGGCCTTCTCCTGGTTCTACCGACCCTATTGCCACCATGAGGCCACCGTGCAGAGCGTCGTCGATGAGTTTGCCCAGGCTCTGCGAGCAATCGCGCGGGACTGCCGGAGTCAGCGGTGAGCGTGCCGAGCGTTGCGCTGTCTCGCAACCGGAACTATCAGCTGCTGTGGGTGAGTCAGGTGTTGTCGGGCATCGGACTTAGCGCCGCGGTGCTGGCTTTTCCGCTGTTGGTGCTTGCGCTGACTGGGTCGGCGGCGGCGTCTGGTCTCGTGCTGGGGACGATTGCCGCGGCGCAGCTTCTTGCCGGGCTGCCGGCGGGAGCGCTGGTGGACCGCTGGAATCGTAAGAAAATCATGTTGAGTTGCGAGGCGATTCAGGTTGTCGCGGCGGTGAGTCTGGTCGCGGCCTTGTGGTGGGACAAGGCCCAGGTGGCGCACCTGGTGGTGGTGGCCGCCGTGATGGGGGTCTGTGGCGCGCTGTTTCGGCCGGCAGAAGATGCGTGCCTGCCTGGGGTGGTACCGGCACAGCAGTTGTCCACGGCGGTGGCGCTGAATGCGGCCCGCGGGTCGGTAGCGCAGCTATCGGGCACTGCGGCGGGCGGGTTTCTGTTCGCGGTCGGTCGGTTTGTACCGTTCGTGGCCGACGCGCTGGCCCACGCGGTGGCTTGCGCCTTGCTGGTATTCCTTCGGCTGCCGTCCCGGGAGGTACAGCCAACGCCGGCTCGCCACGTGGGCCGGGAGATTATGGCCGGACTCCAGTGGGTGTGGGGGCGTCGCCACATCCGAGTCACCGCCGTATGCGCGCTCGTGCTCAACCTGTTCTTCAGCGCCTTTTTTCTCATTGTCATCGTGCTTGCCGCGGGCCGGGGAGTGCCTTCGGGGCAGATCGGCATCATGGCGGCGATGCTCGGGGTGGGGGGGCTGCTGGGCGCGCTGGTCGCGGCACGTCTGTCCCAGTTAATTAGCCCCTACGCTTCGATTATCGCGGTGTTTTGGGGGATGGCGGTGTTCACCCCGGTGGCGGCATTCGTGCACAGTGGCTATGCCCTGGGAGCATTGTTTGCGGTGATGGCGTTGCTGCCCGCGACGGCGAACACGACGATCATCACGGGACAGCTGTTGCTCACGCCTGATGAGCTGCGCGGCCGGCAGAGCAGCGTGCTGGGCATCCTCACCGGGCTGGCCGCGGCACTGGGGCCGGTGCTGGGTGGGTTGCTGGCCACGGCGGTGTCCGGCCCGGTTGCGGTGCTGGTGTGCGCGGGTGGCATCGCGGCTGCTGCGGTGGTGGCGACGATCAGCCCGAGCCTGCGTGGTTTTCCCCGGCACCCCGCGGTTACCCAACCCCCACAGGCCATTTCCGAGCTGCAAACCGACCAACACCGCAGTAGCTAGCGCCACATCATGGGAACCCCCTGAGGAAAGGAGATCAGCAACATGGATGATGACGCGAGGTATGAGGTGCTGCGCAACGACGAGGATCAGTACTCGCTGTGGCTGGTCGGGCTGGACGTGCCGGCGGGCTGGTATCGGGTTGGCAAGGAGGGCAGCAAGGAGGAGTGCTCGGCCTATGTCGATGAGGTGTGGACCGACATGCGGCCGCGTAGCTTGCGTGAGCAGATGGACGGTGCCCAGTCCTGAGCACGGGAACTGGTGATGGCGCAGCAGGTGGCTCGGTCGGGCTGGGTACAGGTCAGCCGTCGGCGGCCGGGGGCGCGGTTGCGGCTGATCTGCCTGCCGCCGGCCGGTGGCGGCGCGAGTACCTACCGGGACTGGCCGGGGCAGCTGCCTGATGAGGTAGAGGTCGTGTCGGCGCAGCTGCCCGGCCGGGAAAGCCGCTTTACCGAGTCCCCGATCGCGTCGATGGAGCAGCTGGCCGGCCCGCTGCTAGCGGGGCTGGACGACTATCTGGAGCGCCCGTTTGCGTTGTTCGGCCACAGCATGGGCGCGCTGATCGCCTTTGAGCTGGCCCGCCGGCTGCGCCTTGGGGGTGTGCAGCCGGTGCATCTGTTCGCCTCGGGATGCCGAGCGCCCCACCTGCCCAGTCGGTCGCACTGGCATACTCTGCCCGATGGCCAGTTCCTCACAGCCCTTCAGGAATTGGGCGGGATCCCACCAGAGCTGCTGGCAGAACCGGAATTCCTGGCCGCCATGCTGCCCACGCTACGCAGCGACTGCACCCTGTCGGAGACTTACCAGTCCAGCGCCCGGGCCCTGCTGAGCTGCCCGGTGTCCGCCTTCGGCGGTCTGCGCGACAAGGACGTGCCACCCGAAGACGTGCAGGCCTGGTCGCACCACACCACCGGCCCCTTCCAGATACACCTGCTACCGGGAGACCACTTCTTCCTCCACTCAGCGCGTCCAGAACTGCTCCAGCTAGTCGTATCCAAGCTCCAGCATTAGTGCCCGATTACTCTCCGCGGTGCGGTCTCCGGCAGCGGGCTCGGCCGGACGTCGATCTCCGCCATCCGGCGGACGTAGTTCTCGTAGTGCCGGCGTGCCTCGCCGAGGCGGCCTGCGTCTAGCAGCACTCCAACGAGGGTGCGATAGGCATCCTCGTCGTAGCGATCATGTTCGAGAAGGCGCAGCGTGTACCGCACGACCGCGTCAGTATCCCCGGCGTCACGTAGCCGTGCGGACAAAGACCGGAGTAGCGCGATGTGGGTGGCACGGACCTGTTCGGCCAGCGCAGTGCCCCACTCTTGGTAGGGGTCGTCTTCGAGGAAATCCCCAGTGTGAGCGGTGATGGCCAGCTTGAGTCGCGTGGTGGCACTCGGCTCGTCGGCACGGTCGGCGTCGAGGGCGGCTGTGGCTCGGGCGAGAAAGTCGTCGACGTCGACGCTGACCTGAGCCGGGTTCAATGACACCATGCCGTCGGTTGTGGCCAACGGAGCCTCACCCACGGGTTGGGGCTGCAGCACATCGCGGACCGTGGAGAGCAGCACGGACAGCCTGTTGCCAGCCAAGGCCGGGTCCACTCCCGGCCACAACAGCTCCATCAACTGATCACGCGAGGTCGGCCGGCGTCGCGCGGTCAGGATCTTCAGAAGATCCCGAGCTTTCTTCGACTGCCATGCCGTATTAGGGATGGGGATCCCGTCTCGGAGGACCCGGAATATGCCCAGTGTCTGGATGGACACCGTGGGCGAGGAACGGACCAGAGCGCCCAGCGGTCCGGCCACCCGCCGTGACTCGACGTCGACTCCGTGGTCTCGAAGCTTCCGGTCGGCGAGGTCAGCGTGGATTTCGGCAATGGGCGCGCCGATACGACCGGCCACGACTCTGGTTGCGGCTTCCTCGAGGGGGCAACCCGTCTCCTGCCAGATGTCAATCGCGTCCCGCAGCGCGTTGGCGTCCACAGCGGGATTGCTGGAGGCCAGCACGCTGAGAGTGATGGCTTCGGCCAGTCCTGGGTTGTCCCGCCGCTGCCGCGCGGTTGCGGCAGCACGGTCAGCATCCGCCGCGGCGCCCTGCCGGTCATTGCTCATCAACTTCACCCAGCCACGGGTCAGCAATGCCTGGACCTCGCGAAGTCTTTCACCCAACTCCACGGCCCGGTCCGCAAGCTCACGAGCCCGCTTCGGGTCTGTTGCCACACTGATGCGGGCGAGACCCATCAGCGCCGAGCTGATGCCGAAGACGTCGTGGCACGGTTGTGCGAGGGCCAGAGCTTCTTCGTACGCCGCTTGGGCTCGAACCAGCTGGCCCCTGGTCCGGTACAGGTCGCCGAGGCCGCACACAGGCCAGGCCAGGAATCGGGAACTGACCCGCTGGAAGAGGTCGGTAGCTGTCATGAAGTCGGCGGCCGCCGCATCTAGCATCCCGAGGCGCGCGCGGGCGCGTCCGCGCGTGGTTAGCGCATACGCGAGGAAAAACGGGTTCTCGCATTGCTCGCTAAGGCTCAACGCGATCTGGGAGTCGGCCAGCGCACGGCGGGGCGCGCCAGCTTCGAGCTGATGGAATGCCTGCCAAGCCCGGGTCCACGTCACCTGCAGCAGGTCCTCGCACGCCTCGGCATTGTGCTGGGCATCGGTGCAGTGGGCATCGTGTTGCAGCCAGTCGCCTTCGGCGGCGGTGAGCAACGCGAAGACCTGGTAGACCCCGGACCAGGCGCGTGGCTCGCCGCACCGTCGGGCTGCGGCACGGGCGCGGTCAGCGGTTCTCCGCAGACCCACAAGGTCGCCAGTCATCCGGTATGCGCTCGCCGACAATGTCAGCACCCGGATCTCATCCAGGGTGTTCTCGCGGTCTAACCGGGTTCGTCCCGCCAGCGCCTGGACTTCGGTGAACTCGCCCTGGGCGAACGCAATCAAGCCGATCCGCCAGCCCAGCGCGGGTTCCAGCACGTTTTGGTTACCGCCGGCACGCTGGAAGTGCTGCAGCGCCTGCGTCCATCGGCCTCGTACCTGCTGCGCCTGCCCCAGAACTCGTTGGATCCGCGGGTCGTCGAGGTACTCGGCCGGCAGTCCGGAGGCCTCCAACACCGCGGCGACTTGGCCGCGTTCCACCATCGCACTGCCATGATCGAGCAGGAGCTCGACGCACCCGGCATGATCGCTTCCTGCGAGGAGGTGTCGCAGGGCTTCAGCCTGTGCTCCCCGCTCGGCACACACTCTGGCTGCGCTGACGTGCAGCGCCGTTCGCTCATTTGCAGACGGCGATCCCTCGTGCCTGAAGAAGTCCCTCAACGGACGGACAAGCGACCAGCCGCCGTCCCGTCCGGTGCGCCGCACTAGTCCCTGGTGGCTTAACTCGGCAAGCGCGATCGTCGGAACATCGAGGCCACGCGCGATCTCCGTGGTGAATCTGGTTTCACCGAAGATCGCCAACTTTCGCAGCAGTTGCTGAACCCTTTCATGCGCTGCGCTAACAACCTCCTCAGCCAGGTAGCCATGGAATCGCTGTCCCGGGTCCACCAGTTGCCTCAAAGTCGCCAGGCGCTGGTTCGGCTCGACCGCCCGCAACATCTCCACAGCACAGTGCACGGCGGTGGGCCAACCGGCAGTGTGCTCCCAGACTTGCCTGGGTAGGCCGGGTGGATCTCTTCCCAGGGTTTTGCGCACGAGAGCATCGACATCGGCGACGTCCAAGGCGAGGTCTGGCGCGTGGATCTCCGCAACCAGACCGCGACCCCGCAGTCGCTGCAGGGAAAATGGGAGCTCGCATCGTGATATCAGAAGTAGATGCAGCCGCTCAGGTGCTTGCCGGCACAAGGACTCGACTACGCCGGCGGCAGCGCTGTCCGGCAGCAGCGCATGCAGGTCGTCCAGGACGAGAATGAGATCATCGCTCAGGACGCTGTGCAGCCAGGCGCAGATGGCCGCTACTGATGCCTCCAGATCGTCTGCGCCCACCGCCGCAGTACGCTGGATCGGCACCGACGCGTGCGGCCGCAATGCCGTCAACAGACCGGCGAGCAGGCGGTCGGCATCCGACTCGTGATCCTCGTACCCTAGCCACGCAGTGGGACGGCTGCGTGACCAGGCCGCCACCGCGGTTGTCTTCCCCCACCCGGCCGCGCCGATCACCACACAGATCCGGCGCTTCGCAGCGCGGTCCAACAACTCGCCAACTGACGGGCGGTCGATGAGCTCATCGGCCGGCGCGGATGGGGTTTTGGCAGTCCATGTTGGGTTGGTGGCCTCGGCCGGGCCGGTACATTCCACCCAAACCGTGCGCCCCCTCTTGCCCACCACCGGCTAACAGTACCGCGGTCGCAATCTTTGTTGAATGCAAATTCTTATGCAGTTGCAAATACTCACCGCGATCAATTGATCACTCCGGGTTGCATTCATTTGCCACAATTCATTACCGAATAACTAGGTTTGCACCAACTCGGTGGGCACCGTGATCACGTCTACCATCGCGCCGTTTCGTAGCACGGTGACCGGCAGCTTCGTACCGATGGCGTCAGAGAACAGCTGTCGCTGGATACCCTGGGCGTCGGTGACGGCTTTGCGTCCTGCGCTGAGCACGAGATCCCCGGCGTGCAGTCCGGCCCGGTCGGCGGGGCTGCCCGGGACGACCTCGACCAGCCGCAGCCCGGAGGCCTGCCCGGTCCGTTGTGCGACCGGTGCGGGCAACGGTGCAGGTGTTCCGACCAGGCCGAGGTAGCCGCGGCGCACCCGGCCGTCGGCGAGCAGCGCGCCGATGATCCGGCGGGTCGTGGCGTTGACCGGCACTGCCATTCCGAGCCCGACACCGGCGACGGCGGTGTTGATTCCGATCACCTTGGCGCCTGCGTCGGCCAACGCGCCGCCGGAGTTGCCGGGGTTGAGCGCGGCGTCGGTCTGGATCACGTCCTCGATCACCCGGGCGGCCCGTCCCGCGCGCACCGGTAACGAGCGACCCAGCGCGCTGACCACTCCGGCGGTCACCGATCCGGCGAGTCCAAGAGGATTGCCGACGGCGACTACGAGTTGCCCGACCACCAGGTCGTCGGCATCACCAAGGATGGCCGCGGGTGGGGTGGCGCTTCTGGCCCGGAGCACCGCGAGGTCGGACAGCGGGTCGCGGCCCACCACGTCGAAGCGGCTCTCGGTGCCGTCAGTAAACGCCGCGACGCCCTCGCGGATGGAGCCGACGACATGCGCGTTGGTCAACATCAGCCCGTCGTCGGCGAAGACGACGGCTGACCCTGCGCCGGCCCCGATTCTGAGGCTTGCCACATGCGGGGTGACCGCCGCAGCCACCGAGCTGACCGTCCGCGAGTACGAGTCCAAAGGATCCACGCCCGATCACGACTCCCGGCTCAGCCAATTACACCATTACTACTCCAATGAACGCCGCTCTCACGGCCGGTGTTCCAGCTGTGCCGTCGCCCAGCCATTCGGAGCGCAATGGCGGTCTGCGTTTCGCCGGGGCGCCGTTCGGAGTCGATTAGCTACGCGGATGGTCTACTACCGTCCGATGGCTGATCCGAGTGCGGGTGCGACGGGTGCGAAGCCCTCGGGCGGACCGCGGCGGGGTCCCAGGCCAGTCCGGGCACGCCCCAACCCTGTGCTTTGAGCATCTTCTTCGCCTCACGGGCGTGCCGGCCGACCAGCCGGTTGAGGTACAGAATCCCGTCGAGGTGATCGGTCTCGTGCTGCAGGCACCGGGCCAGCAGGCCGGTGCCCGCCACGGTCACCGGTGTGCCGTCGGCATCAACCCCGGTTACCTGCGCCCAAGTGGCCCGCCCGGTGGGAAAGGACTCACCGGGTACCGACAGGCAACCTTCCCAGTCATCGTCGGGATCGGGCATGGTCTCCGGCCGTTCGCTGGTCTCCAGCACCGGGTTGACGACCACACCCCGTTGCCGCCCGTCCTGCTCATCGGTGCAGTCGTAGACGAACAGACGTAGGTCCACGCCGATCTGGTTGGCGGCGAGCCCGACGCCCTGCGCCGCCGCCATCGTGTCGAACATGTCGTCGACCAGCGCATGCAGCTCCCCGCCGAACTCTGTGACAAGCCTGGTCGGAGTGTGCAGCACCGGATCACCGACGACGCGGATCGGACGCACAGCCATGATGAGGCACAGTAATCGTTCGCCTGCGCCACCTCGTGTGGTGGGGAGGTGACCACGGGGCGCCGCCGGTCCTTCTGTGGCAGCGCATGGTTCAATGCCAACGGAATCACACACCTGTGATTCTCCCGAGTGCAGGATTCGTACGGGTGGGATCGTGGACCAAGGAGCGCCATGGACGCCGCAGCGGGGCTGCACCCGATCGACGACCAGTCCGAGGGTTTGAGCTGCCAAGAGCGCGAGATCTTGGCCTTCGAGCGGCAGTGGTGGAAATACGCCGGCGCCAAGGAGCAGGCTGTCCGCGAGCGGTTCGATATGCCCGCCACTCGCTACTACCAGGCCCTCAACAGCTTGATCGACCGGCCGGAGGCGCTCACCTGCGACCCGATGCTCGTCAAGCGGTTGCGCAGGCTGCGGTCCGGGCGCCAGCGAGCACGGGTCGCTCGCCGGCTCGGTGCCGACTCGAAGTAAGTCATGAGCACGCCGAAGGGGACCGGAGCCGGTGGGCGGCTGCGTACCGCCGGGTTGGCGCTGGTCGCGCTGGCGGTGATTGCCGTCGTGATCGGGTTGGTGGTGGCCGTCACGCGAGAACAGCAGCAGACGTCGACCGCCCCCGAACCGCCGCTTACCGCAACGGACGTTCCCAGCAGCCCATCGGCGGTTCCCTCCCTCATCCCCTATCCGCCGCCAGTGCCCTCGTTCCCCGCGGAAGCGCCGCCGGCCTCGCCGCCCGGCTCGCCCGGCTTCGCGCCGGGCCCGCCGGAGGCTGTGGAGGAGGCGCCGGTGAGCGACCAGGTTTCCAGTCGCGGCACAGTGCGGGTTTACAACAACAGCACCATCCGTGGTCTGGCTGCGCGAGCCGCCGATGATTTCACTGCCGCCGGTTGGACGGTGGTCGAGGTCGGCAACTATCCACAAGGGATCATTCCGACAACCACCGTGTACTACCCGGAGGGCACGGACGAGCAAGCCATCGCGGAGGCGATCGGCGCCGAGTTCGGGATGCGTGTCGAACCCCGGTTCTCCGGCATCGAGAACGCTCCTCCGGGCCTGATCGTGATCGTCACCAACGACTACGTGTCCCCGTAAGCTGCCGACACCCGGACTCTCGGTCCAGCTCGACCTGCGGCAAATCTACCGAGCGGGGTCAGCCACGGCTGGTGGCGAAGGCCGCCAGCGCGGCGAGCTGTAGCGAGTCCAGAGAAGGGCGAACGGCCCGGCGGGCGGTGTCCAGGTGTGCCGCGGTCACCTCGGTGGCTTCCAGGGACTCCCGCATGGCCGTCAGTGCGGCCTCGCGGATCAGCGCCGCGCAGTCTGCTGCGGAGTAGCCCTCCAGCTCATCGGCCAACGCGTCGAGGTCCACGTCGGCGGCCAGCGGGGTGTTGCGGGCCGTGGCTCGGAGGATGGCCGCACGGGCCTGTGCATCGGGTGGCGGCACATACACCAGCCGCTCCAGCCGGCCGGGCCGCAACAGTGCCGGATCGATGAGCTCGGGGCGGTTGGTCGCGCCCAGCACCACCACGTCGCGCAGCGGCTCCACCCCGTCGAGCTCGGTGAGCAGCGCGGCAACCACCCGGTCTGCGACACCGGCGTCGGCGGAGCTGCCGCGCCGGGGGGCCAGCGCGTCGACCTCGTCGAGGAAGATCAGTGCCGGTGCGGCGTCGGAGGCGCGGCGGAACAGCTCCCGCACCGCCCGTTCCGATTCGCCGACCCACTTGTCCAGCAGCTCGGCGCCCTTGACGGAGAGCACGTTAAGCGCTCCGGACCCGGCCAGTGCCCGGACCAGGAAGGTCTTTCCACCGCCCGGAGGTCCGTAGAGCAGCACCCCGCGGGGCGGGTCGACGCCGAGGCGCGTGAATGAATCGGGGTAGCGCAGCGGCCACAGCACCGCTTCGGTGAGCGCCTGCTTGGTCTGCGTCATGTCGCCGACGTCATCCAGCGTCAGCCCCCCGGTATTGATGGTGTCCGACGTGGACATCGAGATGGGACGGACGGTGTCCAGGGCGCCGATCAGATCCTGCTGGGTGATCACAAGCGTGGACTCGGCGTCGCTGCTGGAGCGGTGGCGCAGCGAGGCGCGCACCGCTGCCTCGCGGCGTAGGGCGACAAGGTCAGCGGTGACGAATCCGGGAGTGCGCTCACCCACGGCTGCAAGGTCGACCTCGGTGTGCAACGGTATCGCCCGGAGTAGTACCCGGAGCAGCTCGGTTCGGGTCCGGGCTTCCGGCAGCCCCAGCGACAGCTCGCGATCGATCAGGTCCGGCGCGCGCAGCCGCGGATCCACCGACTCGGGATGCGCGGTGGTGATCACCAGCGCAGCGCGGTCCAGCGCGGGCGCCAGAGCGTCGAGCACGACGGTGGCCAGCGGCGGCGGATTGGTTGCCGGCAACAGCGCCTCGACATCCGTGATCAACAGCACACTGGGCTGGTGCTGGTAGGCGGCCGCCACCGCGTCGTGCACCCGCTGGGCGGCGGCGCCAGGCTGTACCGCCGCCACGCTCGGTGCGGCCAGCTCGACGACATGAGCCCCGGCGTCGCGGGCCACCGCCCGCACCATCGTGGCCTTGCCGACCCCCTCGGGGCCGTGCACCGCCACCCCGAGGCGAGGGCTCGCTCCGAGGCTGCGCAGCAGGTCCGGTCGCTGGAAAGTGAGTTCGAACCACTCGGCCAGCCGCCGGGCGGCGTCCTGGGCGCCCACCAGATCGGCCACCGCGGGCGTTGGGGATGCTGGCCTGGCGCCGCTGGAAAGCTGCAACGGCCCAGGCACGTCTCCGGTGCGCGCGCCGTCGCGCCAGCCGACCACAGTGGACGGGTGTGGCGCGACCGGCCCGGTGGGGTCGGTGGCGGTCACGGTGAGCAGCTCGTTGGTCCACGTCATCCCGATCGCAGCTGCCAGCCGGCGACGCACGCCCGCCACGTCCGACCCGGGCGCCAGATCCTGCGGAAGCAGGGAGACCGCATCTCCGGTGGTGATCACCTTGCCGGCCAGCGCGAGCCGCAGCGTCTCGGGGCTTACCGAATGGTTGACGAGTGCGGATCCGGTGACGGTGATGGATCGGGCGGCGGGCACCTGCACCGGTGCGAGCACCACCTCGGAGCCCTCGGTCAACCCCAGGTTGGACAGCGTGAGGTCATCGAGCAGCGCGATACCGGGGGCGGTGGTCTGCCCAGCGGCCGCCAGCGCCGCGCTGACTCGGGCCCCGGTGAGCCGCACGGCGTCCCACGGCCGCAGCCCCAACGCGTCGAGCACCTCCGGGTGCAGCCGGACCACACCGCGTCGCGCATCAAGGGCGGAGGTGGTGAGCCTGGCGGTCAAGGTGATCTGCGGCGCGCTCACGACGACTGAGCCTACGTCAGCGCAACCGCGCGTCAGGGCTCCTCCATGCTGCGCCGGATTGGGCTCCGGGACTCGCCTCGGCCGACGAGCACCATCCGGCGTTCGTCTCATCAGCCGCTGTCACGGCGCGGTATGCGGATGCGCTATGGAGGTGCAACAGATGGCAACTTTGGGCGAGAAGTTGCCATCTGTGGCACGTCTGCATGGGGGACAGTTGTTTTCCAGAGTTCATCGAAGGTGCAAGTAGAAGTCCAGATGGCAGTGCGCGGCAGCTGACCAGGTGTAGCGGGCGGCGAGCGCGCGGCCGGCTTGCTCGGCAGCCGGGTCCGGATCAGTGAGCCCGGCCTCCAGTTTCGTCGCAAGCTCGGCCGGGTCGTCGGCGAAGCAGGCGACGCCGGTGAAGATCTCCCGGAATACCGGCAGGTTCGTCACGACCAACGGGATGCCGGCGGCCAGCGCCTCCATCGCGGCCAGTCCGAAACCTTCCTTGGTGGACGGAAACGCGAACACACCCGCGGCGGCTACCAGCGCGGGCAGCGCGTCATGGTCCACCGGTCCGAGCACCACCGGCTCGACCCCGAGCTCATCGGCTCGCTGCTCCCAGCGGGCCCGGTAGTCCCGGTAGTCGAACAGGGTCTCCCCACCGGCGATCACCAGATGCACGTCCGGCATCCGCGCACTGAGCAGGGCATAGGCCTCTAGCAGTTTCAGCGATCCTTTGCGGGGCTCGATACCCCCGACGGCCAGCACGTACCGGCCAAACCACGACCGCCACGCGGCCCGGGCGCCGGCACCGGCCGGGCCGGCAGCACTGCGGAACCGGTGCGCGTCCACGCCGTTCGGGATGACCGTCGCAGTGATCCCCCAACCGTCGATCAATTCATCGGCGACCGAGGTGGACACGCAGACATGTGCGGACGGGTTGACGATGGCGCGTTCGTGGCAGGCGACCAGCTCGGGGGTGCTGAAGTGGTCGATGTGATGCACGGTGCGCACGCAGCGGTCGACGGCGTTAGCGCTGATGCAGTCCTGCGCGTGCACCACGTCATAACCGGTCGGGTCGAAAGCGTCCCGCAGCACCTCGATGGAACGCAGGATTCGGGGCCCGAAATCCTCTTCGGCGACGTCGGGAAACGGGGCGATTCGCAGTTCTATTCTAGGGTCGACGGGTCGGAAGAACGTGCAATCCCCGCCGCGGTCCAGCGCCCATACCGTCACCCGCTGGTCCAGTGCGACGAGAGCCTCTGCCAGCGACAGCGTGTGCACTACGCTGCCCCGCGGTCTGGTCGAGTACGTGAGCAGCGCTATCGACAGCCGCATCAGTCAACCCGGTACACGCCGGGCTTGCGCTCGTCGATGTGCCGCAGGACCCGGCGAGCCTTGGCGATCTCCGCGGCGACGTCCAGCTCGGCGGTCGCGATACCGGCTTTGGACCAGGTGCGGGCCAGAATGTCACCGCCGGGTCCGACTACTTTCGCTTGCCCGAGGAAGCGCAGTTCGCCGAGCATCCCCGTTTGGTTGGATGAGACCAACACGATCTGGTTCTCCGCTGCTCTGGCCTGGTCGTAGAGGTCGAACAGCCGGGCTTGGCGGTCCTGGGCCATCCGTGGTGCGCGGTCGGTGAGGCTGGCCGGCCACGCTGATAAACAGGCCAGCACGTCGGCACCGTCCAGCGTGAGGGTGCGGGCCGATTCCGGAAAGGTCTTGTCGTAATCGATTAACATCCCGATCCGGCCAATCGGCGTGTCGAATGCGGAGAAACGCTCACCCGCCGAATACGCGATCGATTCGCCGGCGGGCTGATGAACCTTGCGATGGCTGCCCAGCACCCCGTCCCCATGCACGCACAGCGCAGTGTTGAAGCGCCGATCCCCGTCAGCTTCACAGAAACCGAAGCACACCACCATCTCGGCCGCCAAGGAAGCGACCTTGCGGACGTGCGGATCATCAAGCGGCAGGGCGGGCGGTAACGCAGCCGGATCGGGCCGGCGCAGGTCGCCGAGGTAACCGCCGAGCGCCGCGTCGGGCAGCACCAGCAGCGCCACCCCGGACCGGCGGGCGTGCTCGATCAGCGTGGCCACCCGCTGCAGGTCGAAGTCGAGATCACGACCGAACTTCGCGGCCACGGCGCCGATCCGGATCGCAGTCATCTCAGGTGTCAGTATGGAAGGCGACTGCTTTCTGCGGGACAATCCTGCGGGACACCCGCGTCCGGGCTGACCCTGTCGAGCCCGGCGTAGGCGTCTGGTCGGCGATCGCGCAGGTGGGCCATCGACCGGCGGGCCGTCTCCAGTGCTTCCTGGACATCCAGCTCGGCAACCGCAAGGCCGGCCTGCACGCCGGTGTCGGTCAGGATGTCACCGCCGGGATCGACGACCTTGGCGCTGGCCACGAACCGCAGCGACCCGAACTGGCCGGATTGGTTGGCCGATAGCCAGATGATCTGGTTCTCCAGCGCTCGCACTCGGTCGAACAAGTCAAACCGGCGTTTCCAGCGGTCCTGATGCAGGTTCGGTGCCGCCTTGGTGCGGCTGGCCGGCCACGCGGACAAGCACATCACCACCTCGGCCCCGTCCAGTGCCAGCGCCCGGGCGGACTCGGGGAACGCCTTGTCATAGCAGATCATCATGCCCAGCCGCCCCACTGGGGTGTCGAAGGCGGTGAAGCGGCTACCCGCGGTGTAGCTGGCGTCCTCACGGAGCGGCTGATGCACTTTCCGATGGTGGCCCAGCACCCCGTCCCCGGTCACGCAGATGGCACTGTTGTAGAGCTGGTTCGCGTGCTGCTCGCAGTAGCCGACCGCGACGACCATCTCCTTCGCCAGCCGCACCAGCCGGCGGATTTCCGACCCGTCCCGAGACAGCGGTGGCGGCAGCCCGGCCGCGCCGTTGAGGTTGGCCAGGTACCCGCCCAACGCCGCTTCGGGCAAGGCGAGCAACCGCACTTCCGCGTCCCGAGCGGTGTCGATGAGCCGCTCGATGCGGGCGAAGTCGGCTTCCAGATCCCGGTCGAAGCCGGCTGCCGCCGCGGCCATCCGTAGCAGGTTCATGCCGCCCCAAGCCCCGTCACCGCGTCCGTGATCACCTCGGTCAGCGCTCCGTCCGGCCAGCGCAGCGCCACCCCGCAGCCCGGAACTAACTCACCACAGTCCGCGGTGACCGCCGGTGACGCCTCCGGTGGCGGGCGCTCCGCCTGGTCGGCGGTGAGCATTCCGAAGCCGGGGAAACAGCTGAACCAATCGCCGACGCTGGCCTGCGCAGGACGGGGCACCGCGGCGACCTCAAGCACGGCCCGGCAACCGCTGGCCTCGGCGAGCATGCCAAGTGTGCCGGCCAGGCCCGCCATCGAGACGTCCTTGGCGGCGGCCGGACCGGCCACGGCCACCGAGCCGAGCATCGCGCGCAGCTCGGGGGTCCGCCGGTGGGAGGTGGAGTCCCACTGGCGACCGGCATATCCGGGCCGCCACCCACCCGCGGTGACTGCGATGTCTACCGTGTACCGGATGCGGTGGCCCGGACGGCCGCTACCGCCACGGATCGGATGCGCCGCGCGACCCAGCGCGGTGACCGACAGCGCGGCGGGCACGCCGAGCTGAGTGTGACCGCCGAGCACCGGGACGCCGTAAGCTTGGCTGGCGCGACGCAATCCGGCCAGCACCCGGCTGGCGAACGAGCGGTCCCGCGCTCCCAGCGCGTCGAGCAGGCCGACCGGCGTCGCGCCCATGGCTGCCAGGTCGTTGACGTTGACCAGGACCGAGCACCAACCGGCCCACTCCGGGTCACGTTCGACCATCGACGGCAGGATCGCATCGCAGGCGGCTACCAGGTCACTGCCGGGTACCGGGGCACCATCGTCGCCGACGTAACCAATCCCGCCCGGCGCGAGCTCGGATAGCAGCCCTCCGAGCTCGGCCTTGGTGGCGGCGACCAGCGCAGCGATCCGGTCGATCGGCCAACGCATCAGCATGTGCGCGGTTCCGGCGACGATTACCGGGCGCACCGGGATCCAGCCGAGCCGGGTGAAGAACACCTCATTGCGGGCCTGGACGGTCGCCTCGAAGCGCAGCACTCCAGCGCTTTCCGCGTGCGCGCAGGCGGCCCGAACCAGGGCAGCACCGACGCCGCGCAGCGGGCAGCGCGGGTCCGCCACGAGCCGCCCGCCATACCACCACCCGAGGTCGGGACCGTTATCTACCGGGCCGAGTCGCACGCCGCCGAGCACGGAGCCCTCGACGTTGCGGGCCACCAGGACCAGCGTCCGGGGGTCGTCATCGCGGTCGTCGCGGTCGTGATCGGTGAACAAGCCCTGCCGGTGCACGAACACCTCGGTTCGCAGCCGGTAGTAGGCGTCCCGGGTCGCCGGGTCTGCTGCCGGTGTTATCTGGAAGTCGGCTCGCTGGGCTGGTTGGCCGAGCAGCGCTTCGCCCAGGCCATGGGCGCTGCGGTAGGCCACTGAGGTCGTCGTGTGCACGGTCAGGCTCCTGCCGCCGACAGCGCGCCGCATGCCCCGCACGCCGCGCAGCCGGCCTGCTGGTCGGCGCCGATCATGCCGGCGGCGCGCAGTGCGGCAGCTACCCGCTCGGTGACGTACCGGACCAGCGTGGCGGGTGGTGCGCCGATGCCGTCCCGACGGGCCAGCGTGCCGGCCATCGGGCGGAACGGCACCACGAACGGGTACACCCCCCGCTCGATCAACCGGGTTGCACCGGCGACCAGCTCGTCCGGGTCCTCGCCCAACCCCACCAGCAGGTAGGTCGACACCCGGTTGCGACCGAAGACTCGCACGGCCTCGTCCCAGGCCGCTTCGTACTCGGCCATCGGCACTGCACCTTTGCCGGGCATCCACCGCCTGCGCACGTCGTCGTCGAGCGACTCGACGTGGATCCCGATCGCGGTTACACCGGCCTCGCGCAGGTCGGTGAGGACAGCGAGGTCTCCGGGTGGCTCAATCTGCACCTGGATGGGCAGACCTGGCACTGCTTTGAGCACCGCCCGCACGCAGCGGACGAGGTAGCGGGCACCGCGGTCGGGGCCAGCCGTCGTGCCGGTCGTCATCACCATCTGCCGGATCCCATCCAGCCGCACGGCCGCCTGCGCCACCTCAGCCAACTGGGCCGGGGTCTTGGCCGCGATGGTCGCGCCGGCTCGCAGTGACTCCTCGATGGTGCAGAACCGGCAGCGCTGGTCCTCGGTGTAGCGGATGCAGGTCTGCACCACGGTGGTGGCCAGTACGTCAGCGCCGTGCAGGCGGGCGATCTGCTCGTACGGCACTCCGTCGGTGGTGGCCAGATCGTAGAACCGGGGCCGGTTGACGAGCTGGAGCGCCAGCCCGGTGTCCAGCTCCCCGAGGAAGATCCGGCCATCGTGCAGCCGGTAGGGACTGTCCGGGTTGCGGGGTAACGCGGCGTTGACACCGTCGACGAGCACGTGGCCGTCATCGCTGGGTCCGGCCCCGTCCGGGCGCCGAACCGGTGCTTCCATCTGCACGCCCTGCAACGCGATATCAACCCGAGTCGCCAGTCTCTCGGCTGTGGTACCCATCGCTGCCTCCTCACCAGAGATCTTTGAGTGCACTCGGCCCCGAACCCGACAGCAGAGCCGTCCGGCTGCCTTGGCGAGCTCGGCTGTCGAGTTCAGTAAGGACAGGGCTGTGACCAGGGGACGCCTAGAACATGTAGGTGGAATTGATGATCGCTCCCTTACGCGCGTAGTGGATCAACGCGTCCTGCACGTCGAGGGGATGGGTCGGGATGACGCCTTCGATGAGGTCCTCCTCGCGGGCGCCGTGCAGCGAAAGGCCGAAGCGGCAGCAGAACACCTTGCCGCCCTCTTTCATGAATGTCTTCAACGAGTCGTTGATGTTGTGCTCTCCGGGGAACGCCGAATTACCGGTGGTGGGGAAGCCGCGGGTGGCGAGGCAGTTCAGCGACCCCGGGCCGTAGAAGTAGATCGCCGACTCGAAGCCCTTCCGCTGCGCCCGGGTGGCCTGCAGGATAGCCACAAAACTGACCGATGATTCGTGCGCGATTCCGTGTACCAGCGTGAAATACGTCTCGCCGTTTTCGGCCTGGTAATCCGGGAAAACCTTGGTTCCGCCATAAATGTTGGATCCTTCGGGCAGCGACGGGTGCGGGATCTCCTCAAGACTCTGCTTCTCGATGTCGGTCAG
This sequence comes from Pseudonocardiaceae bacterium, assembly GCA_050699875.1. Lineage (GTDB taxonomy): Bacteria > Actinomycetota > Actinomycetes > Mycobacteriales > Pseudonocardiaceae. Next base: position 20,094 of record JBOHFX010000091.1, read on the forward strand.
ATCGGCCATGTGACGCCTCCTCATCAGTTGGATTTACCCGTAAAGTCCTTCGAACGTGTCGCGGAACACCCGCCTGGCGAGCTCACCGTCGCCGGTGGCTGTACGCAGCTTCGCCAGCTCACCGGCGAAATCCCCCCAGGGCTGGTCGCTGGCGAACAGGATCCGGTCGTGGCCCACTCCGCGCCGGTTGATTTCGCGGACCAGCCAGCGCGGAGCGAATCCGATCGACCAGGACAGGTCGGTGTAGATCCGTTTGCCGGCCGCGATCCAGTCGAAGAACCGTGCGCCGGCCAACTTGATGTGGCCGCTCATTCCGCCACCGAAGTGCACCAGGTGAATCGCTACCCTGTCGCCGTAGGAGTCGACCAGGCGGCCGACTTCGTCGATGTCCGAATTCCCGCCGGGCGAGGTGTGCACGTGCACCACCAGATTGTGTTCCCGGGCGACGTGGAAGATTTCATCAAGCAGGGGTGTGCACTCCTGGTCGGTCACCCGGCCACCGAGCAGGAAACTCAACTTCAGCGCTCGCACCCCAGGCTCACCGGCCAGCGCCAGTGCCTTGGTCGTTCGGTCGGCGTCGGCGGGCTTGGGTGATACCCACAGTGCTGCCCTGATCCGGTCGTCGGTATGGGCTGCCTCAATGACCAGTTCGTTGAACGAGAACGCGATGTCCGGGTCCGGCACGCCGTAATTCGGGATGACCAGTGCCCGTTCCGTTCCTTCGGTGTCCAGATCCGAGATCAACTCGGCAATAGTGGCCCTGGCGGTCGTATCGGGATTGACTGCAGGGCCGCCGTAGAACGGGAATGCCGGTAGCACTCCCAGGTGTCGGTGAGCGTCGAAGACGCGACTGGCGGACACGGCGTCACGCCACCGTGCGGGGAGCGACCCACTCGTCGTCCCGCGGGTAGGTGCTGGTCGAGGTGCCCGCAATCCACCGGAACACGTGGTCGGAGCTGGCAGTGATGCGCTCAGCGAGGTACCTGGCGTCATCGGCCACTCCGGACAGCCGGCCGGAACCCCAGGTGTGCTGCCAGGGCAGCCCGAGGAAGAACAGGCCAGGGCTGCTGGTGACACCTCGATCATGCGTCGGGTAACCACGGCCGTCGAATACCGGCACCTCGATCCACCGGTCGTCGCGACCGAATCCGGTGCTCCAGATCACCGAGGTGACTGCGGTGTCGCCGAGCTCTAATCGGGTGGTTTCCCGCTCGGGTGTCCACACCGGCGTATAGCGTGATTCGGGCGCAGCGTCGATACAATGCGCCTCGATATGGTCGTCGATGGAGTCCTTGATGCTTTCCGATACCGCATCGGCCTGATCGAGGTTCCTTGCCAAGTCCGGTGCGAACCGCAACGCGTTCGCGTCCACAGCGACCAGGCGCCCGTAAAGGCGCATCCCTTGCCGGGCGAAGGCGCGCAGGTCGATATCCCGCCCACCGTCGCGTCCGGTGACGTAATGGTTCACCCGAAACCGCACCGCGTCCGCATCAGCGAACTCGTCGACCGCCTTGCGGTAGTAACCCACCGCGTCCAGCCAGGCGACTACGTCGCGGCCGCGGTAGAACCGGGCCACTCGCGGGGCGCTACCCACTGCGAGATGTACTTGACGGCCTGCCAGATGCAGATCCTCGGCGATCTGGCAGCCGGACTGCCCGGTACCGACCACCAGCACCTCACCGGACGGAAGCTGGTCGGGACCGCGGTATTGCGACGAATGGATCTGCATCAGCTCGTCGGGCAGTCGGTCGCCCAGCCGGGAATCAGCGGCACCTGGTATGGACCGGTGGCCAGCACGACTCGATCGGCGATCAGCTCTCCGTTGCTGGTACCGACCAGGTACCGACCTTGACGATCGCGGCGCAACCGGGTAGCCGCGACGCCCTCGATGACCGGTGGGTTGAATGACTGCGCGTATGCCTGGATATACCCGGCAATCTCGTCGCGCGTCATGAATCCGTCCGGATCATCGCCGGCGTACGGAAACCCAGGCAGTTGGCACTGCCAATTGGGTGTCACCAGGCAGAAGGAATCCCATCGCCGGTCCCGCCATTCATGGCCGACGCGGTCACGCTCCAGCACGACATGATCGACGCCGCGTCGGGTGAGGCAGTAGCTCATGGACAAACCGGCCTGTCCGCCACCGACGACCACCACCGAATGATGTACGCCCTCGAGGTCTTCGCAAGTATCACCGGGCGTCGAGGCCTTCGCGGTCAGGGTCATGCCCCGAATCCCTCCACGGTAAGTGCCTCACGGCCCGGCCATACGGAAACGCTAAGAACGTGCTTTACTGAGATTGCAAGGTATTCGTGGGCTTTAGTACAGCGGGCGATTATTTCCGATTCGTTGCATCCGGAACATCGGCGTGTTGCAAATAAACGCCGGATGTAAATCGCACGTCTCAGTGGTGCCGGCGTAGGCCAAGTCGGCGGGGGCGCCGTTCTCGGGGTATCTGGCCGTTGGTCTCGCCGCCACGCCTGCGGCGCACCGCGGCGCCGGCCCTGGCGGCGGCACCGGCCACCCGTCGTCGCAGCGGCGGGCGCAGCCCGAGCCGTCGCATGCTGCGAGCGGTGCGGCGGATCGCCCGGCGCTGGCCAGGCGGGACCTCCCACGCCGAGGGATGCCGGGCGAGCCATCGGTAGCGGTAGCTCGCATAGGGCACGTGGACCAGATACAGCAGCAACGCCACACCTAGTGATGCGAACGGGAACGTGATCACCGCGGCCGCCAGCCCGGCGATCAGCACCAGCAGCGGTGCCATCGCACGGGGTGACACCCGCACTGTCTTCATGGACAGCGTGGGTAACCGGCTCACCATCGCCATGGCCACCGCGATGGTCCATGCCGCCACGGTCGCCGGCGATGACCACCAGCCCGCACCGAACTGGAGGAAGACCGTGAGTGGGAGCAACGCCAGCAGCGCGCCGGCCGGAGTGGGGACTCCGACGAAGAACTCTTTGGCGAAGGGCAACGCCTCGGTGTCGTCCAGCAGCGTGTTGAACCGAGCCAGCCGCAACACTGCGCACACCGAGAACACCAGCGCCACCGGCCACCCGATCCGGGTGCCATCCAGCACCCAGACGAACAGCACGGCCGCGGGTGCTACCCCAAAGGACACACAGTCGGCCAGCGAGTCCAGCTCGGCACCGATCCGGGAGGTGGCGTCGAGCAACCGGGCCAGCCGGCCGTCCAGAGCATCCAGCAGCGCCGCGAGCGCGATCGCGGTCAGCGCGCCGATGTAGTTGCCGTCCAGGGCGAACTTCAGCGCGGAAAGACCCGAGCACAGCGCCAACACGGTGATCGCGTTGGGCAGCAGGCGGACCCCGGCGCCAGCGTTGGGCACGTCTCAGGCCTCCCCCGCCACGGGGAGTCGAGCCAGCGCGGTTTCTCCACCCACGGTGTGCTGGCCGGTTCGAACCAGCACGGTGCTGCCCGGCGGGAGGTAAAGGTCCACCCGGGAGCCGAAGCGGATCAGACCATAGGTTGCCCCGGCCCGCACGATGTCGCCAGGTTGCACCGAGCAGACGATCCGGCGGGCCACCAGGCCGGCGATCTGTACCACGACGAGGTCATGGCCGGTCGTGGAGCGCAGCAGAACACTGGCGCGCTCGTTGTCCTCGCTGGCCTTGTCCAGGTCGGCGGTGAGGAATTTGCCGGGTCGATAGACGACGTCGCGAATCTCACCGTCCACGGGGATGCGCTGCACGTGCACGTCGAACACGGACAGGAACACGCTGATCCGCGGGCGCACCCGGTTGTCAAGACCCAGCTCGGCGGGCGCGAGAGCGGGGGTCACGCTGGTCACTGTGCCGTCCGCGGGAGCCACCGCGAGCCGTTGGTCCTGAGGCGGTACTCGGTGCGGTTCGCGGAAGAACGCGGCACAGCCCGCGGTGGCGACGGCGCCGAGCGCGCCCGCGGTCGGGGACAGCCTGCGCAGCAGTAACGCCACGACCGCCGCTGTGGCGACGAAGGGCCGGCCTGCTGGGTGCATCGGTGGGAGAGTCTCGCGCGCGAGGTCCACCAGGTGCCGCAGCGTCGTGGGAAACCGGGGAGACGCCATACGTTCGCTGCGATCCTCGATTGGAGCTTTCCGGGTCAGGGGTGACGGGGGGAACGGCCCGCCATGCGACTGCTCACCGTACGCCCATAGCCCGGGGCTCAGGGAACGACACCGGGGATCCACCGTCCCCCGACGGAGGATCCCCGGTGCCCGCAACCGCTCGTCCGCTCCCCAGCTTCCCGAACGGTTTTCTCCCAGCGCGCTTCCTGCGTCCCCCGACGACGCAGGAACCCCACGCCATTCTGGGATGCGGCAGCTCCGCGGGGCGTTTGTTACACTCAGTGTGCTGTGACTCACTCCCGATCACAAGGCCTGTCCGGGTGTCGTGGATTTCTCACACATCCACAGTGAGTGACGATGCTGGCTTGCCGCTTGTGCACAGTGCACAGTGCGCAGTCAGGCGCCGCTGGTGAGCACGGCCACGACCTCCTCGCCTATCGCGACGTGAGTGGTGTTTTCCGGAATGTCGATCAGGCAGTTCGATCTGGCCAGCGCGGCGAGCAGGTGCGAGGCGGGGCCCCCGATCGGAGCGACGGTGCCTGCGGCGGGATCGAATGCGCCGCGCCGGAACTGCCGCTTGCCCGCTGGTGACTCCACTGCCTCGGTCAGCCGGGCGGTGGCCCGAAGCCGGTGCACCGGCAGGCCCATCGCGGCCCGCATCGCCGGACGGACGAACACCTCGAAGGACACCGAAGCGCTCACCGGGTTGCCCGGTAGCGCCGCCACCGGCACTCCTCGATAACGGCCGGCTCCCTGCGGACCGCCGGGTTGCATGGCAACCTTGCCGAAATCCACACCCTGACCGGTCATGGCGCTCTTGACCACCTCGTACGCCCCCGCGCTGACCCCGCCGGAGGTCACCAGCAGGTCCATCCCAGCCAGCCGGGGGGCTAGCGCGGCCTCCAGCGCGGCGACGTCGTCCGGTACGAAATGCATCAACTGGGCCTCGCCGCAGGCCTCGCGCACTGCCGCGGCGAGCATCGTGCCGTTCGACTCGTAGATCTGCCCGTGCTCCAGCGGGGTGCCCGGCACGACAAGCTCGGAACCGGTGGACAGCACCAACACCCGCACTGGGCGGTGCACCGGCAGGCCCGAGCGGCCGAGCGCGGCGGCCACACCGAGTTGCGCCGGCCCCAGCACCACGCCCGCCGGCAGCACCTCGTCGCCGGCCGCCACGTCGCCCCCGGCCGGCCGCACACTGTCGCCGGGCGAGCGGGCGGCGAAAATCTGCACCTGGTGGCGCCCCCCGTCGGTGAGTTCCACTGGCACCACCGCATCCGCGCCCGCTGGCATCGGTGCCCCGGTCATGATCCGGTGCGCGGTGTGCGGCTTCAACAAGGGTGAGTCCGTGCGTCCCGCGGGGATGTCCTCGGTGACCGGCAGCTGCACCGGCGCGTCGGCGGTGGCGTGCGCGATGTCCGCCGAGCGCACCGCGTAACCGTCCATACCGGAGTTGTCGAAGGGCGGTAGCGGCACCGTCGCGGTGATCGGCTCGGCCAGGGCAAGGCCGGCGCATTCCACCAGCGGTAGCCGGATCACCGGGGTGGCGACCAGCAGAGCGGCCACCACTCGGGCATGCTCGTCGACGGTTCGGGGTTTCTGCGCGATGGACACCTCCCGAATCCTGCCCGGTGCCGCTGCGCCACCCCAGTACCCGGTGAGGTCACGTGGCGATGGCGAGGGGCGAGCCAGCTTGCACTCTCACGGTCCGAGTGCTAAACACGGGCTTAGCACTCGACCCCTTCGAGTGCCAGCTGTACCAACACCGAGGTCGGGACGGTGAGTCCGGCAATCGCCGGACGTCCGTCGCGGGCACCGAGCCTGGCCGAGCACCGTGTCCTTGCCGCGGAAGCCCCGCGGCGCCCATGACCGGAGGACCACACCGCAATGGCCAAGATGATCGCGTTCGACGAGGACGCCCGCCGCGGTCTCGAGCGCGGGATGAACCAGCTCGCCGACGCCGTCAGGGTGACGCTCGGCCCCAAGGGCCGCAACGTCGTCCTGGAAAAGAAGTGGGGTGCCCCCACCATCACCAACGATGGTGTGAGCATCGCCAAGGAGATCGAGCTCGAAGATCCGTGGGAGAAGATCGGGGCCGAGCTCGTCAAGGAAGTCGCCAAGAAAACCGACGATGTGGCGGGCGACGGCACCACCACCGCCACCGTCCTGGCCCAGGCCCTGGTGCGCGAGGGCCTGCGTAACGTTGCAGCCGGTGCCAACCCGTTGGCGCTCAAGCGCGGCATCGAGAAGGCCGTCGAGGCCGTCTCGGAACAGCTGCTGAACTCGGCCAAGGAGGTCGAGACCAAGGAGCAGATCGCGGCCACCGCCGGGATCTCCGCCGCTGACCCTTCGATCGGTGAGCTCATCGCCGAGGCGATGGACAAGGTCGGCAAGGAAGGCGTCATCACCGTCGAGGAGAGTCAGACCTTCGGCCTCGAGCTCGAGCTCACCGAGGGCATGCGCTTCGACAAGGGCTACATCTCGCCCTACTTCGTCACCGACGCCGAGCGCATGGAGACCGTTCTCGACGACCCGTACATCCTGCTGGCCGCAACGAAGGTCTCGGCGGTCAAGGACCTACTCCCGGTACTGGAGAAGGTCATGCAGTCCAGCAAGCCGCTGGTGATCATCGCTGAGGACGTCGAGGGCGAGGCGCTGGCCACCCTGGTCGTCAACAAGATCCGCGGCATCTTCAAGTCGGTCGCGGTCAAGGCGCCCGGCTTCGGTGATCGCCGTAAGGCGATGCTGGCCGACATGGCCATCCTCACCGGTGGCGAGGTGATCAGTGAGGAGGTCGGGCTCAAGCTGGAGAACGCCGACCTTTCGCTGCTGGGTCGGGCCCGCAAGGTGGTCATCACCAAGGACGAGACGACCGTCGTCGAGGGTGCCGGTGACCCAGAGCAGATTCAGGGCCGGGTCAACCAGATCCGCATCGAGATCGACAACTCGGACTCCGACTACGACCGCGAGAAGCTGCAGGAGCGGCTGGCCAAGCTGGCCGGTGGCGTTGCGGTGATCAAGGCCGGGGCCGCGACCGAGGTTGAGCTCAAGGAGCGCAAGCACCGCATTGAGGACGCGGTGCGTAACGCCAAGGCTGCTGTCGAGGAGGGCATCGTCGCCGGCGGTGGCGTCTCGCTGATCCAGGCCGGTGCGCTGGCGTTCGAGAAGCTCGATCTCATGGGTGACGAGGCGACTGGCGCCAACATTGTCAGGGTTGCCCTAGAGGCTCCGTTGAAGCAGATCGCTATCAACGCCGGTCTCGAGGGTGGCGTGGTCGCCGAGAAGGTGCGTGGCCTGGGAGCCGGGTACGGCCTGAATGCGGCCACTGGCGAGTACGAGGACCTGATCAAGGCCGGCATCATCGATCCGGCCAAGGTCACCCGCTCGGCGCTGCAGAATGCGGCGTCGATCGCGGCCCTGTTCCTCACCACTGAAGCCGTAATCGCTGACAAGCCGGAGAAGACCCCGGCACCGGCGGGCGGCGGCATGCCCGACGGCGGCGGCATGGACTTCTGATCCGCTTCCGCTGTACCCGCAAGGGCCCGGTCCTCCAGAGGACCGGGCCCTTGCCTTTCCCCAGGGCGTCCCTCGGCTGCATTCTGGGAACTACAACGCAGTAACTCAGGCCCTCGTAGGTACTTCCGGAGACAAAACGCACTAATGCGGCGATCGAGCGGCTAGCGTCGCCTCATGCGGGGGTTGGGACCTATTGGCTCGGGAGACGGGGTAGTTCCCGGCTTGGTCGATGTCGGGGCGGCGCTGGCCGACGTCTCTGCCATCGGACCTTTCTACGAGATCGACACTCTGATGGCGGGTCCGGGATGGGTCCCGATGAGCGGTCTGATCGATGGCTGTGACCTCGCCGTCCGGATCGACGTCACGCTCGATGCACTCCGCAGGCGAATTGATCGCGACGACGTCGACGTCCGAGTCGCTGCCTCGCTGGTGCAGTTGAACCTGTCTGCACGGTTGTTGTCACCGGCGATCGCACTGGCCGCCAGATACTCGGTGGTACCGCAGTTGTCGCTTTCGACGTTGCGCTGGCAGCCACGTCTCGGAGGCGCTGCGCCTGTCGGTGTGCGGCACCCACGGGTGTTCCACGGCGGGAGTACGGCAAAGCTGGCCGCGTTGATCGACGAGCACGTGCTGCTGCCATCAGTCGAGCCTCTGATGACCGCTACCGGCATAACGGTGAAGATCTCGCCGCAGGTCCTTCGGGGAAACGTTGGCTCCGCGTTCGCGGGTGCCGCTGCGGTGATCGCGGCGCAGGACCCGTCGGCGGGCGACCGCGCTCGAGCGCTCGTCCAGCTGCTGCTGGACACCACTCCGCGCGCTGGTACGGGCCACTATGTCGACGGCCGGTTCCACCGCCGAAGCTGCTGCTTGTACTACCGGATCGAGCCATCAGCTGGCACCTGCGCGGATTGCGTGCTGGGCACGGTGTGAAAGCGTCCCAGCTGGCCGCAAAACCTCCGTTGTCCCGTCGACTGGGGCCGGCCGACGCGGTCATTCTGGGATTGGGCTCGATGCTCGGTGCCGGAGTGTTCGCCACCTTCGCGCCGGCCGCGGCGGCCGCGGGTGCCGGGCTGCTGATCGCGCTGGCCATCGCCGCGATCGTGGCCTACTGCAACGCTATTTCTTCTGCCCAGCTAGCGGCCCGATACCCCGAATCAGGAGGTTCGTATCGATACGGCCGCCACCGGCTGGGGCCGGCCTGGGGTTTCCTGGCGGGCTGGGGATTCGTGATCGGCAAGACGGCCAGCTGCGCGGCGATGGCCCTCACCTTCGGTGCCTACACCTGGCCCACCAACCCCACCCCACCGGCGGTGGCCGTCGTGGTGACCCTCACTGTGGTGAACTATCTCGGGATAGCCAAGACCGCCCGGCTGACCCGGGTCCTGGTCGCGCTGACGCTGCTCGCCCTGGCCGCGGTCGTCGTGGCTGCCCTGGGTGGTGGCCAGGCCGAGCCCGCCAACCTCACCGGCTGGACCAGCGGCGGGGTTATCGGCATCACTCAAGCCGCCGCGCTGCTGTTCTTCGCCTTCGCCGGCTACGCCCGGATCGCCACCCTGGGCGAAGAGGTGCGGGACCCCGCGCGCATCATCCCGCTGGCCATCCCGCTCGCGCTCAGCATCGTCGTCGCCATCTATGCAGTGGTCGGTACCGCCGCACTGGCCGCGGTGGGCCCCACCGTACTGGCTCACTCGGCAGCGCCGCTGGCGGCGGCCACCCAGTCTGGCACGCTGAGCTGGCTGACCCCCGTGGTGCGCATCGGCGGCGCCATCGCGTCAGCCGGTGTGCTGCTGTCGTTGCTGGCCGGTGTCGGCCGAACCGTCCTGGCCATGGCTCGCGACCACGAACTCCCACCCGCGCTGGCGGCCGTCCACCCCCGCTTCCAGGTACCCCACCGCGCCGAGATCCTGCTCGGTGTGACGATCACGACCATCGTGCTGTTTACTGACCTGCGCAACGCCATCGGCTTCGCCAGCTTCGCCATCCTGATCTACTACGCGATCGCCAACGCCGCCTCGTTCACCCTGGCTGACCGCCAACGTCGCTGGCGCCGCCCGCTGGCCGTCCTCGGGCTTACCGGCTGCGCCGTCCTCGCGATGACCCTGCCGCTGACCACCGTGCTGACCGGCACCGCCGTCCTCGTGCTGGGGCTGCTTGGCAGAGCGGTCCGAACGATCAGGAGCCGACGCTGACTCCCGCGCCTGCGGAGTCAACCGCCGCTCTGGTGGGGGGCGACGTATGCGAGCGCTTCCGGCGCCATGAACGGCGGCGTCACCTGCCGGAGCCGGCCCGGCACTCCGATATCGGGAACGCCAACGGAGACCTCCCGAGCAGCCGGGGCGCCGGGCTTGGCGAAGTTCAGGTCAGCGGTCAGCTTCTCGGTGGTGATGGTGGTGACCTGGCGCAGCGCCTCCTGGATCCCGGCGCGACTCATGTTGCCGTTGGTACAGGCGCGTTCGAGCAATTGGCCCCAGACCTCGCCGATGGCATACCCGTAGGGCACCCCGCTGTTGGGCAGTTCCTGGTAGCCGGCCTGCTGGTAGGCGCCGGCGACGTGCTGCGCCTTGGGCACGTCGGAAGTGAACGGCACCGAGCTGGCCACCACCGAAAGGTTGCTCACAGCTCTAGCGTCCGGGCCGGTCAGCAGCTTCGGGGTGAGCGCTGGGCTGTTACCGATCATCGGCACGTTGAGCCCCAGCTGCTGGTTGACCGTTGCAGCCGACGCGGTCTGTTCAGGGGTGGTGCTCAGTGCGATCGCCGTGACCCGAGGTTCGCCAGTGAACCTGGTCATGATGTTGCGCATGTCCGGCTCGGTGGCGGTCACCTTGACGTCGCGCACCGTCAGATTGTGGCGCTGGGCGAAGTACTGGGCGCCGCGCAGACCGTTGGCGCCGTAGTCACCGTCGAGCCAGATGTGGCCGATGGTGCCACCAGGCCGGATCCTGTCTTGCTGCATGAGGAAAGACAGACCATTGATCATCTCGACGTCGTAGGTGGTAGCCGGAATGATCACGTAGGGATTGCTCAGCAGTGCCGAAGAATTCGACAGCGCGATCACCGTGGTTTCGTTGTCGATCATGCTCTGACTCAGGGCCGCGGTCACCGAAGAGCCGGCGATCTGCATGAAGCCCAGTACCTCCGGCTCCAGTGCGGCGTACTGGGTCCTCGCGGTGCCGAGGTTGTCCTGATGATCGCGGATCTCCAACTTGACCTTCCGCCCGCAGATTCCGCCCGCGGCGTTGGTTTCGTTGATCCATACCTGGTGGCCGTGGACGGCCCCGCGGCTGAGGTCGGAGAACGGGCCGGAGTAGTCAGTCAACGTACCGAGCACGATCTCGCCGGGGGTGACGCCGAAGTCGGTGGTCAGGCTGTCAGGCTTGACGGCGACATGTGCACCCGATCCCGGCTCGGTGGTAGAGCAGCCTGACAGGGCGAGCAGACTCGCCAGTGCCACGGCCGGGACAGCGACCGCACGCTGCATGCCATCGTCCCTTCGTCGACTCCCGCTGCCACGGGTTCTGTTGTCAATGACAACGCGGCCGGGATTCCTGGGGTGACGGTCGCGCCTAGCTCCGCGTGGGTAGCTGTTGCAGCGACCATGTGTTCCCATCCGGGTCGCTGAAGGTGACGAAGGAGCCCCACGGCTGGACGTCGACGTCGCTGGCTTGCACGCCGTGCGCGATGAGCGCTTGCCGGGCGGCCTCGACGTCGTCGACGACGACTAGCAGGCCTTGTTGCGATCCTGGCGGCATCTCGGTGATGCCGGTGCCCAGCGCGATGGAGCAGGCCGAGCCGGGTGGGGTGAGCTGCACGAAGCGCAGCGTGTCGTTGACCTGGTGGTCGTGGTCGGCGTGGAAGCCGATTTGCTCCACATAGAAGGCTTTGGCGCGGTCGACATCGGTGACCGGAACGGGGACCAGCTCGAGCTTCCAATCCATGATCGTATTCCCATCTTGAAGTGGATCACAGTGCGATGGTTCAGACCTTAGAAGGGATAGCGGTCAATTCTTGACCGCAGTGCGCCGCCCGTTCATCGTCGTGTACGGCGATCCAGTCCACGGTCGGGATGCCAGGACTCGCCGGAGAAGTCGGTCCAGGAGGTCATGCGGCGATCGTGCCGGAAGGGTCCGACAATCCGGTCGTGGTGAACGGCAGGGACCCAGAGCAGGCCCGCTGACCCGCCGTGGGGTGGTCGGCAGTCGGTGAGCGGGCCGCGTCCTAGCTACCGGTGAGTGCGCTGAAAGCGGAAATCACCCGCTGCGGCGCTGCGGGCGTACCCAGCCTCGACAGCATGAGCATCACTGAGCTGCGCCCCCACCTGTACCGGCTGGTGCTGGGGAGGTATCAGGCCTTTCTGTGGCACGAGGACGACTCCGTCACATTCATCGACACAGGCGAGGCCGGCTCAGGGCCGGCGATTGACGCCGGGCTCAGGCAGATCGGTCTGGCCACCAGCGACCTTGACCGTCTGGTGCTGACCCATTTTCACGTCGACCGAGCCGAGGCAGCGGCATCGTTTTGCCGGCTTGCCGAGCTTGACGTGGAGACCGCGTGCTTCGGCCACGGGGAACCGCTGATCGACAACGCGGCGACTCGGTTGCAGCAGGTTGCGAGCGCGCTGGCGTCCGATGCCAGCTCAGACTAGGCGCTGAACCAGAGGCAAGCCGGAACATGGCCACCACTGATCACCATCTGTGTGCCCGGGACGACACACCATGTCGTTCCCGTCACACAGGCCGCGATCAAGGGGAGGACCGTGCAGGGACGTTAGCCTGGCATCCGTGGTCTTATGTGTGGACAAGCGTTGACGATGGCCGAGGAACTGCCGGAATTGACTCTCGCCGATGCCGCCGCATGGCGGGCGTGGCTGTCGGAACATCACAGCAGCCCCACCGGCGTGTGGTTGGTACTCGCCAGGAAGCGGACCACGCAACCGACCAGCCTCAGCTACGACCAGGCGCTGGATGAAGCGCTGTGCCACGGCTGGATCGACGGTCGAGCACAACGCCGCGACGAGACCACCTACTGGCAGCGCTTCACCCCCCGGCGGGCACGCAGCCCGTGGTCGGCGCGCAACGTCGGCATCATCAGCCGACTGGAGGCCGAGGGCCGGATGCACCCGGCGGGAGTAGCCGAAGTCAAGCGTGCCCAAGCCGGCGGACGCTGGGAAGCGGCCTACGCCGGGCCGGCCGACATCGAGCTGCCGGCTGACCTCGCCGCCGCGTTGACCGAGCTACCCAGGGCAAGGGCGATGTTTGACATTCTCACCAGCCAGAATCGCTATGCCGTGCTCTACCGGATCGAAAGCGCCAAACGCCCCGAAACTCGAGCCCGCCGCATTGAGCAGTTCGTCGCCATGCTCGCGCGCGGCGAAACGATCTATCCGCAGAAGCGCCAACTTGACAACGACGACTGATTTGGCAGATAGGGGGCTGTGCCGTCAGTGCGAGTGTTCGTGCTCCTCTTCGAGGCTTTTCTCGTGAATATGTGGGTGTGCGTGGGTCTGCCCGTTGTGGCCGTGTTCGTGCTCGTGCTCGACGTGCTCATGGTCGTGCAAGACATGCGCATGCGTATGCGTCAGTTCGTCGTGAGAGTGCTCGTGAGTGTGCGGTGCGGTCATCAGTCCTCCGTTCACAGGACGTCTATTCGGTGTTGCCGCTTAATCCCTCTGTCCTCTCGATGTTACACGCGCCCGACCGGCGGCTGGCAAGCATTTCCGAAAACAGAATTAAATGCGCCTTTCTTGCAACTGGCTAAACGACGTAGGTGCATGTTCATTCCACTGTCCGACAGGTCCGATGGGTGGTTTTAGCGGCCAGGACAGGCACAGGTCGAGTACCACTTCCGCGCATAGTCTACTCAGCGAACTGGGTTGACCCCGTGGGAAGATGCGGCGGTGATCGCCGGACTACTGCTGGCTGCCGGGGCCGGACGGCGCTACGGCATGCCCAAGGCCTTGGTCGGCGGCGGCGCCTGGCTGCGCCGGGCGGTGGCCACCCTGACCGACGGTGGATGCGACCCAGTGCTGGTCGTGGTTGGTGCGCAGGCCGACCGGGTCGTCCCGCTGGTACCGGAGACGGCCGGCACCGTGTTGGCGGCGGACTGGGCGGAGGGCATGGGCGCATCGCTACGTGCCGGTCTGGCCGAGCTGATCGGCAGCGCGCCGCCGCAGGTGCAGGCCGTGCTGGTGCATCTGGTCGATCTGCCCGACGTGGACGCCTCGGTGGTCCACCGGCTCGTCGCGCTGGCAGGGCCCGCCGTGGTCGCCCGGGCAGGGTTCGAAAGCCAGCCGGGCCATCCGGTGCTGTTCGGACGGCAGCACTGGGCTGACATCGTCGCGTCGGCGCGCGGTGATCGGGGAGCCCGCGATTGGCTGGCGCAACGGTCTGACGTGACCGTGGTGGACTGCTCCGACCTGGCCAGCGGGATCGACGTGGATCGCCCCGACCAGCGTCTGGCGGAATAGCTGCCGCGGCTGCGGCGTCCTGTAGATCAGTCGTTTTGGGTGAACCTGCATGCTGTCTGGGCCGAATACCCTCTAATAGGGGTCCAGCCTGTACCCGAAGCTCTGTGCGAGGAGGTCTGCGGTGCGTGAGGTGCTCGACGAACTGGTGGCGCAGTGGCGCGAGGGCAAGTCCACCGCGGTGGGCACGGTGGTATCCACCTACCGCTCGGCACCTCGACCGGCCGGAGCCTCGATGCTGGTGACATCACAGGAGCAGGTGGTCGGCAGCGTCTCGGGTGGCTGCGTCGAGGGGGCGGTCTTCGAGCTGGGCCAGCAGGTGCTCGCCGACGATACCCCTGTCCTGCAGCGCTACGGGGTCTCCGATGACGATGCCTTCACCGTGGGCCTGACCTGTGGCGGCATCATCGATGTGTTCGTCGAGAAGGTGGACCCGGTCAGCTTTCCCGAGCTCGACGAGGTGGCTGCCTCGGTGGCCACGAAGGAACCGGTCGCCGTGGTCACCGTGGTCGCGCACCCCGACGCCGAGCGGGTCGGGGCCCGGATGGTGGTCTGGCCGGATCGGCACACTGGCACGACGGGCTCGTCACGCGCCGACGAGGCGATCCTGGAGGACGTCCGCGGTGCGCTTGCCGCCGGCCACGTGGTCACCCTGCATTACGGCCCCGAGGGGCAGCGCCGTGGCGAGGGCATGGACGTGTTCGTGAACTCCATGCAGCCGGCGCCTCGCATGCTGGTCTTCGGCGCGATCGACTTCGCTGCCGCGATGGCCCGGATGGGGGTGTTCCTCGGCTACCACGTCACGGTGTGCGACGCGCGACCGGTGTTCGCCACCAAGAGCCGCTTCCCCGACGCGCACGAGGTCGTCGTGAACTGGCCGCACCGGTATCTCAAGGCAGAGGCCGAAGCTGGGCGGATCGACCCACGGACCGTGATCACCGTGCTGACCCACGACCCGAAATTCGACGTCCCGGTCATCGTCGAGGCACTGAAGCTGGACCTCGCCTATCTCGGCGCGATGGGCTCGCGCCGAACCCACAAAGACCGCACGGCGCGGCTGCGGGAGGCGGGCGTGACCGAAGAGGAGCTGACCAAGATCGCCTCGCCGATCGGGCTGGACCTGGGCGCCCGCACCCCCGAGGAGACCGCGGTCTCCATCGCCGCAGAGGTGATATCGCTGCGCTGGGGCGGCGGCGCCACCCAGACCCGCCTAGCCGACGCCGAAGGCCCCATCCACGGCGCCAACCCCATCGCCGAACCCGAGCCCGTCAAGGCCTGATTCCGCTGCATCGATCTTGAGGTTGTGGTCAGCTCAAGCGGCCAAGGCAAACTTCACGATCGTGTCAGCGGGAGGGGAACCGGTGGAGCGGCAGCTGGTGGGGTCGGGCTCGCCGTTTGAGGCGGCGATCGGGTTCTCCCGGGCTGTTCGGGTAGGGGAGCGGGTGCTGGTGTCGGGGACCGCGCCGGTGTGGGGCGACGGGAGCTGCCCGCATGACGTGACCGCTCAAGCTCGGCGCTGCTTCGAGATCATCGCTGATGCGCTGGCCGAGGCCGGGTCCGATCTGACCGACGTCGTGCGTGTCTCGCCTAGGTACGCCTCGCCACGACGACCTCGCGCCCATGTCGCCCAAGCACGTCGTCAGGTCACATCGACATCGACCAGCCGCAGCCCGTGGACCCTGTCGAAGTGTTTGCGGTTCCTCGTCGCCAGCGGCAGGTTGTGCCGTAGGCAGATGCCCGCCTGGAGGCAGTCGGCGAAGCCGATGGCCGAGCCGGCCTTGCTCAGCACCGCGGCGATCTCGCCAGCCTGGAGAGCGGACGCGAGGTCTAGTGCCACGGTCCGAGACCGGAACAGCCGCAAGATCTGTTCTCGCCGGTCCAGGAAGTCGGTGCCGACCCGTAGCTCGAAACCGGTGACCGCGGTCAGGCGAAGCCGACGCTCGACGAGAAGCTCGCGGGTCAGCCGGGCGCCCGGTCCACGGCCCCGGAGGAAGTCGATGATCAGATCGGTGTCGGCTACTACGAGGCTCGCCACGTCGCCCTCGCCGCGCCCATCCGTGCCCGCAGTTCCGCCTCTTCCAGCTCGCCGAGCGTTCCTTCGAGGTCGAGCAGCACGTCGATCTCGTCGTCGTTAAGATCACGCAGGTAGGACTCGAGCGCCTCCTGCACGAGCTGGGAGAAGCCACGTAGGCCGCGCCGCTGCGCCAGCGCACTGAGAGTGCGATGCTGCTCGTCGCTGATCTCTACCGTGGTCCGCATGCATGCATGTTAGCACGTGCGGTACTTCCCCGACCGATCTGATGCCGAGCCGCCGTCACCCCTGTTATCGATAACCAGGGATCGGTGCTCACTGGTTACGCCCGTCTCGCCAGGATATGCCCAGCTCAACCGGCAGCTCACCGTTCGAGGCTGCCACGGCGCTGCGCCGCCACCAGGCGGGAGAAGCTTCCGCCGGCCCGGACCGGTTCGTCGGCGACCGATCTCGGCGACGCGCCCATTGTCGACGGTGACGATGGGGTCGGCGCTAGCGGATGGTGGACAGCCGGTGGGCGATGAGCAGGGTGGTTCGCCCGCGACGGACCTCGGCCATCGCGGCGTGCAGTGCACCCGGTGGCCGCCAGGGCAGGATGGCAACCCCGGCAGCGGCACATGCGGCGGGCACGGCTTCGCGCAATCGACCGTAACGGTGCTGCAAGCTAAACACCGGCGGATACGTAGCGCTGATTGCCTGGGACCGATGTGGTCAGCGCCAGGCGCGGCGACGCAGCAGGCGCAGGCCGTTCTCGTCGCGGACCAGCACGGCGTCGGCGGTCTGCAGTGCGAGGTCGGAGCCGACTCCACCCATCGCCACCCGAGCTCGGCGGTGGCCAGCGACGGTGCGTCGTTGACGCCGTCGCCGATGACCAGGACGCGGTTGCCGTCGGTCTGGAGCTGGGCGACTACCCCTACCTTATCTGCGGGCAGCAGCCCGGCCCGCACATCGGTGATGCCGACTTCGGCAGCGACCCGGCGGGCGGCGGCTGGGTTGTCGCCGGTGAGCAGGATCGGCCGCTTTCCGGTGAGCGTGACCAACCTAGCCACCGCCGCTGCCGCGCCGGGGCGTGTCCGGTCGGCCAGCCCGAGCACTCCTGGGGCGACCCCATCTATGGTGACGACCACGGCCGTGCAGCCTTCGGTCTGCAGCTCCCGCACGATCTCCGTGGCAACTGGCTCTATATCGCCATAGTCGGGTCTGGTGACCGCGACGCGGCGTTGGCCGACCATGGCCCGTCACGCCACGACCCGGCTCGGCTCGGAAGTCGTGGGCGGTGGCTACAGCGATTCCGGCTTCCGCTGCATGCGTGACCATCGCCCGGGCTAGCGGGTGCTCGCTGGGCGTCTCGGCGGCCGCGGCGAGCGCGAGCAGCGTGTCGGCGTCCTGGTCGGGCAGGGGCGGATGGCGACCAGGCGCGGGGCGCCCTCCGTCAGGGTGCCGGTCTTACCCAGGACCGCGAGGGTGGCGGTGCCCAGCCGCGTCGGCGCCAGCGCCGCCCCGAACGCCAGCGGCAAGGCGAACAAGGCAAGGGTCGCCACGACCACGCCAACCGAGTAGCGCTGCTCGACCCGTTCGATGAACAGGCTTCACCGGGCTCTACAGCAATAGGCAGGGATTCACCGGTGACGCTGGCCTGGTCGATCTCGCTGCGCCCGGCGATCACGCGGCCGTCCGCGCCGATCAGCTCCCCGGGCGCACGGTGATGACATCGCCCACCGCGAGGTCGGCGACCGGCACTGGCTCCTCGGTGCACCGGCGCAGGGAAGGCACCTTCATCTACTACGACGTCGCCGCCGACGAACACCTGCGCCCGCTACTCACCGACGCCCTCTTTGGTCGTGAGGCACACGCCTCGGACTGAGTCAGTGGTCATCGACGGTCGTTCTAGACACCCGCCCGGAGCGGCTCCTCACGATGAGCTCGGTTTGCGGCGAAGAGTCCCTTCATCCTGGAATCCCCGCTCGCGATCAATGGCCTCGAGGCGATGGCCAAGCGACTCGCCGCATCGCCGTGATCTCTGCACAGGACAGCAGGCAGGGGTGAGACAGTTCGCCGTCACAAGCCACCCTGGGACTTGCACCGCAGCACATGGGTGGTCCGGATACCGTTATGAGGCCGCACGCCGTGCAGGCATCGGTAGTTGTCAAGGACTAGGACCTCACCTGAGCCGTTCGGGAACGAAGTCCACGCCTTCGACGATCGGCTGTAACTCGGGCCTTATGGCGCCGTTCCGGCGCCCGATCTCGGTAGCCTGTCCCATTCGAAGCTTCCCTGTCGTTGGCGTAGCCCCATCGGTCAACCCGGCTAAAGCGGACTGGCCCGCGCAATCAAGATATGGTCGGTGCCCGACTGCCAGACTGGGCCGATCGAGGTGAAGCCCGCCGCGCGCAGCATCGCAACGTGCTCGTCCACGGACAGGCGATTTCCGTAGCCGTGGCGCAGCCCCCGCTGTACCCGCCGCGCCTGTAGTTCGGCCAAGGCGGGTTCGGCGGTGACCTCATCCCACCAGGTGCTCCAGTCCTCGTTCTCGGTCACCCCGGTCCGCTCGGCGCGGCCTTTCTCGGCGGCCTCCGCGAGCTCGCAGAGGGACTGGTCGGCGAGCTTGAGATGATCGCCGTTGACGAGGATGCCACCGGGACGCAACAGCGCGGCTATGTCGACATAGAGCCTGGCCAGGTGCTCGGGTGGCACCCAGTGCAGGGCGGTGGTGGAGACCGCGGCGTCGATCATCTGGACCGGGCTTAGGGCCTGCGTCCAGCCGGCTGCGGTGATGTCGGCATCGATGAAGTGGACCCGGTGGCCGTAGCGGGTCCGCCCCAGTGCCAGCAACAGCGGATCAATGTCCACGCCCAGCAGCACGGCGTGCGGCAAGCGGTGGGCGAGCCGGCCGGCCAGCGACCCTGGTCCGCAGCCGATGTCGAGCACGACTGGCGCCGCCGCGTCATCGACCACGTGGGCAACGACGTCGCCGATCACCGCGAAGCGCTCCTCGCGGTCTGCGATGTAGCGCATTTGCTGAGCGTCCCATCGCGCAATCCAGGTGGCGGCCACTTCCTGTGCGACGTCCGCCGCGAAGTCGGCACCGGCCCCGCTGGCCGCCTTGGCGGTCATAGTCGGCTCCTTTGCACTAATCAGTTGTAGCAAAAATTATGCATTAGATGGTCGCCGTCGTCGATGGTTACTTCGTCGTTCTCGGTACCTTCGACGTCGCCGAGGTGCAGACCCTGAGGCCGTGTCGAGTACGCACTGGTCCGCGCCGTCGGCCGCGGCGCCCTCGATGCACCCGTATCTCGGGATCGTGCGACGAACTTCTCCACGCTGGTCTCTGTGTACCTCCTGCCGACGCTGGCGAGCGAGTCAGGCGCTCCAAGGCGACCGTCTCGGCCGGCGGTGGCGCCACTACCCCTTGCGTTCTGGAGACAGAACGCGGTTATCGAGGCCTCCGTGGCAACGCTCTGGAGACAGAATGCTGTGATGCGGGGGAGCGTAACGGTGTTATGGTTGGTTTGTGGACGAGGAGACGTCGCGAAGTCGGGTGCGGGCTGCGGACACTGATCGAGAACGGGTGGCGGAGCAGTTGCGGTCGGCGCACGCCGACGGCCGTCTCGACCTAGCCGAGTATGACGAGCGGGTCCAGCAAGCCTGGGCCGCGCGGACCTATGGCGAGCTCGAGACGCTTACCACCGACCTGCCTCGGCCCCGCCCGGCTGCTGCCGATGAGACCCGTGCGGAGGTGCGACAACCGCGCCATCAACATGGGCGTGGCGGCCGCGGTGCGGTCGCCGCCTGGGCCAGCGTGAGTCTGATCAACGTGGTGATCTGGGCACTGGTCTGCCTGTTCACCCTAGGCTGGATCTATCCCTGGTGGGTCTGGATAGCGGGACCGTGGGGCGCGGTGCTCCTGGCCGGCTGGGTAGGTGACCGGGTGAGGTCCGCCGGCCCTCAGCGGTAATCGGTTGGGGCCGGTTTGGATCTGGGCGTGACCTGGACGTAAACTGTGGTGTCGGCGCGAGCAACGCGCTGGTTTCTCGCGTGTCTGCAGGTATCTGCGCAGGCTTCCTGCACACAGCAGGGCGTCCCCGCACTTTTCGTGATGCCGCCCCACGTCGTGGAACTGGTGAGTACCCGGGTCGTGGCAAGGCCGCCAGCCGGCGGCGTGGCGAAGTGAGCAGGAACGCGGAGGACATGGGCAAGAAGGACGGCGCGATCGAGGTCGAGGGTCGGGTGGTCGAACCACTTCCCAACGCGATGTTCCGGGTCGAGTTGGAGAACGGTCACCGCGTTCTCGCACACATCAGCGGCAAGATGCGTCAGCACTATATCCGTATCCTGCCCGAGGATCGGGTGGTCGTGGAGCTTTCGCCCTACGACCTGTCCCGGGGCCGCATCGTCTACCGCTATAAGTAAGGCACCACACAGCGAGCACAACTACAGGGACAGATGACGTGAAGGTACAACCAAGCGTCAAGAGGATCTGCGACAAGTGCAAAGTGATCCGCCGCCACGGCGTGGTCATGGTGATCTGCGAGAACCTGCGCCACAAGCAGCGCCAGGGCTAGCAGGGCACGACGTCGCCGGCCCACGGCGCGAGAAGACCTCCCCGCACCACCCGATCCACCCGGGATCGGTCCGCCCCCGGACATCAGGCCGGGGCCCGCGAATGACGGTGCAACCGTCAGGGCGGGACGGACGGGGAGCAGACCTGGTGACGACGAGACAGGAGAACCCGTCGCATGGCGCGACTCGCCGGCGTCGATCTTCCCCGCGACAAGCGGATGGAGATCGCGCTGACCTACATCTACGGCATCGGCCGTACCCGCTCGCACGAGATCCTCAGCGCCACCGGGGTCAACCCGGACCTGCGCTCCAAGGACCTGTCTGACGAGGACCTCGTCCGGCTGCGGGACTACATCGAGGACAGCTACAAGGTTGAGGGTGACCTCCGTCGGGAGGTCCAGGCCGACATCCGCCGGAAGATCGAGATCGGCTGCTACGAGGGCCTGCGGTGGCGCCGCGGGCTGCCCGTGCGTGGTCAACGAACCAAGACCAACGCCCGCACCCGCAAGGGGCCGAAGAAGACCGTCGCCGGCAAGAAGAAGGCCGGGAAGAAGTAGCGCCGGTTGAATCAACGACAGGTCAGCCTGACCCAGACTTTGTAGGAGCGCAAACCGCATGCCACCCAGAGCACGAACAGGCACCGGCGTCAAGAAGGTGCGTCGCAAGGAAAAGAAGAATGTCGCGCATGGCCATGCTCATATCAAGTCGACGTTCAACAACACGATCGTCTCGATCACCGACCCCACCGGCGCGGTGATCGCGTGGGCGTCCGCGGGTCACGTGGGGTTCAAGGGCTCCCGCAAGTCCACCCCGTTCGCCGCGCAGATGGCCGCCGAGAACGCCGCGCGCAAGGCCGCCGAGCATGGGATGAAGAAGGTCGATGTCTTCGTGAAGGGTCCGGGTTCAGGCCGCGAGACCGCGATCCGGTCGCTGCAGGCCGCCGGCCTTGAGGTCGGCACCATCCAGGACGTGACCCCGCAGCCGCACAACGGTTGCCGGCCGCCGAAGCGACGCCGGGTCTGACGGCGCGGAAGGGAGAAGCTAGCAATGGCTCGGTACACCGGACCCGTCACCCGCAAGTCCCGCCGGCTCAAGACCGACCTGGTCGGCGGCGACCAGGCCTTCGAGCGCCGTCCATATCCGCCCGGCCAGCACGGCCGCGCCCGGATCAAGGAGAGCGAGTACCTACTGCAGATGCAGGAGAAGCAGAAGGCTCGCTTCACCTACGGCGTCATGGAAAAGCAGTTCCACCGCTACTACGAGGAAGCCAACCGCCGTCCCGGTAAGACCGGTGACACCCTGCTGCAGATTTTGGAGTCTCGGCTGGACAACGTCATTTACCGGGCTGGCCTGGCCCGCACCCGGCGCCAGGCACGCCAGCTGGTGAGCCACGGACACTTCCTGGTCAATGGCGGCAAAGTCGATGTCCCCAGTTTCCGGGTATCCAAGTTCGACATCATCGACGTCAAACCCAAGTCGGTACCGACCCTGCCGTTCGTGGTGGCCAAGGAAAGCTTGGGAGACCGCCCGGTACCTGCGTGGCTGCAAGTCGTTCCCGCAACGATGCGGGTGCTGGTGCACCGGCTGCCGGAGCGGGCTCAGATCGACGTACCGCTGCAGGAGCAGCTGATCGTCGAGCTCTACTCCAAGTAAACCCGACCAACGGCGTCAAATAGCGGGCGCCAGAGGAGGAACATCACCATGTTGATCACCCAGCGGCCCAACCTCAGCGAGGACCCGGTCGACTACACCCGTTCCCGGTTCGTGATCGAGCCGCTGGAGCCGGGGTTCGGCTACACCTTGGGTAATTCGCTGCGCCGGACGTTGCTCTCGTCCATTCCGGGGGCGGCGGTCACCAGCATCCGCATTGATGGCGTGCTGCACGAGTTCACCACCGTGCCGGGCGTCAAGGAGGACATCACCGACATCATCCTCAACCTCAAGGAGCTCGTGGTCGGCTCCGAAGAGGACGAACCGGTGACGATGTACCTGCGCAAGCAGGGTCCGGGTGACGTCACCGCGGGCGACATCGTGCCGCCGGCCGGTGTCACCGTGTACAACCCCGATCTGCACATCGCCACCCTGAACGGCAAGGGCAAGCTGGAGATCGAGCTGGTCGTGGAGCGTGGCCGCGGCTATGTCCCCGCGGTGCAGAACAAGACGTCCGGTGCCGAGATCGGCCGGATCCCGGTGGATTCGATCTACTCGCCGGTGCTGAAGGTGACCTACAAGGTCGAGGCCACCCGGGTCGAGCAGCGCACCGACTTCGACAAGCTGATCCTCGACGTGGAGACCAAGCCGTCGCTTACCCCGCGTGACGCGCTTGCTTCGGCCGGCCGCACCCTGGTGGAGTTGTTCGGCCTGGCCCGCGAGCTCAACGTGGACGCCGAGGGCATCGAGATCGGTCCCTCGCCGGCCGAAGCGGACACGATCGCCGCGTTCGCGATGCCCATCGAGGACCTGGACCTCACCGTCCGTTCCTACAACTGCCTCAAGCGCGAGGGCATCCACACCGTCGGCGAGTTGGTCAGCCGCAGCGAGGCAGACCTGCTGGACATCCGAAACTTCGGTGCCAAGTCCATCGACGAGGTGAAGCTGAAATTGGCCGGCCTCGGTCTGCAGCTCAAGGACAGCCCTCCCGGCTTCGACCCCGCAGCGGTGGCCGCGGAGTACTCGATCGACGGGTGGGGCGACGCCAGCGACAACGGAGTCGACAGCGGTACGGACTACGGAAACGACGACGGCCACGACTACGCCGAAACCGAGCAGCTTTAGCTGCTCACGGGGCGACCGAAGGGAGCCAAGATGCCAACGCCGACCAAGGGCGCCCGGCTAGGGGGGTCGCCGGCCCATGAACGGCTGATGTTGGCCAACCTGGCGACATCGCTGTTCACCCATGGCCGGATCACCACCACCGAGGCCAAGGCGAAACGGCTGCGCCCGTTCGCCGAGCGGTTGATCACCAAAGCCCGCCGGGCGGATCTGCACAACCGGCGCGAGATCATGCGAGTGATCCGGGACAAGGACGTGGTGCACAAGCTGGTCGCGGAGATCGGCCCACAGTTCGAGGGCCGGCCGGGTGGCTACACCCGCATCGTCAAGACCGTGCCACGCAAGGGTGACAACGCTCCGATGGCGATCATCGCTCTGGTCACCGAGCGCACCGCAGCGGAAGTAGAAGAGGTCAAGAGGAAGGCCTTCCAGGAGCGGCCGAAGCCGCAGCAGCCGGCCGAGAGCACCGGTGAGCTCACCACTGCACACGTTCCTGCCGGGCAGGACACCACCGCCGAGGAGGTGGCCTCGGTGGAGCCGGAAACTTCGGCCGAACAGGAGACCTCGACCGAGGAGCGGGCCCCGTCTGCCGCCCGGCAGGAGGACAAGGGCGAATCCTGACTCTGAGCAGCACGCCGCAGGAGCCCGCCACCCCCGCCGGGGACGGCGGGCTCCTGCGCTACCGGCTGGACATCAGCTACGACGGGACCGGCTTTTCCGGATGGGCCCGTCAGCCGGGGCGGCGCACCGTTCAGGGAGTGATCGAGGGCGCGCTGGCGACCGTGATGCGGATCCAGGCCATCCTTACCGTCGCAGGACGCACCGACGCTGGCGTGCACGCCACCGGACAGGTCGCGCACCTTGACGTGCCGCCCGGGGCGCTGCTGCCTGACCAGCTCGCCCACCGGCTGGCTCGGCTGCTGCCACCGGACCTCCGGGTGCCCGCGGTGCGGCAGGTGCCACGCGCCTTCGACGCTCGCTTCTCCGCGCTGCGCCGGCACTACCGGTACCGGATTTGCGACGCGCCGTGGGGAGGCGATCCGCTGCGCCGGTACGACACGGTGAGCCATTCCCGCAGGCTCGACGATGCCGCGATGAATACCGCAAGCCGGCTGTTGCTGGGCGAACATGACTTCGCCGCGTTCTGCCGCCACCGGGAAGGTGCGAGCGCGGTGCGCACCCTGGAGCGGCTCGAATGGACCCGAGGCGAACCCTACCTGCTGGTCGCGCATGTCGCGGCGGACGCGTTCTGCCACTCGATGGTGCGCAGCTTGGTGGGTGCTCTGCTGGCAGTGGGGGAAGGCCGGCGTGCTCCGGAGTGGCCCGCCGGCCTACTTCGCCATACCACTCGCGCCAGCGCGGTAACGGTGGCACCGGCGCACGGCCTCGCCCTGATCCGTGTGGACTATCCCGACCAGGACCATCTCGGCGCCCGCGCCGAGATGACCCGGGCCCGGCGGGTCGCTCGTGAAGGGCCGCTCGATAAGCCGGCGGCGCAAATTCGTGCGCA
Source organism: Pseudonocardiaceae bacterium (assembly GCA_050699875.1). Lineage (GTDB taxonomy): Bacteria > Actinomycetota > Actinomycetes > Mycobacteriales > Pseudonocardiaceae. The sequence continues at coordinate 45,007 of JBOHFX010000091.1, forward strand.
ATGACCGGGTCAACGGAAGATCCAGATCATGCTCCACCCGGTCTCGGCGGGTGCTGCAATGTCGTCCGCCTCGATCCGGTCCAGGCGGTAGCCGAGGCGGCGGGGGACCGCTTGGCTGCGGACATTCGCCTCGTCGCAGTGAATCTCCACCCGGTCAACGCCGGGAAGTGCGAGGCCGGCGATCGTCAGGGCTTGAGCTGCGGAGGTGATGTGCCCGTGCCCTACGGCCGCCACGGTGAGCCAGTAACCGAGCTCGATGCCCCCGGGACCGATCCGCCGGTGCAGGCCACACATCCCAAGGAGTTCGTCACTGTCTCGGGCCCAGAGCAGGTAGCCGTAATCGGTACCGTCCTGCCAGCGTTTCATTGCGGACGTGAGGCGTTCACGCTGGAAGGAGACGGCCGAAGCTTCGGGCACGGCCCAGGCCATCCAGGGCGTGAGGTGGCTCAAGTTGTCAGCTACCGCTGTTGCTACCCGCTCTGCATCGGCGACCGTCTCCCGTTGCAGGATGAGGCCGCGAAGCTCGATCCGTTCGGCAGGAAGGAGCTGCACAGGCGCAACCGTAGGTGTGCCAGGCCCCGCCCGGCGACCCATTTTCTGCTCGACATGCGCTGGCGCGACGCACTGGAGCGCATCGCCACACACACTCGTACCCATGGATATCGAGTCAATCGCTGAGGATTCGCGGTCCCAGCGTGAGCGGATGCTCGCCGGTGACCTCTACATCGCCAACGATCCTGCACTGGCGGCGGACAGCCTGCGCGCATTGACGCTGACCGCCCAGTACAACGCCTGTGCCGCGGACAACGCTCAGCAGCGCCGCCGGTTGCTCACTGAGCTGCTGGGGTCGGTGGGGCCCGATACCGAAATCCGGCCCCCGCTGTACTGCGACTATGGCTACCAGATCTGCATTGGCTCGCGGACGTTCGTCAATTTCGGGCTGATGGCATTGGACGTCGCCAAGATCACCATTGGGGACGACGTGCAGATCGGCCCGAACGTGCAGCTGCTCACCCCCACTCACCCGATCGAGGCGGGTCCCCGCCGCGCCAAGTGGGAGGCTGCCCGGCCCATCACCATCGGGGATAACGTCTGGCTCGGCGGAGGGGTCATCGTCCTACCCGGAATCACGATCCGAGAGAACAGCGTTGTCGGCGCCGGGACAGTGGTGACCACAGACCTCCCAGCCAACGTCGTCGCAGTGGGCAATCCGGCCCGCGTCGTTCGCCATATCGGCACCGGCTAGCTGGAGCGCAACGCGGGTGGCGCCGCGCAATCTCGAATGCGGGCCATGGACATTGCCTCTGAGGTTTTCAGCTATGGCTCGCCTGACAGCATGACGCTTGGCTGGTGGCATGACATCCAACACCGACGGCCACGAGATCGCGTTGACTGGTTGGAAGAGCCAAGCTACCGGCAGCGCATGATGCTCGAAGCGATGCGCGTGACCATCCTGGTGGCGCCACGCTGGCCGCGGGCCGGACCGGATCGCCGATCTTGCCAAGGTGCGTGAACGTTTCGAAGCTCAGACCAGCCAGATGACAAGCTGGGCGCAGGGACGGGGGTCGCCGGTGAGTTCGATCGGCTGGCGGAGGTACCGGGCGCCGTCCTTCATCACGATTGACGGCTCGGCCGTGAGAGTGAGCTGGACCTGGTAGTCCGGCGGGGCGAACAGAGCGATGTTCGGAGCAGATAATGCATGGGAACCCGACAACGGGAAATTGACAAATTGATCTTGTTCAAGCGGGCCGAAATCGAAGGTGTAAACGTTCGGGCCGTGGATATCGACGGGCTGCGAGGGATAGGCGTAATCGCCCGCGTTGCTGCCCGGTAAGTCAGCGTATCCGGGATGGTCGGAGAATGCCGCCTTCTTTCCGGCACGAAGGTGCTCGCCCTGACTGGTCCAACCCGGTAGTGCAGTGCACGGCTGTCCCGGTGGGGGGGTCAATCGAGGAGTCGGAGCGGGCGCTCCGGGCTGCGCCGGACTACACGAGCCGGTCCCGACACCAACAGGGATTATCCGGCCCCTCCGGGAGTCGGCGACGACCCAGGACGTCTGTGTCGGCGGGGTCTGCTGGCACACCATGGCCGGCGCGTTCGATGTCGGGGAGTGGGCTGGTCCGCTGCAGCTTGACCCGCCGGAGCTCACCGCGATGCCTCTCTCGACCTCAACGATGACCGACTGTGTCGGCGGACTCTCCGCACACACATTGCCTGTGGTTGTGGGCGTCTGAGCCGCGGGCGGGGCCGGATCAGTGCAACCGGGTGGGGTTACCACGGTGGGCGCACTGTCGGCAGGCGGCACTGGCTCGCACGTTTCCCCAGTTCCGCTGGACACGCTTCCGGGTCCAGTTACGACGGCCGGTGGGGCCGGCACGGTTTGGCCGATCTCTGGTGGAGCCACCTCGGTCGTGATCGGAGAATCATCCGTGGCTGCAGCCTGGAGCTGGGTCTCTGTTGAACCAGCTGGATACATTCCCCAGACAGCGACCGCGCCAATGACAAGGAGTGCCGCGAACAGGATGGAAACGATCGTGACTGGCCTTTTCTGGTTCATACAGGCTTCCTATTCGCTGGCGGCAAGCAGGCCGAGCGGGGCGAACCCACGAGTCCCGCTACGCAGGCACACACCAATCTGGCGACGACATTGCTCCTGCGAGGTAGCAAAACGAAGTCCAACGGCTGATGGAAAGTCAACGAAGAACACCACGAGGGACAGCTATATGTCGTGGTCAGTCTCCCCGGCGCACCGGACCCAGGATCTCCCGCTCCGCGGGAGTGGTGATCAGCCGCAAAGGCAGCCACAGGTCCGGACCCAACGCCACCACTCCGTCGTCGGTCAGCAGGGCCAGCTGGTTGGCCATCGGTGCAGGCAGCCGCCACATCATGGCGGCCAGCTTCGCCTGGCTGGCCGAAAGCCGCTGGAGTAGCACCAGGTCGGCGTTGTTCGCGGTGCTCTCTGCCTGCGGGTGCAGGTAGGGCAACACGTACAGGGTCGTTTGCCACGCTGAGCGCGGAGGGAACAGTTCCTGTGGTACCGCTCCGCCGTCGTGCACGACCACCAGCGGCGCGTCCTCCGAGGCCCGTGGCAGCTCGACCGGTGCGAGCCGGCGCACCTGCATCAGCGGAGCGGGAGAGCCGTCGGGACCCTCGCCGGCGGCTCGGGTGAGCATGTGCCAGGCTGCCGGCCGGCCGGTGGCGACGACCACCCAGGCGCCGGTGGCCATCGAGCGCAGGGCGACCTGCCGGGCTAGGTAGAGCCCGCCGACCAGGACCAGCCGGGTTGGTTGCGGACGTAGCACGGACACACTCAGGGCTTCGTCGTGCGGACCGCAACCCAGGACCATCCCCCCGCGGTCCCCTGACGGGCTGACCACGTCGAGCAGGCCGGGCGTGACGAGGAACTCCGGCGCCACCGACCTGGCTCCCGCGTGGTGAACCAGTGTCCTCATCCGGGAACGCCGAACGGTAGCGTCGCCGCCAACCCCGCAACCTGCCGCCCACACAGCGGGCTGAGTGCCAGGCCGAGACGTTGCGAAACGGCCTGCAGCCGACCGTCGGCCGCCTCGAGTTCCGCTGGGTCGCGGGCGCTGACTCGAACCAGACCGCGCAGCCCGACCTCGGCGTCGTCTTCCCCTGGTGACAGCGACAGCGAGACGGCTGTGGACAGCGCCCGCACTCCCGTCAACGCGTTGAGATTGTGCGCCGCATTGCTAGGCCCCCAGCCGGTGATCGCGTAGCTGGCATGCCCGACCCCGGCGGCGGTGACCGCCGTCCATCCTTCATGCAGCGTCACCGGTTGCCCGGTACCGGCCACCGCGGACAGCTCGGCGGCCGAGATGCCGGCGCGTAACAGTTGATCGGCATTCACCGGTCGGGTCGCCACACCACGGGATTCCAGCGCGCCGCGCACCCGGGACAGCGCACCGATCAGTGCCCGGTGGCAGCCCATCACCCCACCACCACGTTCGGCCACCGCGGTCGGGCAGCGGCGGGGATCCAAGCGCACCGCGATCCATGTGGTGCGGCGGGCGGCCGCCGGTAGCGGGCCGAGAACCTCCAGGTACGAGCGCAGCGCCGGGGACGACGACGGCAGAGCTGCGCTGCCCGGGTAGCAGTGCCAGATCACCTGGATCGCGTCCAGCACTACGCCGCGGTCTTGCAGGCAGGGTGCCAGCGTGCCGAGCGGCAGGCCGGCGGCCCCGCCGACCGGTGTGATCATCGATGGTGAAGCGACCACCTCCAGCACGGCGGTCCAGGTTCCCTGGTGCCACGCCAGGCCCAGCGGCTCGCGCTGGTGGTCGGTGCCGTGAGCGATGATCAGATCCGGCAGGATCAGACGAAGCAGGGCGACTCGTGGATCGTCGGAGCCCCCCGTCGGCTGCAGCGAGACGGCAGCCGCCGGGTCCGGACTGGTGACGCTACGGTCGCGGCAGCGCGCCAGGTACCCGACGGCGAGCTGGACCCACCGCACCAACCAGCGACCGCGCCAGCGGACCAGCCCCAACGGCACCGTGGTCAGCAGCACCCCCAGCGCTGCCCACCACAGGGCGGTGTCCGCGGCGAGTAACGCCAGACCGAGCGCCAGCCCGATCTCCAACACCACCAGGTTGACCAGGGGTAGTGGACCCAGGCGCGAACCCGTCGAACGCAGCTGGGGTGGAGCCGATGCTGCGGTGGTCATATCTGGCGCCTCCGCGGGCGTGGACGGACGGTGGTCCGCCGATGGCGCTTCGCTATCCTGCGGCACCGTACAGCCCCGGGAAGAGCGGCAGGCAACCCGATGTCCACCAGCCCGACCACCAAGTCGCAGGTGCAGGCCTACCGCTTCGTGCTCCGCAGGATGCAGTCGGCGCTGGTCCGCAAGGACGCGGTGATGCTGCACGAGCCGATGCGCCACCATCTGCGGGCATCGGCGGTCGGTGCGATCGTGGGTATTCTGGGTTTGGCGGCCTTCTTCGTGGTGGGTCAGTTCCGGCCGGTCAGCGTGCTCAATGCCAATGAGATCGTCATCGGCAGCCCGTCCCAAGCGATCTTTGTGGTGCAGGACAATCCGCGGCGGCTCATCCCGGTGGTCAATCTGACGTCAGCGCGCTTGCTATTGGCGGCAATCTCACCGGGCCGGGAGGCAGCGGAGGCCAAGACGGTCGAAGATTCCACATTGGCCGGCATTTCGCGCGGGCCAATGACCGGGCTTCCCGGGCTCCCGCCGCTGCCGGTACCGGAAAACCTGATCAGCGGAGTTTGGTCGGTATGTGACACCGGCACAATCCGGCCAGATTTGCCGAATGCCGCATCCCGGCCCCAGATTTCCACCACCGTCCTGGTCCAGGAGCAGGCGCCGGCGAGCCGCCCGCTAGGCGACGATCAGGCCCTGCTCGTGGCAGAGCAGAACACGGGGATCACCTACCTGGTGTGGAACGGCAGCCGAGGGCGAGTAGACCTGCGCGACGACGCAGTGCGCAGCCACTACCGGCTGGGCAACGTTGTCCCGCGCAAGGTCAGCACCGGCCTGCTCAACGCAATCCCCGAGGGGCCCCCGCTCACCCTGCCGGCTATCCCGACCGGACCACCATTCCCGCAGCTTCCGGGTGTCCAGGTTGGTGACGTCGTGCGGGTGAAGGGTGTCCAGGACTCGTTCTTCTTGCTCCTGCCGCAAGGTGTCCAGCCAGTCGAACCGGCGGTGGCCGACCTGATCCGCTACCGCCGCAGCACGACCACCGATTTCGTCAACGTCACACCCGAAGCTATTTCCCGGGTGCCGGAAGCACCGATCGCTAGCCAGCTGAACCTGGCCGGCTTTCCGGCCCAGGTCCCGCAGATCGTCAAGGTCGCCGAAACGCCGGTTGCCTGCCTTACCTGGCAGGGTCCGGATCGACCTCCGGTGATCACTGTCAGTTCGGAGGAGCAGCTGTCCCTGGGCGCTGGCCAGAGCCCGGTTGAAGTGCCCCGCGCGGGCCTCGGCCAGACGGCAGACCTGGTTTTCCTGGAGCCGACCAAGGCTGCCCTGGTCCGCGGGGTGGTGCCCGGCCAGCGTCCCGACACCGGGGCCATCTGGTTGGTCACCGACCAGGGTTTCCGCTTCGGCGTGCCCTCGATGGAGGTCGCGGGTGCACTGGGGCTTGGTCAGGTCACCACGCCGGCGCCCGAGCCCATCCTGGACCTGCTGCCGATCGGGCCGACCCTGGAGCCCCAGCGGGCCTTGGAACTGTTCAATCCGGCGCTGGCCCGAGAGCAGGCCGAGCAACGCCCCGGCGGTTGAGCCACGGCATGCGCCCTGGCGGAGCAAGCTTCGACCGCGCCTCTTCCCTCGACCAGCGGTGTACCATGACGACCATGAGTACACATAGCCTTCGCGACCTGCGCAACAATCTCGGCGCTGTGGTGCGCGAGGTTGCCTACACCGGTCACGAGGCGGTCATCACCGACAACGGCCGGGACGTCGCTGTCATTATCAGCTTGGACGATTACGAGCGGCTACACGAGCACGCCGATATCGCCGACGCCCTGCGTCTACGGAACCTGCGCGCCACCGGCTACGCCACAATTTCGCTGGACGACATGCTCGCCACGCTGGGCGTATCTATCGAGGATTTCGCAGAGCAGGCAGTGTGAACATCGCGTTTCATCCCGACGTCTACAAGCAGCTCCAGCAACTGCCTCGCCAGATGTTCTCAGCAGCGCTACACGCAATCATTGCCCTCACACACAACCCGCGACCGATCGGTGTCAAGAAGCTGGTCGGTAGTCGCAGCGACTGGCGCATACGCCTCGGCGAATACCGAATCATCTATGAGATCGACGATACCGCCGAGACAATAACGGTGCTGCAGGTTGAACACCGGCGGGATGCGTACCGCTGATCGCAGACGATCCCGGCCGCCGACAAGCCTCCTGAGAGGTGCGGGGAGGTTGACGACAACCGCTCTTCTGCGCACACTGTACCCAGTAGCGTATTAGCGTACGACGTACTCAGTCAGGAGGCGGCAACGGTGCTGATCTTGGTGACCGGAGCGACCGGGACCGTCGGGAGCAGTCTTGTCCGGCAGCTTGTGAGCGCGGGGCACCGGGTTCGAGCACTGACCCGCAACCCTGGATCGGAGGCGGCGGCGAGGCTGCCGAAGCATGTCGAGATCGTCCAAGGCGACTTCAGCACGCCGGAGACCCTCGTTCCCGCCTTGTGCGGGGTCGAGCGGATGCATCTGGTCGCAATCGACGGGTACGGCCCGTTGACCACCGGTCCGCAGATCCTCGAGCTTGCGAAGCGGGCCGGTGTGCGTCGGATCACGCACTTGGGTCACCACGATCCGAGCAGGGCCGACGACGATCCGTTGGAGGCCGACCACCGCGCCGTGCAGAAGGCCATCGAGAACTCCGGCCTGGAGTGGACTCACGTGTTCCCGGGTGAGTTCATGGCCAACACCTGGGAGTGGGCCGAGTCCATCAAGACCGAGGGTGTCGTGCGTGCGCCGTTCGGCGGTTGGAACAGCGCGATGGTCCACGAGGCCGACGTCGCCGCCGTAATCATGGCCGCGCTGCTGGAGGACAACCACGTGGGCAAGACGTACTGGCCGACCGGTCCGGAGCCGGTGAAACGTCGCGACGCGGTACGGATGATCGGCGAGGCCATCGGCCGGAAGATCCAATTCATCGAGCTAACTCCTGCACAAGCCCGCGAACACTGGAAGGACAGCTACCCCGAGCAAGTTATCGAGTGGTTCTTGGAGATGGGGCAGTATCTCGACGGCAACGCCCCGGTCCTGCCGGACCTCGAGCAGGTCACCGGCAAGCGAGGACGCACCTTCGCGCAGTGGGCCATCGACCATGCCGACGACTTCCGCTGACCCCCAATAACCCCGGTGACTGAGCATGACGATCCTGGTGACTGGCGCGACTGGGCATGTCGGCCGGCACATCGTGGAGCAGCTGGCAGCGCGTGGTGTGGCGGTGCGGGCGCTCACGCGTGCTCGCCACACCGCTGACCTACCCGAAACCCCGCTCAGCCCCGCTGGACGCGGTGGTGCCGTTTGATGGTGTGGACGATCAGTAGGGTGAGTCCTAAGAGAGTGATAGCGGCGGCGGAGCCGGCGAGAGCGATGGTGCGCGGCAGCGTGTCGTCCGGCGGTGACGGTCCGAGACCATCCAAAGTGGTCGGACGCGGCGGCTCGGGATGGGGACCTTGCTCCTCGGGCAGCACCGCAGTGAGCGCGGCGACCGGGTCGACCATTCCGTAGCCGAGTTCCTCGCTGCGCCCATCGTGGCCGGCGGTGTGCTGGGCGGTCTTTTGGATGCGCTGCATCACCTGGCGCGCGGTCAGGTGCCGGTACCGGTCCCTGACCAGCGCGGCGAGTCCAGCGACGTATGGCGTGGCGAAGCTGGTGCCGTCGAGCCCGCGCGCTACGCCCCGGGTGTCGACGAGTGCAGTGGTCAGCCCCGGTCGACCGGCCGCCAGGGATACCGCCCCGGTGCCCGGAGCGGCCACATCCACCCACGGTGCACGGATCGAGAAGTCCGCGGGCTCGTCATGGTCATCGGTCGCAGCGACGGTGAGCACGTCGTTGTCGAACCAGCCTGGCGACGAGATCGTGGTGACCGCTCCGGGGCTGTTCTGCTTGCAGGTGCTACTGGTGTTGGCGGCGGCGACCACCACGACTGCGTCGTGCTCCACCGCGTAGTGCACGGCGGCCTGCAGGTCTGGGGCGTTGACCTGGTCGGGCTCGGCGGGAAAGCAGGCGGCCTCCGAGATGTTGATCACCGTCGCGCCTAGCTGGACCGCGCGCATCACGGCCTGCGCCATGCTGACCGTGTCGCCGGCACCTGAACTGCGGGTCTCCTCGCGGGTGTCGAGGTGGCGCAGCGGTACCGAATAGAAGGTGCTGGCCTGGCGAATGGCCAGGATCTGCGCGTCAGGCGCTACTCCGACGAATCGAGTGGCTGGATCGGGCGCTGCGGCGATGAGGCCGGCTACCGCAGTGCCATGGCCGTCGCAGTCGAAAAGGCCGCTGCGATTCTCGATGTAATCGCCACCGTCGACCAACCTTCCGCGCAGTCTGGGATGCGGCTGAACGCCACTGTCGATCACGGCGATCCGCTGGTCGCGTCCGGTCGCGAACTCGTGGGCTTGCCGGATCCGCAGCCGCTGTTGCGCCGGCGGCTCGGCTTCCAGGTCCGGTGCGCCAGCTAGTGCCGGCTGCTGGCAGGGCGCCTGCTGCTCGACCGGGCCGGTCTGCCGGGTAGCCGTGTTGTTCACGGTGTAAGGCATGGCTTTCACGCTGCCGGGGGTTGGCACGGCGGCTGGATTCACGGGAGGTGGTATCCCTGGTGGTCGGCTGCCGGGCTGGGCGGCCACTGACCACCCCGGACCCACCAGGCACAGCAAAGCGGCCCCGACAGCCCCAGCCGCAGTGCGGCGACGACCGGCGAATGTCTTCACAATGCCCGGAAGGTGTTGTAGAGGTCCATCACACCCAGGGCCAGCGGTAGCACCGCGGCGATGAGCACCGCTTCCATGACGTCTACCGCGCGGCGTGCCACCGGCGAGAACCGGCGGCGAGGCAGGACCAGTCCGGCGATCAGCGCGAACGTCGCGACAACCAGCAGGCCACCGAAGCCGACCAGCAGCAAGACGGCCTGGTCAGCTGTCGCCATTAGCCCGGCCATCATCCCGCCTACCGCGGCCATCCCGCTGACCAGCAGCGCTATCGCCTGGCTGCCGTTGGCGTAGGACCGGGCCCGCAAGAGCAGAACGGCGGCGACGACGGCGCCCAGTAGGACTCCCAACGTACCACCGGCCGCGGCCAGGACCGCGCCGATCGCGGCTACCGCACCGGCTCCCATGATCATGCCGGTCAGATACTCGTGTGCCAGACCTGACCGACGCTCGATCGCGGTGTAGTTCGGTAATCCAGCGTCTTCCTGGAGGTCCTGGGCGCTACTCGGAACCTTTGGCATCGGTAGCCGAGACAGTTGGATGGTCAACCGGGGCAACGCCGAGATGGCACCGAGAGCCAGTGCAGCTGCCCCCGCCGCGATGCCTGCCCCGGGACGATCAACCAGGCTGGCCACCAGAAAAGCCAACGCTCCCAGTGCAGCGGCGGTGGCGGTGGCGACGAACGGTGTGATGCCGGCACCAAGCACCATGATCGACGCGCTGGCGAGCACCAGGGTCAGCGTGCAGGCCAGTAAGAGGTTCTCCGAGCCGACGCTGCCAGGAACGATGTAGAGGCCGCTGACGAAGCCCAGCGGCAGGCTTGCTGCTGCGACCAGCACGCCCGCGTTCGTCTCGGCGTACACCCGGCCAATGACCGAGCCGACGACCAGCGCGGTCACCGCTGCCGCACCCGCGAGGAAGGCGACGCCGAGCCCGGGTCCGGCGCGGAGCAGGGCAACGGCACCGCCCAGCAACGCCAATCCGCCTGCGACCATCCCGAGCGTGCGGGCAGTTCGCTCGGTCCATGGGCGGTAGCTGCTCGGTGCGGTTGCCGCGATGGCTTCGACCACGTCGTCGAACAGCGGGGGCGGGGGGTTGTCGGTACGGCGCCGGAGCTGCAACAGATCGCCGTCGACCACGCCCAGTGCGGCCAGCGGACGGTCCGGATCGATCACCTCGCCGCCGAGCTTCGCCAGACACCAGCCGCCGTGCCTGGTGCCACCGTCTGGACTGGACTCGCCGGCCATCTTGAGCAGCATCGGCAACAGATTGACGACCGCGACATCCGACGGCAGCGCCAGGTCGATGCGGGTGCGGGGGGCTACCACTGTCACTCTGCTCAGCGCTGCGGACGGTGGAACCGTCGATCCAGCGCCGGACGGTGGAACCGTCGATCCAGCGCCGGACGGTGGAACTGACTGTGACGGTTGCATCAAGGGTCCCGCCGAATGTCGAGCCGTCGATCCAGCCCGAGACGGTGGAACCGTCGATCCAGCCCGAGACGGTTGAACCGCCGGAGCCCCGTTGGTATTGCTCGGCACCCGCTGCACTCCTCGCTCGGCCCGCCGATGTGCGGTGGCCGCGGCACTGTAGTTCCCGGAGTATCCATCGGTGCAGCGCCAGCCGTTCTAGGGGCCCGCACCCCCGGCTCGTCCTCCACACCTGCGACGATGGGCCACAGGACGTGGACAATTGCAGTAATGCACCGGCCGCCGATCGGCCCAGCGGATGCGCAGCTCATCGCCGAGAGGCCGCAAGCCGACGGCCAACGGCTCATCGCTCCTGATCCGGCTTACCGCCCACCATCGGCCGTGTCGGTATGGCCTCAGGCATCGAGCGTGGCGAGTTCTATCTGCTCGACCCGCTGCACCTGCGCGCTCTCGCGTCCTGGCGTCGTTTGTCGCAGCAGCCACAGTGTCACGTCAGCCCCAGCAAGGACGCACAGCGATTTTCTGTGCAGTTGCCACAGGCGGCAACTGCGGAGATGGTTGCCGCCTGTGGCACGTTCTCACGCTGCAACACCCCTTCCCGGGCAGCCCGTACAGCGACGATCGCCGTTCGTCTCCCCCAACGCCGAGCCTCGATCTCGGATGATCGCCTTGTCGGTAGGAGGCTGTTGCCGAGTTGCTCCGTGACGACGGGACCGGCGTGGTAGGCCCCGGAAGAACGTCCGTGGCGTCGAGTTCACGGACACCGCTGGTTGACAGGCTCCGGGGAGGGGCCTGGTGGTATTCGGGTGAACCGCCGTGGCGCGCTACGGCGGCTGCTCCGGCATCGCTGACCATCTGCCCTTCGTCAGCGTCACGCAGGCGCTAGGGTGACCGGCCGCGCGCGAAGCCGTCCACCGTCCACGGGGTGATCGCGCGCGGGTGGGCCCCGGGAGGTGGTCTGGACATGAGCACCGTGCAGTTCCGGCGATTACCGCGGCTGGCCGCGCCGAAGATGCCCGGTGGAGAGGTTCATCTGGAGGCGCCACCCGAGGTGCCCAGGGTCCTGCCCGGCAACATCGTGCAGAAGATCCTGCCGGTCGTGATGATCGTGGCCGTGCTGGGCATGTTGGCCTACGTCTTCACCAGCGGGGAGGCCAGAAGCAACCCACTGTTCCTGATGTTTCCGATCATGATGGTGGTGTCGACCGCCGGCATGTTCATCGGCAACGGCCGTGGCGGCCAGGCCAAGGCCGAGATGAACGAGGACCGCAAGGATTACCTACGCTACCTGGGCCAGATGCGGGAACGGGCTCGGGAGGCCGCGCAGGAGCAGCGCGCGGCATTGGAGTGGAGCCATCCCGATCCCGCCGCGTTGTGGTCGATCGCAAGCAGCCGACGGATGTGGGAGCGCCGCGGCGGTGACCCGGACTTTTGCCACGTGCGGATTTGCCGGGGGTCGCAGCGGCTGGCCACCCGGCTGGTGCCGCCGCAGACCGGTCCGGTGGACGAGCTGGAGCCGATCACCACGTTGGCGCTGCGCCAGTTCGTCCGAGCGCATTCCATCGTGCCGGAGCTGCCGATTGCGATCTCGGTGCGTGGGTTCGCCGCGATCGGGATCTCCGGCGATCCGGCCCTGTCCCGGGGGCTGGCGCGCTCGATGGTGGCCCAGCTGGCTACCTTCCACAACCCCGACGACCTACTCGTTGCCGTGGCCACCGCTGGGCGGGCGAAGGCGGACTGGGAATGGGCGAAGTGGTTGCCGCACGTGCAACATCCCAGCCGCGTCGACGGTGCCGGGCCGATGCGGATCATGGCCGGCTCGCTGGCCCAGATCGAGGAGCTGCTCGCCGAACAGTTCCGGGACCGGCCGCGGTTCGCTCGCAATGCCCAGCCGCACGGCGACGGCCCGCATATTCTGATCGTCATCGACGGCGGGGAGGTCACCGGCGCGGAGCAGATCATCCTCGAGGAGGGACTGGCCGGGGTGACCCTGCTTGACCTCTCGGATTCACTGGGCACCCTGACCAGCCGCCGTGGGCTGCAGCTGGCGATCGAGGGTGCGGCGATCGGCGCCCGCGGGGCGACCGAGGTCGAGTTCTTCGGATCTCCTGACTCGCTGGGCGTCGTCGAGGCCGAGGCGGTGGCTCGCGCGTTGTGCCCCTACCGCCTCGGCACAGCGGACTCGCAGGGCGAGGACGAGCCGCTGTCAGGCAGCAACGAGCTGCTCGAACTGCTTGGCCTTGCCGCGGATCCCCGCGCCTTAGACGTCGCCCAGGCGTGGCGCCCGCGCCCGATCCGGGACCGGTTGCGGGTACCGATCGGGGTCGGCGAGTTCGGTCAACCGGTCGAGCTGGACATCAAGGAAGCCGCCCAGGGCGGGATGGGTCCGCACGGACTGTGCGTGGGGGCCACTGGATCGGGCAAGTCGGAGTTCCTGCGCACCCTGGTCCTGGGCCTGATCGCCACCCACTCGTCGTCGATGCTCAACCTCGTGCTCGTCGACTTCAAGGGCGGCGCGACGTTCCTGGGCATGGAGCACGCCCCGCATGTCGCCGCGGTGATCACCAACCTGGCCGACGACCTGACCCAGGTCACCCGCATGCAGGACGCGCTGGCCGGCGAGATGAATCGCCGCCAGGAACTGCTGCGCACCGCAGGAAACTTCGCCAACGTCAAGGACTACGAAAAGGCCCGGGAAAACGGCGCCGACCTCGATCCGCTGCCGGCGCTGTTCATCGTGATCGACGAGTTCTCCGAGTTGCTCGCCCAGAAACCGGAATTCATCGACCTGTTCGTGGCGATCGGCCGGCTGGGCCGCTCGCTGCAGATGCACTTGTTGCTTGCATCGCAACGCCTCGAGGAGGGCCGGCTGCGCGGCTTGGAGTCCCACCTGTCCTACCGGATCGGTCTGAAGACTTTCTCCGCCGGGGAGTCCCGGGCAGTGCTGGGGGTGCCCGACGCCTACGAGCTGCCGCCGGTGCCCGGCTCGGGCTACCTGAAGTTCGACACCACGTCCATGGAGCGCTTCAAAGCGTCCTACGTCTCGGGCCCGTACCGCGCCGGCGGTGCCATCGCGGCGCCTGGTACGACTGAAGTCACTTCGGACCGCCGGCCCCGACCTTTCGTGCCCGACTACGTAGAGCCACCCGAGCCGGCTGAGGTCGCCGGGCACCACCACGTGATCGAGGCGCCGGTGATCGAGAACGTCACCGAACCCAGCGTGCTGGACATCGTGGTGGACCTGCTGAGAGGGCAGGGGCCACCGGCTCACGAGGTGTGGCTGCCGCCGCTGGAAGCGCCGCCCTCGCTGGATCAGCTGCTGCCCCCGTTGTCGGCGACCGAGGATCGCGGGTTGTCCCCGGTCGGGTTCTTCGGCAACGGCCGGCTCGCCGTCCCGGTCGGGATTGTGGACAAGCCCTACGAGCAGCGCCGTGACCTGCTCTGGGCGGACCTCTCCGGGGCCGCCGGCCACGCCGTGGTCACCGGCGGCCCGCAGTCTGGCAAGTCCACCCTGCTGCGTTCCATGCTGATGTCGCTGGCGCTCACCCACACCCCGGAAGAGGTGCAGTTTTTCGGCATCGACTTCGGTGGCGGCACGCTGGCGTCACTGGATGGCCTGCCGCACAGCGGCGGGGTGGCCGGGCGGCTGGAGCCGGACACAATCCGGCGCATTCTCGCCGAGGTGACCGGGTTGCTCACCGCCCGCGAGCAGCGCTTCCGATCCCAGGGCATCGATTCGATGGCCGATTTCCGGGCCCGCAAGCAACGCAGCCAAGCGACTGACGATCCCTTCGGCGATGTGTTCCTGGTGATCGACGGATGGCACAGCTTCCGCCAGGAGTTCGATGTCACCGACCTGGAGATGCGGGTGGTGAACCTGGCCACCCAGGGTCTGTCCTACGGGGTGCACGTGGTGATCGGCGCCACCCGCTGGGCCGAGATCCGGCCCGCTTTGAAAGACCTGCTCGGTACCCGTTTCGAGCTGCGCCTCGGTGATCCGGGCGAGTCCGATATCGATCGGCGGGTGGCGGTCAATGTGCCGCCGGGTCGGCCGGGACGGGGATTGTCCCGGGACAAGCTGCATTTCCTCGCCGCGCTACCCAGGATCGACGCGGCCACCAGCGCCGAGGACGTCGGCATCGGGGTGGCCGATGCGGTGGCGCACATCCGCGGCGGGTGGCAGGGCCATCGGGCACCCCGGGTCCGGCTGCTGCCCGACCGGATCCCCTACCAGCAGTTGCCCACCCCGCAGCCGCCACGACCGCACCTGATCCCGATCGGGGTCAACGAGGCCGAGCTCGCGACGGTGTATCTCGACTTCGCCGCCGAGCCGCATTTCCTGTGCTTCGCCGAGGGCGAGTGCGGCAAGACCAACCTGCTGCGGACGATCGCCCGAGGCATTGTGCAACGCTGCTCGCCGGATCAGGCGCGCATCATCATGGTCGATTACCGCCGCACCATGCTCGGCTTCCTGGACTCCGAACACGTCATCGGGTACGGCATGTCCGCCGACTCGCTGACCCCGATCATCAGTGACGTGCAGCGTTCCATGCGCCAGCGCCTGCCTGGGGCCGGTGTCACCCAGCAGCAGCTCCGGGACGGCTCCTGGTGGTCGGGCCCGGAGCTCTACGTCCTGGTCGACGACTACGACCTGGTGGCCACCCAGGGCGGCCCGAACCCGCTCGCACCGCTGCTGGAGTTCTTGGCGCAGGCCAAGGACGTGGGACTGCATTTGATCGTCACCCGGCGTTCGGGTGGTGCCGCGCGGGCCCTGTTCGAGCCGTTCATCGCCCGGCTGCGGGAGCTGTCCACACCCGGCATCGTGATGAGCGGCAGCCCCGAAGAGGGCCCGTTGCTGGGCAACGTCAAACCGGCTCTGATGCCGCCCGGTCGCGGCACTCTGATCGGGCGCAAGACCGGTCAGCAACTCGTCCAGATCGCCTGGATACCTACGGACTGACCCGCGGGCGTTCGCGCATGCAACGTTCTGCGACCACACGGTCACGGACCGGAACCGGTCGCCAGCTGTGGCGTTCCCCGTATAGGAAGACCGTCCAAGCCCGAGGAGACCGCAGCAGATGGCACAGCAGTTCGGCGCGCAGTTCGAGCAGATGCAGGCGGCGGCGAACCACGTCGCCGAGGTGAATCAGAGCGTGCAGGGTCAGCTCATGGGTCTGCGCAACCAGCTGGCACCGCTGGCCGGGGGGTGGAAGGGCCAGGCCTCGACCGCCTTCCACTTGCTGATGGAGCGCTGGGACACCGACGCGCGCAATCTCAATGAGGCGCTCAACAGCATCGGTGAGCAGATCCGGGGTTCCGGGACTACTTATGCGCAGGCCGACGAGGCCGAGAACCAGACCTATTCACGGATCAGCCAGGTGCTTGGTACCTGAGTCCGCTTGCCCACCCGTACCGCTGGCGACCAGATCAAGGAGATAGACAACGTGAGCGAAATCCTGGTCACGTTCGGCGAGCTTGAAAGCGCGCGGAGCTCGATCCAGACGACGTGGACCAATATCAGCCGGGAGATGGAGGACCTCAAGAGGTACCTGCAACCGATGGTGGCGACCTGGACCGGCGACGCAGCGACTGCCTATCAGGCCCACCAAGCGAAGTGGGATCGATCGACCGCGGACCTGAACCAGGTGCTGAACCAGATCGGGGTGGCGCTGGGCACGTCGAACGACAACTATCAGGCTGGCGAAGCAGCGAACCGGGCTCGCTGGGCGTAGCCGCGCGGATCAGTATCGGGGTCGTCGCTGGCGTGTTGGCCCCAGCGTCCGGCGGCGACCCCGCTTTGACCGCATTGCGCGGCGGTCGGTATCGTTTCTCTACCGCTGTGCGGACGTGCGTGGCTCCGGAGTGGACGCCCACCTTGCAGGATGCACGGCTGCACCCGCACCCCGACGTAAACTGTGATGACGAGGTAGGTCCGTGCGCACGTACAGCCCCAAGCCCGGCGAGGTGCAACGCGCCTGGCATGTGATCGACGCCACGGACGTGGTGCTGGGCCGCCTGGCCAGTCAGGCCGCCACGCTGCTGCGCGGCAAACACAAACCGACCTACGCCCCGCACGTCGACACCGGCGACTTCGTTGTGATCGTCAACGCCGGCCGGGTGGCCCTGTCGGGCAACAAGGGCGATCGAAGCTTCGTCTACCGGCACAGCGGCCGACCAGGCGGGCTCAAGCGACGCTCCTTTACCGAGATGCTCGCCACGCGGCCGGAGCGACTGGTGGAGCGGGCTGTCAAGGGCATGCTCCCGAAGAACACACTGGGCCGGGCGATGGGCCGCAAGCTCAAGGTCTACGCGAGCGCCGAACATCCCCACGTGGCCCAACGACCCCAGCCGTTCGAGATCACGCAGGTGGCCCAGTGACCATGTCGAACCCAGCGACCGCTCCTAGCGAGGACCCGAGAGACGCTGTGACCGTTCCGCAGACACCGCAACCCGAGGCCGGGCAAGCTGCCGTTGCTCGGGTACCGCTCGTGTCGGCGGTACCTGTGCCCAGCGGGACGGCAGTGCAGGCAGTCGGTCGCCGCAAGGAGGCGGTTGTCCGGGTGCGCCTGGTGCCCGGCAGCGGTGCCTTCACACTTAATGGCACGAGCCTGGAGCAGTACTTCCCGAACAAGGTGCACCAGCAGCTGATCCGGGAGCCCCTGCTCACCGTCAACCGGCCTGAGTCCTACGACGTGACCGGAACCCTTTCCGGTGGCGGTACTTCCGGCCAAGCCGGCGCGCTGCGGCTGGCCATTGCCCGAGCATTGGTGGAGCTCAACGTCGATGACCGTCCGGCACTGAAGAAGGCCGGCTTTCTCACCCGCGATGCCCGAGTCAAGGAGCGCAAGAAGTACGGCCTGAAGAAGGCCCGTAAGGCGCCCCAGTACTCGAAGCGTTAGGCCGCGCTGCGTTGACACCTTGCCTGTATTGATGCCCCGCCTATTTGGCACCGACGGGGTACGGGGGCTGGCCAACGCCAAGCTCACGCCGGAGCTGGCGCTCGCCGTGTCCGGCGCGGCGGCGCGGGTGCTCGCCGACAGCGGCGTTGGAGGCCTTGGGGGTCTGCGGGGACGCCCGGTCGCAGTGGTGGGGCGGGACCCGAGAGCTAGTGGCGAGATGCTGGAGGCCGCCGTCACCGCAGGCCTCACCTCGGCGGGCGCCGACGTGCTGCAGGTCGGCGTGTTGCCCACCCCAGCGGTTGCCCACCTGGTGGCCGAGTTCCGCGCAGACCTCGGTGTGATGATCTCCGGCTCGCACAACCCGATGCCGGACAACGGCATCAAGCTCTTCGCCGCCGACGGCCACAAACTTCCCGACGCAGTAGAGGACGAGATCACCGCCCGGATGGGCGGCGGCGACGTCAAGCGTCCCACCGGAGCCGGGATCGGCCGGGTGCGCGACGTGCCGGAGGGCACCGGACGTTACGTCGACCACCTGCTGCGGGCCACACCGCATTCGCTGGACGGCCTCCGCGTCGTGGTCGACTGCGCGCACGGCGCGGCGTCCGCCGTCGCTCCGCAGGTCTACCGCAAGGCCGGCGCCGAGGTAGTGGAGCTCCATGCGGAGCCCGACGGTCTCAATATCAACGACGGGTGCGGCTGTACCCAGCTGGACTCCCTGCGCAAGGCGGTGCTGGCGCAGCACGCCGCGATCGGTATCGCGCACGACGGTGACGCGGACCGCTGTCTGGCGGTGGACGCCACCGGCGAGGTGGTGGATGGCGATCGGATCATGGCTATCCTGGCGCTGGCAATGCGAGACAGCGGTGAGCTGGTCGAGAACACCCTGGTCACAACCGTGATGAGTAATCTGGGTCTGCATCAGGCGATGCGCGAGCACGGCGTCAGGGTCAGGACTACCGCCGTGGGGGACCGGTATGTACTTGAGGCGCTGGTGGCGGGCGGGTTCTCGCTCGGCGGCGAGCAGTCCGGGCATGTGGTGCTGCCCCGGTACGCCACCACTGGTGATGGCCTGCTCACCGCATTGCGACTGATGGACCGGATGGTCGCCTCGGGTCAGAGCCTGGCGGATCTGGCCGGCGTGCTGACCCGACTGCCGCAGGTGTTGGTCAACGTCGCGGTCGCGGACAAGGCGGCGGTTGCGGCGGCGGCTGTGGTGGCCGACGCCATCGCTGGTGCACAGGCCGAGCTGGGAACGGCCGGCCGGGTGTTGCTGCGCCCGTCGGGCACCGAGCAGCTGGTGCGAGTGATGGTCGAAGCCCCTACCGAGTCCGTCGCCACCACAATCGCTCACCGCATTGCCACGATTGTCGCGACCGCGAGTTGACTCCGCCTTACTGTGTTCTACTCCAGAATGCAGTGATTGGACGTTAGCGTCCCGCCGATCTGAAAACCATCCATACCGCCCCAAGTGCGAATATAGCGATCACGATCCAGAGGACGACCAGCATAATGTAACCGATAACCATGGCGACTCCCTTTGGCAAAGCGCCCGGCGTGGCGCTGCGCTTACTATAAGGCACCCACGGTGTCGGAGACTCGTCAAATCACACCAGGGGTTGGCGTCAGCACCGCGTCGTAGTCGGTGATCCCGGTGAGATGGTGCAGCAGGAACGCGGTGACTAGCGCGCGGCTGATCCGTCGAGTCCCGTACTGTGGCCGGCTGTCGATCACCAGGTCTGTCCAGTGCTGGCCCTGAAGGTAACCGAGATGACCGGCGTCGGGCAGCAGCCGCACCTGCACTGGTCCTGCCCAAGCCGCTGCCACCGGGTTGGCGTGACCGACCGGTGGTGCCAGCAGATCCTTATCCCCGGCCAGGTGCAAACCCGGCATGGCGCAGTCGCGCGCCGCGACGACCGCTGAGGGCATGGTCTCGGCCAGCGCCAGCGTCACCACCGCGCGGCAACGGTCGTCGGCCGCCGCGGCGAGCACTGCGCACCCACCTCCCATCCCATGCCCGGCCAGGCCGAGCTTGCCGGCATCTACACTGATCGCCCCTTCGCCCAGCCGGACGCCGGCGCACACGTCCAGGGTCGCGCGGAGATCGGCAGCGAGCTGGCGGTGCGACGCAAACGCGCCACCCTGGGTGGCCGGCGCCGCCGCGACCAACCCCCAGGTGGCCAGGTGACGCAGCAACTCCTCATAGCGCGATGTCGGCTGCAACCAGCCGTGCCCGAACGCGACCGCGGGAAGCCCGAGCCCGGACCTCGGAGTGAAAACCACGCCCGGCATGCCGGCCGAGGTGAGGTCACCGCGGGCCACCGGATGCGGACCCGGCCGGGAAAGCTCCTCAGCCGTGCGGCGGACCGCGGGGTCGGTGCGTGCCATGAGCCGGGAAGGTATCGGATTCGCGCTGGGCTAGCGTGACGCACATGTGCGGAATCGTGGGCTACGTAGGGCATCGAGGCGCTCTGGACGTCGTCCTGCAGGGTCTGGGCCGGCTGGAGTACCGCGGGTACGACTCGGCTGGTGTCGCGGTGCTCACCAGTACCGGCACTCTGACGGTGGCTCGTAAGGCCGGGGCCCTGGCCAATCTGATCGTCGAGCTGGACGCCACCGGGCGGGCTGCCTTCAGCGGCACTGCCGGGATGGGCCACACCCGCTGGGCCACCCACGGGGCGCCGACCGATCGCAACGCCCACCCGCACTGCGACACCACCGGCCGGCTCGCCGTGGTGCACAACGGGATCATCGAAAATCACGCCCAGCTGCGGGCCGAATTGGAGCGCAGCGGCGTGGAGCTGGCCAGCGACACCGACTCCGAGACCGCCGCGCATCTGCTCGCCGCGGCTTACGCGTGTTGCGGTGACCTGCCCGCCGCGGTGCGCGCGGTGTGCGGCCGGCTGCACGGGGCGTTCACCCTCGTCGTCAGCCACGCCGACGAACCCGACCTGATCGTTGCGGCGCGCCGCTCGTCGCCGTTGGTGGTGGGGGTCGGCGACGGGGAGCACTTCGTCGCCTCCGACGTCGCGGCGTTCATCGAGCACACCAGGGACGCCGTCGAGCTCGGCCAGGACCAGGTGGTGACGATCACCCGCGACGGCTACCAGATCACCGATTTCCACGGCAGCTCCGCGCACGGCAAGCCCTTTCACGTCGATTGGGACCTGTCCGCGGCGGAGAAGGGCGGCCACGACTACTTCATGCTCAAGGAGATCGAGGAGCAACCCGGCGCCATCGCCAATACCCTGCGGGGGCACTTCATCGACGGCCGGATCGTGCTCGACGAGCAGCGGATGGACACCCAGGAGCTGCGCGACGTCGACAAGGTCTTCGTGGTCGCCTGCGGGACCGCGTACCACTCCGGGATGGTCGCCAAGTACGCCATCGAGCACTGGTGCCGGCTGCCGGTCGAGGTGGAGCTGGCCAGTGAATTCCGCTACCGCGACCCGGTGCTGGACCGGTCCACCCTGGTGGTGGCGATCTCCCAGTCCGGGGAGACCATGGACACCTTGGAGGCGGTGCGGCACGCCCGGGAGCAGAAGGCCCGGGTGCTGGCGATCTGCAACACCAACGGAGCCCAGATCCCCCGGGAGTCCGACGCGGTGCTCTACACCCACGCCGGTCCGGAGATCGGGGTGGCCGCCACCAAGACGTTCCTGGCTCAGATTGTGGCCAACTTCCTGGTCGGGCTGGCGCTGGCGCAGGCTCGCGGCACCAAGTACTCCGACGAGGTCGCTCGCGAGTTCGTCGAGCTGGAGGCCATGCCCGCGGCGGTGACCCAGGTGCTGGGCACCGTGGACCAGGTGCGCGAACTCGCCCGCGAGCTCGCCGACGCCAAGGTGGTGCTGTTCCTGGGCCGCCACGTCGGTTTCCCGGTGGCTCTGGAGGGCGCGCTGAAGCTCAAGGAGCTCGCCTACATGCACGCCGAGGGCTTTGCTGCCGGTGAACTCAAACACGGGCCCATCGCGCTGCTCGAGGAGGGTCTGCCGGTGGTCGTGGTGATGCCCTCCCCCAAGGGGAAGGCGGTGCTGCACCCCAAGCTGCTGTCCAACATCCAGGAGATCCGAGCCCGCGGCGCCCGGACCATCGTCATCGCCGAGGAGGGCGACGAGACGGTGCGGCCCTACGCCTCGCACCTGCTAGAGGTACCTGCAGTACCCACGTTATTGCAGCCGCTGGTGTCCACCGTGCCGCTGCAGGTGCTCGCCGCCGAGATCGCTCGCCAACGGGGTTACGACGTGGACAAGCCACGCAATCTCGCCAAATCGGTCACAGTTGAGTGACTCGTGAGTGGCATCAGTGCGATAACACTGTTTCGCACTCACAAGGCGCCTGGACGGTAGCCCGCGTGCAGGCCGCGGAGCGTGCCCTGCTCGCGCGCCACCGTCCCGACGCCCTGATGCATCGTGCCGCTTTCGGACTGGCCACCAGGTCTGCGGTGGTGCTGGCCGAGTGGACCGGTGGGGTGTCCGGTCGGCACGTCGCGCTTTTGGTCGGAGCGGGCAACAACGGCGGCGACGCGTTGTGGGCCGGGGCATACCTGCGCCGCCGCGGGGTGGCGGTCACCGCCGTCCTGCTGTCCCCGGACCGCGCACACCCGCAGGGCCTGGCCGCGCTGCGCCGAGCCGGCGGGCGGATCGCTGACGACCTGCCAGACCACGCCCAACTCATGCTCGACGGGATCGTCGGGTTGTCCGGCCGGGGCGGGCTGCGCCCGGCGGCCGCCCGACTGGTGGCGGCGGTCCGAACGCCGATCATCGCGGTGGACTCGCCGTCCGGGGTGGATCCAGACACCGGCGCCGTCGAAGGACCCGCGGTCACCGCCACCGAGACCGTCACTTTCGGTGCCCGCAAGCCGGTGCACCTGCTCGCCCCATGGCGCTGCGGGCCGGTGCACCTGGTGGACATCGGGTTGTTCCCCGAGTTGGGCGAGCCTGATCTGCGGGTACTCACCGCCGCTGAGATCGGGGCGCTGTGGCCGGTGCCGGGCCCGGCCAGCGACAAGTACAGCCAGGGGGTCGTGGGGATCGCCGCGGGCTCGGCGGATTACCCCGGGGCGGCCGTGCTCTGCGCTGGAGCCGCGGTGCTCGCCACGTCCGGCATGGTCCGTTTCGCTGGTACCGCCGCCGACGTGGTACGCGCGCGTTGGCCGGAGGTGGTGGCCACCGGGGCGGTGTCCGACGCCGGGCAGGTGCAGGCCTGGGCCGTTGGCCCGGGATTGGGCACCGGTGCTGCCGGTCGCCAGGTGCTGGCTCATGTGCTGGCCGCCGGGGTGCCGGTGGTGGCCGACGCCGACGCGATCACCCTGCTGGCCCGGCACCCCGAGCTGGCGGACAGCCGCGACCCGGGCACCCCGCTGGTACTGACCCCGCACGATCGAGAGTTCGAGCGACTGACCGGCAAGGCACCCGGGCCCGACCGGGTCGCGTCCGCCCGGGACGCAGCTGCTCGGTTCGACGCGCTGCTGCTGCTCAAGGGAAACACCACCATCGTCGCAGCCCCGGACGGACGGGTGCTGGTGAACCCAGCCCGTTCGTCCTGGCCGGCCACTCCGGGTTCCGGCGATATCCTCACCGGTGTGATCGGCGCCTTGCTGGCCGCCGGCCTGGAACCGGCGACCGCGGCCGCGGCCGCGGCGCACGCCCAGGAACTCGCCGCCGCCATCGCCGCCCGGGGCGGCCCACTCGCCGCTGCATTCAGGGCAGTAGGACGGCCGATAGGTGCGTTCGGACAGAACGCAGTGACTACGTCCAGCGGCGGAGCACCGGCGCCGGCCTCGGCGATCCTGGGTGCGCTCAGTGACGGGATCCGCACTCTCCGCTCGGAGGGCGGGATGCGAGGATGACGCCGATGTCAGAGCTGCCTCCGCGGCCACGAGCCGAGGCCGTGATCGATCTGGATGCGATCCGGCACAACGTCGGGATACTCGCCGGGCGCGCGGCCGCGTCCGGCGCCGCCACGATGGCGGTGGTCAAGGCCGACGGGTACGGCCACGGCGCAGTCGACGTCGCCGCTGCGGCGCTGCAGGCGGGGGCCTGCGCCCTGGGCGTGTGCAGCGTCGACGAGGCGCTGGCCCTGCGCCGGGCCGGAATCGACGCACCCGTGCTGGCCTGGCTGCAGGCTCCCGGAGACGACCTCGCGTCCGGGCTTGCCGCCGGCGTTGATCTCGGCGTCTACTCCACCCGCCAGCTCGACGCCGTCGCTGCCGCCGTAGTGATCACGGGTGCCGTCGCGCGAGTGCATCTCAAGGTCGACACCGGCCTGACCCGGGGTGGCGCGGACCGTAGCCAGTGGGCCGACCTGATCAGCGCCGCGGCGGCGACCAGGGGTGTCGAAGTCGTCGCGATCTGGTCACACCTCGCGCATGCCGACGATCCCCGGCACCCGATCATCGAGCAGCAGGTGCGGTACTTCGACGAGGCCTACCAGGCGGCCCGAGACGCCGGCTTGCGACCGCTGCGACACCTGGCGAACTCGGCGGCCACCCTGACCCGGCCCGATCTGCACTACGACATGGTCCGTCCCGGCATCGCCGTCTACGGGCTCTCACCGGTGCCCGGGGTCGGTTACGATCTCTTACCAGCGATGACGTTGCGCTCGCAGGTCGTGATGGTCAAACGTGTCCCGGCCGGTGAGGGCGTGTCGTACGGGCACGTCTGGCATACCGATCGGGAAACCACCCTTGCGCTGGTCCCCGTCGGGTATGCCGATGGGGTGCCGCGGGCGCTCACCGGCCGGCTGGATGTGTGGTTGGCCGGGCGTCGCCGCCCGGTGGTAGGAAGGGTGTGCATGGACCAGGTGATGGTCGACTGCGGTGACGACCCGGTCTCGGTAGGTACCGAGGTGATCTTCTTCGGTGCCGGCGAGCGCGGTGCTCCCACTGCCGCCGAGTGGGCCGACAAGCTGGGCACCATCCACTACGAGGTGGTCGCAGGGATGTCGCGCCCCCGGTTGACCCGGACGGTGCACGGTCGTTATCCCGCGCTGAGCGCAACCATGGTGCATGTCGCTCCATGAGGTCCTGGTGAAGCCTGCCGGATGGGTCGCCGGCGGTGTGCTGGGCACGGCGGCAGCCGCCGCCGTCGCACACCACCACCGCATCGGCAAGGTGCGCAGCGACGCTCTAGAGCTGCCTGACGAGTTGCCGGCTGCGCTGCCCGCGGACCGTGAATACACAGTGTGGGCCGACGACGGATTAGCGCTGTCGGTGGAAGAGCTGGACCCGGCCGACGGGGGAGCGCCGGAGCTCACCGTCGTCCTGATCCACGGCTGGACGCTGGACCGGCGATCCTGGCTGTTCCAGCGCCACGATCTGGCACATTGCACCGCCCCCCGGGTCCGCCTGGTGCTTTACGACCACCGTAGCCATGGCCGCTCCGGTCATTCGCCCCGGCCTGCCTGCACCTTCAAACAGCTCGGTCGCGATCTGGACGCCGTGCTCCGCGTCGCCGCCCCGGACGGGTGGGTCGTGCTGATCGGGCATTCTCTCGGCGGAATGACGATCATGGCATTGGCTGAGGATCGCCCTGAGCTGTTCGCCGAGCGCATCTGCGGGGTGGCATTCCTCAACACCAGCGCGGGGGAAATCGGGCGGTCGGGCCTGCCCAAGCCGCTGTTGTCCCGACGAAACCCGCTGGTGCCGGTGGCCAAGCAGTTGTCGCGCTGGGAGCCCAGCGCGCGCGCGATCGACCATGGTCGCGAAATCTGCAGGAATCTGATCTGGAGCCTGACCCGTGAGCTCGGCTTCGGTGACGAGGCGGTCAATCCGGCCGTGGTCGAGCTGGTGTACATGATGATGCGGGCCACCTCATTCGAAGTCATGACCGATTTCCTGGAGGAGTTCGGCGCACATAACCGGTACGCCGCGCTGGCCGGTCTGCAGTACGCCAAGGCACTGGTGCTCGGGACCGACGCTGACCGGTTGATCCAGTACGCGCACTGTGAGGCGATCGCGGCCCTGCTTCCGGACGTGGAGCTGGTGCAGGTGCCGGCGTCGGGCCACGTGCCGATGCTGGAGCATCCCAAGCGGGTCAACGAGCACCTGCTGGACTTGCTGTCTCGATGCATGGGGACCCCGCCACGCCGGTAGAAGGATGCATGAGTCTGGTGCTGGAGCTGGCGGCTCCGGCGGATACCGAGCGCCTCGGTCGGGCTGTGGGGGAGCGCCTGCACCCGGGCGACGTCGTGGTGCTGTCCGGGCCGTTGGGCTCGGGCAAGACGGTGCTGGCCCGCGGCATCGGTGCCGGGCTGGGGGTCCGCGGGCCGGTGACCTCTCCGACCTTCGTCATCGCCCGCGAGCACCCAGCGTTGCCAGGTGGCCGGGGGGTGCCGCTGGTGCACGTCGACGCCTACCGACTCGGGGGAAGTGCGGAACTCGACGACCTCGACCTCGATACCGACCTCCTGGCGGCCGCTGTGATCGTGGAGTGGGGGGAAGGCATGGCTGAGCGGTTGGCCGGCGAACACCTGCTGATCCGGCTCCAACGGCCAGATGCTGGATCCTGTGACGACAGCACTGCTGAGCGCCGGGTCGCGCAGCTGAGCGGTCCGGCCCGGTTGGTACCGGAGCCGACTTGCCTCGCCCGTGATCCGTAAGCTCGTCATCCGTGCTGGTGTTGGCTCTAGACACGGCGACCTCCGCGGTGACCGCTGGACTGCTGCGGCTCCCCGCTGCGGGTTCGCCGCAGATCCTTGCCGAGCGGGTCACCGTGGACGCCCGGGCGCATGGCGAGCTGCTCATGCCGTCGGTGCGTGAGGTGTTGGCTGCCGCCGGCACATCGATGCGTGACCTCGACGCGGTGGTCTGCGGGTCCGGGCCGGGCCCGTTCACCGGGCTGCGCGTCGGGATGGTCACCGCTGCGGCCTTGGGTGATGCGCTGAGCGTACCGGTGTACCCGGTGGGCAGCTTGGACGCAATCGCCTACCGGGCGGGTACCGGCACCCCGCTGCTGGTGGTCACCGACGCGCGGCGCCGAGAGGTTTATTGGGCGCGTTACGACGGGTCCGGGGAGCGGGTTGACGGTCCCCACGTGGGTCGGCCGGGCGGCGTGCCGCTGGCTGGCGTGTCCCGGGTGGCCGGCGCCGCCGAAGCGCTGGGGCTTCCAGCGATGCCGCCGGTGGTGCCGCCGCGGCACCCAGATCCGGCCGCGCTGGTCGCTGTGGCAGCTGCGGCGATGCGGGCGAACACACCGCCGGGCCCGCTCACTCCGCTATACCTGCGCCGCCCCGATGCGCTGGAACCTGGGCCGTTAAAGCGAGTAACGCCGGTATGAGTGTTCTGATCGCACCGATGGTGGCCACCGACGCCCGGCACTGCGCCGAATTGGAACACGTGGTTTTCGACGGCGAGGACCCATGGGGCCCAGAGGCGTTTCTCGAGGCACTGGCCGCGGGTCATCATTACCTTTCCGCAAGGGAGGATGAATCGCTGATCGGCTACGTGGGCCTGGCCCGGGCCGGAAGCGAGGCGGAGGTACATACCCTCGCGGTGGATCCCGCGCACCAGGGCCGTGGGATCGGCCGGGCGCTGCTGCGGGCGGTGCTCGAACATGCCATAGGCGCCACGGTGTTCCTGGAAGTGCGTACCGACAACGAGCCGGCGATCCAGTTGTATCGCAGCGAGGGTTTCACGGTCGTCGGTATCCGTCGCGGTTACTACCGGCCCAGCGGCGCCGACGCGTTCACCATGCGCCGGCAGGCTTACCAATGACCGCCGACGTACTTTTTCCCGCGGAGGCGGCATGACAACCGCGGGGATTGTGTTGGGTATCGAGACCTCCTGCGACGAGACCGGAGTGGGCGTCGTGCGGATATCCCGCGACGGGACGGTCGCTCTGCTCGCCGATGAGATTGCGTCCAGTGTGGACTCCCATGCCCGGTTCGGCGGCGTGGTACCCGAGGTGGCGTCGCGAGCTCACCTGGAGGCGATGGTGCCAACGGTGCGCCGCGCGCTGCGGACTGCCGCTGTCGCGCCCTCCGATGTGGACGCAGTCGCGGTGACCGCGGGACCGGGGCTGGCCGGCGCGCTGCTGGTCGGAGTGGCCGCGGCCAAGGCGTATGCGGCGGCCTGGGACGTCCCGCTGTACGGGGTCAACCACCTCGCCGCGCATATCGCGGTGGACACCCTGGAGCACGGTCCGCTACCTCCAGCGCTGGTCCTGCTGGTCTCCGGCGGGCACTCCAGCCTGCTGCAGGTCTCCTCGCTGGTGGCGCCGTTACGTCCGCTGGGTGCCACCGTTGACGACGCCGCAGGGGAGGCGTTTGACAAGGTGGCGCGCCTGCTGGGGTTGGGCTTTCCTGGCGGTCCTTTCATTGATCGGGCTGCCAGGGACGGAGATCCGGCCAGTATCCGGTTCCCCCGCGGTCTGACCGGTCCCAGTGACGCGCCTTACGACTTCTCCTTTTCCGGGCTCAAGACCGCGGTCGCCCGGCACGTCGAGGCGCTGCAACGCCGGGGGATCACGGTGCCGGTGGCCGACGTCGCGGCGGCCTTTCAAGAAGCCGTGGTGGATGTGCTCACGGCCAAGGCAGTCCGGGCCGCCACCGACGAGGGCATCGATACCCTGCTCCTCGGGGGTGGAGTTGCCGCAAACTCCCGGTTGCGCGTGCTGGCCCAGCAACGGTGCTCTACAGCTGGACTGCGGCTGCGGGTTCCCCGACCGCGGCTGTGCACCGACAACGGAGCCATGGTGGCCGCGCTCGGGGCGCACCTGCTCGCCGCTGATGCCCCCCCCTCCCGGCTCGACATTCCCGCCGACCCGGGGCTACCGATCACCACGTCCCTGGTTGGTAGCTCTTCGAGGTGACGGTGCTGTTAACCGCTACCCACACGCAATGGCGCGCATCGCACGGATCGGGTCACACCAAGTCGGAGCGCCCGGTGGCTGGGAAGGCGGTCGAGTCTTGGGGCCACCCAGGTTGAGCGCTAGCACTCGACACAGTAGTCTGCCAATTGGCACTCTGGTCACCAGAGTGCCAGCAACGGCCCGAGCCGCCTCGACACCCGCGACGGCGGGGTGGCAGCAGCCAGCTCCTGACCATCTGCCAGCTCATCGAAGACCCCAGAAAGTGGAGGTCACACCGTGGCGAGCGTGAACATTAAGCCGCTCGAGGACAAGATCGTCGTTCAGGCCAGCGAGGCCGAGACGACGACCGCATCCGGCATCGTCATCCCGGACACCGCCAAGGAGAAGCCCCAAGAGGGCAAGGTCTTGGCCGTGGGCCCGGGTCGCGTCGACGACAAGGGCAACCGCATCCCGATGGATGTGAGTGTCGGCGACGTCGTCATCTACACCAAGTACGGCGGCACCGACATCAAGTACAACGGCGAGGAGTACCTGATTCTCTCCGCACGTGACGTGCTCGCTGTTGTCAACTGACGGTTCGACCGTCGGTGTCATATGACGGTTCGACCGTCGTCAACCGCCCCGCGGGCCCTCCGGGGTCAGCGGGGCGGTTGTGCATCAGGTCCCGGCCGATCCCGTGAGGGCCGGAGGCCCATCAGAGTCCGCCAGTGAGGAAGGCAGGCAATGCCCAAGCAGATCACGTTCGACGAGACTGCGCGGCGCGCGCTGGAGCGCGGAATCGACCAGCTCGCCGACGCGGTCAAGATCACTCTAGGTCCGCGCGGCCGGCACGTGGTGCTGGCAAAGAAGTACGGCGGCCCGACGGTCACCAACGACGGGGTGACGATCGCGCGTGAGATCGAGCTGACCGACCCCTATGAGAATCTCGGTGCCCAGCTCGCCAAGACCGTGGCGACCAAGACCAACGACGTCGCCGGTGACGGCACTACTACCGCCACCGTGCTGGCACAGGCGATGGTCCAAGCAGGCCTGCGCAATGTGGCCGCCGGCGCCAACCCCACCGCGCTAGGACGTGGCATCGCGGCGGCCGCAGATGCGGTTGCCGCAGCATTGGTGGCCAAGGCGACACCGGTGACCGGCGAGCAGGCGATCGCGCAGGTGGCGACGGTGTCCTCGCGCGATCCCAAGATCGGCGAGCTGATCGGCGAGGCGATGACCAAGGTCGGTGAGGACGGCGTCATCACCATCGAGGAGTCGTCCACGCTGGCCACTGAGTTGGAGATCACCGAGGGCATCGCGTTCGACAAGGGATTCGTGTCGCCCTACTTCGTCACCGACCCAGAGCGCATGGAGGCGGTGCTGGCAGATGCCCACGTCCTCCTGCATCGCGACAAGATCGCCTCGATCCAGGACTTACTGCCGCTGCTGGAGGCGGTGAGTCAGTCCGGCAAGCCACTGCTCATCGTGGCCGAGGACATCGAGGGTGAGGCGTTGTCCACCCTGGTGGTCAACGCGATCCGCAAGACCCTCGCGGTGGTGGCGGTCAAGGCACCGTTCTTCGGTGACCGCCGCCAGGCGTTCATGGACGACCTCGCCGTTGTCACGGGTGCCCAGGTGGTCAACCCTGACGTTGGGCTCCAACTTTCCGATGTCGGGCTTGAGGTGCTGGGTCGGGCCCGCCGCATCGTGGTGACCAAGGACGACACCACCATCGTCGATGGCGGAGGCGACCAGGCGGACGTGGACGCTCGCGCCGCCCAGCTTCGTCACGAGATCGAGGCGATCGACTCGGACTGGGACCGCGAAAAGCTGCAGGAGCGGCTGGCCAAGCTCGCCGGAGGAGTAGCGGTGATCGAGGTCGGGGCGGCCACCGAAACCGAGCTCAAGGAGCGCAAGGCCCGCATCGAAGATGCTGTGGCGGCCGCGAGGGCGGCCGCCGAGGAGGGCATCGTGCCCGGTGGCGGCGTCGCTATGGTGCACGCCGTCGACTCGATTGGAGATCTCGGCTTACACGGCGACGAGGCCACCGGCGCCGCCATTGTGCGGATCGCCAGCGCCGCTCCGGTGCGCTGGATCGCGGCCAACGCGGGTTTCGAAGGCCCTGTGGTGGTCAGCAAGGTGCGTGACATGCAGTGGGGTCACGGCTTCGACGCCGAGGCGCAGACGTACTGCGACCTGGTTGCCGCGGGCATCGTCGACCCGGTGAAGGTGACCAGGTCGGCGATCGTCAATGCCGCCTCGATCGCCCGGATGGTGCTCACTACCGAAAGTGCGATAGTCGATAAGCCGGAGCCGCAAGTCCCGGCGGGTCATGGGCACGGCCACGGGCACGGTCCAGGTATGTGAAGTCGGACATTGCGCCGTTTGTGAGCCGTCCGGCTCGGCCATTGGGGAGCCTCCGGCTCGTCGGCGCACGTCGCCCATCCGGCAGTCCGATCTGTCGTAACGGCCCCCGCAACCCCACCGAGGGGGCGCGGGGGCCGTTGTCGTGGACATTGGGTAGTCGCAATGTCCGGATCATCCTTGTTCACGGTACTGCCGTGATGCGCTCACACTCGGTAGAGTGAGCGTTGCTCCACATCGGTGATAGCGACCGTCCGGGGCGGTGCGGTTGGCGGTCTTGATGAAATCCATCAGATCGTGTCAAGTTCCCGCTTCGCACGACCGATAGGGAGGTGGGCACATCACTTGGCTGCAGGAAAGGAGCCCTTCCGTGACCGCAGTTCTCATCTGCGACGACCGGCGAAGCGTCCGCGAAGGACTCACTCGTGTGATGTCGGCGGTCCCTGGCGTCGCCCGGATCGACTGCGTGGCACACGGCGACGAGCTGTTGGCTCGCTACTCTCGGCAGCCGGTGGATGTCGTCCTGGTAGGGACCCAGCGGGCGGTACCAGCCGGTGTGGAAGCTACCCGGCGGCTGGTTTCAGCGCACCCCCAGGCCAACGTGATCGTCTTCGGTGCGCCGGATGACGCCGGCAGCATCGCTGCCGCGATCGCCGGTGGTGCCCGGGGCTACCTGCGCTGGGATGCGTCGCGTCCAGAGCTCGTCGCAGCGCTGGCGCACACCTTGGCCAGCACGTCGGTCCCGGCTCCACGGCCGCCGTCCGACCCCGGTGTCCAGCTCACTGAGCGAGAGCTGCAGGTGCTGCGCGGCATGAGCCAGGGCAAGAGCAACGGGCAGATCGGGCGGGAGCTGTACCTCTCCGAGGACACCGTGAAGACGCATGCGCGCCGGCTGTTCCGCAAGCTCGGCGTGCGGGATCGGGCTCAAGCCGTCGCACATGGTTTCCGGCGTGGTCTGGTGGCCTGACCGGTCGTCTCAGCGAACGTGTCGTAACGGCCGATGGCATCGCCATCGGCCGTCTTCTCCCGTCTGCCCAATGGTCGCTACCCTGGAGTCCCGATACCGCGTTGGGCAGCCCAGC
Organism: Pseudonocardiaceae bacterium; assembly: GCA_050699875.1. Lineage (GTDB taxonomy): Bacteria > Actinomycetota > Actinomycetes > Mycobacteriales > Pseudonocardiaceae. Next base: position 76,999 of record JBOHFX010000091.1, read on the forward strand.
GGTCGACCACTACGGTTCCCCCCGAGGTGCCCCGTTGTCTCGGGATGGTGATCGATGACTGAGACGACGAAATGGCCACCGCCGGCCGGTGTACAGCCTGGCCGGTCCCTCGTCGTAACGGCAGGGCTGCGTTCTGCGATGACCGCTGTAGGGGACGACCTCGACGTCCTTGTCGGTGCTGCCGTCGACGGTGAGCGAGATGCCGTTGAGGGTGTGCTCCGCTGGATCCGTCCCCGCGTGGTGCGGTACTGCCGTGCCCGCGTCGGCAGTCAGGAGAAGACATTCGCTTCGGCGGATGACGTAGCGCAGGAGGTGTGTCTCGCGGTGCTCACGGCCCTGCCCAGTTACCGCGACCAAGGCCGGCCGTTCATCGCCTTCGTGTATGGCATCGCCTCGCACAAGGTGGCGGACGCTCACCGGTCGTCGGCGCGTAATCGCGCCGAACCGGTCCCTGAGGTGCCCGATAGTCCGGATGAACTGACCGACGGTCCGGAAGCTCGGGTGATGCAGGACGAGTTGGCCGGACGGATGGCCAAGCTGCTGGGCAAGCTGCCCGACAAGCAGCGCGAGATTCTCATCCTGCGGATCGTGGAGGGGCTGTCCGCTGAGGAGACCGCCGAGATTGTGAACTCGACTCCTGGGGCGGTTCGGGTGGCGCAGCACCGGGCTCTGCAGCGCCTACGCACCTTGTTAGGTACCGAGGGGGTGGACTGAGATGTCTGGTTGGGACAATTACCCCCGCGCCGGCTATCCCGATGGGGATCCCCAGGCGCCTGCGGACCTGGCCGCCGTCCAGGCCGATGACACGCTGCTGGACATGCTCGGCAGCGTCGGGGACACGCCGATCGATGCCGACGACGAATTGACGCGCGTTCTGGCGGCATGGCGCCGCGAGGTGCGTGACGAGCCGGTCGAGGAGCTGGTGGATACGGACACCGCCGTGGCGGTGATCCGTGCGGCCCGCCGGCCGGTCCGCCACCGTAATCCTGTGTTCGGCTCGATTGCGGCGGCCGCGGCGGTGTTCGTGATCGCCTTCTCCGGAGTGGGCTTGTTCGCCAAGTCGGCCGAGCCCAACGACCAGTTGTGGGGCGTGACCCAGGTGCTGTACCCGGACTACGCCCGCTCGGTGGAGACCGCGGCTGCGGTCAAGACCGAGCTCGCCGTGGCCGATCAAGCGTTGAAGGAGGGCAAGCCCGAGAAGGCCAGGGAGTCGTTGAAACGTGTCCAGCAGCAGCTTCCGGTAATCGCTGAGGCCGAGGACCGTGCGGGCCTGACCACCCTGCACCATCGGCTCGAGCAGCAGCTGGCCGCGTCGCCGGCAACCGACTCGGACAATCCGCCCACGGCCCCGGGGTCAACCGAGCCCGGGAGCGCCAGCCGGACCCCCAGGCCGGATACGCAATCGCAGTCGGGGCAGCCATCTACTTCTCCACAACCGACCCCCACGCCGACCCCGACTACTGATCCGGACAGCACCGCGGTGGAGCCACCGCCCCCCACGCCTGGGCCCGACGCTTGCGAGGAGAACGACCCTCGCCCCCCCTGCTACCGACCAAATGCCGATACTCCACAGCCTCCCCCCACCGATGGACCCGGCCCAGGTGACGGACCTGGCAGGGCAGTTGACGAAGATCCCAGGGATCCAGATCCGGACGAAGTACCGGGGCCGCAAGGTATCGCGGATCCGGCCGGTACCCCAGGCGGCGCCGGCAACGTAGGCGATCCCGGCGACGCAGGCGAGGGTCGCCCTGGTGCCGGCAATTTCATGCCTCCTAGGCCGTATGAGGTGGCTCAGCCGCCATTCTCGGCGCGCACGGCGTCGGTGTACCCACGGCAGTATTCCCAGGTCACATACCGGGCGGGATCCGGGTCGTAGGCCGGCTCGTGCGGACGCATCCGGCCTCCTTGGAGCAGCTGCTGCAGGCTGGCCCGCAGCATGTGCCAGTCGTGGTAGTGCTGCTCGGCGCAGTCCGGGCAGTCCACCGCGATCCCCCGAAGTCCCCGTGGCGCCAGCAACGCCTGGTAGACGGCTAGATCGCTCAAGTCGGCAATCAGCCCGGCTCGCTCCTCATCACTCAACGGTTCGTCGGCGTCCTCGGGAGCATCCAATGCTCCCAGCGCCAGGGCGGGGTCGTCTGGGTCACCGGCGAACGGGTCGGGGGGAAGTGAGTCATGCGCCACGGCTGGCACCGTACCCGCCCGGCGGATGGGCCGGTGACGGATACCATCGACGCATGACCAGCGAGCTTACCGCGGCCGGCTTCCCGTCGAAGTTCGCGCTGCTCGGTCTGACCTTCGACGACGTCCTGCTGCTACCCGCCGAGTCCGACGTGGTGCCTGCGGAGGTGGACACCTCGACGAGGCTGTCCCGGAACATCACGTTGCGGGTGCCGCTGGTCTCCTCGGCGATGGACACGGTGACCGAGGCGCGGATGGCCATCGCGATGGCTCGGCAGGGGGGAATGGGGGTGCTGCACCGCAACCTGCCGGCGCAGGAACAAGCCGCGCAGGTCGAGGTGGTCAAACGGTCCGAGGCGGGCATGGTGACCGATCCGGTGACCTGCTTGCCGGACGACACCCTGGCCGACGTGGACGCGCTGTGCGCCCGCTACCGGATCTCCGGGGTTCCGGTCACCGACGCCGACGGTGTGCTGGTCGGCATCATCACCAACCGGGACATGCGTTTTGAGGTCGATCATGACAAGCGGGTGGCCGACGTGATGACCAAGCCGCCGCTGATCACCGCTCAGGTGGGGGTCACCGCAGACGCGGCATTGGGCCTGCTGCGCCGGCACAAGGTCGAGAAACTGCCCATCGTCGACGGCGACGGCAGGCTGCGCGGGCTGATCACCGTCAAGGACTTCGTGAAGACCGAGCGGTACCCGCTGGCGACCAAGGATCCAGATGGGCGGTTACTGGTGGGCGCCGCGATCGGGGTCGGCGAGGACGCCAAGCAGCGGGCCGCGTTGCTGGTCGATGCCGGCGTGGACGTGCTGATCGTGGACACCGCGCACGGGCACTCCCGCGGGGTGCTGGAGATGATCAGCATGCTCAAGGCCGAGTTGGGCACCACCGTCGACGTCATCGGCGGCAACGTGGCCACCCGGGCCGGAGCGCAGGCGCTGGTCGACGCCGGCGCCGACGGGGTGAAGGTCGGGGTGGGCCCCGGCTCGGTCTGCACCACCCGAGTCGTCGCCGGGGTGGGCGTGCCGCAGATCAGCGCCATTTTCGAGGCGGACCAAGCGTGCCGCCCCGCAGGCGTTCCAGTGATCGGCGACGGCGGTATCCGGTTCTCCGGGGACATCGCCAAGGCCATCGTCGCGGGGGCCAGCACGGTCATGCTGGGCAGCCTGCTGGGCGGCACTGCTGACGCGCCGGGTGACCTCATCCTGGTCGATGGCAAGCAATTCAAGACATATCGAGGGATGGGCTCGGTAGGCGCCATGGCCTCCCGCGGCGGCGGGCGGTCGCATTCCCGGGACCGTTACTTCGCCGACGACGTACTGTCCGACGACAAGCTGGTGCCCGAGGGTATCGAGGGGCGGGTCCCGTTCCGCGGACCGCTGTCGCTGGTGACTCACCAGCTGGTCGGTGGCCTACGGGCGGCGATGGGCTACGCCGGCGCCGCGACGATCCCGGCGTTGCAGTGTGCCCAGCTGGTGCAGATCACCGCGGCCGGCCTCAAGGAGGGGCACCCGCACGGCGTCACCATGACGGTGGAGGCCCCGAATTACGCGGTGCGCTGAGATGCGCGATCTGGTGGAGATCGGCATGGGCCGCACCGCGCGCCCGGCCTACGACTTCGATGACGTGCAGATCGTGCCATCGCGGCGGACCCGCTCCTCCAGGGACGTGTCCACGGCGTGGCAGATCGATGCGTACCGGTTCGAAATCCCGCTGATGACGCACCCCACCGACGCGATCGTGTCGCCGGCGACGGCGATCCGGATCGGTCAGCTGGGCGGGCTGGGGGTGCTCAATGCCGAAGGGCTGTGGGCCCGCCATTCCGATGTCGACAAGCTGCTGTTCCGGCTCGCTTCCGCGATGTACGCCGACGACGAGGCGGCGGCGGTGCGACTATTGCAGCAATGGCACTCAGCCCCGATCCGGATCGAGTTGCTCGCCGAAACGATCGGCCAGATGGCAAGGGCCGGCGTGACCGCCGCCGCGCGGGTCAGCCCGCAGCACGCCCGTGATCTCGCACCTGACCTGGTCGCTGCTGGCATCGAGATCCTCGTCGTGCAGGGCACGATCGTGTCGGCCGAGCATGTTTCCCGCCGGGCGGGTGCCGAGCCGCTCAACCTCGAGGAGTTCATCGCGTCGCTGGACGTGCCGGTGATCGCGGGTGGAGTGGGCGACTACCGCACCGCGATGCATCTGATGCGCACCGGGGCCGCCGGGGTGATCGTCGGCTACGGCGCGAGTACCAGTACCTCCACCGGCGATGTACTCGGTATCGGGGTACCGATGGCCACCGCGGTCGCCGACGCGGCCGCTGCCCGGCGGGACTACCTCGACGAGACCGGCGGGCGATACGTGCATGTGATCGCCGACGGCGGGGTGCGGACCAGCGGCGACATCGCCAAAGCGATCGGCTGCGGCGCGGACGCGGTGATGCTCGGCGAACCCCTTGCCGCCGCCGCTGAGGCGCCCGGCAACGGCCTGTATTGGACTGCCGCCGCGGCGCACCCGTCACTACCCCGAAGTCACGTCACGAACAGATCCGACGGTGTTGATCCACCCGAGCACTCGATTGGCATCGAGACTTTGCTGTTCGGCCCCTCCAGCGACCCCAGCGGCAAGGTGAACCTGTTCGGTGGGCTGCGCCGCGCGATGGCCAAGACCGGTTACTCAGACCTCAAAGAATTCCAGAGAGTCGGGCTGACCGTTCGATCATGAGTCATGTCGCGCCAGCGGGCCGGTGCGCCGCCGTGTGAACGCGTGCGGCCGCCACGCAGCCTTTCGCGACCGATCTGCTACCCGCTGTTATCAATACCCCTCCGTTGTCACTCTTCCAGGTGATAGCGGGCTACGTAGGTCATTACGCGGAGTATTGTAAGGTTGTCAGCCGTTGAGGGCGTCCCCGATTAACAGGTGTGCCATGAACAGCGCTAGATAGAGATGGCCGCGCCGAGAAAAGCGGGTGCCTCGTGAGGACTCTCCGCGATCAATCGGAAGCTCCCCGGCCTACCTTCCTGTGGTTTCGGTAGTAAGTATTTGCAGCTTGCCGCCGCTGCCGCGTTGCAACTCTTCCCCTCTCCGGTCTTGTCGAAATAGCCGGCAAGCTCCTGGCAGGATGGGTGCTTTTGCCGTGCTGTGCTAAAGGTGGAAAGGAACACACATGGGATGGTTCGAATGGTTATCCGGCCGTAACAAGCCGAAGGGTGCGCGCAACGCGTCCATAGCCGAACAAATCGAGCGGCGCCGCTACCTGGCTGACAATCCGCCGCCGAAATCTGGCGAAGGGTTGGTGTGGGAGGGTAGCCTCTTCACCGGTTACCACTATCGCAAAGTAAAAGGCCCCCCCAAAGAATACATCAAGTACTCGGATTAACGGTACGCACGGCCGTGCCGAACGGCTGGTCCGCGGCGTACGCACCCTTGCAGGCGCCTGCCGATAAGCCCCGGGCACACCGTTATCCTCACAGCAAGTGGGTAGAGGAGGGTTCCGGGTGCCGGGCGAGGTCGGCTACGACGTGGTGGTGGTCGGCTCTGGGTTCGGCGGCAGTGTTGCGGCGCTGCGGCTGACCGAGAAGGGCTACCGGGTCGGGGTGCTCGAGGCGGGGCGGCGCTTCGCCGACGACGAGCTGGCCACCACGTCATGGCAACTACGCAAGTTTCTCTGGGCGCCGGCGCTGGGTTGCTACGGCATCCAGCGAATTCACTTGCTGCGCGACCTCGTGGTGCTGGCCGGCGCCGGCGTCGGGGGCGGTTCGCTGAACTACGCCAACACCCTCTACCGGCCTCCCGACGCGTTCTTCCGCGACCCGCAGTGGGCCCACCTCGCCGACTGGCGCAGCGAGCTTGACGCCTGCTACGGCCAGGCACAGCGGATGCTTGGCGTGACCACCTATGTCGGACGCACCGCCGCGGATGAGGTGATGCAGCAGGTTGCGAAGGACATGGGGGTCCCCGAGAGCTACCACCCCACGCCGGTCGGAGTGTTCTTCGGCCACCCGGGAGAGGAGGTCGACGACCCCTACTTCGGCGGCGCCGGCCCCCGCCGGACCGGCTGCACCGAATGCGGCTCGTGCATGACCGGGTGCCGGGTCGGTGCCAAGAACACCCTGGTAAAGAACTACCTGTACCTCGCGGAGCGGGGCGGCGCCGCCGTGCACCCGATGACCACGGTGACTGCGCTACGCCCGCAGCCGGACGGGACCTGGCTGATCGACGTGGTGCGCACCGGTACCAGGAGCCGCCGGACGATCCAAGCAACTCAGGTGGCACTCGCGGCGGGCACCTGGGGAACCCAGCTGCTGCTGCACCGGATGCGTGATGGCGGCGTGCTGCCCCGGCTCTCGGTCCGGCTGGGAGAACTGACCCGGACGAATTCCGAGGCGATCGTCGGCGCCAGCCGAGACACCGTGGACCCGCTGCGTGACTTCTCCCGCGGGCTCGCCATCACGTCCTCCTTCCACCCCGACGAGCACACCCACATCGAGCCGGTGCGCTACGGCCGGGGCAGCAACGCGATGGCCTTGCTGGCGACCTTGGCCACCGACGGAGGGTCGGACATCCCGCGATGGCGGCAACTCCTGCGCTTCATCGCCCGGCACCCGGTCAAAATGGCGCGGTTGCTGAAGGTGCGGCGCTGGAGCGAGCGGACGGTGATCTTGCTGGTGATGCAGAACCTGGATAACTCGCTGACCACCTACTACCGTCGCGGTCGGCTCACCTCGCGACGAGGTCACGGTGAGCCCAATCCCCGCTTCATCCCGGCCGGGTTCCGGGCCAGCCAGCTCACCGCCCAGTACATCGGTGGTACTGCGGGCAGCACCTGGGGTGAGCTGTTCGGAATTCCGACGACCGCGCATTTCCTCGGCGGCTGCCCGATGGGCAGCACCGCTGCAGACGGCGTCATCGACGCCTACCACCGGGTGCATGGGTATCCGAGCTTGTCTATCGTGGACGGATCAGCGGTCAGCGCGAACCTCGGGGTGAACCCCGCACTGACCATCACGGCACTGGCCGAACGGGCCTTCTCCTTATGGCCCAACAAAGGTGAGCTCGACCCGCGGCCCGCGCCGGGCGCCGACTACCAGCAGCTGGCTCCCATCCCGCCGATTTGCGCTTGGCACCGCTCGTGAGCGCGTTTGAGTGCTACAACACGGTTTCGCACTCACGACCAGTTCTCGTCGTCGACTTCGGTGCGCAGTACGCGCAGTTGATCGCTCGACGGGTCCGCGAGGCGCAGGTGTACTCAGAGGTCGTACCGCACACCGTGCCGATCGCGGAACTGCTCGATCGCAAGCCCGCGGCGATCGTGCTTTCCGGCGGCCCGGCCAGCGTGTACGTGCCGGGTGCCCCCCGCGTCGACCAGGCTCTGTTCCAGGCTGGAGTGCCGGTGCTGGGCATCTGTTACGGCTTTCAGGCGATGGCCGACGCGCTGGATGGTGTGGTGCAGCGGACTGGCACCCGGGAATACGGACGCACCGACCTGCAGGTGCTCGACGGTGGTGGCGTTTTGCACCGTGAGCTGCCCGCGCGGGGTCCGGTGTGGATGAGCCATGGCGACGCCGTAACGGCCGCGCCGGAAGGGTTCGTGATCACCGCACGGTCGGCGGGTGCTCCGGTAGCGGCGTTCGAAGACATCGGCCGGCGGTTGGCCGGGGTGCAGTACCACCCGGAGGTGGTGCACTCCCCGCACGGCCAAGAAGTGCTGCGCCGGTTCCTGCACGAGGTCGCCGGTATCCGGCCCAGCTGGACTACCGCCAACGTCATCGACGAGACCGTGACCGCGATCCAGACCCGGACCCAAGGAGGCAAGCTGATCTGCGGTCTGTCCGGCGGGGTGGACTCCGCGGTTGCCGCCGCACTGGTGCATCGGGCCGTCGGGGACGCGCTGACCTGTGTGTTCGTCGACCACGGCCTGCTGCGGGCAGGCGAGCGCGCCCAGGTGGAACGGGACTACGTGGCCGCCACGGGAGTTCGGTTGGTGACCATCGACGCCCGGGAGCGGTTCCTCGGCGCGCTCGCCGGGGTAGTTGATCCGGAACAGAAGCGCAAGATCATCGGGCGGGAGTTCATTCGGGTCTTCGAGACCGCCGCGCGGGAACTGGCGGTCGAAGCGGGCCGGCACGGGGAACAGATCCGGTTCCTCGTGCAGGGCACCTTATATCCCGACGTGGTCGAGTCCGGCGGTGGTTCGGGCACCGCCAACATCAAGAGCCACCACAACGTCGGCGGGCTACCCGAGGACCTGGAATTCGAGTTGATCGAGCCGCTGCGGGCGCTGTTCAAAGATGAAGTGCGCCGGGTAGGGCTGGAGCTCGGGTTGCCGGAGACGATCGTGCACCGCCAGCCGTTCCCTGGCCCTGGCCTGGCGATCCGGATCATCGGCGAGGTCACCGCCGAACGGCTTTCGACGTTGCGCGCCGCGGATGCGATCGCCCGTGAGGAGCTCACCACCGCCGGGATGGACCGCGACATCTGGCAGTGCCCGGTGGTGCTGCTGGCGCAGGTGCGCAGCGTCGGCGTGCAGGGTGATGGGCGAACATACGGACACCCGGTGGTGCTGCGTCCGGTGTCCAGCGAGGACGCGATGACCGCGGACTGGTCCCGGGTGCCCTATGACGTGCTGGCCCGCATCTCCGGCCGGATCACCAACGAGGTGGCCGAGATCAACCGCGTGGTGCTCGACGTGACCAGCAAGCCCCCCGGCACCATCGAATGGGAGTAGCTGCGCCTGGCTTCGCATGAGATCGGACCGGACTGTTCGCTAGAGACGGTCGCGGTGCGTTATCCCTTAACGTGTCGTCATGGATCCTCCGCAGCAGTGACTTCGAGCTGGAGATCGGCCCGGCTTTTAGACGCTCTGTCCCGTGGCCTTCTCCGGGTCCGAACTGCCGCCGAGGCGGTTGCCGAGCAGATCGGCTGACAACCAGGCACGACACGGGGCAGACAGGTCGGTATCGTCGACCTATCGCGCGAAGGAGGGCCGGGTGCCTGATCTCCGATCGCTTCGAGCCGGCGACCTGGTCGATGCTGCGCGGTGTGCCGGAGTTGATCAGCGAAACACAGACCGCTGAGTTCGAGCAACCAGCCGGAGAGGGAGAAACAACGCCGTGACCCTCAACACCATCGCACTCGAGCTCGTTCCGCCGAATGTCGAGGACGGCAAGGAGCGGGCCCTCGAAGAAGCGCACAAGGTGCTCGAGCAATCCAAGGTTTTCGGCATCGAGGGCCGGATCAGACACGTGCTGATCCCCGGGCTGATCGAGGAGGAGGACGACAGACCGGTCGAGATGAAGCCGAAGCTGGATGTCCTTGACTTCTGGGGGGCTATCCAGCCGGAGCTGCCCGGCGTCGCCGGGCTGTGTACCCAGGTCACCGCGTTCATGGACGCGCCGACACTGGGCAAGCGGCTGGCAGATCTGCGGGCGGCCGGGATCGAGGGCGTCGTGTTCGTCGGCGTCCCGCGCACGATGAACGATGGCGAGGGGTCAGGCATCGCACCGACCGACGCGTTAGCTCTTTACGACCAGCTGGTGGGCAACCGCGGCGTGATCCTGATCCCGACCCGGGACAGTGAGCATGGCCGGTTCGACTTCAAGTGCAGCCAGGGCGCCACCTTCGGCATGACCCAGCTGCTGTATTCCGACGCGATCGTGGGTTTCCTGACCGACTTCGCCCGGGAAACCGAGCACCGACCTGAGATCCTGCTCTCGTTCGGGTTCGTCCCCAAGTTCGAGAACCGAGTGTCCTTGATCAACTGGTTGATCAAGGATCCGGGCAATGACGTGGTCGCGCAGGAGCAGGCTTTCGTCACGAAATTGGCCAGCAGCCCGCCCGACAAGAAGCGCAAGCTCATGCTGGACCTTTACAAGCGGGTGATCGATGGCGTCGCCGATCTCGGCTACCCGCTGAGCATCCACCTCGAGGCCCCGTACGGCGTCTCCGCGCCCGCGTTCGAGACCTTCGCCGAGATGCTCGCGTACTGGGCCCCGGACAGGAACCGAGCCCAACGGTAAGCATGCGTGCCCTGGTGCACGACCTGGACTGGTGCACTCTGCTCCGCGAGGTCACCGAGCAGGGTGTGGCGTTCGCTGCTCGCGCGGTCCACCCGCCGTTCTGCGGCCAGCTGATGGCCGAGCTACGGGACGGGCCATACGAGCCGGTGCAACTCCTGATCGGGCAGGTGCGGCAGGAGACCGAATCGTTCGAGGTTCCCTTCGCCCAGCTGGACCTGTATCCCGTGCTCAGGGGCCTATGCGACGAGCTCATCCAGCAGGTGCACGAGCACGGCGCGCCGCAGTGGGTGCCTAATGAGGTCGCGATCCAGCGCTACCAACCAGGGTCCATCGGCATCACACCGCATCGCGACCAGCGCCGCTACGCCCAACTCGTCGCCGTGATCACCGTCGTCGGGGAGGCGCCGTTCACGCTGTGCCGCAACCGGGATGGCGACCCCGTCCGAACCTGGCAGGCTGACCAGGGCAGCCTGGTGCTGCTGCGCGGGCCTGGGCTGGCCGGCGTTCCGGACGGGCGCCCGATGCACCTGGTCGGCGGACCGACCGGTAAACCGCGGACGTCGATCGGAATCCGGATGGACACCGCTCAACGCACCTCGATCTCTGAGCTGAGACGCTCGTCGAGCGGCACTGAAGTGGTTCCACTCGCGCGTCAGCGGCCGGCGATATCGGGGAGCTGCTGAGTCAGTTTCTTGGGTGCGACAAGGCTGTAGGAGGTGCGGATCCATTCCTCGATCTGCCGCCACCGGTCCTCGTCCTCGTCGAGGTGCACGGTGAGCGCGATCCACCCGTGCCGCCCGAGACCGTAGCCGGCTGGTGATGTGTTGTCATCGGTCGCCACGACCGCCTCGGCCTCGGCGAGTGGCAGCTTCAGGCTGAGGTGCTCTGCGGTGTGGTCGGAGAAGACGAAGTTCTTTCCGCGCACCCGGAAAGTCGGATGTCCGCCCCACTCCTCGACATCGACGCGCATCGCCTCGGGCAACCGCGCGACGATCCGCTCGAGCCGGCTCATATTGCCCACTGGAGCGATCCTCCCGTCCTCCGCGACCTTGATGCAGAGTAGGCGTCACCGCCGACGAAAGCCGGGGCGGACTAGCGCTGAGGGTGGGCTTTTCGTGCAGCCGAGTCGACGTGCGGACGACCCGATTCGGTGCGAACATTGACAAGCGGGCGCATCGTCGTATTCCGGCCAGCGGGGAGCTGACGCCCACGCTGCGTCGGATGCGTCGATGGCAGTCCGCGGCAGCCGCACGGAAGAGTTCTGGCCTGCACAGAACGCCGCCGGGTCGACTTAGGAGGTCGTCATGCTCGCCATCGTCGCCGCCATCCTGTTCGTGCTCGCTTTGGTGCTCCACCTGGTCGGCGAAGCGCTCGGCCCGCTCGACTACGTTGCGTTCATGCTGGCCGGGTTGCTGTGCCTCGCGCTGCAGCTTGCCGGAGTCGGCGCTGGCATGCGGAGCCGCAGCCGTATCTGAATCCCGAGCCGCGGGAAATGGATAGAGCCGCGTCACCCCGCTCGTATCGCGAATCTCTGGCGTGCTGCCGACCGCGGATACGGGGCCGTGTTTGTGGG
>JBOHFX010000092.1:0-6164 GCA_050699875.1 Pseudonocardiaceae bacterium
GTCTGTCGAGGACCAAACCCGGCACCGACACGCACGTCCTCCCCTGGGGGAATTCCGTGACCGTCCGCTGGGGGAATTATGTGATCGCCAACCCCTCACATTGGGGGAATTTCTTGATCGTTGACACAACGAACCGCTTGGTCTCCCGGACGGCAGCGGTGCGGTGAACTGGGGGAACTGGGTCTAGGAAATCCAGGGCGTGCCGGTCTGGGAGGTCGCTCAGGTCCTCGAAGGACAGGAAAACACCGCCGGTGGATTCCGCAGGGCTCATGCCCGGCGAGACGGAGAACGCCATCCCTGCCCGGATGCCTGCCGAAGCACTGTCTCGCCTGGCCCACTATGGGGAGCGGCGCATCAATGGCACAAGCGGCAGGCCGGTCGGCACAACCTCAAGTTTCGCTTGTCACGATACCCGACAGCTGCTTTCTGAGTTGTGGAACGCCACTGTTCACGACAGTCCACAGCACGTCCAGATCCACCTCGAAGTACCCGTGCACGACGCGGTTGCGCATCCCGACGATCTGCGACCACGGGATCTCTGGATGTTTGGCCCGAAGCTCACCAGAGACGCGCGCAGCGGCCTCGCCGATGATCTGCACAAGGTGCACGAGGGCAAGCTGAACGATCTCGTCACGGTCGAATCGAGCCCTGCCAAGCAGTGCCTGCCGCTCGATCTTCTCCGCCGCCTCAAGCATGTCGGCCAGGCGCTCAGCATCGCCCCTCACAGCGGAACGGCTTCCGCAAGGACCTTCGGCCTCAGCCGCTTCTTGAGCCCGTTGGCCGTAGCGACCTGAGTGAAGACACCCACAAGCCGCTCGACGTCTAGGGCGAAGCCGGCCATCTCGAAGTACCCGCAGCCGGGAGCCACGTCGATCAGTAGATCGAGGTCGCTGTGCTCATCGGCCTCGTCGCGCGCCACCGACCCGAACACCCGCACGTTCGAGATACCGTACCTGCGGCCAATCTCAACGATCTCCTCGCGACGCCGACGCAGCTCCCCCACGGTGAGACGCCCCCTCGGAGCCTGGTACTCGTCCGGGGGCAGATCCACCTGGTGGTGATGCTGTTCGGCTCTCACCCCACCCATGGTGCTACATCCTTGCCGCCACCCACAGCCTGGACCCCATGCGGGGCTAGCCCCCGCCTACACGCCTCGACGCAAGCTACCTCACAGCGCTCGATCCGTGGGCGGCGGTCCTGACTACGACTGGGCTTGATCCTCATTACTGCCGGTACGCCCGCCGCGATGCCGACGACTTGTCGGCGTGGTGCGGATCGTGGTGCGAAATGAACTCAAGTCATGCCTCAGGACGAGCGTGGTGCGACACCGCGCGAACTGTAGTCGCTGGTAGCAGGCGTAGAGGCCGGGGACGCAGCTCTTCCTGATCCGAAAATCAAGCCCGGAACGGGCCACCCGCCAGGGCGATCGGGGGACTAAACCGTGTGTCGCAGGTTCGAATCCTGCCGGGGGCACCAGGCCAGAGTCGCAAGGCTGCTCTGAGCTGCGCATTCGTGGTGCGGCCGGTGGTGCGAGACTCGAACTACAGCGCCCAAGAGCCGAAGGTGACGCACGGACTGTGATCCTAACAAGATCGACATGTTACTGGATGCGTGCTCATTCCCGGCCGAGGGCCAGCACACCAGTGCTGTGGAGAAGGCTGGCCACCGCGCGCTAGTTTTGCCACCGGCCAAGGATCGCGTCGGCTTGCCGTAGTGACGAGATCCGCGGCTACTACCAACCCTGACGCTGCCCAATGGATCTTCTCCGCAGGTCTCAGCTGTTGGCTCTCTGGCGACGCACGCAATCGCCGACATGGGTCAACAACTACCTCGCCGGACTGCGGCCGTGATCAGCTCAACACGCTCGTCCCCACACAGCCCGCCCGATCAACAAGCACCTGTGGGTGTGCTTTAACTGGTCGCCATCCACCTAAGGCATCATGACCACATGGAGCTGCGGCCAGGACTGCGCGTAGATGATGCCATGATCGCGGCCTTCGCCACCCGCCATGGCATCCGCCGGCTCGAACTGTACGGCTCGGTGTTGCGCGATGACTTCAGCCCTGCCAGCGATGTCGACATCCTCGTCGAGTTCCACGCGGGCCGCATTCCTGGCCTCATCCACCTCGCCCAGATGGAGCTGGAGCTCGAGGCCACCCTAGGTCGCCCGGTCGAGCTGCGAACCTACGAGGACCTCAGCCGCTACTTCCGCGACAAGGTCGCCGCGACAGCGCGTCCGCTTTATGCGGCCTGAGGATACGGTCCGCCTTCGGCACCTCACCGAGGCCGCGACCAAGGCCATCGGCTGCAGCACCGACCGGACCCGGGCTGACCTCGACAGCGACGAGTTGCTCCGGCTCGCGTTGACCAAGCTCGTCGAGATCGTCGGAGAGGCTGCTAAGCAGGTCAGCGGCTTGCAATGGAGCTCCGAACCGAGTTATTCAGCGGCCTCCTAGATCGGTATCCGTCCTATCAGATTGGGACTCCCACGGTTCCCGCGAGGATCCCCGCCTAGAAGCTCTCCGCGCCGATAAAGGTGGTAGAGCACGAGGAAGCGATTTTCCTCCGAGTTACTGTAGCGGTGCCGACCAACGCGTCGGCCGGGTCGGTTAAGCGCGCATCGACGTCCCCCCGCAACAGCGCGTGCAGCACGGCCATGAAGAAGTGGCTCTCGCCGACGGCGAACGAGCCGTGCAGGCAGCTAGCACGCGACCCGCCCACCTAGCGCCGCGGCGATCAGGCTGAGCGCTGCAACGATCGCGTCGAGGCGCTTCGGCGACCACAACTCGATCACTGTCATCCGAAACCTCGGCGATTCGGTCGTACGGTTGCCGTCAGGCAGCTCAACACGGTGAGCTCGCCGCCAACTCATGATCGCGTCAGCACCGAACCCAGTCACGTCGCCAGCACAGGCCGACATCGAGAGGCAAACCCCCGGGTAGGTCCACCTCCGCTGGCTGGCGATAATGCTGCCACGCTGCGTACGAGCCGGTCCCAGTTGTGACGCACCGGTCCACTAACCGAGACAGCAGCCATAGCGGGCTCCTGAACCGCCGCCCTGATGAAAGTTAGCAAACTTGCTATCATGTTCGGGTGTGCTCAGCGTGGAGGATCGAGGCCGCGGACGAGGTCGACACCTGGCTGATGAAGTTGTCCACGCACGACGCCGCCCGTACACGTTTTTACCTGCAACTGCTCACCGAACACGGCAGCACCTTGGGCATGCCGTACTCCCGCAGCCTCGGGAACGGCCTACGTGAATTGCGGTTTCATCTTCGCGATGAGCAACGACGCATCACTTTCTGGATAGCACCCGACCGACGGATCGTACTACTCACGACGTTCCGAAAACAGCGCCAGAACGAACGCCGCGAAGTCGAGCGGTCGAGCGTGCCCACAATGTTCTCAAACAAGTGCAACAGGAGTTCGACAGATGAACAGGCGACGAGACATAGAAGAAATCTACACCGCACGGGACGACGCAGCCACTGACGAGTTCCGCGACGCTTATGATGAAACCCGCCGTTCCTACGAATTTGGCGTACTTACCCACACCCTCCGCAAGGCCGCTGGTCTCACGCAGAAAGAACTCGCCACGCGCATGGGCACCACCGCCTCAGCCATCGCCCGGCTGGAAGCAGGAGGCACCTCCCCAACCTTTGCCACACTCGAGCGCCTCGCGGACGCGCTCGGCGTGCAGCTGCGTCTAGAGGTAGCCGACGCCGCCGATCTCCCCGCCGTGACCTTCGGCGCCGCCTGAAGTAACGCCACCGTCCGCGCCCACCACCTTGCCGCTCGCGGGCACCAACGAGCAGTCTGGGATCGC
The DNA here is from genome assembly GCA_050699875.1 of Pseudonocardiaceae bacterium. Taxonomy (GTDB): domain Bacteria; phylum Actinomycetota; class Actinomycetes; order Mycobacteriales; family Pseudonocardiaceae. The sequence goes on from JBOHFX010000092.1 coordinate 3,827, forward strand.
CAATTAGCAGCCGGTATCGGGCACGGCGCTGCAACTACCCGATGGCGCCCTGTCCGTTTGACGTCGTGAGCATCCCCGCATCCAGGCAGCGCAGCCACAGTGAAGCGGCATCCGAGCCGCCTGAGGCAAGCCATAGCGCCAGTCAAGGTCGAGCACGCGGGGCATCACACCCACGGCGGACTGCTCACCAAACCGTGCAAAGGCCAAGCCACAGCGGCACAGCGTGGTGCGGATCGTGGTGCGAACTTGGCAACAATCATGCCTCAAGACGAGCGTGGTGCGACGCTGCGCGAACTGTAGTCGCTGGTCCTAGGGGTCGGGGACGCAGCGTTCCTAACCGTGTGTCGCAGGTTCGAATCCTGCCGGCGACACCAGGCCAGAGCTACGAAGTGGCCCTGAGCTGCCAATTCGTGGTGCGAGTGCTGGTGCAAGACTCGAACTATGGATCACAAAAGTCAAAGCTGACGCACGGATTGCGACTCCAGCAAGATCGCCCAGTGAAGCCTCGCCCTCTCTGGCACGACATCCACGGTGATCATGGACTCTGGTCCGACAGACGATGGCCCAAGGTGCCGTTGTACGGTAAGCGAGATTTGGCGGCCATCCGCCGATTGCTTTATTCTGAACAGCACGCGGCACGCCTTCGTCCACAACCTGCGCCGTAGCCAGTACGAACCCTGCCTTGATCTCGAACCGAGGCGCCGGCTACCGACTCAGATGAAGCTTGAGCTCAGTCCCGCGCTCGGCCGCTCCGTGAGCTGCGCACTTACGAGGACCTCAGCCGTCCTTCCCAGACCAGGTCGCCGCGATCGCGCAAACAAGCGCGCTCTGCAGCCTGAGGAGCGAACGCGGCTGAAGCCAAAGGTCACTCTGGCGGTTCATCTGAACCGTTCCCGACGCCGGCATACGGCAAGCACGTCCGGGCCCAACTCGACGAAGTCGCCCTCGTCCATCGCTGCAACGATCACATCAAGGTTTTTCGCGCGAACAGTGTAAGCAAGGCATCGTTGGTGAATGATGTTGCCGGTCGCGACGACCAGAAGTCAAAGCGGGGACCCTGTCAACAAGTGGCTGTCTCGGAAGTCTCGATCCTTGGTGACCACAACTCGATCGTTGCCATCCGCAACTTCAGCGATTCGGGCATCGGTCGTGCGGTTGCCATCAGGCAGCTCCAACGTATGCAGCGCATCGTGTCCCGAACTGCTCAGGAACCGGGCGAGCCGGCCGGGCAGTGAGCGTCGACGAGGAATTTCACGCCCCGCCGAGTGGGACCACCCTGCGACGACCGGAGGCAAGGGCGCCGAACTCCAGCGCGGCGAGGAGATCATCACGCTCGAGGTCCGGGTAGTCGGCGAGCACCTCCTCGATCGCCATGCCCGATGACAAGAGCTCGAGAAGGTTCTCGACGGGATAGCGCAGACCACGAACCGTCGGTTGGCCGTGACAGACCGCCGGGTCCGACACGATGCGATCCCGCCTCGACATGTCACAACGGTACCGCTACGGCATGCTCACGCGGTGAGCCCGCTGCCAACTCATGACCGGGCCGGCGTCCAACCCGGTCAGGTCACCACCACGGGGTGTCGCCAAGACATGCGGAAGGGCCGTCGCCTATCTCAAGACATCCTCACCTCGGCGTCGCGCACCACCGCCGACAACGACCCACCGATCACACCCCCAACCAGCCACGGTGATCATCGCAGGTTGACGCGGTCATTCTCACCCAGAGTGGCGGTCAACACTGTGAATGGACCAGCGGGCCGCGAACACAAATCTGGCGACTCGAAGCCGTCACGTCACCTCTCAGGTGACAGAGGGTGGGCTGACCCCACCCTCGCAACCCGCGACGACTGTCGCCGACCATACCGCACGAGCGCGCAGGTTCGAATCCAGCGTCCCGTCCACATGAGGTTCCAGGTGAACCCTACGAATCACGAAAACCCAGATCAAGACACGTGCAAGGGGTTCCTTGGAACAGGTCGGTCTCTTGCCGGGGTCACCATGGTTTTCAAGATTGTGCGCCACGAGCGCGGGAAACGACACCATCTCCTGCGGGACAACTCAGAGCCGTCCCAGAGGAAGAGCTCGGGCAGCTTTGTCATGAGCCACTTCTGAACACACCGCCGAGTTGAGGCAGACTAACAGGCAGTAGACGAAGGGATCAGCAGCATGAGCGCACAGCTGAGTGTGACCGTTGTGGTCAGCCGTGAGGACGATCGTTTCGTCGCTCAGTGCCTCGAGGTCGACATCTCCAGCTTCGGCGATACGCAGGCAGAGGCACTGGCGATGGTGACCGAGGCGCTGGAACTGTGGTTCGAGGACGCCCCTGTACCCGATC
>JBOHFX010000093.1:0-5200 GCA_050699875.1 Pseudonocardiaceae bacterium
CGCTTGGGTTGAGCGACCTGGCCGTCCGCTGATCGTCGAACTAGTGGTTGTGCGGCAGGAACTCAGCTGACGCCGAGCTTCTCCGCGGCCATCTTGGTTCCCTCGACCCGGTTCTTGATCTTCTGGAACGCGATGTCCCGGGCGTAATCGGGTGAACCGTGGTTGGGCTTCTCATCAATGCTGAACGGTGAGAATCCGCAGTCATCGGTGGAGCCGATTCTTTCCTTGGGCATGAAGTTGGCGGCCCGCACCAGGTTGTCGCGGATCTCCTCAGCGCTTTCCGGCCTGGGGCTTTGTGTTACGCATACCCCGATGTAGGCCATCTGCGCCACACCGTCTGCGTCATCCTGGAGGTTCTCCCCGATGGACCGGTAAACCGGGTCCTTGTCACGCTCACTTGCCAGCTGGATGAGGAAGTAGCCAGCGTTGATCTTGAACATGCTCGGGAGCAGGTTGTTGTAAGGAACGTCCGCGCTGTGAACCGAGTCTCGGTCCCCACCCGGGCAGGTGTGGATACCGATCTTCTGGCGCTCTTCAGCCGTAAAATTGGCCATCACGCGGTTGTTGAGTTCGATGAAGTGTGGAAGCAGGCCAGCTCCCGTCCACGGGTTGCGTGGATCCTCTCGGGTGGCGAGCCGGCCCTCGGTGAAGTCGACGGAGACTCTGGCGGCGCCAGCGGCGAAGGCTTCGCGGATGTCCTTCACGCACTCGTTGACAATGTCTTCCTCGAATTGCTCCCGAGAGTAGCCGGGAACCTCGTCTTTCAGCGGGTACAGCAGGGCCAGCATGGAGGGAGCGATCACGGCCTGCTTCATCGGCACGCTCGCGTAGCCGATGGACTTCCGCAGGGTGTCCGCAGCGTATGTCTTGTACCGTAAAGGACCACCGGTGAGGCGTGGGAGCTGCCGCCCGTGGCCATCGGCGAAGATTGCGAAGAACTGCCCGCCCGGCCCGAGGTTGTCAGCCAAACCGGTTCCGGCCAGCGTATCAGTGATGGGGTAAGTGGCGAAGCTTGACCAACGCTGCTCGCCGTCGGAGATGATCGGTGATCCGGTGGCCTCAAAACGCTCGATCGAATCGCGGACCGCGGCGTCCTGCTCCGCTTCCAATGCATTCTTGTCGATCTCGCCCTTATCGTAGGCAGCATAGGCGGCCTGCAGCTTGGCGGGCCGGGGAAGGGAGCCGACGGGTTCGGTGGGAATTCCGGTGGCCGTTCTCGGATCGTAATCCGTCATGATGTCCTCTCTCATGATTAAGTAGGTTGGACCGGATGATTGCCTTGCGCTACAAACTCCCTCCTGTCGCAAAGATCGCCCCGCGCCCCAGGAGTGGCCGCCACCGGCCACCTGGTCGCCGAAAGTAGGCACAGACAGGTCTGTCTAGCTGTGAGGTGGATCATAGTCAGGTTGCAATGAATTGGTCAATGCCACCCGTTCGTGGCGTACCCCGTCTGTTGCTTCCAAGATCACATTGTTGTTCCGTGCTCCCGCTCTGGACTGTCCCGGCCGGCCGTTATGCGACCGGTGTTCCCCAGCCGCCACCACCAGGAGTCTCAATGCGGATCCGGTCGCCGCGCCGCAGCTGCCAGGTGCCCTTACTGGGTAGCTCCTCCTCGGTCCCGTCCGCGCGGCGCAGGACATTGCGCCCGACCGCCCCGGGATGCCCGCCACCGAGCCCCCACGGGGGGTGTTCCCGGCGTTCGGATTGCACGGTCAGCGTGCAGTCGGCCAGCACCTCGACCTCACGGAGCAGGCCATCGCCACCGGGATGTGTTCCCGCTCCGCCTGATGACGGTCGTAGCTCGTAGCGCCACACCCGCAGCGGGTAGTCGAGCTCCATCGCCTCGGCGGGGGTGTTCTGCGTGTTCGTCATCCCGGTGTGCACCCCGGACATGCCGGGACGGTTCGGAGTGCCGCCCTCCCCACCGCCCAGGGTCTCGTAATAGCTGAACGGCCCATGGCTATCGTCGCCACTGGAACCGATGAGCAGGTTGTTCATCGTGCCCTGGCTGGCCGCCGGCACCCGATCGGGAATCGCCTGGGCGAAGCAGCCGAGCAGGACGTCGACGATGCGCTGGCTGGTCTCGACGTTGCCCGCGGCCGTCGGAGCGGGGAATCTCGCGTGCACGACCGAGCCCTCCGGTGCGCGCACGTGCAGCGATCGGTAGCAGCCGGCATTGGGCGGCGCGTCTGGGTCGGTCAGCATCCGGAACACGAACATGGCCGACGACAGGGTCACCGCGAACACCGCATTGCAATTCACCGGAATCTGAGGGTCGGTGCCCTCGAAGTCGATCCGCACCTCGTCGCCGGCAACGGTCACCGCGGCGCGGATGGTGACCCCACCGCCGATCTCCAGTACGTCACAGTGGCGGTAGCAGCCATCCGGAATCTCCGCCACGGCGGCCCGAACCCGCCGGTCGGAGTAGTCGCAGACGGCCGCCATGGCCTCGGGCAGCCGCGCCGCTCCCATCCGGTCGGCGAGCTCCCGCAGCCGGGACGCCCCGACATGGTTGGCCGCGAACTGGGCTCGCAGGTCACCCCACCGCTCACCTGGGGTTCGCGAGTTCGCAGCGATCAGCCGCAACACATCATCGCGTTCTCCGTCCGCATCGGCGATCAGGATCGGTGGGATCCGAATTCCCTCCATCGCGATCTCGGTGGCGGTGGCCGGCATGGACCCCGGAGCAGCTCCGCCGACGTCGGCGTGGTGGGCACGGTTGGCTACATAACCGAGCAGCTGATCGGAGTCTTTTTCGGTGCCGACGGCGGCGACGATGGTCAGGTCCGGGAGGTGGGTTCCACCCAGATACGGGTCGTTGACGCAGACCTGGTGCCCGGGCCGCAGTGCGCCGCAGGTGTCCAGCACCGCGCGGACACTGGCCGGCATGGCGCCCAGGTGCACAGGGATGTGCTCGGCTTGGGCGACCATCTGCCCGTCGGGGTCGAACACCGCAGCCGAGCAGTCGGCGCGCTCCTTGATGTTGGGGGAGTACGCCGCGCGCCGCAAAGCGACACCCATCTCCTCGGCGACCCCGGCCAGCGCGTGCCGGAAGACTTCCAGCTCCACTCCAGATAGGTCAGCCATCAAGACACACCACCAGGTTGCCCGCGCCGTCCACCACGGCGACCTCACCGTCGGCCAGCAGCGTCGTGGTGTCCAGCTGCTCGATCAATGCTGGACCGGTGACGCTGTCGCCGGACCTCAACCCCGCTCGGGAGACCACCCGAGCCCGGCAGCCCGCACCGCCGATCTCCCGCGACCGCTCCGGTGCCGGCTCCCCCTGGTCCCAGTCGTCGGGCGGTTGCGCCAAGATCGGGTCGCCCTGCGCCACCACCCGCAATGTGACCACCAGCACCCGCTCATCAGGCATCGCGTACCCGTAGGCTTCCCGGTGCGCGTCGTGCAGCAGCTGTGCCAGCTCTGTTCCGGACTCCACGACGATCCGCAGCTCGTGGGACTGCCCGACATAACGGGCGTCGGCGACCCGGGAGACCCTGACTTCGCCCGTCACGCCCTGGCGCTGCAGTTCCTGGCGGGCCTGGTCCTCCAGCGCCGCCCAGGCATCGGCGAGGTCACCGTCGGCCGGAGCCATCACGGTTCGGGATGCCTCATAACGGGCCGGCGCGAGCAACAGGCCCAGCGCGCTCAGCACGCCCGGCGCCGGTGGCACCACCGCTGCCCGGCAGCCCAGCTCCCGGGCCAGCGCGGTTGCGTGTAGCGGGCCGGCACCACCGTAGGCGACCAGCGCCAACCCGGCCGGGTCGACGCCGCGCTCGGTGCTGACCTTGCGCAGCGCCCGGGCCATCGTGGCCCGCACCACCGCCAGAATCCCGGGCGCCCCACCGGCCGACTCCGGTAATGCACCGACGGCGGCCGCGGCAGCGTTGATGTCCAGCCGCAGACCCCCGCCCAGTTCCCGGTCCGGATCGAGGTGGCCCAGCACGCAGTGCGCATCGGTCACTGTCGGCTCGGTGCCGCCCAGCCCGTAGCAGGCTGGGCCCGGATCGGCACCGGCCGACCGCGGGCCGACCCGTAACGCGCCGCCGGTGTCCACCCAGGCGATCGACCCACCACCGGCGCCCACCGTGTGGATCCCGACCGCCGGCGTGCGAAACGGCAACCCGGCGATCTGTGCGGATGTCGAGACCTCCGGCCTACCATCCCTGATCAGGCACACGTCGGTGGACGTGCCACCCATGTCGAAGGCGACTGCGTCGGCGAAGCCTGCGCACCGCGTCACAGCGCCGGCCGCGACCACTCCCGCGGCGGGCCCGGACAGCAGCGTGTGCACCGGCGCGGCGGCCACGAAGTCGACGCCTGCGGTCCCGCCGCCCGAGGTCATCACAGTGATCGTCGGGTCGGGAAGCTGGGTCGTGAGGTCGGACAGGTAACGGCGCATCACAGGCTCGACGGCGGCGTTGAGCACACACGTCGACGCCCGCTCGAACTCGCGGAACTCCGGCAGCAGCACGCTGGATCGGGTAATCGGTACGCCCAGCCGCCGCAGCGCGTCGCAGAGCCGGCGCTCGTGCTGGTCGCAGGCGTAGCTGAACAGCAGGCTCACCGCCACCGACTCCGGTTCGAGGTGCTCGACCTGCCGGACGACCCGCTCGATCTCCGCATCGGTCAGCGCGATAACCGCCTCGCCGTCCGGGTTGGTCCGCTCGGCGACAGTCACCACCCGGTCGTGCGGCACCAGCGGCTCGGGACGGGTGACGGTCAGGTCGTACAGCGCCGGGCGGTCCTGCCGGGCGATCTGCAGCACATCGGCGAACCCGTCGGTGGTGACCAGAACCGTCCGGGCAATTCTGCGTTCCAGTACGGCGTTGGTGGCGGTGGTGGTGCCGTGCGGTAGCAGTCGCAGTTCGGCGCCGGTCCACGCCTGTCCGACTCCCCGCTGCACGCCCACCGCCTGGTTGTCCGGCGTGGTCGGGACCTTCACCGCCCGGGGTCGGCGACCGGCGGCGTGGATGACCACATCGGTGAAGGTGCCCCCGACGTCAACTCCGGCACACGCACCGGGTGGCTCGGCCATCATCGCCTCCTCCTGGTGATCTCGCGCACCTGCACCTAAGTGGTCGGCACCGGAAGTCCGTCGGGGCCGTGAACTCGACATCACCGACCACGATTAGCCCGAAAACGTCGCTGGTGTCGAGTTCACGATAGATAGCACCGGCGTGGTTCACGGTGGCGAATG
>JBOHFX010000094.1:0-6094 GCA_050699875.1 Pseudonocardiaceae bacterium
GTGGTGGCCAGCGTGTTGGTCCAGATCGGCTCCGTCGCGCGGATGACCTCGTGCCCGGCCTGTTCGAGCGCGTTGGCGATGCGACCTTCGACGTCCAGCCCGAACGTCTTGATGTCGGCGTGGACGAAGTCGCGCCCGTCGGAGAAGGTCAACAGCCCGATGCGTGCCATCTCTGCTCCTGCCTGCTAGGACGATCGGCGGTCATCGAGACCGCGACGATGACGCCGCAGCCGAGGTGGCTCACCCGGGCGGTTTCGTAGCTTCGCTTGAGCATCGGCCGCGCCCGAGGACCGCTGATGTTCCGCTCTGTGATGAAGGTATCACTCAGCGGAAGGGTTACCAGGCCATCGCCGATCGCCTCAACCGGGGGCCTGCGTTGGCACCAGCACGTGTCAGTACCGGGCCGGCCCCCGGACCGTGCCCATCACCTCTCGGGAGTCAACGGGAGGTATGGCATTCTGGTGCTTGATCGTTACAAGTCGCCATCCGGTAGGACGGCGCAGTGCTCAACTGCTCTTGTCAGGAAACCGAACGCTGTATCGGTGCTGTCGGCTCCATTACCTCCCGAACCTTGATACGGCCTTGCTCAACGGCGGGTTGCCATCGTATCCCGCTCTTACCCGATTCTTCATTGATTCTGCTGTCGAAGGATCCATTCCGGGTTGGTCCATCAGAATGGTGCGCTCCGAGGCCCCGCTGGTCGTATGTGTCGGCTGGCGCTGTGGATCCGCTCTCGCCCAACGCTTCGAGCTGCGACTCCAGGTAGGTCTTCAGCCGGGTACGGTGTTCGCGCGCGAATGTGTGCAGTTCGTCGATTCTCTTTTCCAAGACATTCTTCTCATGGCTGATTGAACCGATGATCTCGGCGTGCTTACGCGCCGCATCGCGCTCTAGCGACGCGACTTTTTCGCGGGAATGCCGGTCCAGGGTTTCGGCTCTGGTGGAGGCGTCATGAAGCATGGTCTCGGCTCGGGTTCTGGCTTCGTTGACGATGCCGTCGGCTTTCGCCCTCGCATCGGCGAGCAGCTGCTGCGCCTTGCTACGAGCCTTGCTCAACATTTCGTCAGCTTCCGCTTTGGCCTCGCCGGTCAAGCGGTCAGCGATCTGCTGCGCCAAGCCCAGCACCTTGGCGCTTTGACCGTGGCGATTATCGCCGGGCGAGGTCTGTTGCATCCTCGGCGGCACCGCGGGTCGGAGTGAGTCCAGCGGGCGGAGGTCATGTCCGGTGCCGACCGGTGCGGTGCGTAGCTGGCGATTGAGGCGCTCGACCTGGTTGCGGAGATCATTTTTCTCCTCGACCAGCCGGGCCAACTCAGCTGCAACGAGGTCAAGGAAGGTGTCGACCTCGTCCTCGTGGTAACCCCGCTTGCCGATCGGCGGCTTACTAAACGTGACATTGTGAACGTCGGCGGCGGTCAATGGCATCGGAACACCTCGAGCACTCCTCGTCATCCCGTCGTGAGCTAACCGGCGTTGGCCATGACCAGATCGCCCCTCGCCGCCGCCATGGCGGCGGCGAGGCGGGCCGCTCGTGTGCCGGCTTGTGCGGGTGGTGGAAAACGCACAGTCATCGGGCGTTGGTCGGCGCGAGGAATATGTAAGGAGGGTGGCGCCGGGTACGGGCTGGCGGGTGCGTACGGATGCTGGGGGTGTACCAGGTTGAGTAAGGCCCGCAGCGCGCACTGCGGCGGGCCTTCATACGTCCACACCGTGACCTCGGGGGCGAACACGTCGATTCGCCCATGTTGGGGCGCCGGGACCCTGGCCGCAGTGATTCGGTCGACGGACCGGATGGTGACTAGATCGACGTAGTCGTCCCATTGGTACGAGGCGACGAGACCAAATGGCGCGGCTCTCGGTCCGCAGCAGTAGAGGACGAAGCCATCGGCGACCACGTCAAGCAACAGCCGCTCCACCCCCGACGGTAAACAATCTCTGCAGCCGGAGTGCGGACCGGAAAGCGAGGGCGGCCTCACGGCCCGACGACCGTGTGACACGCCCGCGTAGCGGCGAGCTCACTTCGCCATCCGACCATCATGTGCTTGAGCATGCACGGCCCTAGTCGTGCTGGTGCGTTGAAAACCACGATACAACCTTCCTCGCTATGGGTGGTGGTTTCATCTGCACATCGATCCGACTACAGTTCCAGACGTCGCAAGCGTGCGCAAGAGCAGATGCAAGAGCAGGCAATTGTCCATTGACCGTCGCGTACCAATGCAAGTACGGTTTACGCGCCGGGGGTGCGGGAGTAGTCTCTTGGGCAGTCTCATGAACCGTCTCATGAGAAGTCCGTAGGCCTGCCTCATTCTCGTGGATTTTGGTGTGGCGTGGCTACTAAAGGCGGCCTAAGCATTGGCTAATGATGAAGCTGAGCGTGCACTCCGGTGGTCGGCTGCATCAATGGGGGCGATATTCCGTTGGTCCGTAGCCGCTGGGGGCGTCCGACCTCACGCCACTCTGCCCAGGCCGCCGGATGCGGGTTGTATGCCGGGTGAACCCCAGGTCATCTCCCAGGTGGGTAACGCTCGCCAGCCGGCTTCCGATGAGCAGGCGAGGAGGGCGGAGGAGAACGGAGCCTCCGATGCCCCTTGACTCCGCCGCGGCCCCCCGGCTGGTGCACTGCCCGACCCGCTGCCCTCGCCACCTCGGTCAACATCCACCCCGACGGGCGACCGAAGGGCTGCAGAAGAAAGAGAGGGCCCCCGTGCGCACCATCACGGCTCGTACGGCTGCCACGGTGCTCTTCGGACTCACGCTGGCCGCTTGCGGGACCGGTTCCACCAGCGGCCCTGCACCGGCCGGCAGCACGTCCGCGTTCTGTACCGTCTACCAGCCTGCTGATGACAAAGTGGGTGCGGCTGCCGACCAGATCAATCCCAGCGCGAGCCCTCAAACTGTGCAGGCCGCCCTCGATACGATTGTCTCCCAGGCCGAGGTGGTGCTGGACGCGTCCCCGTCGCCCGCTGTGAAGGACGATTTACAAACCTTCTACAACGCCGTGGTGGAGGCCAGAAGCCAAGTCGCCGCGGTCGACTACGACATCGCCCAGCTGCCGGGTGGGGCGCCGGCGGTCAGAGATCCCAAGTTTCACGAGGCCGCCAAGGCGATCGAGGAATGGGTACGCACCAATTGCGGGACCCCCCCAGCGGAACCATCTCAGGCCCCCGGTAGCTGAACCTGTTAGCTGTCCCCTCCGGCTGCAATGCCGCGGCTGAGTACCGAAGATCAGTACCGCGGCGGGTACTCATCCCGGACCACTGGTGGCGACTCTACGATTACCGACTGGCGTCGCCGGTAGAACACGAAGCTCAGCAGCAATCCCAGCACACCCACCGCGGTGAGAATCCAGCCAACCATCTGCAAATCCACGCCGGACACGCTCACATTGACGGCCAGCGCCATGATGAGTCCGATGGCGATGAGGAAGATGCTTCCACCGAAGCTCACAAGACCCTCCGGTGTGCCGGCCGGCGGCGCGGGGGCTCGAAGCGCGATCTACCGCACATCGTCACCCTATATGTCGGGTTCATGGTTCGATTATTACCCGCCTCCGGTCGCGGCAAACATCATGGGATCCGCGGATGATCAGAGCGGGACCCGCAGCGGCGGCCGACCGTCGTGTTGATCCAAAACAACGATCGCGGGGCCTGATATTCGATCGCTGTCGCCGTGTCCTCTGCGGCAGCATGGACGGCTGGCTGCCCGGAGGTGCTTTCGAGGGGGACGGATGGCTGCGCCCGAATCACGCGGCGACACGGAGGTGGCGCGCCGCGGCTCGACCACCCGCAAAACGGCGATGTTGCTGGCGCTGCGCCACTACGGCCGTGAGCTTTCCCGTCTCCGACTGGTGGCCGTACCGGCGCTGTTGCTGCCAGCGCTGGGCAACATCTGCCTGCTCTACCTCGCTCCGCTGATCGTTGCCCAGCTCGCAGGCCGCCTCGCCGGCGGTGCGGACACCGGAGCTGCGACGGTGCTGCCCTATGTGCTCGGGTTTGCCGCCCTGCTGCTCCTGGCAGAGGTCCTGTGGCGGGCTGGCGTGCACTTCTTGAACCGCACGGACGGCCGGGGGATCGAGAACCTGTACGTGGTCGGCATGAACGAATTGCTTGCCAAGGACGCGGCTTTCTTCCACGACAACTTCTCCGGTTCGTTGACCAAGCGCGCGCTGAGCTTCGCTTCGCGGTTCGAGGACTTCGTCGACACGCTCGCGTTCCACGTCGTCGCCAGCATCCTGCCGCTGGCGTTCGCGTCGGTGGTCCTCTGGAGTTACGACCCGCTGCTGGTCGTCGTCCTTATCACCCTCATCGTGGTCACCGGGCTGGTCATCGCGCCGCTGATCCGTCGCCGCCAGGCACTCGTCGACCAGCGAGAGGCTGCCATCGCTCGGGTGTCCGGCCACGTTGCCGACAGCCTGATGAACATGGAGACGGTGCGAGCCTTCGCCGCCGAAGATCGTGAGGCCGCCGAGCACAAGACACGCGTCGGCGAAGCGCGAATGCTGGCCATCCGATCCTGGGACTACGCCAACCTCCGCATCGATACCGTGGTCGCACCGATGTCGGTGCTGACCAACGCGCTCGGCTTGTTTCTCGCCGTCAGCCTCGGCGGCGGACAGCTTGGCGTGGAGGCGATCGTGGTGACCTTCACTTATTACTCGAACGCGACACGGATTATGTTCGAGTTCAATCAGATCTATCGGAGGCTGGAGAGCTCCCTGACTGAAGCCGCCCAATTCTCTGAACTGCTACTTACCCCGCCGACCGTGGTCGATCCGGTCTCGCCGGAGCCGCTGCGACCGACGACAGCGGACGTGCGCTTCAAGCACGTTACCTTCGCCCACGCCGGCGCCCCGCCGCTGTTCACCGGCCTCGATCTCACCGTGCCCAGCGGCACCAAGATCGGTCTCGTGGGCCGCTCCGGCGGCGGGAAGAGCACCCTCACCCGGCTGCTGTTGCGGATGATGGATATTGACGAAGGTCGCATCCTCATCGGCGGTCAGGACATCTCACGGCTGCGCCAGGCGGACCTGCGTAGTCTGATCGCCTACGTGCCACAGGACCCGGCGATGTTCCACCGGACGCTGCGCGACAACATCGCGTTCGCAAGGCCGGGTGCCAGCGACGCCGAGATCTACCGTGCCGCGCAAGCGGCCCACGTCACCGAGTTCGCCGAGGCCCTGCCCGACGGTCTCGACACCATGGTCGGGGAACGTGGGATCAAGCTGTCCGGGGGCCACCGCCAGCGGGTCGCCATCGCCCGGGCCATCCTGCGCGACGCGCCGATCCTGCTGCTCGACGAGGCGACCAGCGCGCTGGACTCCGAAAGTGAGACTTTCATCCAACACGCCTTATGGCAACTGATGGACGGCCGTACCGCGCTCGTGGTGGCCCATCGGCTGAGCACTGTCGCGCGAATGGACCGACTCGTCGTCCTCGACCGCGGCCGGATCGTCGAGCAGGGCACCCACGCAGAGCTGCTTCGAATGCAGGGCGCCTACGCCCGGCTCTGGCACCACCAGTCAGGCGGATTCCTTGACGACAACGCCGGCATGTCGCCGTCGGACGACGGGAACAATGAGATCAGCACGTCGAGCGTGTTGCCTGGATAGTCAGGCGAAGGCCGAGCGCGTCGCACTGCTAGTGGCTGGTAGATACCTCGCCCGCAGAATTCAGCCTGACTCACGTACTCCTCCCCGATGGCGCGCATTGGGATCAACTCAGCGGAAGTCAAGATCAAATAGGGCGCTTGCACCGCCACGGCGGAGAGTCATGCTTGGTGGCCCCTGTGCCGGACGTCGCAGCCTATTCGGCACCCACGGGCTGCGCTGGGCGTGGATGACGTGCGTTACGCGCTGATGTCGTGCAGGCGGCGGGGCCGGAGCCGAGCTCGTTTGGGGCGAGCCGCCGTCGACCCGGGGGACGTCCGGTCCGATCCGCTCGACCTGACAGTCGACCTGGAGCGATTTCGGGATCAGGAACCAGGGCCGCTGCGCTGGGCCGCCGTGGAGGCGGGAAAATGGGGGCTGCGTCCGTCCGGGACGCCGATTTTACTGTGATGCTCGCTTGAGCTCGTGGGTCAGGATGGTGCTGGGGGC
>JBOHFX010000095.1:0-13846 GCA_050699875.1 Pseudonocardiaceae bacterium
ATCCTGGCCCGCTCGCTGAACTGTTTGCGGGGCCCGACGCCAGATCCGTGCGGGAGCTGCCCGTCCTGCGTCGCGCTGGCCCCCGAGGGCGCCGGCTCGATCGATGTCGTCGAGCTCGACGCGGCCAGCCACGGCGGTGTCGACGATGCCCGCGACCTGCGGGACCGCGCGTTCTACGCGCCAGCCGAGTCCCGGTACCGGGTATTCATCATCGACGAGGCCCACATGGTCACCACGCAGGGCTTCAACGCCCTGCTCAAGATCGTGGAGGAGCCTCCGGAACACCTCGTGTTCGTCTTCGCCACCACCGAGCCGGAGAAGGTGCTGGCCACCATCCGCTCCCGCACCCACCACTACCCGTTCCGGCTGCTACCGCCGAGCACCATGCGCGGGCTGCTGGAGCAGGTGTGTGCCCAGGAGGGGGTAGCCATCGAGCCTGCGGTCTACCCGCTGGTGATCCGCGCCGGCGGTGGCTCCGCGCGGGACTCGTTATCCGTGCTGGATCAGTTGCTCGCCGGGGCACGTGCCGACGGCGTCACCTATGCCCGAGCGGTGACACTGCTCGGGGTCACCGACGTCGCACTGATCGACGACATGATCGCCGCACTGGCCGCGCAGGACGGCGCCACCGTGTTCACCACCATCGACCGGCTGGTAGAAGCGGGACACGATCCCCGGCGCTTCGCCTCCGACCTCCTGCAGCGCTTCCGGGATCTGGTGCTGCTGCGGGTCGCCCCGGAGCAGGCAAGCCAGGGGCTGGTCGATGCTCCCGCGGAGCAGCTCGTGACGATGACCACCCAGGCTGACGCCCTGGGCGCGGCCAGTCTCACCCGGTTCGCCGAGATCACCCACAACGGACTCATCGAGATGCGGGGCGCCACCGCCCCACGGCTGCTGCTGGAGCTGCTGTGCGCCCGGATGTTGCTGCCATCCGCAGCCGACGGAGACGGCGCGGTGTTGCACCGGCTGGAGCGCCTGGAGCGCCGACTCACCATCGCCCCACCGACGACCGGGGGCCCGCCGGCCGCCGACTCGCCGGACGCCCTCCCCGCGGTCGCTGGCTCACCGAAGGCCGGCACGGAGCGCTCTTCGGCCCCAGTACGGTCCGCCGATCCCGCACCCACCCGTCCCGCGCGCGGAGCCGAACCGTCCAACCCGCCCGTGCAATCTCCTGATCGGCAAACCCAACGGCTGGCGGCCCAGCGCCGGGAAGCCCAGGAGTCGGCAGCGCAGCACCAGCCCGCGCCGGGCCAGCCCGACGTGGCCGCGGTGCGGCAGGCGTGGCAGGCCCTGTTGGAGGCAGTCCGCGAGCAGAGCCGGGCGACCCAGGTCCTGTTCAGCAACGCGACCGCCACCGCAGTGGAGGGCAGCACCCTCGTCCTGACCCTGCCCACCGCCCCGCTCGCGCGGCGGCTAGGTGAGAAACGCAACGTCGAAATGATCAAGCGGGCGCTGCAGAGCGTGCTGGGCGTCGACTGGCACGTGCGTTGCGAGCACGCCGGTGGCGAGGCACGTTCCAGCAGTGCCCCCCCGCCGCAGCGCATCGCTCGACCCCCGCAACGCTCGCTGCAGCGTCCCCCTAACCGCCCTTCGGCGACGTCGCAGACGCCTGACGACAGCATCCCCCTACCCCCGGAACCCTCGGATACCGACGACTCCCGTGCAGCGGCCCCGCCTCAAACCCCCATGGACGACGAGGCGATGCTCGCCGAAGCCGCCAGCATGAGCCGTGAGCATCCCAACCGCCGCGACCCCGAAGAGGTCGCCCTGGAATTACTCGCCGCCCAACTCGGCGCCCGCCGTATCGACGAGGCGTAGCAGCAGCTGCAGCGCCAACCCGTCAGCGCCACCACGGCCGAAGCGGCACGTGTGCGTCGCCGGTGCTGTCCGGACGGACCGCGAGCACCTGATGCAGCTGGATCCCGTTGCGCTCGAAGGACAATCGCGAAGACCCCATGTACAGCCCCCATACTCGGGCGGTCGGCTCGCCAACCTCCGCCACGCACTCGTCCCAGTTGGCGGCGAGGTTGGCGCACCACTGCTTGAGCGTCAGCGCGTAGTGCTCGCGCAGGTTTTCCACGTGCCGCATCTCGAAGCCGGCGTCCTGTACTTCGATGATGATCTTGCCGGCACCGGTGAGCTCCCCGTCCGGGAAGACGTAGCGGTCGATGAACACCTCAGGCTGGGCCCGGCCCCGGTTGGTCGGCAGGGTGATGCAGTGGTTGAGCAACCGCCCTCCGGGGCAGAGCTTGGCCAGTAGCAGACGGAAGTACGACGGGTAGGTGTGCACCCCGACGTGCTCGGTGAGCCCGATCGAGCTCACCGCGTCGTAGTCGCGGCCGGGAGCGTCCCGGTAGTCGAGGTGGCGCACTTCGGCGAGTTCGGTCAGACCCTCTGCGACGATCGCCTGCTGCGCCCAGTGGGCCTGTTCGGCGGACAGCGTGACGCCCAGCGCGCGGACCCCGCGCCGCGCCGCGTAGCGCACCATGCCGCCCCAGCCGCAGCCGACGTCGAGCAGCCGCATCCCGGCCTGCAGCCCCAGCTTGTCGGCGATCAGTTGGTGCTTGCGTTCCTGGGCCTGTTCCAGCGTCACCTCTGGATGATCGAACACCGCGCAGGTGTAGGTCATCGACGGACCGAGCACCATCTCGTAGAACCGGTTGGACACGTCGTAGTGATGGTGCACCGCCTCGGAGTCGCGGTGCCGGGAGTGCGCCAGCCCCTCGATAGTCCGGCGCCACCGGGGTCTCGACTCCTGGGGTGGCGGCGGCACCGGCCGCAGCAACTCCCAGCCCAGCGAGCGGGTGATCAACGCCAGCTCTGCCACGGTCGGGCGCCGGAAGCGTACTTCGGCCGCCATCAGCCGCATCGCCACATACGGATCACCTGGGTGCACCCCGGACGCTTGCAGGTCACCGGCGATGTAAGCGCGTGCCATGCCGAGGTCGCCCGGCGCGGTGAACAGGTAGGTGGCGCCCCGCGGGGTGGCCAGATGCACCTTGATCTTTGAGTCGGGCGGACCGGTGGCGCTGCCGTCGTAGGCGGTGAACCGGACCGGGAACCGGCCATCGGAGAGCAACTCCACTATTGCCGCCAGCGAGAGCCGATCCTCCTTCGCCGGGGCCGTCACCGGAGAGGGGCGCCGGAAGGTCGTCATCTGCGTCGCACCGCCTTCGCGTAGAGGTCCGGGAGCCGTTGGTCGGGGTCGTAGCGCTGCTTGAGCGTCGCGTAGTGCGCCCCGCCGTAGCGGGCGTCGAACTCCTCCCGTGAGTAGAAGGCGTCCGAGTACAGGCCCTTGTGCCCACCTGCCGTGTCAACCTGGCGCTCGATGGCCCGATTGGTATCACTGCCGGTCCCGCCGGGTGCGATCGGCACGGTGGACCAGAAGCCCGCGTTGACGTAGTCCCGGCCGGCTTTCAGCGGGTACAGCGGCCAGTCACGCTCGCCGCGGAGCCGCAACGGGCACAGCCATACCGGCTCGATACCGACGTGCTCGGCGAACCAGCGCAGGAACTCCGCTGTGCGCTCTACGGGGATCTCGACGTCCTGGATCACCCGCTCCCGGCGTGGGCGGCCGCGCCACACCTCCAAGCGGTTCTCCAGATCGAAACGGTTCGCCAGCGCCACGATCTTCCAGTACACGTCGCTGCGGCGTAGCCGGGGCGGCCAGAGTCGCCGGATCACCGGGTGCTGGACTCCGAACGCCCCCGAGCACCAGAACCAGTCGGTATCCCAGCGCCACAGGTAGTCATGAGTGCTCAGGACATCGCGCCGGCGCTGCTGGATCGAGCGGTAGTAGATCTCCGCTCCGGTGTGATAATCACTGGCCGGTCCGTCATGATCGGTGCGCGCACCCAATGTCAGGTAGGACTCAGTGGGAGAGAACATCACGCCATCGAGGTAGTCGACGTCCACACCGTCCCACCGGCGGGTCGCCATGACCTGCGCCACTGCGACGCACAGCTCGTCAAGGTCGTCGAACCGCACGTGCCGCAACGAGACGTGCGAGCGCACCGGTTCCAACTCGATCCGCAGCCGGGTGGCGTAACCCAGCGTGCCGTAGGAGTTGGGGAACCCGGCGAACAGTTCGTCGCCTGGGGTAGTCGTGACAACCTCACCGGTGCCGGTGAGCACGTCGAGCTCCAGCACCGACTCATGCGGCAGACCATTGCGGAATGACGTCGCCTCGATGCCCAGCCCGCTGACCGCGCCGCCCAGAGTGATGGTCTTGAGCTGCGGGACAACCAGCGGGGTCAGGCCGTGGGGTAGCGTCGCGGCGACGAGGTTCTCGTAGGTACACATGCCGGCGACGTCGGCGGTGCGGCTTGTTGGGTCCACCTGCAGCACCCCGGTCAGGCCAGATACGTCCAGGCCCGGGCTGCCGGTGGCGGCGCGCGACCGGAACAGGTTCGACGTTCGCTTGGCCAGCCGTACCGGCGAGCCCGCTGGGATCGCCCGGTAGCTGGCTTGCAGTCGCTGTACAGCATCGCGATGGCTGCGCCACGCCGCGGTGAGCTGCATTCGCTTACGCTACGGCCAAACCCGGCCCGACCGGTTTCTCCGGCCCAGACGGTGGCCATTCTGTGACATGGCTACTGTGGGCCACACGGGTCTTCGCCTCGCGGACCCGAAGACTCGATGAGAGGAGCCGCGGTGCAACCCGGTGGAGCGCCTGATATGCAGATGATCCTGCAACAGGCCCAAAAGATGCAGGAACAGCTGATGAGCGCGCAGGCCGAGATCGCCGAGGCCGAAGTCACCGGGCAGGCTGGTGGCAACTTGGTATCGGTCACGCTGTCTGGTTCCGGGGAAGTGCTTAGCGTAACGATCGATCCCAAGGTGGTCGATCCCGATGACGTCGAAACCTTGCAGGACCTTGTGGTGGGCGCGATGGTCGATGCGCACCGCGCCTTGCAAGACCTCACCCAGCAGAAGATGGGCCCACTGGCCAGCGCCCTCGGTGGGCCCGGCGGTGGCCTCGGCCTGCCAGGCATGTGACCACCGCCCGCCGACGCACATAGTCCCGCGGAGGCGGCATCATGCCCGCCGACGCACATAGTCCCGCGGAGGCGGCATTATGGTCGCCGTGTACGAGGGAGTCGTCCAGGACCTTATCGACGAACTGGGGCGGCTGCCCGGGGTAGGCCCCAAGAGCGCGCAGCGGATGGCTTTCTACCTGCTGGCTGCAGATCCGGCTGATGTGACGCGGCTGCAGGAGGCGCTGCAGCGGGTCAAAGATGGCGTGCTGTTCTGCGCCGTATGCGGCACGGTTTCGGAGAAACAGACCTGCCGGATCTGCTCTGACCCGCGCCGCGACCCGAAGGTGGTCTGTGTGGTCGAGGAGCCCAAAGATGTGCTCGCGGTGGAGCGAACTCGCGAGTTCACCGGCCGCTATCACGTGCTGGGCGGAGCGCTCGATCCGCTGTCCGGCGTCGGCCCCGACCAGTTGCGGATCCGGGAGCTGCTCATCCGGATCGGCTCCGACGAGATCACCGAGGTGATCATCGCGACCGATCCGAACACCGAGGGGGAGGCCACCGCCACCTACCTCGCGCGGATGCTGCGGGACTTCCCTGAGCTGTCCGTGACCCGGCTCGCTTCGGGACTGCCGATGGGCGGTGACCTGGAGTTCGCCGATGAACTCACGCTGGGTCGAGCGTTGGCCGGCCGGCGCGCCGTCTGAGCGGTAGGACGGTTCCCAGCAATCAGTCCTGCACGACCGCCGGTGCGAGATGCCTGTCCCGGGCCGGCAGCGGAGTCGTGCAATGCGGGCACTCGCCTCGCGGCCGGTGGACTGCCGCCCATTCCCTGGCCAGCCTGCGACGTTCCTCCGCTTGCTTGTCAGCCTGTCTGCGGAGCTGGGAATGCAAAATCTGGGAGGTCCAGATGGCTCCGAGCAGTGCCCCGATGCACAGCAGGGTTGCGGCTGCGATGGCGATGGTCACCATGCTCGGCGGTATGTTCCGCCGCGACGTTGCATTTCCTGACCGCGGCCCGGGGGATGGGCCTCGGGGAGGTGTGTCGCGCTCCGGTGAGATGTCGACATGATCGCGTGTCCCTTCGGTGGTGGGTCCACGGCGGCGTCTCGGACACGGGCTGCGGCAACCTGCTCGGTGTGGACCGAGCTAGGCTGCAAGCAGCCCATGCAATTGCATTTCTGGCGTTTAACCATGCAGGTTAGCATGCCGCCGTCCGTTCGAACCTGTTTGGCTGCCACATCACTCAATCCTGCTCGGGCGCCGGTGCGTTCAGTCACCGCCGTCCGGCTCGTCCTCCTCGGCATACCGGCTGCCGTCGTGCAATGGACACCCGCAGCGCGGGCAGGCGACCAACTGGACGGACTGCCGGGCGTCCCGAAGCGCCTGCCACTCTGCATTGAGCTTGCGGCGCTCCTTGGCCAGCCGACGAAGCTTGGGCTGCAGCGCTTGGGCGGTCCAGGCCGTCCCGAGCAGCATCCCCAAGCACAGGCAGACCAGCAGGATCAAGACTGCGGCCTGGATGGTCACCCCGCTCTGCGGTGGATTCCGCCGCGACGCTTCGTTTCCTGCCCGCGGCCCGCCCACAGGGCCTCGGGGAAGCGTGTCGCGCTCCGGTGAGATGCCGACATGATCGCCTGCTCCTTTCCCTTGGTTTCCCTTGGTCGGTGGTCGGTGGTCGGGGGCCGCGGTTGCCTCGGGTGAAGGCTGGCGGAGACCCGGGTGTAGCCGTTCTTCCGGCTGGCTTTAGACTGCACTAAGCAACCGATCTATGCAATTGCACGATGGGCTAGCATCATGCGATTCACCAATTAGGGGTAGCGTGTCGTCTTGGGCCTCAGTGGGCGGTTGGGCATCCTGCTCACGGGCTGTGACGGCAAAGGCGGAGGCGTGAGATGTCCCCAGTACGTGGTCCGGTAGTGCCCCGGCGCCGGCTCGGCGCCGAACTTCGCACGCTGCGCGAGCAAAGCGGGCTCACCATCGAAGACGTAGCGGAGCTGCTCGAGTGCTCGGTGTCCAAGGTCAGCAGGTTGGAGACCGGCCAGGGCATTCCCAAGAGTCGCGACGTCCGCGACCTGCTCGACCGATATGGAGTCACTGACCAGGCTCATCGGGACCGGATGATGCGCTGGGTCCGGGAGGGGCAGCGCCAGGGTTGGTGGCACGCCTACTCCGACGTGCTCGCCCCAGACCCCGAGGACCCCCTACTGCCGGACAACCTCAGTCGCTACGTCGCGCTCGAACAGGACGCCCGCGAGGTGCACAGCTTCGAGAACACCCTGGTGCACGGCCTGCTTCAGACCGAGGACTATGCTCGCGCGGTCCTGACCGCAATGTCCACTGCGGACTCGGAGGCTACCGACCGCCTCGTCGAGCTCCGGATGCGGCGGCAGGAACGGCTCTATGCCGACAAAGATCCACTAAAGATTCACGTGATACTCGACGAAGCGGTGCTGCACCGTCCGGTCGGAGGTGAGCAGGTGATGCGAGCGCAGTTGAAAAGGTTGCTTGCCGACACGCAGCATCCGAACATCACCATCCAGGTGCTTCCCTTCAGCGTCGGAGCGCACCAGGCGACGGACGGTCGGTTCGGGGTACTCGTGTTTCCGGACTCCGACGATAACGATCTTGTGTACGTCGAGGGTCATTTGCGTGATCTCTACCTGGAGCAGCCGCACGATGTGGAGATCTACGAGCAGATTTTCGACACGCTGGCTGGTATGTGCATAAGCGCCAAACAGTCCGCTGCTCTCGTTGGCAAATTCCTACAAGATCTGTAAGAAAGGAAAGTAAGTGTTCCACCACACGTTGGTGTACCGGACGAGCAGCAGGTGCAGCGGAGGGGGATGTGTGGAGGTGGCGCCCCTGCCCGATGGTGGCGCCGTCGTGCGAGACGCCAAGGATCGCACCCGTGACCCGCTGATGTTTGATAGGCAGGAGTGGGTTGACTTCGTCTTAGGTGTAAAGAACGGCGAATTTGACTTCGAAAGCTTCTCATAGTGCCGGAGCGTCGGCCCGCCGAAGTCCACAGTGGAGGATGAAGGGATGTGCGAGACGCAGCTGGGTTGATCAAATCCCTGGGTTCTGAACAGTCAGCTACGCTGGTCTGGCTGCGACAGGACCACCAAGGTGAGGGAACCCATGACTGACGCGCTTCGCCGTGGGCTGCCATTCCGGAGGAGTAGACGGTGTACCAGTGGGGGATGTGTGGAGGTGGCGCTGCCGCCCGATGGTGATGCCGCCGTACGGGACAGCAAGGACCGCACCCGTCAGCCGATCACGGTGGATAGGCGGGAGTGGGCCGACTTCATTTCAGGTGTGAAGAACGGCGATTTCGACTTCTGAAGCCTGCTCGTGATGGGTAACAGCGTTATAACGCTGTTACCCATCACGGTGCGTCAACGCATGGCGCGATTGACCGCTGACACCACTGCGTTGAGCGAAGCGGTGACGATGGACCCGGAGACGCCGACTCCCCACAGGATCTGCTCGCTGAAGGCACACTCGACGTATGCCGCCGCTGCGGCGTTGTCGCCGGCCGACATCGCGTGCTCGGAGTAGTCGAGTACCCGGACGTCTAACCCCAAGGCAGCCAGCGCATCGACAAAGGCCGCGATCGGACCGTTGCCTGAACCGGTGACCTCGTGCTCCTCACCCTCCACCAGCACGCCGGCGCAGATTTCATCATGGCCCTGGCCATCGTCGGACAGCCGGTGCCACAGCACCCGCAACGGGGCTTGCCGGTCCAGATAATGCTCGGCGAAGATGTCCCGGATCTGCTGTGGTGAGACCTCGCCGCCGTCGGTGTCGGCATGCTGTTGGATGATCCGGGCGAATTCGATCTGCAGCCGGCGCGGCAGATCCAGTTGGTGCTCGGTCTTCATCACATAAGCGATGCCGCCCTTGCCGGATTGGGAGTTCACCCGGATCACGGCCTCGTAGGTACGGCCGACGTCCTTGGGGTCGATGGGCAGGTACGGCACCTCCCAGCGGTGCTCGTCCACCTCGACACCGGCCCGCGCGGCATCCACCTGCAGCGCCCGCAGTCCCTTATTGATCGCGTCCTGGTGGCTACCGGAGAACGCGGTATAGACCAGGTCGCCCCCGTAGGGATGGCGCTCGGACACCGGCAGCTGGTTGCAGTACTCCACCGTTCGGCGGATCTCGTCGACGTCGGTGAAATCGATCTGCGGATCGATTCCCTGACTGAACAGGTTCATCGCGAGCGTCACCAGGCACACGTTTCCGGTGCGTTCCCCGTTGCCGAACAGGCAGCCCTCGATGCGTTGCGCGCCGGCCTGGTAGCCCAGCTCGGCGGCGGCGACCGCAGTCCCGCGGTCATTGTGCGGGTGCAGCGACAGCACCACCGCGCTACGCCTTTCCAGGTTGTGATGCATCCACTCGATGGAGTCGGCGTAGACGTTCGGCGTGGCCATCTCGACGGTGGCCGGTAGGTTCAGGATTGCCGGAGCCTCCGAGGTGGGTTGCCAGATCTCGGTGACTGCGTTGCATACCTCCACGGCATAACTGAGCTCGGTACCGGTGTAGGACTCTGGCGAGTACTGGAACCGGAAATCGGTGTCGGGGTACTTACCGGCGTACTCCACCAGCATCTCGGCCGCCGACGTGGCGATCTTCTTGATTCCTTCACGCTCCTCGCGGAACACCACCCGGCGCTGCAGGATCGACGTCGAGTTGTAGATGTGCACGATCGCTTTATGTGCGCCTTGCAGCGCCTCGAAGGTGCGCTCGATCAGCTCGGGCCGGCACTGGGACAGCACCTGGATACGCACGTCCTCCGGCACCAGATCCTCAATGATGATCTCGCGGACGAAATCGAAATCGTTCTGGCTGGCGGCCGGGAACCCGACCTCGATCTCCTTGTAGCCCATCCGGACCAGCAGCTCGAACATCCTTCTCTTGCGGGATGGGCTCATCGGGTCGATCAAGGCCTGGTTGCCGTCTCGCAGGTCCACCGCACACCACACCGGCGCGCGGCTGATCGTGACATCGGGCCAGGTGCGATCCGGCAGCGATACTGGTTCCACGGTCTGGGCAAAGGGACGGTAGCGGTGCATGGGCATCGCGCTGCCGCGCTGGAGGTTCCATGACGCTTGGTCGGCGGGAACCGGGGCGACCGGCAACCGGATACGGCTGCTACTGCCGGAGGCGAATGCGCTGGGACCGATGTCAGAGGGCTTGGGAGTCATTTTCTGCTTCTGTGCCTTTTCTGGGCCTTCACGGCCTAGTCGGGGAGAACTCCGACCGGCGGATGCGCGCGGGCGACTCCGCGACGGGGGGCCGGTCGGCGTCAGACCCCGTCGCGGCAGCGAAGCAGGAGGGCGCGCGCCACGCGGTCACGGTAACCAGAGTCTCCCAGCGGTGCGCAACGTCCTCCCGGATGCTGAGAGCCGCTCTGCGCGGGGCGCGTCCGTCCGAGCCACATGTCGAGTGAGCGCCCCTGCACGCATGGTGGTGTTCGTGGCACACTTTGCGGCATGAGCACCAGCCGCACGTCGGCCCGCGCGACGCGAACCAGGGTTGCCGGATTCCTCTCGGCCGTGATCAAGATCGTGGGTGGGCTCATCGTCCTGATCTTGGTGGGGCATATCCTGCTGGTGGTAGGCGAGGCCAATCCGACCAACGGGATCGCGACATTCGTGGCGTCCTGGGCGGACCGTCTCCAGCTTGGCTTCCGCAATCTGTTCACTCCGGCCGACGCCAAGGTCCGGGTTGCGGTCAACTACGGTCTCGCTGCGCTTTGCTGGCTTATCGCGACCTGGGTGCTGGCACGCGTGGTGCGCCGCTTCGGCTGAGCCGCCGGGATTGTGATCCCCACCGGCGGCAAGGCGCAGGCTCCGCTTCGTGCAGCGATTACCGGCCGTGGCGCGGGATTAGCAAGGGCGATGTGGCGACTATTCCGGGTGAATGATCTAATCTCCACCCACTTGGGTGACTAGCTCACTAACCGTAGTTTTGAGCCCGGAATGACGCTCTACCTCGGTATGTTGCGCCGAGGTTACCCGACAAGATGGTGACGTTAGGTAACCACCGCGACTGGCGAAGACAGCGGGTGAGTGGCCCCTTTTCGGACCCCGGATCCGGGTTGAGCGGGACCATCTCGCTTCTCTGCTCACAGTATCTTCGCAGCTCAGCGCCCATGTAGACGTTCTTATTCTGATCACAGGTAGCACCGCGGAAGGAATGCTAGGCTGCAGCCGACGGGCTTGCGCGAGCCTGCGAAGCGCTGACGACGCTACTCTGCGTCCTCAGCGCTCACCCACTTGCTTTCTTGGTCGACTTCCTCCAAGCTCCCGCCTACCTGACGGGAGCAGCTTGCCCCGGGGAGGCGTGCTGAGAAAGGAGGCCGTCGAAGCGGCGTCGGCCGTTGCGGCGACACTCGTTTTACCGCCGTAACTCCCCGCCTAGCACGTCTTCCCTGCACGAGAAACCCTGCACTAAGGAAGCGGTGGTGGAGTTGGCTAGAACGGATGCTCGATCCAGAGGTTCTGGAGGAGCTGGACTGTTCAACGTTATCAGTGTTGTAATCCTGGTCGTCGGTGTCTTGGCCATCGGTATAGCGGCAGCACTGCTGGCCCGGACCCTGGCCGCGGCACAGAGCATCGACAAGAAGGCGCAAGCAATTTCGGGAAACGCTGCGAATATCAACGTCGCAACTGACTCGGTCACACAGTTGAACCGCACCAATGAGCTTGCCGCCTCGATCTTGCAGAGCGCGAAACCGCTGCAGGGTCTGCTCAACACGGTCGACGCCACCGCCCGAGACATCGACGGAGTCGCGAAGTCGATCAACGGGACGGCGGGAACCATCAACGGCACGGCCGGAACCATCAACGGCACTGCTGGAACCATCAACACCACCGCGACCGACATCAACAACAGCGTCGGGACGATCACCGGTACTGCCTTCACGATCAATGGCACCGCGCAGGGCATCAACCAGCGGACCACGTCGATCCTCGACGTGGCGAATCGCATCGACGTCGACGCGGCGAACATCAACGACGTGTTGTCCACCACCGTCGAAATCGCCAGAGACATCAGGACTGACTCTGGCAACATCAACAATCAGGCGATCCGCGCGGAGCTGACGTCTCGCTGCATCGACGCCAAGGCGCGCCTTGGCCTGCTCGGCGCGCCGAACCCAGGATGCTAGGAGGATAGAAGATGACAACACAGCAATTCTTTAGGACGTCGTCAAGTGCTCCTGCTCCTGCAGCGTCGTCCTCCTTCGCTCGGTTTTTGTGGATCTTCACCACCCTCGGCCTCATCGTCGTGGTCGTCGTCATCGGCTTCCTGATCGGCATCGTCCGAGCCCTCGAATCGATCGACGACGGCCTGTTCACGGCCTCCAGCTCAGTGACCGGCGCTACCGGCGACGTCGGACCGCTGCCCAACTTCATCGGTACGATCAACTCGGCGCTCACCGATATCGACACCGCCCTGAAGCCGATCCGTAGCCAGGTGGCCGACGCCAGTGCTTCACTGACGTCGATCAAGGGTTCCGCGGTGAGCATCGACGCATCGTTGAAGGACACCTCCGCGTCGCTGGTGAACACGTCGGGATCGCTGGTGAACACCTCGGGAACCCTGGTCGGTGCCTCGCAGTCGGCGGCGGCCATCTCCGCTTCCCTGGTGGACACTTCGAACGTGCTGCTGAACATCCTGGGCACCGCGTCGGCGATCAACGGGACGCTGGAGGCGGTGCAGAACGCGGACAGCCGAGGCACTGCCTTGGTTCCCGGGCAGGTCGTCACGATCAACAATCTCCTTCGAGGTGCCGAGATCGACCTCAGCAACATCAACCTGCAGCTCCAGGAGACCAACCGCCACCTGATTAATATCTGCACTTCGCCAACGCTGAGCCTGTTGCCGCCGTTCAGGTGCGACCCGGTCAAGCCGTAGGAGGTGACTGATGAGACGTTTAACGTCCACCGCACTCCCAGGGATCATGTTGGTGATCGTCGTTCTCTGGGCACTGACCGCGGTTATTTTCCTGACTGGCATCTTGGCGGCAGCTAATCGGATCGAGAGTCGAGTCGGCATCATCAACAACGCACTCACACCCATCAACACCGAGCTGGACGTGGTGCCGGTCCTCGCCAATGTGGTCGACTCCGCGAACCAGATCCGTGATGCGGCCGCGAACCTCAGCACGACGATCGGCCGCGTTACCGACTCGGCAGCCAGCATCGACCAGAGCCTTAACCAGGTCGAGGGTGCCGTACCGTTGATCAACCAGTCCGCGAAGGCGATCAATGCTTCCGCCCTGGAGATCAACAGCAGCGTGGGAACGATCGGTCCGAACCTGGTCACGGTTGAGGGTCTGGTCGGAACGATCAACCAATCCGTCGACAACATCGACGGTGACCTCGCAGCGGTCCTGAACAATGTGTACGACATCAGGGGCCGTGTAGTCATTGCCACGGGTCAGGCCGACGACATCATCCGGAACGTCCGCGATATCAAGGGCGATACCGGGTCGATCAGCTCTGCGGTTGGCACCGAGGGTATACCGTCGACGGTCAACGACAACGCCGATGACATCGAGAACGCTCCGATATTCTTGAATGTCAACAACGCTGGCGTGCTGAGGGAAATGGCCCTGGCGTCTGCTCGGCAGGATCCCGCAGCCGCCCAGGCGGGGATTCCAGCGCTGGACCTGCTACCGCAGATTCCGGCACTCGGATTGCCTGCGTTGCCGTTGCCGCCCACCGGTGAACTCCCGTCGGCGCTCACCAATCTTCTGGGCGGGTTGCCCATTGTTGGTGACACGGGTGACCTCCTCAGCCAGGTGGTGGCACCGAAGTAGTTGCAGGGCTTCGATCAAGTTCCCGTCGGGGGGGGGG
>JBOHFX010000096.1:0-8996 GCA_050699875.1 Pseudonocardiaceae bacterium
ACTCGGACATGTCCCTGTACTCGAAGTTGCACACGTCGGGGTCCTGGAAGGCGCCCCAGCAGCCGAGCAGCGTGCGACGCAGTCCCACCTGCTCGTAGCCGGGCATCGCCTCGTAGAAGAAGTCGAAGAGGTCGTCGTGCAGCGGAACGATCCGCTTGCAGAACTCTACGTACCGCATGAGGCGGGTGTAGTAGTCGGTGAACAGTTGGTGGGTTGCGACAGTGCCGACGCCGCCCGGGTACAGCGTGGAGGGGTGCACGTGGCGGCCCTCCATGAGGCAGAACATCTCCCGCGTGTAGCGGGAGACCTGCAGTGCCTCGCGGTAGAACTCGCCTGACAGCGGGTTGAGCGCCCGCATGATGTCGCCGATGTACTGGTACCCGTGGGCCTCGGCCTGCGGCGCCGGGGTCCGGTTGGCCTGGTCGAGCCAGCCCGGGTTGGTCTCGGCGACCATCTTCTCGCAGTAGTCGACCCCGACCAGGTTCTCCTGGAAGATGTTGTGGTCGAACATGTACTCGGCCGCTTCGCCCAGGTTGATAACCCATTCACCAAGATGCGGTGGGGCTACCCCGTATGCCATGTTTTGGTTGTACACCGAACAGGTGGCGTGGTTATCACCACAGATTCCACAGATACGACTGGTGATGAAGTGGGCGTCGCGCGGGTCTTTACCCCTCATGAAGATGGAGTACCCGCGGAAAACCGAAGAGCTGCTGTGGCACTCGGCCACTCTGCCCGCCGCGAAATCGATCTTCGTGTAGATACCGAGGCTGCCGACGATCCGGGTTACCGGATCCCAGACCATCTCGGTGAGTTGGCCTGTGGCGGCGGAGCCGTGCTTGGGTGCGGTGGTTGTCATCGTCTAGATGCCTTTCTGCAGCCGGTCGGCGTTCACCAGGAGGGCCTGTAGCCGGTCTCGAGTTGCCGGCCCTTCTTGCGCCACTTGGGCTCAGCGTCAACCTTCTTGAGGGTGATATTGCGTAGCGACCGGATGACCGAACCGTAGGCCATACTCGCGGTCCCCGATACCAGCGAGCCCGGAGGTGCGTCCATGAAAGGCATGAACTTGTCCGGGAAGCCGGGCATGGTGCAGCCGATGCAGATACCACCCACGTTCGGGCAGCCACCTACACCATTGATCCAGCCACGCTTGGGCACGTTGCACTTGACCACCGGGCCCCAGCAGCCGAGCTTGACCAGGCACTTCGGTGAGTCGTAGGTCTTGGCGAACTCACCTTGCTCGTAGTAGCCGGCCCGGTCACAGCCCTCGTGCACGGTGGCGCCGAACAGCCACTGCGGGCGCAGGTGCTCGTCCAACGGAATCATCGGCGCCGCGCCGGCAGCCTGGTAAAGCAGGTAAAGGATCGTCTCGGACAGGTTGTCCGGGTGGACCGGACAGCCGGGTACGCAGACGATCGGGATCCCGGCCTTGGACTTCCAGTCCCAACCCAGGTAGTCCGGCACACCCATGGCACCGGTCGGGTTCCCCGCCATACCGTGGATACCGCCGTAGGTGGCACAGGTGCCGACCGCAAGTACGATCGTCGCCTTGGGCGCCAGCTTGTCCAGCCACTCGTTGACGGTGACCGGTTGGTTGGTGTCGGGGTGCCTGCCAAAACCGGTGAAGTAGCCGTCACCGTTGATCGACTCGTTCGGGATGGAACCTTCCACGACGAGCACGAACGGTTCTAACTCGCCCCGGTCGGCCTTCCAGAACCATTCGATGAAGTTGTCAGCACCCTGTTCCGGGCCGCATTCGAAATCGATCAGCGGCCAGTGTACGGCGATCTTGGGCAGCCCAGGGAGGGCGCCCAATGCGATCTCCTCGATGCTGGGCTGGGTTGCCGCGGTCAGCGCAACCGAGTCCCCATCACAGGAGAGACCGCAGTTGATCCACAGAATATGGATCGGGGCCTCTTCTTCTTGCGTGGCGGGAGTGGCTTGTGCAGTTGGTGTGGTCATGATCCCCTACTCCACGAGCGACCTCCGGTCGCTCTCTCGTACCGGATGTCGCGTTCGGCTGGTCAGCTCGTCAAGTGTGAGCTCCCACAGCGTGTGATAAATCGTGGTCTGCGCCTCCTGAATCCGGTGCACGGAATCAGAAGGAACCACGAACAGATGGTCGATGCTGCCCAGTTCGGCCATCGCCCCGCCGTCGTAACCCGCCAAGCCGACGGTGAGCAGGCCACGCCTGCTCGCCTCGTCGAAGGCGCGCACGAGATTGGCGGAGTTGCCCGACGTGGACAACCCGACGACGACGTCACCGCGCCGCCCGAATGCTGCGATCTGGCGGGCGAAGACGACGTCGAATGAGACGTCGTTCGACAGCGCCGTCAGCACCGCGATATCCCCGGTGAGCGCGAAAGCGGGCAATGCCCGCCGTCCCGCCCCCGGATGCAGGAACAAGCTGGCGAGGTCGGCTGCATCGGTACAGCTCCCCCCGTTTCCGATGGCGAACAATCGCCCGCCGGTGGCGAACGACTCCGCCATTGCCGAAGCGCACGCGGCCAGCCGCTGGCTGTCCCGAGCCAGCACCTCGCGCCGGAGCGCCACGATCTGGTGCGCTTTGTCCACCGTCGAACGTCGCACCTCGGCCAGGACTGCCTCGAGATCTCCAGCTCCCGGGTTGTCGTGGCCGGTGTTGTCGGGGTGTGAGTACAAGAACGGGTACAGAGAGGCGAGGTCATCGGAACTTGAGCGGGCGGCTGGCGGGGTGCCCGTCGCGTTGTCGCCGTGGCCATTGGCCGTGCGCTTCATATTGGGTCCGGTGTTGGGACTCATCCCGGCCCCCCGAGAACAGCGATCGCTTCCTTGGCGTGGACGAGGATCTCGTCTCCTACCCCCGCAGCCACCAAGGCAACGCTTACTTCCTCCCTACCGGACCCGGTGTCCACCACGGCCAGGCCGTCAGGAAGCAACTCGACAACGCGGACCGCGACGGCCTGGTCCGAGCACGTGATGCACACCTCGCCGTGACATTCCGGAACAGTAGTCATGCGACGGCCCTCGGCTCGAGCAGGTCCGGATGTTGGAAGAACACGTGAACGAGCTCCCACAACACGTGGTAGGCCGTGACGTGCACCTCCTTGATCACCCGGGGATCGTCGGAGTGGGCCACCACGATGTGGTCGGCTCCTTGAAGCGACGAGATCTGCCCACCGTCACCGCCGACGAGCGCGATCGTGAGCATGCCCAACTCCCGGGCGGCCGCCAACCCGTGCAGCACGTTGGCGCAGTTGCCGTCGGGGGAGATACCCAGCGCGATGTCTCGCGCGGAGGCGAGGTGGCGCAGCTGGTGGGCGAAGATCTCATCGAAGCCCTCCGCGCCCGCAATGCCGGTCACCGTTGCGACGTCGGCGGTCAGCGAGATTGCCGGCAATGCACGCTTGCCCATGATCACGGGGTGGACGAACTCGACGACGACGTGTTGGGCATCGGTGCTGGCACTGCCGTTGCCGAAGACTACAAGGGTACCGCCACGGTGGAAGCGGACGGCCATGGCGTGGCATGCGCTGGCGATCGCCGAAGCATCTTCAGCCAGATGATAAAGAGGTGCTACCCGCCGCTCGAAGAGTTCCGCGGCGGTGGCGGTCCCGGTTGATGACCCGGACACGCCGCACACCTCCCGACCCTGGTTGGTCATGCGAGTGAATCACATCACGATAGGGGCGCAGTGATTGATGCTGCAAGTCCAACGGGCCAGATGGTTTACCTCGATTTCATCGGGCGGCCTCGTTGGGCGCGTCCAGGGACGGGGAGCACGGGCAGCGGCGCATGCTGGGGAGCGAAGTGGGGGCCTCGCGCGTTAGCACCCTGAAGGGCTGTGCACCGCGCTTCGCCTACCGAACTTGAGGGAGCCGCACCATGCCGATCCTGCTGGTCCTGCTCGTCGCCACCATCGTCGAGTTGACGGTGCTCGTGGTGGTGGGGCAGGCGATCGGGGTCCTGGCCACCATCGCGCTGCTAATTCTCGCGTCGCTGATCGGGGCCGTCCTGCTGCGCCGCGAGGGCACCCGCACGCTGGCGGCGTTCCTCGAGGCACTGCGCAACCGCAGGCCGCCGCACCGTGAAGTGGTCGACGGCATGCTGATCGCCGCAGCCGGGGTGTTCATCGTGGTTCCCGGCTTCGTGTCCGACGTCCTGGGTCTACTGCTCCTCCTGCCTCCCGTCCGCGCACTGGTGCGGCGCCGGATGCTGCGCTCGGTATCACTGCACCCTCCGGTGCACGATGCGCCGAGCAATGTCGTCGAGGGTGAGGTCGTCGACGAACCGCCCGCGCCCAGGTCCGCAACCGGCGAGCTACGCTGAGATCGGTCTCCCAGCGCGACAGCGTCGCCTGGCAACAGCACCGCCCGGTTCGCTTCGGTGACGCCGCCGAAGTGCTCGGGTTGCGTGGGGCGTTGGTCACGCCGGCTTTCGTGGACGCGCAGGTGCCTTCGCCGGCCTGGCCCACCCGTGGCCCTGATCTCATCGGCTGCGCCGCTCAGTGCCTGGAACGGGTGGCGCAGCCAGCCCCGCTCGCCCTGTGTTGCGGGATACGGATGGACGAGACGTGGCCCGAAACACCACCCGCTGACCTCCGGATCGAGCTGGGCGTCGGGGTTGACGCGGTTCCCTCAATCGTCTCGTAAATATACACTGATGAGTGATGAACCAATTGGCCTGTAACGCCATGTAGCTGTCCCTTGTGGGGTTCTTGGTAATCCTCTCGTCACCTTCTGAACGCCTTCCGTTCAGCTTCACTGGGGAGCGTGCCTCCTCTACCCGGTGCGCAGAGGAGGCGTGGTGGTTGTTCCTCGGTTCGAGGTGTTGTCGATGGTGCGTGCTCTGCGCACCTGCCTAACTCAGGTGAGCCGGACGGCGCTGGGTCAACATGGCGCCTCCGCCTGGTCGACGAGGTCATCGCCGCCGTGACACAGAGGCACCCATGCCAGGTTCGTGCTCGGTTCGCTCCCACCACTTTCTTGCAGCTCATTACCGAGACGGCGTCGTGCGGCCAGCTGAACACCAAGCTGCGGCGCGGGCTGGAAGCCGGACATCGACGCAGCGCAATGTTGCCAGCCGCGACTTAGCCAGCTATTGGCAGCAGCCAGCGTCAAGCTACTACGTGGAGTTACGAATTGATGAAACTAGACTATAGGGAAAGTCGTTCCATAGGGCCAGGTTGGGAGTACGTCACCGCCCGAATGGGTGACGCTGGGTCGGGTGTCACTTTGATGCCAGTCGATCCGGCTTGGTTAACCGCCACGATGACCGCGCTGGTGGAGAAGCACCAGGTTCCCGGTGCCCAGCTCGCCGTCCATCGCGGCGGTGCGACCGTCACGGTCGAGGTCGGTGAGCTGGAACATGGAACGGGGATTCCGGTCACTCGCGAGACGGCCTTTCCCATCGGATCGATCAGTAAGGCTTGGACCGCAACCTTGGCGATGATCCTGGTCGCGGACGGTGATCTCGAGCTCGATGCGTCGCTGGACGAGCACCTGCCCGAGCTGGACGACTTGGGCAGGGAGCTCACGCTGGGCCAGCTGCTCAGCCACACCAGTGGGTTGGCCTGCAGTCCCGACGCACCAGATCTGTCCACTTTGTCGATGAGGCGTTACGTGCGGGAATACTGCCGCCGGCAGGATTTGATCTTGCCTCCCGGGACCGGTTTCTCCTACTCGAATCGGAACTACATCCTCGTCGGTCACCTGATCGAAACGATCACAGCCATGAGCTGGTCGGAGGCTATGGAGTCGATTCTGCTGCGGCCGCTTGGCATTGACCCGGCCGCGGTCGTGGGATCCATACGTGCACTCTCCGAGCGTCCTGTCGCCACTGGTCACTCGATCAACCCGGCGCTGGGACGGACCCGGCCCGTGCAACAGTCGACAACACTCGTTGAGGCCCCGGCCGGGGCGTTGGCAACGAGCGCCGCCGACCTGGTGGCCCTGGGGCTCATGCACGTTGGGCCGGGCGTCTCCGAGCTGCTCCCGGCCGCCTACGCCGAACGGATGCGGCAAGTTGTTCCGGGCTCTGATCCGTTCGGATTAGCCGACGGTTGGGGTCTGGGACTGGCTGTCTTCCGGGACGGCACGACCGATTGGGTCGGCCACGACGGCAACGCGAATGGCACGTCCTGCCACCTGCGTATCGATCCGCTCGGCGGATCAGTGATAGCGCTCACTACCAACGCCAACGCCGGGGCATATTTGTGGGAGGAGCTGTGCACCGAGCTACGCCACGCGAATCTGGCGCTGGGAGCGAGCAGGGGTGGCAAGTCGCCGCGAGCATCGCTCGCATCCCCACTGGAATGCGTGGGGAGCTACTACAACGGCGCAATGCAGTGCCTGGTTACCACCGGGCCCGACGGGAGCCTATACCTCGCGAACGGCGACGAGCTCACCCTGAAGTTCGCTTTCTACGACGACTTGGATTTCGTGCTCCAGAATCCCGTCTCGGGCCACGGGAAGGACGTCGGACGTTTCCTGCAAAACCCGATCACGAAGCAGATCGAGCAACTGCAGATTGGCGGCCGGCGCGCCCGGCGACGGATTCCGGCTGTGCCGGAAGCTCGATCGCCTGCTGACTCTCTGAGCCGTATATCCGCCTGAGCGTCTGTCCTGGGATGCACTCATTGTTGCATCGTTTTCCGGAAGATTTGAGAAAAGAATGGTGGCTTACGAGCCTATGCCCGTGCCGACCGGAAATTCTACCGCCCCGCACGGTACGCCGGAGGTGCCTTTCGTCGAACAACTCCGCTACTGGTCGAAGCAGTTGGACGGGGTGTCGCCCCTGGAATTGTCCATCTCCCAGCCGCGGCCGGATGGCCCGCCCTCGGGTATCGGAGAACATTCCTGTGCCGTGCCAAGGGATCTGACCGCACGACTGCTGGCGTTAACCACCCAGTTCGACGTCACGCTGCTCGATCTCACGGTGGCTGCCTTCCAGGCCATCTTGGCGCGCCACAGCGGGGAGAAGGACATCGTGGTGGCCACTCCCGCCCCGGGTCGAAACCATCCCGTTCTGTTGCGGTCCGGCGTGGACGATTCGATTCCATTCCGAGACTTCTTGCGTCAGGTGCGAGCTACGGCTGTAGCGGCATTCACCTACTCCGGTGTCCCGTTTTGGCAAATGGCCGAGGAGCTGCATCTGGACTTGGCGCTGGCGCGGATCGTGGTGGCAGCCGGCGAGCAACCCGACGTGTCGTTCCCGGCGGACCTGACTGTCCGGCTGGTCGACCGGGACAACGAGCTCTTGGTGACCGTTGACTACCAGGCTGAGAAGGTGGCTGCGGTTATGGCGCAGGGCCTGGCCGGGCAGCTTGTCCAGGTGCTCGAGATTGTCGCCAACGATCCCACCGTGCTGCTGGGCAGGATCGATATCCTGCCGCCGGCAGAGCGCCTCCGGTTGCTCATTGAGTGGAACGACACCGACCGCGACGTGGTCCCGGCCACGTTTCCGGAGCTGTTCGAAGCCCAGGTGGTGAGGACCCTGGATGCGCCGGCTTTGCTGTTCGGCGGGGCGGCCCAAAGCGAGTTGTCAGTGAGCTACGCGGGTCTGGACGCCCGGGCCAATCGGTTGGCCCATCTCCTGATCGCCGGCGGTGCCGGTCCGGAGCAGGTGGTGGCGTTGGTCTTGCCGCGCTCGGCGGACATCGTGGTGGCCCAACTCGCCGTGCTGAAGGCAGGCGCGGCCTTTCTGCCGGTGGACCCGGCGTATCCGGCGGAGCGGATCGCGTTGATGTTGGCCGATGCCCGTCCGGTGTCGGTGCTGACTCGACGCGACGTGGCTGCCGTTGTTCCAGGTGCGGATGACGTGTCAGTGCTGGTCGTCGACGAGCCGGAGGTCCGGTCGGAACTGGCCAGGATGCCGGATCGAGCACCGACCGACGTGGATCGGCGCTGTCCTCTGGTTCCTGAGCACCTGGCCTACGTCATTTACACCTCGGGCTCCACTGGGCGACCGAAGGGCGTAGCGGTCACCCACGCCGGGCTGGCCAGCTTCTCCGCTGCAGAGGTGGATCGGTACGCCGTCGCGCCGGGAGATCGGGTGCTGGAGTTCTCCTCGCCCAGTTTCGACGCCTCGGTGTTGGAGCTGTGCATGTCGCTGCCGGCGGGTGCGGCGCTGGTTGTGCCGCCGCCGGGTCCGCTGCTGGCTGATCAGCTGGCCGAGGTGCTCGCCGAGGGGCGGGTGACGCACGCACTGATCCCGCCGGCCGCACTGGCCACCGTGCCACCCGCGGTGGCAGAGAAGGGGTTGCCGCACTTCCGGACGCTGATCGTCGGCGGCGAGGCGTGCTCGGGAGAGTTGGTCGACCGTTGGGCGTCAGGCCGCCGAATGATCAATTCTTATGGTCCCACCGAGTCGACGGTGGTGTCGACCTGGACTGAGCCGCTGTCCCCGGCCGGGACCCCGCCGATCGGTCGACCGATCTGGAACACCAGGGTGTATGTGCTTGACGCTGCCCTGCGGCTGGTGCCGATGGGTGCGGCGGGTGAGTTGTACGTCGCTGGGCAGGGCTTGGCCCGTGGCTATCTGAACCGACCGGGGCTGACCGCACAGCGGTTCGTCGCGAATCCCTTCGGTAGCCCGGGCTCCCGGATGTACCGCACCGGCGATCTGGTCCGCTGGCGGGTCGACGGCCAGTTGGAGTTCACCGGTCGCGCCGACGATCAGGTCAAGATCCGCGGATTCCGCATCGAGCCGGGCGAGATCGAGGCGGTGCTACGCCGGGATCCCAACGTCGCCGATGCCGTGGTGGTCGCCCGTGAGGATCAGCCCGGTCGCAAGCGGTTGGTGGCTTATCTGGTCGGAGTCAACGGGCGGGTACCGACCACAAGTGAACTGCGTGCGCTGGTGGCCGGCGCGCTGCCCGAGTACATGGTGCCCTCGGCGTTCATGGTGCTGGCCTCCTTACCTTTGACTCCCAACGGCAAGCTCGACCGGCGCGCGCTGCCCGCACCGGACGCCGGCGTTGCCGGGCACGCTGGCTATGCCTCCCCGCGAACCCCGAC
>JBOHFX010000097.1:0-22239 GCA_050699875.1 Pseudonocardiaceae bacterium
ACCATCGACGACAGCGTCGTGGCCGGCGAGGACATCGAGGAATCGTTCACCTCCGACGAGAACACCAGCGTCACCGGCTCCTACAACGACAACAGCACCAACGTCGACGCCTCCGACGACGACGGCATCGACCTCGATACCGAGCAGTCGTACAACGAGGACAACGACGGAGTGACGGTGCACGGGGAGACACTGGCCGGGTAACCCGGCGCCAGCCGGTTCCGCCACCCTGGTGAACACGAGGGTGGCGGAACCGGCGTGTTCGCTGCTCGTGGTCGCACGGGCACGGCTCCCGATGGCGCCCGGCGGCATGGTCGGCAAACAGCGTCGCTGGCGCGGGGCTGTAATCGGCGCGGCGCCAAGCCGGCTCCAAGTCGCGGCCAAGCCCCCGCCAAGTCTGGTGACCGATGGTGGGCGCACCCAAGCACCGCACAGGGGAACACGCGAAGACGCCAACCCCAACGGATTACAAGGGGGCTGCAATGCCGATGACAACTGCCACCAACGAGACCCCCGCCGTCGCCGCGGGCAGCGTGGCTGACGTGCTCCTGCGGCTTGGCGACGGGGATCCGGCGGCCTGGGAGGAGATCGTGCGCCGGTACGGCAAGCTCGTTTCCTCGACGGTGCGTTCGTTTCGGTTGCAGGACGCCGACGCCCTCGACGCGGTACAGATGACGTGGCTGCGGCTGGCCGAGAACGCCCATAAAGTGACGTTCCCGGAACGGCTGGGCGGGTGGCTGGCCACCACCGCTCGACACGAATGTCTGCGCATCCTGCGCCAGGCCAAACCGATTGCAGACCGCTTTGACGCGGCACCGGAAACGGTCCCTGAGCCGTCGGTGGGCCCCGAGCAGCAGGTCATCGACGCCTACACCACGCAGACGTTGTGGAACCTCGTCGCGGAGTTGCCGCCTCGTCGGCAGACTCTGCTGCGGGCACTGTTCACCGACCACCCCCGGTGCTACGCCGAGGTCGCCCATACCGCCGGGATCCCGCTGGGCGCCATCGGGCCCACCCGGGCCCGAGCTCTGCGGCAGCTGCGGGGCCGCCTCGAGGGCCAGGGGTTGGGACCAAGCGCTTGGCGATGACGACCACCGTGAGCGTGGATGAGTCGAGGAGGGGCAGCCATGCGGTCGATCAGGGCATTCGTCGGACTGTTGTTACTCAGCTGTCTGCTCGGGGCCTCGCTGGCGGCATGCGATGCCAACGGCAGCGCCGAGGGTCACTGCGCCGGAATGGCCAGCGCGACTGTGCCGGAAGCAGAGCGCCAGCAGTCGGCGTGCTTGGACGATTTGACCACCGCCGGCACCGCGGCGAGCGGCCACACCGACCCGGCTGACTGGGCAGGGCTGCACCCACCGGGCGCGACCAACCCGACCGGGGTTCCCGGCATCCAGATCGACGGCTACTTCCCGGATACCTCGACGGGGAACACCACCCACGGCTGGAACCACGACTCGCAGTTCGTGATCCGGATGCCGGACCAGTGGAACGGCGGGCTCGTGGTGTCCGGCCCGCCGGGCACGCGTGAGCAGTACGCCAACGACTTCGTCATCTCCGACTGGGTGTTAGCCCGCGGCTACGCGTTCGCAGCTACCGACAAGGGCAATGTCGGTGGGCAGTTCTTCCAAGACGGCGTAGCACCGGCTGATGCGATCGCCGAGTGGCACTCTCGAGTCACCCAGCTCACCGTGGCGGCCAAGGCCGCAGTCGCTCAGCGATACGGCCGTCAAGCTGACCGGACCGTCGCCGCCGGGCTATCCAACGGTGGTTACCTGGTGCGCTGGCAGCTGGAGAACCGGCCATCGCTGTACGACGCCGGACTGGACTGGGAGGGCGTCCTGTGGCGGGAGGACGGGCCGAGCATGCTCACCTCCCTGCCGCCGGCACTGCGCGGTTACCAGCGATTCCTCGCCGGCGACCAGGCTGGCGGGCGCGCCGAGGTGGTCGCGGCCGGCTTCCCCGCCGAGACCGAGTTCCTGTGGGACACGCACCACCGCTTCTACTGGGATTTCACCCAGCGTGTCTTCCGTGAGGAGCTGGACCCAGACTACGACGGTGATCTGGCTGCCGGCATCGAGCTCTGCGCGTCCGGCACGCCGAACTGCGACGCCGACTACAACTATTTCGCCCGGCCTGATGAGGTGCGCGACGCAGTGCGGCGGATCTCGCTGACCGGCCGGATCGGCCAGCCGATGATCACTCTGCACGGCACCTTGGACACCCTGCTGCCGATCGGGCTGGACTCTGACGTGTACCGCGCGATGATCGACTCTGCGGGTCAGGGCGGTATTCACCGGTACTACCGCATTGAGGGCGGCAGCCACGTCGATGGGCAGTACGGCCAGTATCCAGACCGGGTGCGGCCGATCCTGCCGTGCTTCCGCGCCGGCCTGGCCGCCCTGGAAGGCTGGCTGGCCGGCGTCGCGCCACCGCCGAACGCCACGCTGCCACGGCCGACCAGCGGCGACCTCGCCAACAATTGCTCACTAACCGGCTAACGACGGCCTGCGCTCGCCCGGGTGATGGCGTCACGGGCCTGGGCCAGCCAGGGCAGCGCACCCATCGCCTCGTCGGCCTCGACGGCGATGGCGAGGTCTACAAGCGCGGCATCCGGCTCGCCAAGGGCCAGCGCGGCTTCGCCGGTGAAGTAGGCCACCGACCCGCTGACCACAGTCGCGAACACGGTGCAGGTGAGCCGACGGTAGGGCAACAGTTGGTCGCGTAGCCGGGTTACCTGCTCGGTCTCATCCAGTCGGGCCGCGGCGAGCAGACCCCAACACTGGGTGTAGAGCCACCGCCAGTCCTTGGGGTCGGGCGTAGCGCAGCGCAACACGGCGCGGGCATCATCCACGCGCCCGGCCTCCAGCAGCGCCATCGTCAAGATACTTCGCAGCGAAGGCGAGCCGGTGGCCTCAACCGCTGCCTGCAGCTCGTCGACCAGGTCCGCGCCGGTACCGGCCAGATACGCTGCCTCCCAACGCTGCATCATCCGGACAACCTGCGCGATGCCCCACTCCACGCCGAAGCTGATCCCGGAGTGCAGCGTGTAGGTGGCGCGGCTGATCGCGTCGGCCTCCTGCCAGCGCCCGGCAAGCAGCAGCAAGCCAGCTCGGGCCCATCCCAGTCGCACCCGATATTGCGGGGAACCCGACTCCTCGACGAAGGGAGCGACCAGGTCGAGCTCGGCAGCCGCCTCGGAAATGCGGCCCAAGTGCGCCAACACACTGGCGCGGCCCAGCCGGGCGGTGGCCACCAGCGGCGGGGGGACGCCGCACAGGCCCAGTAGCTCGGTGGTCGCCTGCACGCACTGCTCGGGGTGATCAGGCCCGTACAGCGCCAACAACCGCAGGTACAGCACGCGGGCCAGCGCGACAGTGTCGGCCGCTGGCCGGATGAGGGCCAGTGCCTGGTCGGACAGGTCGATCCGGCGTTGGGGATCGTCGTCGTAGTAGTAGCGAGCGACCGCGAGGCAGGACAGCAACAACGCCCGTTCCACCGGGTCGGTCAGTCGCGGTAGGGCGCGCTGCAGGACATCAACCAGCCGCTCGTCGTCGACGCTGCCCGGGACCGGGTACCAGCTCGACTCGCCGATGGCCGCGACCACCGCGGTGACCAGCTGGGAGATGTCCGCGCCGTGGGCATCATCTTCTCCCAGGGCCTGTTCCATGACCTGCACGAAGACCGGGAGTCCATCGCGCGGGTTCCCGGCCTGGTACAGGGAGGTCGCCAAGCCCATCAGCAGCGGATAACGATCAACCTCAGCACCGGCTAGGTCGGCGGCGGCCAGGGCCTGCCGCCAGGATGCGATGGCGTCGCCGGGGGCCAACCGGACTTCCGCCACACGGGCCGCGGCGGCGGCGTAGGCACAGGCCTGGGTGGCGGTGGCCGGATCGAGCTCGGCGGCCAGCAGCCAGTGCCGGGCGATCTCGGCGGCCCGCTCGTCGTGCCCGGCCCACACCCGGGCGGCCGCGGCCCCGATCCGCCGGTGCCGACGGACCCGGCGAGCCCGGGTCGTGGCCGCATACAGCGCCTCGGCAACCAGGGCGTGGGTGAAGCCGAACCAGCCCAGCCTCTGTTGATCCTCCACCACGAGGCCCGCTGCCACCGCGGCATCGATGGCGTCGAGCGCCGCCTCGACCTCGACCGAGGCGGCTTCGGCCACGACGTCGACGTCGAAGTCCCGGCCGGCGATCGCGGCCACCGCCAGCACCTCGGCGGTGGTCTGGGGTAGCCGGGCGACGCGCCGTAGCACCACCTCCCGCACCGGCACCGGCACCGGTGACACCTCGGGCTGGTCCAGGCGGTGCTCGCTGATCAGTAATCCGACCAGTTCCCGCAGGAAAAACGCGTTGCCCTCGGTGCGAGCCCAGAGCGTCGCCGCGGCGTGCTTGCCGACCTTTCGGCCAGCCATCGCGTTCATCAAGGCCAGGGTGTCCTCGACGTCCAGGCCACCGAGCTCGATCCGTAAGGCTTCGGCGCGCGCCAGCGCGGCCAACGTCTCATTCAACGCGGCGGATTCGTGGCACCGGTAGGAGCCCACCAGCAACAGCCGGCTAGCGGTGATGGTGCCGGCCAGGTAGGACAGCAGCTGCAGGGAGGCCTGATCCGCCCAGTGCACGTCATCGAGGATGACCACCAGCGGGTCCGATCCGTCGGCCAGGTATTGCCCGATCGCCTCAAACCGCCGCAGCGCTGCACCGGACACGTCCAAGCCGTTCGCCGGCTGCTGGGTGTTCCCGTCCAGCAACTGGGCCACCGGGCCCGGCGCCAGACGCTGCGGGCTGCACCTTCGCACCGCGCGCAGCACCTGCTCCCATGGCCACAACGGAGGAACCGCGACATGCTCGGGGCAGGAGCCCCAGACCACCGGCACACCCGCCAGCTCAGTGAAACGGCGCAGCAGCCCAGTCTTGCCGATTCCGGGCTGCCCGGACACCAACACCACCCTTCCCCGGCTGCGCGCCGCCGCCAAGGCGTCGACCAGTCGCTGCAGTGCCGCTTCCCGACCGACGAAGATGTCCTGCTTGTCGACCGGTGCTGGGGCGGTCGTCGAGGCCCTGGGTCCGACCGCGATGGCAACAGGGCGCTGCGTCGGTAGCCGCCAGTCCAGCGTGGGCGCCTGGGTGAGAATGTCGCGCTCCAGGCGCTGCAGTGCGGTGCTGGGGTCGATGGCCAGCTCGTCGGCCAGCCGCGTCCTGATGGCCCGCAGCACCTCCAACGCGTCGGCTTGCCGCCCGGCTCGGTACAACGCGAGTGCCAGCAGCTCGCAGCTGTGTTCGCGCAGCGGGTGGAGTTGCACGTGGGCCTCCAGCTCGGCCACAGCCACGTCAGGGAAACCCAACTCCAGCAGAGCTACGCACCTTTCCTCGACCACCGCCGACCGCAGCTCCTCCAGCCGCGCGACCTCCGGCGCGACCCAGGCGACATCACGGACGTCGGCGTAGGCCTCCCCCCGCCACAACGCCAGCCCGGCATCGAACTCGCTCAGCGCCCGCTGTGGGTCACCCTGACGCAATGCCTCCCGGCCTGCGGTGGCGTGCCCGGCGAACTGGTACACGTCGAACTCGGTGCTGCCGCTGTCCAGCAAGTAGCCCGGCGCTCGAGTAAGCAGCACCGTGGCCGGTGCCCGCGGTGGCCGGCGCGGCTCCAGCACCCGCCGCAGGTTGCACATATAGGCTTGCAACGACGTCATCGCCGCCGCTGGCCGATGTCCCGACCACAACTCCTCCAGCAGCGCATCCACTGAGACCAGCCCACCCGCCCGGCTCACCAACAACGCGAACAGGACACGCTGCTTGGGCGGTCCCAGGTCGACCAGTCGACCGTTGACCACGGCTCCCACCGGGCCCAGCGCCCGCAGCTCCACACCCACGCCGACCGCCACTCGCCGCTCACCGGCTCCGGTCCAGGGCACACCCCCAGGTTTCCGCGACCCGCGCGGTACCCCGTGTCTGCCCTGCAGTGTGACCGGATCTCCAGTGTGACCAAGTTTCCACAGCACGGGTAGAGGCTCTCGGCCGGGCCTTATGAGGCGCAGCCGTTCAGCTCCCCGCGTAGCAGATCGGCGAAGGTGAACGTGCCGGTGGGCTGGTCGTTTTCGCCGAGCAGGTAGAGCCGCTTGACGGCGACCAGGACCCCTTCGGCGACCACGTCGCGGAACGCCGGGTCGAGGAGTTTGCGGCGGTCTTCGGGGTTGGTCAGGTAGCCCAGTTCGACTCGGACCGTGGGCATCCGGGTCATCCGCAGCAGCTCCCAGGTCTTGGGATGGGTACCGCAGTCCAGCATCCCGGTGCGCGCGGTCAGCTCGCGCTGGATGAAC
The DNA here is from genome assembly GCA_050699875.1 of Pseudonocardiaceae bacterium. GTDB lineage: Bacteria > Actinomycetota > Actinomycetes > Mycobacteriales > Pseudonocardiaceae. Next base: position 6,323 of record JBOHFX010000097.1, read on the forward strand.
TCGGCCAGCGCCTCGCCCACCGTGGAGCTCGTGCCGTTGCCGTTGCCGAAGTGGAATGTCGCCAAGCCCTGCCCCAGCTCGGTGGGATGGCTGTCGGTGTGTAGGGACAGCACGAGGTCGGCACCTGCGGTGTTGGCGAAGGCAGCCCGCTCGGGCTCGGTGGGGCTGGTGTCGGGGCCGCGGGACAGCAACGTCTCCATCCCGGTGGCGGCCATCCGACCCTCCAGCCGCCGGGCCAGGTCCCACATCAGATCGGCTTCGGTGGCGCGGTCCACCACGGTGCCCCGACTTGCACCTCCATGACACGGATCGATGATGATCCGCTTGCCGCGCAGCGCCGGACCGGCCCGACGTACCCGCTCCTGCTCGCGGAGCAACACCGGCCTGCCACCGCGCACCTTGGGCTGCAGCTGGCGCAGCGCTCGCAAGGTGCCAGGGCCGCACACCCCGTCGACCAACAGGCCGTAGTCACGCTGGAAGCTACGCAGCGCCGCCTCCGTGCGCGGCCCGAAGATTCCGTCCGCGCGGTCGGCGTCATAGCCGAGTTCGAGCAACCTGTCCTGCAACGTGCCCACGTCGTCGCCACGCATCGGGCGGGCGACGACATAGCTGAGCATGCGGCACCCGAGCTCCAGACGCGCGTCACACAGCGCCTGGTAGGTGGACCGCCCCACGACGCCATCGGTGATCAGCCCGCGGCGCTGCTGGAAGGCCCGTACAGCATGCTCCACGGCGATGTCGAAGAGATCTGTGTCCGCCTTCGAGCTTGGTGGTGGGAGTAACCGCTGGGAGGTCAGCATCGCCCGCAGCTCTGCCACCGCCGGTCCGGTATCGCCGCGGCGCAGCAGCTGCATCCGGCCTCACTTCGACTCGGGCGCCGGGCTCTGAGGAGCGTCGAGCACACGCCGGCGATCGGACAACGTCTTGTCACTCATTGTGCCCGGTCGGCGATGGGAACGATGAGTGGGGCCTGCCAGTATTGCTCGCGATGGTGACCAGTCGTTAGGCCCCTCGTGCAGGACGCGTCCCATGGGTAACCGGTTGCCTGCAAGCGGTGAAGCGACAGCGAAGGGCTGCATCCGGGCCGGGGAAATTGGTCAGTCAGCCCAGGTAGTCGGCCAGATCTTCCAGGATCGCGGCCTTGGGCTTGGCGCCGACGATCTGCTTCACCGGCTTGCCGTCCGAGAACAGGATCATGGTCGGAATCGACATGATCTGGTACTCCCGGGGGGTGCTGGGGTTGGCGTCGATGTCCATCTTCGCGATCGTGATCTCGGTGTGCTCCGAGGCGATCTCTTCGAGCACCGGCGCCACCATTTTGCACGGCCCGCACCAGGTCGCCCAGAAGTCCACCAGGACCGGTTTGTCGCTGCCGAGCACCTCGTCGGCGAAGGACTTGTCGGTCACGGTGACGGTCGCCTTGTCTGCCATGTCATCTCCTGTGTGCAGAACCGGTGGGATCGGTGAGTGATCAGGATTTCGAGCCGTAGCCGCCGCCGACGAACTCCGCAGCTACTTGAGCATGGGGATCCGCAGCATGCTCGGCCAGCCAGCGCTCGGCGTCGATCGCGGCCGAGCAACCGGTGCCGGCTGCGGTGACCGCTTGCCGGTAAGTGCGGTCCACCACATCGCCCGCGGCGAAGACGCCGTCCACGCTGGTAACCGTGGTGGGTGCGCTGACCAGTACATAGCCTTCTTCGTCGGTGTCCACCTGGCCGCGGACCAGCTCACTGCGTGGGTCGTGCCCGATCGCCACGAACATCCCGTTGACGTCCAGCGTGGAGCCGTCGGACAGCTTCAAACCGCTGACACCACCATCGCCGAGTACCTTCTCGACGGTTACCCCGGTGCGCCAGCGGATCTTCTCGTTGTCCCTGGCTCGCTCGAGCATGATCTTCGAGGCGCGGAACTCGTCGCGTCGATGCACCACGGTCACCGACTCCGCGAACTTGGTCAGGAAGGTGGCCTCCTCCATCGCCGAGTCTCCACCGCCGATGACGGCGATGTCCTGGTCCTTGAAGAAGAAGCCGTCGCAGGTGGCGCACGAACTGACGCCGCGGCCCAGTAGCTCCTGCTCACCGGGCACGTTCAGGTAACGAGCCTGCGCACCCATCGCCAGGATGACCGAGCGGGCGAGGTGGGTGGTCCCGTCGGCCACAACCCGCTTGACGCCACCGGCCAGCTCGACCGACGTGACCTCTTTGGCCTGCAGCTCGGCACCGAAGCGCTCGGCTTGGGTGCGGAACTGCTCCATCAGATCGGGGCCCATGATCCCATCGCGGAAACCCGGGTAGTTCTCCACGTCCGTCGTGGTCATCAGGGCGCCGCCGTACTGGCTGCCTTCGAATACCAGCGGCTGCAGCTGGGCCCGCGCGGTGTAGATCGCGGCTGTATAGCCAGCCGGACCTGAGCCGATGATGATGACGTCTCTGACCTGCTCGCCCACGTTGGCCACAACACGATCCTACGGACCGATGTTCCCGCCCGGCCGGCCGGTTATCGGCTCGGGAGCTGCGGCTGGTGACACGTTTCTCACCACCCCTACTCAGGCGGACCGTTTCGCGATCCCGACCTCACTGAGCTTGGACTGGTGGCGGTTCGGCTCACCGCTCAGTTCGGTGATCCACACCAACAGGTATCGGGTTGGCGGGCCGGCTGTCAGCGGGATCTGCGTGCTGCCACGACCAAGAGTGGCCGTGCCGACCAGGGTGGTCTGGGCGAGCGGCGCATTCGGGGACGATGCAGTGCGTATCTCGAGCACGGTGCCCGGGCTCGGCGACGTCACCGTCACCGCGGCCGCTGCGACGGGCTGCTCGAAGCTCAACATCACGCCGAGCCCCTTCTTGAAGAGGGGGAACTGCTGGCGGTAGGAGTCGGTGGACCACGCAGTGTTCGGATTGCCGTCCATCAGCTTGCCGACGTCCCCCTGGCGGTCTGGACGGCCCCTGCCGGAGGGGTCGTAGACCGCCAGTTTCTTGGCCCGGACCGATGCGGACACCACCGGCGGCGGTGCCGCCGGTCCGGTGGGGGCGTTCGCGGCGACGACCAGCGGCGTACCCCCGGGGTTGGTGAATACCGACACCACCTGCATGCCGGTGTAGCCAAGGATCAGCAGCGTGGCGGCGGCCAACACCGTCATCGACACACCCAGCTTGACCCGCCGTTGGCGCTGCGCCCGGAGTGGATCCCGAGCCGACGCGTCGCCCTTGGCCGAAGCGTTGAGTTCGAGTACCTGCCGTACGGCGGCACCGGTGTGCACGCCGCCGTCGGTGCCTGGACCGGCAATGCTGCGCAGCGCCAGGGTCGACAGCTCCACCGGCACCTCAGGGCGCAACGTCGTGGGGCTGACCGGTAGTCCGTCTTGCCCCATCGGTGCGGGTGGCACGCCGGTGAGCCCACCGGGCAGCGGCCAGCGCCCGGTGAGCAGCAGGTACAGCATCGCGCCCAGGCCGCGGATGTCGTCTCCGGACCCCGTCGTGGGAGGGGGGCCCAGGAACGCGAGTCGGGCCTGCCGGTCGGGAGTTACCCGGATCCGGTTCGGATGGTGGCAGCCGAGGATCAATCCGGCGCTGTGTGCCGCGTCGACTGCACCGGCGAGCGGCACGAGGACGCTGGCCGCCACCGACGGCGGCAGCGGCCCGTCGTCCAGGAGCTCCACCAGGGCACAACCCGGCGTCCACTCGGCGACGACCGCCGCGGCGGCCGGGCCGTCGCCGCGCTCGGGTTCCAGCACATCCAGCACCCGCGCGGCGCCTGCGGTCTCCAGACGAGCACAGCGCAGCGCACGCCCGACGGCGGAGCGGAGCAGCGTGCCGGCCTGGCTGTCCTGCGGTGCAGCAATGAACAAGGTCAGCGCCACGTCACGGTCCAGAACCAGGTCACGGCCGCGCCATAGGCGAGCGCCGCAGCGGTCGTCGCGACCGACCTCTGACAGCAACCGGTAACGTCCTCGCCCGAGAACACACCCTGGCGTGGGCCACGAGGCACGGGGCCTAGGTGTCCCCATCCCCGCCGGCTCGCTCACGGTGATGTCACCTTCCCCGGGTTCACTCAGGACGCGAAGGCCCTCGGGCCTCATTGGGACAATTGTCAAGCCTACGGCTCCCGACGGCTAGTCGACCGACTTATGCGCTTCAGTGCGCGTAACGCGTTGGCGAGTTCCGGGGTGCGCAGAGTGATCAGAGCGAGACCCATCACGACGCCGACGACCACCGTGGTGAGCATCAACTCCAACCAGGCACCCCCCACGCCGTTCACGTCGAACAGGGTCCGCATGACGAGCACCGCGGCCACCGCGGGCGCTGCCGCCAGCAGGGAGTTCCGTAACGTGACCAGGCTGCGTTTGGTCTCCACCCGGCCCAGGCGCCGGCGTAGCCACACCTGCCCGACCAGCACGCCGACCACGCATGACAGCGAGTTGACCGCGGTGAGGCCGAGCACCACGTCGGCGCCGTCGAGTAGCACGGGGCAGGCCAGCAGCAGGGGCAGCTTCACCGCCACCATGATCGCGTTGATCATCGTGGGGGTGCGCGCGTCGGCCATCGAGTAGAACACCCGCAGCTGAAGCATCGTCACCGCATACGGCAGCAGTCCGAAGGCGGCGACGGCCAGCGCGGCACCGAGCCGCTCGGCATCGCTACCTGCTTTACCCAGCGAGAACAGCGCGACGCCAATCTGCTCCCCGGCGAGGGTGAACACCACGGTGATCGGTAGCAGCAGCACGATGAGGTACCGGCTGCCCAGCGACAGGTCCTCGACCACGCCACGCCAGTTGCCGTCGGCCGCCGCCCGGCTCATTCGCGGCATGATCGCCGTGAGCAGCGAGTAGCCGAGTACGCCGTAGGGTAGTTGCAGCAGCAGCCACACCAGACTGTAGATCACCACTCCGCCTGGATCGCCCTGCGCAGCCGAGCGTGTGGTGATCACGAAGCCGAGCTGGCCGACCAGCACGTAGAGCACGAACCAGGCCGCCATCCCGCTGGCCTGGGTCAGCCGGAAGTCCCAGCCCCATCGCCAGCCGAAGTGGAAGCCGGCCCTGCGCAACGCGGGAATCTGCACCAGCGCTTGGGCGACGATGCCCGCGGTCGTGCCCAGCCCGAGCACCAGTAGCTTCGGGTCGCTCAGCCGCGCCGGGTTGAGAGTGATCTCCCCCGGTACCAGGGCGTAGACGCCCAGCGCCGCCAGCACGATGACGTTGTTGAGCACCGGCGCCCACGCGGGTGGGCCGAAGCTGCTGCGCGCATTGAGGATCGCCCCGAACAGCCCGGACAGACCGTAGAACAGGATCAGTGGCAGCAGCAGGTAGCCGAACACGGTGGCCAGCTGCGGGTTGGCGTTGTCGCTGCTACCGAGGAACAGGGTGGCCAGAAACGGTGCTGCGGCGACGGCCAGCACGCTGGCGATGCTGAGCGTCACGCACGCCAGGGTGATCAGCCGCTGGGTGTAGGCCTCGCCCTGATCTGCGTCCTCTTTCGCCGCGCGCACCAGCAGCGGCACCAGAACGCTGGTCAGCACCCCGCCGAGGAGGATCTCGTAGAGCATCGCCGGCAGCGTGTTGGAAATCGTGTAGGAGTCGTTGACCACACCCAACCCGAGCACCGCGGCCAGTGCGAGTTGACGGACGAATCCGGTGATCCGGCTGACCAGGGTGGCCACCGCCATCGTGCGGGTGGCTGCCGCCACCGACACCGGGGATGATGACCGCCGGGTATCAGCAGGGTTGTCGAACAGCGGTGGTGTGCGGTTGGCGGTATCCAACGTCACCCGACTTCCCGTGTTCGGCGCACTCGGCGCACGATTCGGCGGACCACCAGCAGGATCAGCGCAGCGGCGGCGCCCACCGTGAGCGCGACTGTAACGGTGCCGAAAGCGGTGGAGCGCAGCTGTAGGGTGCTCGGCTCGCCCAACGGGGTGCCGCCCGGGGTGCTCAATCGGGCATCGACGCTGAACGAACCGGCCCGGCTCACCTCCGCCGGGATGACCAGCTGCCGGGTGCTGCGGGCCGGCACCAGCTGCAACCCGACCGCCCCAGCGCGCAGTCCGGCGGTCTCCGACAGGCTCAGCGCAACCTGCATCCCGACCGGTAGCTCGTTGCTCACAGTGATCAATAACGGCGCATTCGAGGCCGCCAGGCTGTAGGGCCCGGGTGGCTGAACGATCCGTACCGACCGGCGCAGGTCGTCCAGCCGGCTGCTCAGCTCCTCGGTCACCAGTGCGGCCCGATGGGGCTGGCCGCGCCAAGCCGCGGACACCCCACGCAGTAGCCCCAGCCGCAGCGGGTCGAGCAGGGTGACCGGCCGGAGGTTCGCCGCGGGATCCACGACGGTCGCCACCTGCAGGTCACGCAAGACGTCGCGGTCTCGCAGGATGTCCGCGGTGACCGGTGCGGGAATCTCCTCGGCGCCGGCCTCCGGTGGATACCTCACCGCGACTTCGGCCCCGCCAGGTCGGGTGTCGGCCAATGCGGCCAGCTCACGTGGGACGACGAAACCGGCGTCCAGCAGCTGTCGGGCGGTGCTCAACACAGCGGTGGCGTCCGTACCGCGGACCTGCCAGCGGCGCGGTGGCACCAGCAGCACAGGCTGGTCGGCGGCAGCGCGGTACACCAGTGCGCCGAGCCCGTTCTGAGCCGTCAACGGGGTCGCGGTGCCGGCCAGTGCGCTCGTCAGTAGTGGATCGACGAGCAGGCCGACCGGGGGTGCGCCTCGCTTGCCCGGTACCGGGGTGGCCGGGTTGGCGGTACTCGAAGAGCCACCTACCAGGGCGACGACGTCACCGGCGCGCTGCTGCGGGGCAGGCGTGGGACCCGGTTGCAGGACGACGCCGCGGGGGTCCAGCAGCAGGGCATGTGTCTGGAGGGCTATGAGGTCGCTCAGCGTGCGCTCGTCGAGCATCTCGCCCGCCGGCCAGCTCACCCCGGTCAACGGCTGCACCCCGAGCAGGTCGCCCACCAGGCCGGCGCCGGCGCCGGTGGCCAGGGCCTCCAGGTCAGTGAGCCCGGCCCGGGACAGCGCTACCAAGTCCGCATCGGCATAGGGCAGCGGTAACACGCAGCGACCCTGGACAGCTGCGCGCAGCCGATCGAGCCACCGTTGCGCATCCCGCGCGCCGGTGCCCTCGCTGATCCCACCGGGGTGGGCAACGCGGTAACCGCGGCTCATACCGTCGGTCGTCTCCAGCAGCAGCGGATCCACCGCCACGCACACCGCGGCGGCCAGTGGCGCCCCTGGCGGTAGCGCCTGCTCGAGGGCACCGAGCAGGCCGTCCAGCCGCCCACCAGGGGCGATCTCGTCCGCCATCGGATCTGTTCCGGCTTGTGCACTGCGAATCAGCAGCGACTCGCCGGGACCGGTCGTCAGCCGGACCGGTTCGGTGGCCAGCGGCCACACCACCGTCAACGGCACCGGCGTTGCCGGCCGGGGCAGCACTGGCCCGGGTGGCCCGCGAGGGATGGCGGGGGGGATCCCGAGCACCGGCAACAACAGTGGGACCGACGCCAGCCGTGCGATGCCGCCGAAGTCCGGCTTGCCGTTGAGGTTGACCAGCAGTGGGTAGACCCCCGGTTCGTTGATCTGCAACGACTCGAGTTCCGCCCCGCCGCTCAGCGGGACCTCCAGCTCGAACGGGCTGCTCTGTCCCGGAGCGAGAGTGAGGTCGTCCGGCAGCGCCTGGAACCGGGTGACGTGCGGCGCTTCGGCTGCCCCGCTGACGGCCCGGGTAAGCGTTTCCTCGGAGCTCACCGGCGCATCGCGCTGCACCCGAACCCCGAGTCTGGTGATCGGTCGGTCCCCGACGTTGACCACCCGGCCGGTCACCTGAAGCACCGGCGAGCTGGCCACGGTGACGACCCGCGGGGACAACTCCGACAACTCAAGTTGAGCCAGCAGGTTCGGCCGTTCCGGTTGCGCCGCCGCGAGTGCCACTGGACTGCCAGGCATCAGTAACGCCAGCACGGCAATCACGGCAGCTGTGGCGCCTTGCCGGCGCCGGTGTCTCATACGCAGAGCCTCCTGATGGGGCGCGTCAAGCGGAGTCTGCGAGCATAGTGGTGGCGCGCTGCACCAGGCGCCGCTCGTCGGCGTAGGCCAACCGTGCAGGTAGATCGGCCAACGGCACCCAGGCCACCTCGGTGACCTCCACGTCGGCGTCGGACAACTCCCCGCCCACCGCGCGCAGCAGGAAGTGGTGCACCGTCTTGTGCACCCGGCGGTCCTCGGCGACGAACCAGTAGTCGATGCTGCCCAGCGCGGCCACCACCGCGCTGTCGATCCCGGTCTCTTCGGCCACCTCGCGCACGGCCGCCTGCTCCACCGTCTCGCCCTGTTCGACGTGGCCCTTGGGCAGTGACCACAACAGCCGGCCGCGCCGGTCCAACCGACCTATCACGGCAGCCTGCCCGGTCTCGATGTCCACCACCAGCCCACCCGCTGAGGTCTCGGCTACGGTACGCATCCGCCCGGTCCGCCGTTTGCCGGTGCCCGGAGCCGGCTTGCTGCGGCCGGCCTTGTCACGGTCGTACCTGCTAGAGGGCGCGGGCATGGTGCCGATGGTATCCGCGCCAGCCTGGCTGCCCATGAGCGCGGAGGCGGTTCGGCCGCGGTAGCCGGCCAGGATCACCGGTCAGGCAGCACTGGTGGACAGCGGCTTGCCGGCCAGCCGCCACTCGAGGATGCCGTCGACCAGCCGGACAGCTCGGCGTCCATGGGAGTTCAGCAACCGGACAGCCTCGCGGGAGAGCACGCAGTAGACCCCTCGGCAGTAGGCGACGATTTCGATATCAGCGGGCAGTTCCTCGATACGCTGGGCAAGTTCGTCCAGCGGAATCGACAGTGCACCAGGGATGTGCCCGGCCGCATACTCCAATGCAGGCCGAACGTCGAGGACGACGGCTTGACCGGCGCTGACCCGCCGCCGCAGCTCCTCCCGGCCGATCTGCTCGGTGTCGTCAGGGCCCAGGTAACGGCGCGCTGCAGCGTTGACCTCGGCCAGATGCGCCGCGGCGACATCCAGCAATTGACCGTAGAGCGCGGCAACGTCATCGTCGGCGACGCGGTAGCGGATCGTGGTGCCGGCACGGTCCGTCGCAACCAGGCCCGCGTGTTTCAGGGTCTGAAGGTGCGCCGAGGTGGTGGTCACATTGAGCCCAGCGGCTTGGGCCAGCTCAACGACGCCACGGGGACCCTGCGCGAGCAGCTCGATCAGTGCCAGACGCGTGCCGTTGCCCAGCGCTTTGCCGACCTGCGCCAGCTGATCGAACAACGCACGCCTTGATCGCCCATCGCTCACCGCACTCTTCCCTCCCATAGATCTATTGTTATTTGGAATAGTGTACCAATGGAAGGTGGCCTCGACGACGATGTGCGCCTCCAACTGGCGCAGCCCGAAGGCGAGGTGATCGTCATGAGCGATACGGAGAAGGGCGCAGGCTCCCTGAGGTAGGTCGGCAAGCCGCCCGACCTCTGATTCAGAGCGGTCCGCTCCTGGTAAATGGGGTGCTCACCGTCAGCTTCCCGAGCAGATGTCGACGGCCTTCGCGGCCAAGACATGGGCGACGGCCTCGTTCACCCGGGTCTCAGGCAGTGACCCGCCCGCCACGGCCTGCTCGAGGTGGTCAAGCACGTCGCCGAGCCGGTTCTTCGTGACCCACAACGCCATGTCCACTCCGGCCGCAAGGGCTTGACGTACGGCGCTGGCCAGGTCGACCCGATCGGTGATGGCCGCCATGGCACCGAGGTCGTCGGTGACCACCAGTCCGTCGAAGCCGAGCTGGTCACGCAGCAACACCAGCGCCGCCGGGCTGATGCTCGCTGGTGTGTCCGGCTCGGTGAGTCCAGGCACGTCAAGGTGGCCAACCATCACCGCACCAGACTGGCCAGCCAGTAACCGCCGGTAGGGCAACAGATCGACTTCGTGCAGCGCACTCAATGGCGGTGTGCTGACGGCGCCGCGGTGCGAGTCACCGGTGGCTCGCCCGTGGCCGGGGAAGTGCTTGAACACCGGCAGCACACCAGCGTCCCGTAACCCCTTGGCGAATGCGCCGGCATAGCGGGCCACGGTGCTGGGGTCGCGGCTGAAGGAACGATCGCCGATCACGGCGCCGTCGGGTTGACCGGAGACGTCAACGCTGGGTGCGAAGTCGACCGTGACCCCGCGAGCACGCAGCTGGCGACCCCGCTGCACGGCCAGCTCGTAGACCCGTTCGGGGGACAGCTTGGCCGCCATGGATCGCGCGCTGAGCAGCTGACCGTCCAGCTCGTCGATCCGCTGCACCCGGCCACCCTCGTCATCCACGGCGACCGCCACGGGCAACTCGGCAGCGGCCTGTACCTGCTTCAGCGCCCCGCCAGACAGCAGGCCGGTGGCCGAACCGGTCAGGAAGATGCCGCCAACCTGCTCGGACGTGACGGCGGCGAGCGCCTCCCGCGGCCCCCGAGCGTCCACCCCGACGATGAGCAGCTGCGCCAGCCGCCGTCGGATCGGCAGCTGCGCGATGGCCGACTCCTGGGTACACCGCGGTGGTGCTGTTGATGGTGGCGCTATTGATGGTGGCGCTGTTGATGGTGGCGCAATCGAGGGTGGCACTACTGGGGCAACGGCCCGGACAGATCGGGAGGGTTGAGGCTCAGTGTCGCCCTGCATCGCCCCCGCGCCCACGATGACCGCGGCCACACCTACCACCAACCCCAGCACCAGCCCTGACCGCCGAGTGCGTGATCGGCCCAACCGGTGCTTCACGTCTCGACAGTGCTTCCAGCGGCCAGCGCGATCGGGTCCGGGCCCTTGCCGGCGCGCGCAATCCGGGTCCTACGGCCCGGCTCAGTCGTGAGGAACACCTCGAGGCGGTGATGGTCGGACAGCACCGCGGCACCCTAGCGGTCGGTCGCACGGGTCGTCCGTGCACCGTCCGCCGCGCGTCTACGCGCCGAAGGAGATCAAGGGGTGGGCCAACGTCAGCCGGAACTGCAGCGGAGCGGGTGCTACAAACCAAATTCGGGCTCAGTGTCGGTGATCGACGCCGCTGGCAACGCTGTGACCGGCACCATTGTCGTCAACGCGCAGTGACCATCGCTGCAGCCGCGGCGCAGCGGCCGTTACCCTCGCATCCCGTGTCACCTTCCGCGCTAGGAAATCGGGTCCCGGTGGCGAGCCGGGCGCAGCAGAATGCCGTGGTGGAGCTGCTCCGGGTCGCCCCGGTCGCCGATGAGCTGGCCGCCCGGTTCATCGCGGCCGGTCATTCGCTGTACCTGGTGGGTGGCAGTGTGCGCGACGCGCTGCTCGGCCGGCTGGGCAGCGACCTGGACTTCACCACCGATGCCCGCCCGGACGCCATTCAAGCGATCCTGCAGGGCTGGGCGGATGCCGAGTGGGACACCGGGATCGCCTTCGGCACGGTCGGCGCGGCCAAGGCCGGTATCCAGTGTGAGATCACCACCTACCGGGCGGACCGCTACGACCGGGTGTCCCGCAATCCTGACGTGATCTACGGTGACACCGTCGAGGACGACCTGGCCCGGCGCGACTTCACCGTCAACGCGATGGCCGTCCAGCTGCCCCTGCGAGGTTCCGGCCGGTTCGTCGATCCCCATGGTGGGATGGCGGCGTTGGCTCGCCGTGAGCTGGACACCCCCGCCACGCCGGAGGAGTCTTTCGCCGACGACCCGCTGCGGATGCTGCGCGCGGCCCGGTTCGTCTCCCAGCTCGGCTTCACCCTCGCCCCGCGGGTCCGGGCGGCGCTGGATGCGATGGCAGGTGAGATCGGCCGGATCACCGTCGAGCGGGTGGCCGCGGAGCTGTCCAAACTGATGCTCGGGGCGAACCCACGGGCCGGCGTCGAGCTGATGGTGGACACCGGGCTGGCCGGGTACGTCCTGCCTGAGGTGCCCGCGATGCGCCTGGAGATCGATGAGCACCACCAGCACAAGGACGTCTACACGCATTCGTTGACGGTGCTCGACCAGGCGATCGCGCTGGAGGACGGCGAACCCGACCTGGTGCTGCGGCTGGCCGCGTTGCTGCATGACATCGGCAAACCGGCGACCCGCCGGCACGAGCCCGGTGGGGGGGTGAGTTTCCACCACCACGAGGTCGTCGGCGCCAAGATGACCCGCAAGCGGTTGCGCGCGCTGCGCTACCCCAAGCATGTCATCGACGGCGTCGCCCAGCTGGTGTTCCTGCACCTGCGGTTTCACGGTTACGGCGGCGGCGAGTGGACCGACTCGGCGGTGCGCCGTTACGTCACCAATGCCGGTGACCTGTTGCCGCGGCTGCACAAGCTCGTCCGCGCCGACAGCACCACCCGCAACCGTCGCAAGGCGATCGCGCTGCAGCGCACCTACGACGATCTCGAGACCCGCATTGAGCGGATCCGCGCCGAGGAAGACTTGGCCGCGGTGCGCCCGGACCTGGACGGCAACGCGATCATGGAGTTGCTCGGGCTGAAGCCGGGCCCGGACGTCGGCCGCGCGTGGCGACACCTCAAGGAGTTGCGCTTGGACCGGGGCCCGCTGTCCCGCGAGGAGGCCGAGGCCGAGCTGCGGCGCTGGGCGCGCGACAACGGCGTCGGGTGAACCGGCCTCAGGGTTGACGTAACGTCGGTGCCGAACCCGTGCCCGGTACCGGAAGGAATGTCGGAATGCGTAGCGACCTGTTCTCCCCCACCCACCAGGAGGCCGGCGCCACCCAGCCGGGCATGGTGCTGCAGAACTCCAAGATGCTCAAGATCGCGTTGGATGGTGAGGTGCTGGCCCGGCGCGGTTCGATGGTCGCCTACCAGGGTCAGGTGCAGTTCAAGGCGCTGGGCTCGGGCGGGATCGGCAAGTTCCTCAAGCAGCAGCTCACGGGTGAGGGCGTCCCGCTGATGAAGGCCTCCGGCCAGGGCGACGTGTTCCTCGCCGACGCCGCCGCTGATGTGCACCTGATCGACCTGGAGGGTCCGCACGACGGGTTGACCGTCAACGGCAAGAACGTGCTGGCCTTCGAGCCCACCCTGCGCTACGACATCCGCCGGGTCGACGGCGTCGGCTCGCTGTCCACCGCGGGGCTGTACAACTGCGTGTTCACCGGGCAGGGTCGGATTGCGATCACCGCGCAGGGCGTCCCGGTGGTGCTCAACGTCGATCAGCCCACCTACGCCGACCCGCAGGCGGCGATCGCCTGGTCCGCAGCACTGCAAACCGGGTTCCATCGTGCTGACCAGCTGGGCCTTGGCACGCTGCTGGGCCGCAGCACCGGGGAGGCGTTCACGATGAGCTTCGCTGGCCAAGGCTTCGTCGTCGTGCAGCCTTCGGAAGAAGTGCGCACAAGCATGATGGGTGGTACTGGCAGCGGGGATCAGTCCGGCGCCGGCGGTCTCCTCGGCGGCCTGATGGGCCGCTGACCCGCTTGAAATTCACGCGGCCCAGCGCATCTGGCGCATTCGGAGCTGAATGGCGACGAAGTCCGCGCCGCCCTTGTGCTGACCCGCCGCGCGGCCGATGCGCAGTTCTGGCTGGCCCATGACCCGGCTCCCGCAGGCGCATGCCGCCATGGATGCGGGTGTGCTGGACGAGCCGCGGGCCCGGGTGTTCTCAGAGTGGACCACTGAGCTGTCGGTGGAGCAGGCCCGGGCGGTGTGTGCCACCTTGTTGCCCCGGGCGCCGAAACTGACCACCGTGCAGCTGATCGAGCAGATCAAGAGGACCGGCTCTGCGGTAAGTCGCAACAGCGACAACAAACGATGCCAGAGAGATTAGCATCGCGAACAGGGCGATTGCCGGCGTCGCGGGACCAGCCGCTCGGGCGGTGAAAAACGGACCAGAGGATAAGCCCATGGAACCGAGTTCCCGCTCCACGACTCCCTCCCCGAACGCAAAACGAAGCCGCGGTGTGGACAGCTCGACGGGCTCACCCCCGCGCTGACCTTAGACGGCCCAGCACACCGAAACGCCCGCCCCACCTCCACGACGGAGGCTGGGGCGGGCGTTTCGGTGTGTCAGGGGGAAGTCAGTTTGGGAAGCGGGTCACGTTCGCGACGGTGCACGTGGCCGGACCGGGCTTGGCGTTGCTCGCCGCGGTGCCGCTCGCATTCATATCGGACAGTGTGACGGTCTGCCCAGCGCCCAGCGAGTTGCTGAAGACGTTGATCTCTCCGACCCGGGCGCCGCTGGCGTCGTTGACGCTGACGGTGGCGCTGTAGGACTGCGGTTTGTCGGTCGGGTTGACGATCCTCACCGTGGCGCGGGTCGAGGTGAAGCCGTACTCGCTGACCACCGAGCAGTCTGAGGCGGACACGTCGCTCATCGCGGCCGGATCGTTGCCGAAGGCCTTGTCCAGCTCTGCCACGGTCTGGCGCTGAACGGCCATGGTGAACACGACTGCCAGCACGCACAGGGCTGCACCGATGCCAGCGAGCACCTTCTGGGAGCCGAACACTGCGATTGCGGCCAAAATGATCCCGACGACGGCGATCAGCGCAGAGACGTTGTTGACGAACGGCAGCGGGGAGAACACCACACCGACGATCCCCAGAATCAGCGACGACCACGCGAGTCCTACGAACTTGGCTGGCCTGGAGGATGTGGTGGATGCACTCGGGCTGGTGGTGGTTGACTGACTCACGGGTCCACTCCTGTCTCGTAGGTGTTGGATCAAGGCCCCGGCGCCGGTGGTGCTACACCGCCCGGGGCCGTTCGCTGGGGTAGATGCCTGTGGATCGAGAGGCGAAAGCTCCCTGTTAACAGCCGATACCGAACCGTGACCAGTGGGCGAACGTGGGCCGGCACGGCAGCACGATGCTGCTCACCGAGGTACGTGGCGTCATGCTCGTGCGTCGCTCCGGAGCGTGATCGTCTTCTGCTCGCCCACCAAATTGTTTAGCTGGTTCGTCGACATGATGTAGAACGCCCATTGGTCCAGGTTGAGCGGGCACGCGGTGGCTTTGTCTACGTGTTTGAAAAGGCAAAATACGTAGACATCGGCTTGGCGCTTGCGTCCCATCCAGTAGTTGGGGTGATGTCGAACGAAATTTTTGATAGTTCCCGCTGCGGCCAAGTCTGCAGGTACGCTGCTGATTTGACCTGAACTAAATTGTCCTCCCGTCGGTGAACTCCACGGTGCCTGCTGCCGCGGCCGGGGTGACCGCCGCCGTCAACGTCTCCGTCGTTCCCGCAGCGGCCGAGATGGCGGGCTGACGCTGAGCTGTATCGAGGTCGACGTCGGATGTGGTGCTGGCGTGATCGCGACTCCGAATGGGCCGGCGCCGACGGGAATCGGAGTGCCGGGGGTGTCGGTGGCCAGGTTAATCGGCGTCACTGTGTCTCTGTCGACGCTGGCAACGTAGGCGGTTGTGCCGTCAGGGGTGATCGCGATTGCCGTAGACGGTCGCCGGGATGACTTCGGTCCGGGGCGGTGATCTTGTCCGGGGGTGCAGGTGCGGTCACGGACGCTGAATCAGTCACTGTTGGTTGAGCACGGGGGTTTACGCAGCGGCGAGATGAGGTAACTGACTGCAACGACGGTCTGGACCCTCGAGTGGACGTCCAGCCCGTCAAAGACCGCGACTATCAGGGAAGGGATACACGGATGACGACCTTGGCCCGCGAGGACGAGCTACGCCACGACATCGAGCATACCCGCGAGCAGCTCGGTGACACCGTGGAAGCGCTGGTACACAGGGTGGACGTGCCGGCGCGCGTGAAAAACAAGGCGCAGGACGTCAAGGAAATCCTGCAGGCCAAGGTGGAAGAAGCTAAGCAGCACCTGCATAAGGGCACCGAAATGTTGCAGGACAAGGCCGAAGTGGCGACTGTGCAGGCTAAGTGGTCGGCACCGGAAGTCCGTCGGGGCCGTGAACTCGACATCACCGACCACGATTAGCCCGAAAACGTCGCTGGTGTCGAGTTCACGATAGATAGCACCGGCGTGGTTCACGGTGGCGAATG
>JBOHFX010000098.1:0-9809 GCA_050699875.1 Pseudonocardiaceae bacterium
CGTCGCTCACGCCGACCTCGGCGTGTCCTAGTTGACCAACCAAGGAAACACGATGACCATCAGCACACAACCAAAATGGTCCCTAGGTCGTGGCAACGCCCCGGTCCCTTCGAGGTGGCCTGCGACAGTTGTGGCTCGCAAGCCGGAACGACGAACTGACAACGAAGGCCCGTGATGAGTCGATCATGCGCAAACATGTTCTGGCGCAGTGGGAAACCTAGCCGCTAGCGAAGATCGATCACCTGTCCGTGCAGACCTGGGTGAGCGAGCTGGGCACCGGAAGTCACCGGCGACCGTGGCGGAGGTTCACCGGCTGGCGTCGGCGGTTCTTCGCTCGGCAGTTCGAAACCGTCTCATCGCCTTCAACCCGTGCGAGGGCATCCGACTGCCCAAGCGTCGCCGCCAAGACACGGCTGACCAGGTGGTGAGTCAGGACGAGGTCCGGTCGAAGCTCCTACCGGTGGTTCCTGAGCGGTACCAAGCGATCGTCGCGACCGCCGCAGGTACGGGGCTGCGGTGGGGCGAGGTCGCCGGTCTCCAGCTCGACGTTCTCGATCTCGACGGCGGCCAGCTTCGGCTGGATGACGGGAAGCGTTGCCTCAGAACGCTTAGCTTCGGGCGGACGGTGCCCATCGTCAGGCGGGGTCTCTACGCGGCGACGGTGACGGTGATCGCTTGGGGGGCGACCTTCTCCTCGGGTATGGGCTCGCCCGAGTCGTGCAGGTCGTCAAGGTAGAGGCGGATCGCTTCCTCGGCGTTTTGAATGCACTCGACCACGGTCTCCCCTTCGGTAACGCATCCAGGCAGGGCCGGCACCGTGACGGTGTAGCCGCCATCCTGAGGGTCGGGGTCAAGCAGGATCGTGTAGGTCGCCATCCCACTCATGACAGCAGATTACAACAGACCCGGAAGCTCATCGCCCGCGATCTCTGCGGACTTGAGGATTGCCGCGAGCGTCTTCGGCTTGAGAATCCGGCCAGCGTGGACCGGGACCACGACTCGTGCTCCGGCCCGGTCGGGGTGAACCAGGATCATGTGGGAACCGGATTGACGGCTCGTGGTCCACCCCGCACGGTGCAGCGCGCGGAGTAGATCAGCGCTGGTGATGCGAGGCGCTCGGGGCATATGGGCGCACGGTACTGAACCCCCGGGCTATCTCGACGCCCGGACCGGCCCTAGTGTGGCAACCGCGCGGTGGGCTGGTCACAGGCGGTATGCGCGCGATCGATGGCATCACGCCCTGCGGCGTGATCGCCCCGATCCGCGTGAATGGTGGCCTCGATGGTGATGAGCCAGCAAGCAATGGCCAGGCTGATGGACAGCGACGGACTACCCCGCTGGCCGAGACTGGCGGCGGCGCAGGCGCACCGACCAGCCGCGGGACCTGGTGACGTGCTGAAGGAGCAAGTGAGATCAGGAGGTGCACCCGCCCCCTGATGAAGCGGCCGAGAGCGGGTGTTGGAGCACCTGCCCTCGGCCTTGATCCCCATCCCTGCAATGGAGGGTGGAGACCCGCGCAAATCGCGGTGATGATGGAGATCTACGCGCAGGCCTCCTCTTAAGGCCACCCGGGCAGCACTGAAGCGGCTGGGAGATAGCCTCCATGGATAAGCTACTGCTGTACTTCGCTGCTGTACTGAGCCAAATCCATAGCGGCAAGATCGTTGATCAGGGCGCTGACCTGGGTGGGCGATACTGGGATCGAACCAGTGACCTCTTCGGTGTGAACGCTAATTGGCCGTGCGTCCGCGTACCTGCGAGTGTCGTTATGTACTGCTGAGCTGCGGCTACGTGTCAGTGTGTATCAATCCGTGCGTACTCGTGGCGTCGCTTTCGCTGACGATTCGCTGACTATGATCACTGTGGCCCCTAGCCCCCTCAGGACCTAGGAGTTGGCTCTGTGCTACTCGAGGTGTGGCGTCGGTGCCGTGCGCGATCAGTCGATGTGTGGTCGTCTACTCGCCTTCAGGGCATGCGTTTCGCATGTCCCGAAGCAAGTGGAGTCAACACGCGAGCCACCCGATTGCCTCCCCGTGCACCAGTAATTCGCGGGCCGTTCATGACGGGGTCAGTTGCTACTAGTGTGGCAGTCATACCCGGCATTAGCGAGATTGTCGCATAGACGCCTAGCGCCTTCATTGATTTTTCGACGCATGTCGGCGCGATCGCTATCGGACGGAATACGTACCGCGTGTGGTGGCCGACCATCGGTAACTATTTTGCACTGCCCACCTTGCGCGCGATACTTAGCACAATCTTCCTCGGCTATCTGCCCGTACTGCTCCCAAGTGCACTGGGCTGAGTGGTCGGATTCACAAGGATAAGGCACCCGTGGCCTAGCTGCACCGTCGGTTTCGTTATCGTACGGCGCACCCGTCTTCAAATGGGGTGTTAACAAAAATGCAGCCGCAATGATAACCGCCGCGATCAGAAGACCCTTTATTGTCACTGGTGCGCTCCTTTGCTACCTCATGCGAACGCTAGGCCTCAGTCGACCTTGTGTGGAACCTCGCACTGTGGCAGCCAAGATAGGGGATGCCCCACTCGATCAATCTCCGACCCGCTTATCTCCCAGCCGTCCACGCGCGCTACGACCGTCAAGTGGATGACCGCGTCCGACGTGGTGGCCGGCGATGGAGCCCACCGGACCCCGTCGGTGAGATGAACCGCGACAGCCGGTGCCAATGACCCCTACCTAGCGAATCACAGGTGCCTGGTAGGACGAGCCGAAATGCCCGACTCGGTCATCCCGCCGCTTGCCGTGCAGCCGATGGACGTTGACATCGATCTGCACGTCCTGTGGGGTTCCAGAAATCGGCCTGTGCCTCTGACCTGGATGATCGGTGGGCTTGGCCGTCGGGGCAGGATCGTGAGTTGTGTCGTTGCGTCTGCTCTACCTGATCTTGCTCCGGGTGCTGAACCTGCTGTTGTTGCTCGGGCGTTCGTCGACGTCTAAAGACGTCGAACTCCTAGTGTTGCGCCACGAAGTCGCCGTGTTGCGCAGGGCCAACCCGACACCGCGCCTGGACTGGGCGGATCGAGCGGTGTTCGCCGCGCTCGTCCGGAGGCTGCCCACGATGCTGCGGGGGCATGCGGGGGCACGCCAGGCTGAAGCGGTAGTCGTATACGGGTTCTGGCTGCTGCAGGAGGGCCCACGGCAGCGGAAGCACAAGCTACCCGACGAGGCCGCCAAGATCAGTCAGGGTCCGAGCGCAGTGGACGGGGCCTGACTTGCGAGCCGCCCCGAGGAATCGACCCCGGACCTGCTCATTACGAGCGAAAGTCGTCACTACCGTCAATTGCATAAACTCGCTGGTGGCCACACCCCTGCTGTCCCTGCACGTCCATGAATGTCCGCGCAGGCACACCCCGATTGTCACTCAGTTTGTCACTCTCATTCCGCTGTCGAGGCACCGAGGCCCCGGCTCTGACCATCCTCTATATAGGGGCGGTCTGGCCCTCGACAGGCCATTCCTCTCCCCAGGGGTGCTCCTACATTGGTCCCGCCGCGACACTGCCTTCAGGAGTGAGCGCTCCATTCTCAGCCCGTGCAGTGTGGCGGGTGGCTAAAACTTACCGTGCCGTGCCACTGTTCACGCCCGCTGCCACCTCCACGCGGATGGCATCGGAGTCCTTAAGTATTGCAACGGATGAGCGGTATTCGTCTGAAAGTCGGCCTGTAATGACAAACCAGCGGTCATTGGAATAGGTCAGCAGCGATAGGCCAGTGTAACGATACCGATATTTCTGATCTTCAAAGGTGATACGGCTAGCGCTGACATCCGTACCGGGCAAGTCGATCGCCTCGGTGCTGAACACGCTGACAAGTGGGAGTTTTCCCACTAACGCATCAGTGTGTTGGGCAGCTTCCAGCCCGAGGCTTTGGGCGTAGATGGTGGTTACCCAGAAACCGGAAATCACGAGCGCGATGGCGGTCAGCACAGTGGCCCGGCGACCGGATCTCCCGCCGCGGTCTGTGAGCAACGTCGAGCCGAATCGCAGCACCACGATCGCGCCAAGGGCAAGCAGTGCCGAGCCGATTAGCGGGTCTAGGACGGCGACCACCGTCCTGCTCACGGCTGAGATTAGCCCGAGTGTGATGAGCGCCAATCCTGACGCAATCAATGTCCAGCGCAGCACCGTGCGCATTTCACGATTGCTTACTGCTCGACGAGCTAGGGCTATTGCAATGCACTGATCAAGGGTGATCAGCAAGGCCCCGGCAAGAGCGAGCCGGGCCACCGCACCGAAGCTAACACCAACGCTACTCAACACATAGTCCTGGACCGACAGCTTTAAAACATGCATGTTGACGCCGAAATACCCGTAAAAGGCCGACGTGCGGACGAAGCCGAAGTAGACAAACAGCGCTGTCAGCACGGTGACGGGCGCGGCCACCACAGAGACCTTTTCGATCAGTTGTGCGCCGGTCCACTGGGCGCTGTCCGCAGCGTCAGATCGTCGCGATCTCAGATGTCCGGCCACCCGCCGCCGTGCGGTGGTCATTCCGAAGCTGACGCTGATGGCGATGAGGTCACGAGAGGAGGCTCCGGCTCCGGTGTAGGGGGGCATGGTTCGCTTGAGGGAACAGCCGAACCACAGTCTGAGCACGATTCCGGCGCCGCTTCCCCATCGGTGGGAGGGCACGATCCCAACGATCCTGGGCCATCGGAGGAAGTGTCGCTACCGGGGGAAGTACATGGTTCGCCCGTCGAGGTGGTGGGCAGACCACAGCCCAAGTAGGGCGACTCCGGTGACAGAGGATCAGCCTCCCGACGCGGTGGTGCGGCGAGCAGGGGAATGTTTAGTGGCTCGGCCACCAGCGCGGTCATGGACCCCGATGCCCTCCGAGCCTGCGTCGACATTGGCTGAATACGCGACGTGGGATGAGCCGTCGGCCTGGGTACAGACGCCGGACGAGGAGCGGTAGGCGGCGAGGTCGTGGTCGCGATCGGTGGTTTTAGTGCGCCGGCTGCCCTGCCAGACGATTCTCTGTCGCATCCAGCGATGGTGGCTAACATGAGCACGGGCAATACAGCGACCGCGTACCGGATCAAACGCACAGGGCCCCCTTCGAGTCAGGTGGGCCGGGAGACTCACCAGGTCGATGTAGCCATCGCTGTGCGTAACAGGTGCGTTACTGAGAACGCCTATAGAGGTGTAAGAAGCGGTCCTCAACCATGAGCCCGTCTGTGCGTTGGCCGAGGCGTCCGATGCGCGCCATCTGGATGGCTGGTCCTACCCGACCTGCTGGTTTAGCCTCGTTGTGACCTGTTGCGTCCCGACACGACTTGACGTTTGACGGCCTGGACACGGCCTGATCTTGGTTCGGGTCCTGGTGACCTGGCGCGACCGCGGTGGCCGGGGCGACGGACGTAAATCCTGCGATTAACAGATGCAGGCAGATCCCTGATCTGACCGCACGACATGGGCATGCGGCGTTCGTCGGGTGGTGTTCGAGTGCAGCACGGTGCTGCTCGTTGCGGTCAAAACTGCGGTCACCCGGTGGCAGGCCGGTGCTTTGCGTGATGACCGAGGCGGGAGCAAATTTAACCCCCAGAAGCACGCAACCGCTTGCTCCACGCCTAGTCTGCTCCACGACCGGTTCTGCCGGTGCTGCTGGTGCCAGGTTGTCGTCTGCGTTGTCGTCACCGTTGTCGTCACCGTTGTCGTCAGCTGGCGCCGAGGAAGGGTAGGTGTTGATCGGGCGAGGAGGCAATACAGCGCGGGAGCTGTAGAACGTCCCGTCGTAGTGCATGCAGCGACGGACGATCGGATCGATGTCCAGGTCAGTTCCGCGGTGCTTAGTTGGGTACGACGTCGCAGCCGCCATCGCGTACCGTCTGCTGGATTTGGTCATGTCGTCTTTGCTGACCGCCAGATTGAACGAGTGAGCACGAGGAACCTTGTGGGTCCCCAATCTCGTTTAGCAAGCCTTCCATCAGGCAGTGTCAGCGCCCTTGCAGCCACCGTTTCACATAAAGCATGACTCACGCGACGTCCTGTCGATGGAGCGGTGCAGGATGCCGCCATGTACAGCCTCTGGCTCGTAAGTCCCTCCTCAAGGGCGTGATGCCGGCGATTTTGGCGCTGCAGCTTCGTCTATGCGGTCTGGCACCTCGGGCCAGCGTTGATCACATTCTCACCAACGACTACCAATAGCAGGAGCTGCCCATGGATCTCGCCTGAACCACGACAGTACGATGCTGCCCTCGTAGCTGTCTTGCCGATGCCCGGCAAGTCCTGTATGCACTACCATGCGTCAATTCGGTTGGACACAGCCACCCAAATAGTCTAACGTAATACCCCATTCGGGCTATCATCCGCCGTTGCCTGACCACGAGCTGTGCGTCATCATGGTACAAACGCTCAATTTACTCACGGGATGTCAATGCGGGTCCCGGATGACCTGCGGGAAACTCACGCGGTCGACCAATGGTCTACCGTGATCTCACGTTTTTGCTCGACCCGGATCCTAGGGGTCCCTCCGGAGGGCCAAGTCGAAGATGTACATACTACTGGTCATAGGAATCGTGTTGGTGCTCTTCGGTGCATGGGTACTGCTCAAATTCTCTGATAAGGCGGGGGATAGGGTTACCGGCTTTGGAGTCGAGCTCAGCTCGGCGGGCGCTGGCCTGCCACTCATTGTGCTGGGCGTCGTGATGATGACGCTAGCCGCTACGGTTAGTAGCAACGAATCGCCTTCGCCGCCGCGGCCCGAAGTTCAAACGCAGCCCACTATCCTCTCCACGCCCAGCTTTGCACCCGCGCCTTCCCCTGCTCCCCCGCCGCCCCCTGCCCCTGCACGGGAAGGGGCCTTCGTTGGCGCCTCCGAAAACCAAATAGCGATCTCGATCAACATTAAAGGTGACCGTGCCACTGGCTACCTCTGTGACGGCAACAAGATCGAAGCCTGGCTGGAAGGCACCGTGACCGGCGACCAGATCAATCTGCGCGGCAAGACGGGTGCCGTGTTGACTGGCACCCTCAACGCCACCTCCACTCGTGGCACAGTAACCAGCAATTCCGGACAATTGCAGTACTATGCGGAAATGGCTCAAAAGCCGGCAGGACTATACGAAGGCAGGGGCAATGTGGACGGTGTCGACAACCGCATTGGCTGGATCGTGCTGCCCGACGGTAACCAAATAGGAGTCCGCAATGTTAATGGAGAACGCAGCCCAGCCCCCCGGCTAGACCTTGGCCAGCTGAAGGCCGACGGCTTGCAGATTCCAGTAAAGCGGGTCGATGGGGACGACGACGTAGTGCTGGGTCAATAATGTCCCAGAGACAAAGTAGCGTATGGCTACGACCATGCCAGACGGCTGCTGTCCACCAAATATCCAGTTACCTTTCTAAGTTCCTTTATCAATAAGCCGTGTAGCCAGCTGGCGATATGCGGACCCTTCTGGGCTCACCGCCATTGCGCGTCCCATGAGCGGACAGGGACGCCAGTGTGAGCGGCTTGTCCGTCCGGCACCATACGGTCCTCACACGAGCGACGATGCCACCTCCGAACATGTCGCGTCAAGATCATTGGCCACTGCAGCCGAGTCGTCAAATCGACCTACATGCACCGCGCCGACCGTTTCCCCACTACCGCCCAGCTCGTACCCTCCAGGGGAAAAAGACTTTCTACCTTCTTGGTCAAATGGGTGATGGATGCTCCGCTTTGAATTCTGCAAAATGACCGTTGTGGTGGTGAAGGCGGACGTTGCAATTGCCGTAGATGACGATTGACCGTGGGTCACACTGACCCTCTACAGGGGGCCATCGTTCCATGTGGTCCCCCCTCACTGGCGGTGTACCACCGGGCAATCTGTCACGGAGAGTGTCCATTCGCCTACATATCTGCGCCGACAGCGGCGATGTCTTCACCCGAATAGGTGCATTCTGGTTTGGATTTATTACCGCGACCTAAACTCCAGCTAACGCCGCGGCGCTTGGTCTCGATGAAGTGCCACGTCGGGGGGACGAGCCGTGCCCGCCTGAAGGAGAGACGGTAATGGCACAAGATGTTGATGCACGACGGCAGGACCTGCTGAGACGGATCCGGACCCACCAAGCGAGTATCGACGCGTATGTGCGAATAACTCAACGCCGTCGTGATCTGGTGGCTAATATCGGTATTGTCAGCAGTACTATTGCAGCAGCTCTAGTGGTGGGTCCCACGGTGGGCGGTGTAACGTTTGCAGAAACTGTGCAAAGAGGTCTAGGCTTTGAGGAAAGCCCAACCGTCTGGCGCTTGTTGTGCTTGGCCTCCCTAGTTGTGAACATCGTGGCGGCGATTTCTGTCAAACTGAACAAGTCTAATGATCCGGCTGACCGTATTAGGACAGCAGAGGAGTGCAATGCAGAGCTGGAAGGCCTGCGCGCAAAAGTTGAGTTCGGCAATATGTCAGTCAGCACCGCTGTGGGAGAATATGGACAAATTGTTTCCAAGGTACTTTTCGTCCGAAAGGATTTGGTCGATAATGTCGATTCTGAAGATGAGGTGAGCGCACCACCGCCTTCCCGGTACCGCAGTGCGGAAGTCGCCCTGCCTGGCACGGCCATTGCGTGTGGCTGCATCATCGGGGGCATGACGGTAATTGGCCTCTTCTTGGGGCAGGGGCAGGGGCAGGGGCAGGGGCAGGGGCAGGGGCAGGGGCAGGGGCAGGGGCAGGGGCAGGGGCCTGCTGCACCTCAATTAGTGCTGTCACCCTCCCAGGTGAAGATTAACGATACCTACTCAATCACGGCCTCAGGGTTCTCACCCGGCGAGGACGTGCAATTCTCCTGGATTGGCCCAACCTACGACACCATGGGCGTTCGTTGCTCCCCCAAAATGGGCGTCTCTCGGGCCGACCCCGGTGGCAAAACGACATATGATGGAAGTATCTTGGAGAAAAGCCCTCCCGGGACATACATCATCACTGCCACCGGCCTAAAATCGAAGCAGGCCGTTTCGAATCAACTCGTCGTCCAGCCCGGCAACTGATGCCGGAACGTAACAGTTTGTGAGTACAGCCCAGTCGTTGCTATACAGCTATTACAAGTACATAAGGTGGCTTGCTGACCACCTCGGTATGAACGCTGATCGCTGTGCGTCCGCTTGCTGATGGGTGTCATCGCGTGTCGCTGAGCTGCAGCTACAAACCGGTGCGGATCGACCTCTGCAGACTGGTCGCGCCGCTTCCGCTGATGACTTGCTGACGTTGATCATGTTAAGCGCCAGCATGTGCGGGCTGGGTCGGCAGCCGGGCTATCCTGGTGTCGCTGATCAATCATGAACCTCGGCCCACCTGGCTATGCTGAACAGACGCCAAGCAGACCAGGGGTGCGTGGTGGACCCGATCGCCTTGTACTACCCCATATATCCACGTCCGCGATGACACGTGGTTGAAGTACGCAGCGTTGTACTGGCCTAAGATGGTACCGATCGAAAAAATCATTGAGGTCCGTTCGCGGTTTGGCTCCGAACTGGGGGCTAATTCACAAGCCTCCTGAGAAGAGTGGTTCGAGTGAGTCTGGTAGTTCTTGGATGGGCGCCAGCTCACAATTTCTGCACAATCTGCGAAGGGTGCGTGTCATCCTTGAAGGGGCAACGGCTCCTACCGTTTTGTTTCGTTGTCGACCAGACAGCGAAATCAACACGGAGGAGCCGTTGCGGTATGAGGCTATGACACAATGCCACTTAGCATAAATCGATCTTGGGTCGGCGTGTCGTTCGTGGGTGGTCTGCCTGATGACTGTGATGATCATGCGCTGTGGCGGAGAATGCTCAGGTGGTTGCCGGTGGCCGGCTGACGGATCACATCTCGCTGGGG
>JBOHFX010000099.1:0-31206 GCA_050699875.1 Pseudonocardiaceae bacterium
CTCCCGCACTGTTGTGTTCGCCGTAGGTACTGCGGGTCGTGAAATGTACGCAGATCGGTACCGGCTACGTATTCGAAACGACAAGCTACCGTTTGAGATCCAGCGTTTAGGTAGTACACCATGACGAGTTACGTGTTACTACTGATTGCCCCCTGGCCTTGCCGCGGGCAAAGTATGAGGTGCCAAATCGGTAATGCCGCCGATGAAGCGTTTCTCGTCCCGGTGGCCACCGGGACGACCTTTCCTAGGAGGATTTGATGTCTGATGCACTGAGCTTTGCGGAGATCGACGGGCAGCACGTCGAGCTGCTGCCGGCTCGCACGGTGTTGTCGCTGTTCAGCGCCGGTGGTGGCGGTGGCCGTGGCGGCAACGGTGGCGAGGGCGGCACCGGTGGCGTCGGCCGGGGCGGCCTCGGTATTAACCTCCTCAACCTCAACCTGTTCGGTGACCAGACCAACAGCGCTGGTGACGGATTCGGTGGCGCGGGTGGCAGCGCCAACGGCGGTATCGGCGGAGCTGACAACAGCTGAATCAAGCCGGTCCGTCCGGCGATCAGCTGATCGCGTGGCGTGCCGTTCATGGGGAGGGGTGGCTGGATTGTGGCCACCCCTCCTTTCCGTTTCTCCAGTGTGTCCCGGTCCAATCTGCTACGTGGTATGCCGACAAACTTACGTGTAACTACGAATTGCCGCGCGACCTTATTGACAGGCAGGATATGAAGTACTGAATCGGTAATGCCGCCGATGAGGTGTTCCAAAGTCCCCGGGCGTCACCGGGGCACCTTTCCTAGGAGGATTTGATGTCTGACGCACTGAGCTTTGTTGAGATCGACGGCCAACACGTCGAACTGCTGCCGGCTCGCACTGTCCTGTCGCTGTTCAGCGCGGGCGGTGGCGGTGGCCGTGGCGGCAACGGTGGCGAGGGTGGCACCGGTGGGGTCGGCCGCGGTGGCCTCGGCCTGAACGTCCTGAACATCAACGCCTTCGGTGACCAGGTCAACAGCGCCGGTGACGGATTCGGCGGTGCGGGTGGCAGCGCTGATGGCGGTGCTGGTGGAAAGAACCTCAGCTAGCCGAGATTGGTGCTTTCGGGCGCTTGGCTGATCAGTGTTCGGCGGACGGTGGCTAAGGGGGTGGCGAATTGGTGCCACCCCCTTTTCACTGCTCGCTCTAAGTACCCGCTGTGGGCGAAGTCTCCGTAGAACCTGGCGAAGGCTACGTATTCGAAATGCAGCTCCTTCCTAGGTAGTGAGCCCGGGAGAGTTACGTGTGACTACTGATTGCCACGCGGCGTTACGGCTAGGCAGGGTGTGGGTAGCCAAATCGGCACTGCCACCGATGAGGTCTTTCTGACCCGGATCACCGGGGCACCTTTCCTAGGAGGATTTGATGTCTGACGCACTGAGCTTTGCTGAGATCGAGGGACAGCACGTTGAGTTGCTGCCGGCCCGCACCGTGCTGTCGCTGTTCAGCGCTGGTGGCGGCGGTGGCCGTGGCGGCAACGGCGGCGAGGGTGGCAACGGAGGCACCGGCCGGGGTGGTCTCGGTATCAACCTCATCAACCTCAACCTGTTCGGCGACCAGACCAACAGCGCTGGTAGCGGCTTCGGCGGTGCCGGTGGCAGCGGCAATGGCGGTACTGGCGGAGCCCTGCTCAGCTGAGCTGAGAGGGTTGTCGACAGCGCGATCATCGGATCGCACGGGTGCCGTCGACGGAGGAGGAGGGGTGGCCGGGTCCCGGCCACCCCTCCTGGCATTTACAGCGGCGCTACCAGCGAAAGTCGTTCTACTGTGCGTAGCAGAGGGGAGCCGCTGGGTATCGATAGAGGATCGTCGGTCTAGGTAGTGCACCTGGAAGAGTTAAGTACAACTACTGATTGCCACATCTACGTGACTGTAGGCACCGTATGTAGCGCGCCAAGTCGGTACTGCCACCGACGCGGTGTACGTACTCCCGGGGCCATGTCCGGCCCTGGATCACTCTTCCTAGGAGGATCAATGTCTGACGCACTGAGCTTGGCCGAGCTCGACGGGCAGCACGCGGAGTTGCTGCCGGCCCGTACGGTCCTTTCGCTGTTCGGCGCACTCGGCGGCGGCCGCGGAGGCGAAGGCGGACTAGGTGGTCCTGGCGGCGTCGGTAGGGGCGGCCTCGGCGCCAACCTGATCAACATCAACTTGTTCGGCGACCAGAAGAACTTCGCCGGTAGCGGCGTTGGCGGCGTAGGTGGCGCCGGTGCTGGCGGTACCGGGGGAGCGGCGTACAGCTGAGTCGACCTGAATGCCACTGGCAATAGATGATTGCGTGCGGTGGGCGTTGGTGAGGGAGGGGCAGCCGGACTGTGGCTGCCCCTCCCCGCAGCGTGTCGTGGGCCATAATTTTACGCAGTGACGCTGGCGAAACTAGGTAGTGGTCAGCCGTGCTTGCAACGTTGCGCGTCGGTACGGTGGGTGCATTGGGGTTAATGCTGCTCACGATGTGTTCGATGCGGCGGCTTCGATTCGGCCAGGTTTTGATGCGGCCAGTACGGATTCGGCCAGGTTCGGATTCGGCGGAGTGGGTTTCGAGTCGGGGGAGGGCATCATCGATACGGAACGTGTGGAAGTCGATTCTGAGGCCGCGGGAGGTGTGACACCGCGGTTGGCTGAGGGAGTCGAGCTGATCGGAGAGTATCAGGGATCTGGTTTTCAAGAGCCCAGGTACATCGTGCGTCGGGCCGATGGACAGGTGATCCAGCTGCCCCGCTTGCTGTATTTGCTGGCCGCAAACTTGGACGGTCAGCGCGATTTGGCGCAGGTGGCCAGTGCACTCAGCACCGAGTTCGGCAAGGTGGTGGCCGCCCAGCAGGTGTCGTATCTCATCGACAACCGGCTGCGGCCGGTCGGCATCGTGGTCGCCGACCCGGGGACTGCGCAGGATAGCGCGGCGCCGACGATGAAGTTGAAGTCGGACCCGTTGTTTGCGTTGAAGTTCCGGGTGGGAATGGTGCCCGAGCGGGCCGTGTGGCGCATCGCGGGAGTGTTCGGGCCGATGTTCTGGCCGCCGGTGATCGCGGCGGGGTTGATCGCGTTCGTAGCCCTGGACGTGCTGATCGTCGCGCAGGGGGCGCTGGGCCAGGTGGTGCCCAGCGCGCTGGCGCTGGTCTACCAGCCGGAGTTGACGCTGCTGGTGTTGGCGTTGATCTTTGCCTCGGCGGTCTTTCATGAGTTCGGGCATGTCGCGGCGTGCCGATACGGGGGCGCCCGGCCGGGAAAGATGGGGTTCGGGCTATATCTGGTGTGGCCGGCGTTGTACAGCACGGTCACCGACTCCTATCGGCTGAGCCGGCGCGGCAGGCTACGCACCGATCTGGGTGGCGTGTACTTCAACGCGGTGTTCATCGCCGGAATGAGCCTTGCCTACTTGGAGACCGGGGCACCGTGGCTGCTGGTGGGCATCGTGGCGATGCATATCGAGACCGCGATGCAGTTTCTGCCGGTGATCCGCATGGACGGGTACTACATCCTCAGTGATCTGATCGGAGTGCCGGACCTATTCAGCCGGTTGGGGCCGGTGCTGAAGAGCATGATCCCCGGGCGCAGTGCGCATCCCCGAGTGCTCGAGCTCAAGCCGTGGGTCCGCTGGACGATAACCGGTTGGGTGATCATCGTGGTGCCCGCCATTTTGTATTGGGTGATCGGATTCTTGATAATCGTGCCGCAGGTGATGCCGGTGGTGTGGGACCGGCTGATAGAACTCGGTCAGGCGGTCGGCGCGGCGGCGGCGGCCGGGGAAGTGGCCTTGACCACCCTAGGGGTGATCCAGATGATCTTGTTAGTGCTGCCCTGGGTGGGTGGGGCCCTACTGTTCTGCATGATAGTGAACGGTCCGCTGCGGATGGCGTGGGCTCGCTGGGGTCCGGCGCGATTCCGCGCAAGGAGGTCTTAGTGGTGGACGCCCGGCGCTGGGGTGCGCTGCACATGGCAGGTCGGGTCCTGCAGGGTGTGGTGGTGCTGGCTGCGGTGATGCTGCTGGCCAGCTGTGTGGGTGCCGCCGAGGAGGGCACCGGCACTAGTGGCACATCCGGTAGCAGCGGCAACGGTTATGGCGGTCAAGGTGGCAGCGCCGACGGTGGTCGGGGCGCTCAGGGTGGTTCCGGTGGCGTCGGGGGCGACGGCGGTGATGGTTACGGCGGTCAGGGCAGCAACGGTTACGGTGGTCAGGGAGGTAGTGCAGACGGTGGAGACGGCGCACCGGGCGGGGATGGCGCGCCCGGTGCCGCTGGTGCCGATGGCGCGCCGGGCCGCGGTTTCTCCGATGGCGGCCCCGGCGCGGTGGCCGGTTCCGGCCGGCTGACCAGCCGGACGATTGACCTGGTCGGGGTCAGATCGTTGGCAGTGGGGGCCGGTTTCGTGGTGCACCTGAGGACGGGTGACTCCTCGCAGGCGACGGTCAAGATGGATGACAATCTGGTCGACCAGGTGGAGGCCGGCGTCATCGGTGCCGAGCTACGGCTGGGGATCAGGCCGGGCATGAGTGTTCGGAATGCCACGCTGCTCGCCGAGGTCACCGTGGGTCAGCTCGATCGATTGACCACCAGCGGCGCCAGTCGGGTGACCCTGGCTCCCGGAGTCAGCAGCCCAGCACTGCATCTGGTCGTCGGCGGGGTCAGCTCAGTCACCGGCCCAGTCACTGTCGGCCGGCTGCAGGCCACTGTCTCAGGCGCCAGCACGCTGGCACTATCCGGCCAGGTGCAGGACCTGGAGCTCAGCGCGGCGGGTGCCTGCCGACTACCGTTGCCAGATCTGACGGTCCGGCGCCTAGATGCGAGACTATCCGGGACTAGCCACGCCACCGTTACCGTCAGCGACACGCTGGCTGCCGAGGCCGCGGGCGTATCGGTACTCCGCTACCGGGGTACCCCAAAGGTCACGCGCTCCCAGACGTCGGGGATGTCCACGATCGCGCCAGCCGGCTGAGCCAGCAGGGTGAGACCACCGCGCTGCACAATTCGACGGCATTGTGAACCGGCCGAGCGACTATATCGGTCATACCGGCCTTTGAAAACCGCCGAGCAGCATGTCACGGCATGAACACGTTCTGTTACTAAGTAGCGATGCTGATGCTCTAGAGTCAGCAATCTTCACCTTCTTGAGCGTATCGCCCATGGCAATCTCGTCACGGTTAGCATATGCTCACGATAGGGGATAGCTTGTCAGCTGTTGGCGCAACGCGGGGGGGCGTGGCCAAATGTGTCAGTGGGGGCGGGGGTCGGCTGTTCGCGTCATGCCATCAGTTGTGCCTGCGACCAGCGCGAAGTATCGAGCGCGTTGGTCGGGCCAGCGATGAGGGCGGAGTCCTGGACGCTCATCGGACGTGACCCGGAGTTGCAGTTCATAGCTGAGCGTGTAACCGGTGGCGATTCACGCAGTGTGGTCATTGCCGGCCCCGCCGGGGTGGGTAAGACCCGCCTTGCGCGGGAAGCGCTGGCCGCTGCGAAGCGCAATGGTCGCGTGACCCGGTGGGCCGCGGGGACCAGCGCCGCGGCGGCGATCCCGTTGGGCGCGGTAGCGCATCTGGTACCGGCGGTGGGGACGGTGTCTGATCCGTTGACGCTGCTGCAGCGCGCCGGCGCTGCGATCGCCGAGCAGGGTAAGGGCAACCGGTTAATCATCGGGATCGACGACGCACATCTGCTCGACGAGCTGTCGGTGACGTTGCTCCATCAACTGGCCCTGACTCGCACGGCCTGCCTGGTGTTGACGGTGCGAAGCGGGGATCCTGCTCCTGATCCAGTGGTGACACTGTGGAAGAACGGGTTGGCCGACCGGCTGGAGCTCGCGCAGTTGCCGCGGGTGGAGATGGACCGGCTGGTGACCGGTGTCCTCGGTGGGGTGGTGGACAGCCGCACGATTGAGCGGTTGTGGCGCGCCACCCGCGGGAACGCTCTGTTCCTTCGTGAGCTGGTAGAGGGCGGGTGTGAGACCGGCGCTCTGCGGATGCGCGGCGGAGTGTGGATCTGGCAAGGTCAGATGGAGCCCACTGCCCGGCTGCGGGAGATAGTCCAGGCTCACCTGGGCGGACTGGGTGCTGACGAGCGGACCGCACTGGAGTTGTTGGCCACCGACGAGCCGCTGGGCTTGGGCCGGGTGGCCAGCTTGATCAATCCCGAGGTGGTCGCGGTGCTGGAGCGCCGCGGCTTGGTCACCGTGGTGAACAGCGGTTGGCGGGCCGAGGTGTGGTTGGCCCACCCGATCTATGCCACGGTGGTGCGCGACCAGCTGCCCGAAGCCAATGCCTGCCGGCTCCGCCGCCGGCTGGCGAATACCCACCTGCCCTGGAAGCGCCAGGATGACTTGCTGCGTGCCGGGCTGCTGCTGCTGGACAGCGACCAGCCCGGTGCCCACGCCAGCCTGCTGGCCGAGGCGGCGGTGCACGCCAACGCCTTGCTCGATCACGACAACGCCGCGCGGATGGCGCGCGCGTCGATCGATGGCACCGACGGGCGGGACGGCATGCGGGCACACCTGGCGCTGCTGGAGGCGGTGCGCTGGCAAGGCCAGCCCGACGAGGCCGAGCAGGTGGCGGCGGCTGCAGCGCCGTTCGCCACCTCGGCGGAGGACCGGTCTCGGCTGGCCGTGGTGCGAGCCCTGAATTTGTTCTTCGGGCTGGGCCAGGTGGCCAAGGCCGAGGCGATGCTGCACAAGGCGGCGGCCGACGCGGCCGACAACGAGATGTGCCGGCGAATCAGTGCCGTCCATGGTGTCTTGGCGTTTTTTGCCGGACGTCCACAGCAGGCCGCGGAGTCCGGTGCCGAAATCCTGGCCTCAGAGGATGTCAGTGCCGAGGCGGTGGTGTGGGCGTCGAGCGCAACCGGGGCTGGGTTGGCCGCCCGGGGGCGCACCGTCGAGGCGCTGTCAGTAGTGGCAGACGGCTGGGCGGCGCTTGCCCGCTGCACAACCGAGCCGGAGATGGCACTGTGCCGGCAGGCGCTGTCGCA
Source organism: Pseudonocardiaceae bacterium (assembly GCA_050699875.1). Classification (GTDB taxonomy): domain Bacteria; phylum Actinomycetota; class Actinomycetes; order Mycobacteriales; family Pseudonocardiaceae. The sequence goes on from JBOHFX010000099.1 coordinate 6,977, forward strand.
CAGCGAGCTCTCGGCGTTGCTGCTCGGTGGCCGCGTGCATGACGCGGTGGCTCGGGCCGACGAGCTGCACAAGTGGTGCATGGCGGCACCGCAGTGGGCTGGGGATGCGTTGGCCGCCGCCCATATCGGGTGGGCGGCGTTGGCCAGCGGACGTCCGCGCACAGCAGTCCGGTGGCTGGCAGAAGCGGTGGCCGGTCTGGGTCAGTGCGACCCGGGTGGTTTCGGGCACTTGTACATCGCCCTGCTGGCCCAGACCCACGCCCAGCTGGGCGACGCCGAGACCGCGCGTCGGCTGTTGGACAGCAGCAGTGCCGGGCGCCACTGCGCCGTGTTCGAACCGGAGTTGCTGTTGGCCGAGGCCTGGCAGGCCGCCGCCGACGACCGCGTCTGCCAGGCGGTTGATCGGGCCTTGCAGGCGGCCTCGGTGGCGGCCGGTATGGGCCAGCGTGCCGTGGAGGCGCAGGCATTGCACACGGCGGTCCGCTTGGGGCGGGCCGGTCAGGTGGCTGGTCGGTTACGCCAGTTGGCCGCTCAGGTCGAGGGCCCGCTGGTGGCCGCCTACAGCGCGCATGCTCAGGCAGCGGCCGCCAACGCCGGCGGACCGCTGGACGACGTGGCCGCGGAGTTCGAGACGATGGGAGCCCGCCTGCTGGCTACTGACGCCGCCGCGCACGCCGCCGCAGCGCACCTGCGCTCCGGTGACCGCCGACGAGCGGCTGCTTCTACCGCCCGAGCCGCCAGCCTGGCTCGTGCCTGCGAGGAGATCCGCACCCCCGCCCTGGAGCAGCTGGCACCGCGACCCCTGACCACCCGGGAGGGTGAGGTCGCCAGCCTGGTGGTGCAGGGCATGAAAAATCAGGCCATTGCCGAGCGGCTGGTGCTGTCGGTGCGAACGGTCGAGGCCCATCTCGCCAACGCCTACGCCAAGCTCGGCATCAGCAGCCGCGCTGAGCTGGCCAAAGCCCTCCGGGCCGATTAAGTGCCTCCGACCGTCCTGCATTACCCCGACATGTCTCCATAAGGGGCTCGGCCGGTGATTGTGTTGTTCGGCGCGACCGGGTACACCGGCCGTCGTACGGCGGAGGCGATGGTGCGTCGCGGTCTGCGGCCAGTGCTGGCCGGGCGAAACGCCGACCGCCTCGCATCGCTGGCGGGCCACCTCGGCGACCTGGCCGTGGTCACTGCTGACGTCGGCGACGCCTCGTCAGTACGGGCATTGATCGGCAGGAACGACGTGCTCGTCAGCACCGTCGGCCCGTTTCTCCGGCTCGGCGAGCCCGCGTTACGGGCCGCGGTCGATGCGGGGTCGATCTATTTGGACTCGACCGGTGAGGCGCCGTTCATCCGCCGAGTGTTCGAGGAGTTCGGACCCCAGGCCGAGCGGACCGGGGCCAGCCTGATCACTGCGTTCGGGTACGACTACGTGCCCGGCAACCTCGCCGGCGCCCTTGCGCTGCGACGCTCGGGTGGTGGGGTGCATCGGGTCGAGGTCGCATACCTGATCAGCGGGGTGGGTCGGGCTCAGGTGATCAGCCGGGGCACTGGTGCATCGCTTGTCGGCCTGGTCAGCGAGCAGGGCTTCACCTGGCGGGACGGGATCCGGCCGGAACCGGCCGGGCTGCGGATGCGGACGTTTCCCATGGGTGGGCGCTCCTGCCCAGCGCTGAGCATCGGTTCCACGGAGCACTACGCGCTGCCCCGGCTCGCTGGTCCCGCGGGCCTGCCCGAGGTTGACGTCTACCTCGGCTCGTTCGGACCGGCGACACGCGTGCTGCACCTGTCGTCCAGAGTCATCCCGGCGCTGGTGGCGCTGCCCGGCGCGCGGTCGTTGGTGCACAGAATCGGGGAGTTCGCGCTGCGCTGGGTCGCCGAGGAACCCGATCCGGTGGCCTTGGCCAGGGTCACCTCGCACGTCATCGGCACCGCATATGACGCATCGGGTAGTGCGCTGGCGGAGACCTGTTTGGTGGCTGGTGATCCCTACCGGCTCACCGCGGACCTGCTCGCCTGGGGCGCGCAGCAGGCCGCTGAGCACGGCGTATCCGGCCCCGGAGCGTTGGGCCCGGTAGCAGCCTTCGGCCTGGACGAGCTGGAAGCGGCAGCGGCCCAAGCCGGCCTGCGGCACCGACATTGACCACAGCTCGGTTCCGCATGGCAGCCAAGCTGCCTGGCTACCATGCGCGGGTGAAATCCATGGGCAGCATGGGGGCGGGCAGGACAACTCTCGCCCTGGTGCTGACGCTGTGGTCGGCGGGAATGGGATGGTTGCTATGGCCCTCGGCCGGCGGCGGCGAGTTCCGCGTCGCTCAGGGCACCGTCGTCCAAGCGGTGCTCTGCGGTCCATCCGATGCCCGCGACGGGCTGCGCGTTGAGCTGCTCGATCGTCGCGAAGTAGCCGCCCGGCTGGATGGCTGCGGTCATCGGCTGGGTGAGGTACTGACTGTCGAGGTACCCGAACCGCTGCCACCGGGCGACGTGGTGGTACGCCTCGCGGGGACCGGGATACCCGCCACGACGCCGGACGGGCAGCGCATCGGCGTGGTCGGTGTCGCGGTCGCCGGGATCGCTGGTGCCCTGCTGGTGTGGCGGCTGCGCAGCGACTCCAGCGCCGCCCGCCGTAGGGTGAGTCCATGACCTCCATCTCCACGCCCTCGGTCGAACTGCACCGTAAGACACTGGCCAACGGGCTGCGGGTGGTGCTGAGCCCGGACCGGTCCGGGCCGGTGGCGGCCGTCGGTGTGCACTACGACGTGGGGTTCCGCTCCGAACCGCAGGGCCGTACCGGCTTTGCGCACCTGTTCGAGCACCTGATGTTCCAGGGCAGCGAGAGTCTGGAGAAGCTCGCGCACTTCCGCCATGTGCAGTCCTCGGGTGGCACGTTTAATGGTTCCACGCATCAGGACTACACCGACTATTACGAGGTGGTGCCCTCGGCGGCGCTGGAGCGGGCGCTGTTCATCGAGGCGGACCGGATGCGCGCACCGAAGATCACCGCAGAGAACCTGCGCAATCAGGTCGACGTCGTGAAAGAGGAGATCCGGTTCAACGTGCTGAACCGGCCCTACGGCGGGTTCCCGTGGATCACGTTGCCGCCGGTGCTCTACGACACCTTTCCCAACGCGCACAACGGGTACGGTGACTTCTCCGAGCTTGAAGCGGCCACCGTGGACGATTGCGCGGCGTTTTTCGATGCCTACTATGCCCCGGGCAATGCGGTGCTCACCGTGTCCGGGGATTTCGACGTGGATGCCGCGGTGGAGCTGGTGCACCGGCACTTCGACGACGTCCCGGCCCGTACGGTTCCGGTCCGGCCTTCATTCGCCGAGCCACCACCGGACCGGGAGCGCCGGCACCGCCATCCCGATCCGCACGCCCCGTTGCCCGCCTTGGCCATCGGCTACCGGCTACCGGATCCGGCTGCCGGCTTCGAGGGCTATCTCGCCTACGAGATGCTCGCCGCGGTGCTCACCGACGGTGACTCCGCCCGCTTGGAGCAGCGCCTGGTGCACACCGACGCGTTGGTGACCGACATCGGCGCGGGCTGCGGACTGTTCAACTCGCCGCTGGATTCCCGGGACCCGGATACCCTTACCATCACCGCAATTCATCCGTCCGACGTGGATGTGAACCGGGTGCTCGCTGCAACCGACGAGGAGATCGCCCGCCTCGCCGCGGACGGCCCGGATCCCGACGAGTTGGCCCGGATCACCGCTCGGTGGGCCGCGACCTTGTTCCGGGAGCACGACCGGTTGGTGTCGCGGACCATGGCGATCGGCGCCTTCGAGTTGCTGCACGGGCGCGCCGAGTTGGTCACCGAGCTGCCGGCCATGGTGGCTGCACTGGGCCCTGAGCTGGTCGCGAGCGCAGCCGCCGGGCTGCGGCCGGATTCCCGTGCGGTGTTGATCGTTGAACCCACAAACGGTCACCTGCCGGTTCCGATGCTTGAACCCGCAAGCGGTTCTTCGGTAGGGGAGGCGTGATGCCGCACCGCAGCGCTGAGCAAATCGGCAGGACCGAGCTGGGGCCGCGTCCGCTGCCGCCGCTGGGCCCGCCACGCAACCCGCACGCACCGTCGGCTGTGGACACCGTGCTGGACAACGGGCTGCGGGTGATCGCGGTGCGGCGGCCCGCGGTGCCGATGGTGGAGTTGCGCTTGGAAGTCCCGTTTGGCGGCACCCACCGTGCCCACCCAGCCTGCGCCGAGGTGCTGGCCTCCACGCTGCTGCGTGGCACGCCGCGGCGGGACCGGTTCGCCATCGACAAGGTGCTGGCCGCTGTCGGCGGTGATCTGTCGGCCGCAGTGGATCCTGAACTGCTGTCCGTGGCGGGGTCCGCGCTGGCCAGCGGGCTGGACGTGATGCTTGACGTGCTTGCTGACGCGCTCACCTCCGCCTCGTACGCCATCGCCGAAGTGGCCCGGGAGCGGGACCGCGTGGTGGAGCGGATCAAGGTGAGTCGTTCCCAGCCGCGGGTGATCGCCCGAGAGGCGCTGCAACGGCGCCGTTACGGCAACCACCCGTTCACCCGGGAGTGGCCGCAAGCTGACGACGTTGCTGCCGTGACGCCGGCGGCAGTGCGCGCGCTGCATCGCCGCTCGGTGGTGCCCGGTGGTGCTGTTCTGGTGCTGGTGGGAGACATTGCGCCGGACCGGGCGGTGGAGGCGGTGGCGTCGCTCCTGGCGGGCTGGCGATCGGAACATCCGGCGACTGGGCTGGCGGCACTACCCGAGCTCACCGGTGGTGACGTGCAGCTGGTGCACCGTGAGGGTGCGGTGCAGTCGCAGCTACGGCTGTCCGCGCAGGCTGTGCCGCGTCACCATGAACGCTACCCGGCGCTGCAGCTGGCGAATCTCATCTTCGGCGGGTACTTCTCGTCACGCTGGACGGAGAACATCCGGGAGGACAAGGGCTACACCTACGGGGCGAATTGTGGTTTCGAGATCACCCGGCACGGGGCTACGCTGATCGCCGACGCGGATACCGCGAGTGACGTCACCGCGGCGGCGCTGCTGGAGACCCGCTACGAGCTGGGCCGGATCGCCGTGATGCCTCCCGACGAGTCCGAGGTGGACAACGCGCGGCACTACGCGATCGGAGCGCTGACCATCGCAGCCTCGTCACAGCGGGGTTTGGCGGGCCAGCTCGTGACATTGGCCAGCCTCGGATTAGATCTCGACTGGCTGCTCAGCCATCCCAGCCGGTTGCAGGCGGTCACTACCGGCCAGGTCGCCGAGGCCGCGGCCGAGTTCCTCGCCCCGAGCCGGTTCACCGGCGTGGTGGTGGGTGACGCCAAGCGGTTGGCCGACCCGCTCGCCGCTCTAGGCGGCGTGGAAATGCCGTAGCCCAGGGAGCGTTCCGGCGGCCTAAAGGAGGTACAGCCCGATCGCCCATCCCACACTGGTCATGATCATCACCATGATCGTCCACGCCAGGAACTGCCACGCAGCGAGCTGGACAGTAAGCTCGTCTTTCTTGGCATGACGTGAAGCCTGCAGATCGGCGGCGTAGCGCCGCATGTGGTCAGTGAGCTCTCGTTCCCACAGCTTCCGGTCGGTGATCTTCACTGGCCCACCATCCTCGCCGTGATCCGTCTACTGGCCGAGCACGCTCGAAATCATAACGTTTTCGTCGCCGATCATGGCTCAGTTCGCAGCCGCTCTGCGACGATGCCCAACCGCGGGCAGCTGTTGATCACCGCGAGCATCTGCGCGGTGAGCGACCGGTGTCGGGCAGCTCTGCGAGGATGCTCGCCGTGGGGCATCACCGGGAGCCGCTGGACGGGCTCGACGCGGAGCAGCGCGCCGCGGTGTGTGCGCCGCGGGGGCCGGTGTGCGTGCTGGCCGGCGCCGGGACCGGCAAGACTCGCACGATCACTCGGCGGATCGCCCACCTGGTCCGAACTGGACACGTCGCCCCCGGGCAGGTACTTGCGGTGACGTTCACCGCCCGCGCGGCGGGGGAGATGCGGACCCGATTGCGCGACCTGGGGGTCGGCGGGGTGCAAACCCGGACCTTCCATGCTGCGGCGTTGCGACAGCTGCGCTACTTCTGGCCCCGGGTCGTGGGTGACGAGCTGTGGCCGCTGCTGGAGCACAAGCTGCGCTTGGTCGGCCAGGCCGCGCAGCGGGCCGAGGCGGGAGCCGGCGCCGATGACCTTCGTGATTTCGCAGGCGAGATCGAATGGGCCAAGGCCAGCCTGGTCAGCCCCGAGGACTATCCCGCCGCAGTGGCCGCCGCGCGCCGGGACGCTCCGGCACCGGTGGCGCAGGTCGCGGCGATCTACGCTCGGTACGAGGAGCTCAAGAACCGTAACCGGGTGCTCGACTTCGACGACCTGCTGCTACACACCGCGGCCGTTCTGGAGGAGCATCCGGCGGTGGCGCAGGAGTTTCGGGACCGCTACCGCTGCTTCGTCGTCGACGAGTACCAGGATGTCACGCCGCTGCAGCAGCGAGTGCTCGACGCCTGGCTGGGCGCCCGGGACGACCTCACCGTCGTCGGCGACGTGAACCAGACCATCTACTCCTTCGCCGGCGCCGAGCCGCGTTTCCTCTTGCAGTTCACCAGACGCTTCGCCGACGCGGTGACGGTTCGGCTGCACCGCGACTACCGTTCCACACCGCAGGTCGTGTCACTGGCGAACCGGGTGATCGCCGGTGCCCGCGGGCGGCCGGCGGGTGCCCGACTACAGCTGGAGGGTCAGCAGCCGGCCGGTCCGGAGCCTTCCTTCAGCGAGCATGATGACGAGCCCGCCGAGGCGGGCGCGGTGGCAGCAGCGATCGAAGATTTGCTGCGCGAGGGAACTCCGGCCGCGGAGATCGCCGTGCTGTACCGGGTGAACGCCCAGTCCGAGGCCTACGAGCAGGCATTGGCTGCCCGGGGAATTTCGTTCCAGGTTCGCGGCGGAGAGCGGTTCTTCCAGCGTCCGGAAGTCCGGACTGCGCTCCGGGCGCTGCGGGCGGCGGCCAGCAGGGGCACCGCCGAGGCGCTGAGTTCGGGGCAGCTGGGCGTTGCCGTTCGCCGGATAATGGCGGGGCAGGGGCTTACCGCCCAACCCCCAGCGGGTAGCGCCGCGCGTTCACGCTGGGAGTCACTGTTCGCGCTGGCCGAGCTTGCCGATGAACTTTCAGCCAGCACCCCGGATGCCGACCTGGTCAGGTTCGTCGCCGAGCTCGACGCCCGCGCCGCGGCCGCGCACCCGCCCGCGGTCCAAGGTGTGACGTTGGCCTCCCTGCATTCAGCGAAGGGCCTGGAGTGGGATGCGGTCTTCCTGGTCGGGCTCGTCGAGGGAACGCTGCCCATCCAGTACGCCGAAGGCGACCCGGCCGCGGTGGAGGAGGAGCGTCGGCTGCTGTACGTCGGCGTGACCCGGGCCCGCCGCCGCCTCGGGCTGTCCTGGGCGCTGTCGCGCAGCGCGGGTAGTTGGCGTTCCCGCCGTCGCAGCCGTTTTCTCGACGGCTTGGTTGGTTCCCGGGTCCACTCGACGGCGCAGCCGCCTGCCGGGAAGACCGCGCCCAGGAACGGAGCTGCGGCAGGCCCCAACGTTTGAAGAAGAAAGAAATAATTCGGTTGCCGGGGTATCAGCGGCACTCTAACCTTGCTCTTACCTCCTGGAGACGGCCGTAGCACGCGGCTGACCAGGACAGATCACCCAGCCACTGGGCAGGGGCAGAGCGGGAAGGAGGCGATCCAGATGGAGATCTACATGACCACCGGCGCCCGTTGCTTCCCGCAGTTCGGGCCTTTTGCTGTGCCCGGAGGGGTCTGGGCCAAGCGAGTGCCAACTGCGCCGTCTGGCGCGCTTCGGCTGCGCGCCGGGCGTCTCCACCGCGCTCTCATCAGCATGACCTGCAGTGATCTTCCTGCTACCGACCGCATGGGTATGTCCGCAGCGGAGCCTTGATCCTCGAGCCACCAGCATCCGGCTCATGAAGGCCGCGGACCCCGCAGCGGGATCCGCGGCCTTCGTGTGTGTTGCAAGGTCCTCATCCCCGCGGCGGGCACGGCACCGGCTCCATCGGCACCACCACCGAGGAGGAGAGACAAGTGTTGACCGCGACCGTCCCCCTGGACGGCGGGGCGTTGCCCGACCTGCTGGGTGGGGAAGAGCTGGCCCACCTGCTCGATACCGCACCGGCCGGGTCGGACACCCTGCCTTGCCGTTCACACGATCCAGACCTCTGGTTTGCGGAGTCGCCTGCCGAGCTGGAACAAGCCAAGCAGCTCTGCACCGATTGCCCGATCAAGGCTGCCTGCCTGGACAGTGCGCTGTTCAGACAGGAGCCCTGGGGTGTGTGGGGTGGCGAGATCTTCGAACATGGCGCAGTCGTCCCGCGCAAGCGCCCGCGTGGCCGGCCCAGCAAGGCCGCCCTCGAGCGAGACCGCGCCGACCGCGAGCGCGCCGGACGGGACACCGCCGCGTGAGTTGGGGGGCTCTTCACGAGCCCCCCAACCCTCCTCCCGCCTACCCACAACTACCAACCCTCGCCGAGCCGGGCGGTCGCCCGTTTCCCCGGCCGATCACTCGACCCAGGAGCTCCGACGCCATGCTGCTGCACGAAATCCTCGCCAGGGAACGAATGCGTGATGACCAACGCCGGGCTCACCAGGAACGGTTGGCCAGAAGGCTCGCCACGGCTGGCCGGTGGCAGCGCCTAGCTCGCTACGCCGACCGCCGCGCCCGCCGGGCGGTGGAGCGCATATAGCCGGCACCCTTCGACAGATCGTCCTCGTCCCGAACCCTCGCAGGTGGCTAGGTCGGACTCGGGCGGGCGGATCAGCTGGCGAAACCCGGTTGCCAGCGCTGAGTGATACCCCGCAGCGGCACGGTGGCATCGAGCTGGCACAGCACGCCGAACGTCCCGGTACTCACCCGATGGATCAGCAGGTAGCTGGGTGGCAGGTTCAGCGCTCGGCCGGTCCGGAAGTCCGGCCCGGAGAAGTCACCGACACGCTCGGCTTGAGCCTGCATCCAGGCCCGGGTGAAGTGGAAGGTCTCGGTGCGCAGCGGATCAGCGAAGGGAGCGAGGTAGGCCAGCACGTCCTCAGCTCGTAGCTGCATACCCGCGCGGACGAAGCCTGCCGAGCGCAGCAGCTCCAGCAGCTCGTCGGAACGCTCCTCGACAGCCAGCCGGGTCGCTACCCCCAGCGTGCGCGGGAGGCCACCGGGCAGCTTCGCTGCCGCGCCGAAGTCGAGAACGCCCAGCCGACCATCGTGTAGGCGCAGGAAGTTGCCCGGGTGTGGATCCGCGTGCAGCAGCCCGGTGAGTGCTGGGGAGGAGGAGTGGAACAGCGACAGCTTGGTACCGATGTCATCTCGCTCGGCTGGTGAACCACAGCGGATGATCTGTGCCATCGGTGTTCCGGTGATCCACTGCGTCACCATGACCTTCGGCGCGCTGGCGACGACCATGGGGACGGCTATGTCAGAGTGGCCACGGAAGGCGGAGGCGAACACGCGCTGGTTATCGGCCTCATCGCGGTAATCAAGCTCCTCCACCATCCGATCCCGCAACTCGGCCAGCAGCGGCTTGACCTCCATCCCGGGCACGATCGCCTGAAACAACCGGCTGAACCGCTGCAGTTGCCGCAGGTCGGATCGTAACGCCTCGTCCGCGCCCGGATACTGCACCTTGACCGCGACCTCACGGCCGTCATGCCACACCGCCTGGTGCACCTGCCCGATGCTGGCGGCTGCCGCGGGTTCATCGGAGAACTCGATGAAGCGGCGACGCCATCCCGAGCCGAGTTGCTCGTCGAGTACCCGGAGCACTGACTGCGGGGACATCGGCGGTGCCGAAGACTGCAGTTTGGTCAGGGCCTCCCGGTACGGCGCGGCCAGCTGGTCGGGAATCGCCGCCTCGAAGACGCTCAGCGCCTGGCCGAACTTCATCGCGCCGCCCTTGAGCTCACCGAGCACCGCGAAGAGTTGCTCGTCGGTGCGTGCGCTGAGCTCGGCATTGACGTCGCGGGCGTCCTGCCCGGCCAGCCGCTTGCCCCAGCCTGCAGCGACGCGCCCGGCCACCCCGAGCGGCAGGCTGGCGAGCCGAGCCGTCCGTCTCGTGGCTCTGCGCGGGATGTCGGTCACGGTGTAATTGTCTCCCGGCTGTGCCCCGCGTAGTAGTGGCCCGGTCTATCCGGCACCGCAGCTGCACCCCGGATGGGCTGGGCGGGGGTGGCGACGTAACGTGCCGTGCACCGGGTCCACTTCCAGCGTGGCGCCCCACGTCGGCGGGATCGGCAGACCGGCCGCTGGGCCGGCGAGCGCGGTAAGCACCTGCTCGGCGATCAGGGCCGCTGCGAGCTGGGTACAGGCCAATCCGGCGGCCGGGACCTGTCCGACGAACTGGGCCGCCAGCTTCGGCCAGGCCACGTCGCGCGCCGCGTGGTGTAGCTCGGCGCAGCGCAGGCAGCTGCTGCGACCGGGCCATACCAGCGGGCCCACCACCGCCGTTCCCTCGTGGGCGTAGCCGATCAAATGTGGAATCCGGGTCGCGAGCAGCTCGTTCACCAATGCCGGCTCCGGCACCACCACGTCACAGAGCACGATCAGGTCCGGTCTACGGCGAGCGGACACGATCACCTCAGGTGCGCCACGACGCACCGCGTCGGCCGCCGCTGCCGCGCGGGATCGGCCGAGGTCGTCGGGGAGGAAGCCGGTGCCCAGGTCGGCGGCGACGACATTCCCGGTGGCGTGCACCGCCATGTGACCAACCCCGGCTGCGGCCAGCGCGATGGCCACCGCCACCGACACTCGGCCGGATCCGACCACCCGCACGGCGGCCTCGCGGCGCCGGCGCAGTACCTGTCGGGTCTCGCTGTTGGAATTCACCGACCAGCCGGCCGCCTCGCTGGCCAGTGCGACGCGGTGCCAACCCGGTGGACCGTGGTCGACGGCCGAAGCGTCCTGCACCAGGCCGCAAGTATGCAGGTCGGTGAGCATCGACAGGACGTCGTCACGGGAGGATCCGGCAGCCTGTGCCTCGGTGATCAGCTCGGCTGTCCGGCGGACGCCGTCCATCCGCTTCAGCAGCGCGGCCAGCGGTTCCGGTAGATCGTCGAGGACCATGGCCCGATGCTGATCCAACCCGAGCTGCAAGCAGGTGGGGGAACGCCAGAGGGCGGCGCGGCCCGGTGCAAGCCGCAACCGATCGGGAAGGTCAGACGTGCTAGAAGGGGCAGCTGTGGGAAGGGAGACGGCAGGTGACACGACCAGGGAGCTTGGCGGACTCATGCCCGCAATCCTGGAGGGTGCACCCTGACTGCTCAACTTGCTGTCCACAGGCTGCCCACAGTTGTGGACAGGTTGTGGACAGCCTGGAAGACGGATTACTCCGTGGGGCGCTCAGGCCGGTCGCTGCCGGTAGCCCCGGGGTCCTCAGGGAGCTGCTCCTCCCGTGGCGCCTCCGCCGCGGTGCGCTCCAGGGCAGCGATCGGGTCATCCAGATCGGCGGCGTGGCGGGCGGCTCGCTCGACGACCGCGGCGGGATCATCCAGTTGTTCTGCCGTGGGGAGCAGATCCGGGTGGGTCCACAGGCTGTCCCGGCCCTCGACACCCAGCCGGTCGGTGAGCGCACGCCACAACTCGGCTGCCGCCCGGAGCTTTCGCGGTCGCAGCTCCAGGCCCACCAGCGTCGCGAAGGTCTGCTCGGCCGGACCTCCCGAGGCGCGCCGCCGTCGCAGCGTCTCCCGCAGCGCATCAGAGCCCGGAAGTCGCTCGCCCAACGCGTCCGCGACAACGACGTCGACCCATCCCTCGACCAGCGCAAGCAGCGTCTCCAGCCGGGTCAGCGCCGCCTTCTGTTCCGGACTCGGCCGCTGCTCCAGCAGCCCGGAAGACATCAGCTGATTCATACTCTGCGGGTCGGTGGGGTCGATTTGGTGCGCGAGCTCCTGAAGTGCATCGGCGTCCACCTGCATACCTTGCGCGAACTCCTCGACGGTGCCCAGCAGCCGCTGGCGTAGCCACGGCACGTGCACGAACAGGCGATGGTGGGCGGCCTCCCGGGCGGCCAGGAACACGATCACCTCAGAGCCCTTGCGCTCCAGCCCGGCGGAGAACTGTTCGATCGTGGCCGGCAGCAGCGCCGCAACGCCCAACGGTCCCAAGGGAAGCCCGATGTCGGTGGACGTGAGCACCTCGCCACCGAGCTGGGCCAAGGCCGAGCCGAGCTGCGACCCGAACGCCATCCCGCCCATCTGTTCGACCATCGCCACCAGGGGACCGGCTGCCTGCCGGACTTCGCCGGGTAGGGCGTCAATCCACGAGCCGGCCATCCGGCGGGCCACCGGGTCGCACAATCGCTGCCAGGTGGGCAAAGTGTGTTCCACCCAGTCCCGCGGCGCCCACGCGGCGCTGCTGTGCGTGCCGGCGGGCAGCGCGGTCGCCGGGTCCAGCCACAGCTCCGCCAGCCGTACCGCATCGGTGATCGCGGTTGCCTGCTGGGCAGAGGGCAGCCCGGTCGTGGACAGCTTCTGTACTGCCATCTGCTTGGCCAGGTCGTAGTTCACCGGGCCGCCACCGCCGCTGCCGCTGGCCGCACCTTGACTGAGCATCTGCCCCAGCTGCGTGAGCATCTGGCCGAGGGCACCGACATCGAAGCCGCCGGCCCCGAAGGCCGCGAACGGGTTGGCCGGGTCGGGACTGCCGCCGCCTTCGGGAGGGTTCCTCCGGTCGGGGTCGCGGGGGTCCTGAGAGCCGAATCCGAAGGGCACATCACTCATGACTCCACGGTACGCGGGCCCATGGCACGTACGCTGTGCGGCCGTGAGCCGCCGAACGTGGACTTTGCTCATCAGCCTCGGGCTCGCCATGGCGCTCGGGCTGCTGGGTGCACTAGCGCCAGTGCCCTATGTCGCGCTTCGTCCCGGGCCCACCTTCGACACGCTCGGAGTGGTGGCAGGCAAGACGGTGGTCGACATCAGGGGCACCCAGACGTATCCCACCAGCGGTCGGCTCAACATGACGACGGTCTCGGTGGTCGACAACGTGACTCTCTACGGGGCGCTTACATTGTGGATATCGGGGCGTAGCGCGCTGGTTCCCCGCGACGAGATCTTCCCGCCTGAGTTGTCCGATCAGCAGGTCGAAAAGCAGAGCCAAGAGCTGTTCCGGGATTCGGAGGCCAATGCCAAGACCGCAGCGTTGCGCTACTTGGGTTACCCGACCGAGGTGGTGGCCGGCCAGGTAGCCGCCGACGGAGCTGCAAGCGGGACACTCGTCGTTGGAGATCGCTTGCTGACCGTCGACGGTAGGGAGGTCCACACCGCGCAGCAGGTGATCGATGTGCTCGCGGGTAGCCGCCCCGGGCAGCTCGTACAGGTGCGCTTCCAGCGCGGTGACGCCCCGCCGCAGGAGACGGCGATCAGCTTGGGAGCGGGAGTTCGACCTGATCGTGGCTATCTGGGCGTCGGCGTCGCCGACTCCCCCGACGTGAATTTCGGCATCGCCATCAGTCTGGCCGATGTCGGAGGTCCGTCGGCGGGCCTGATGTTCGCGCTGGCGATCGTGGACAAGCTGACGCCGGGCCCGCTGACCGGCGACACCTTCGTGGCGGGCACCGGGGAGATCACCACGGATGGCCAGGTGGGTCCGGTCGGAGGAGTTCCGCTCAAAATGATCCGGGCCCGTGAGGCGGGGGCGTCGGTGTTCCTGGTGCCCGCCGGCAACTGCGCGGAGGCCATGCCGCGGGTCCCCGACGGCCTGCGGCTGGTACGGGTAAACACCTTGGCAGAGGCGGTGCAAGCGCTGGACGCGGTGCGAGCCGGTCAGCAGCCGCCTGGCTGCACGTCATGAGCGCGCTAGCGCAACGTCGCCAGTAGCGCACGGAGCAGGTTCGGAGCGAGCTTCGGGTTCTCCACCATCTCGTCGTGCCCCTGGCCGTCTCTCGAGTGGGGCCGCAACCGCAGCACGCAGGCTCCGCAGCCGTCCCGGAGCACGGCCGCGACCAGCCTGCCCTCCCGCCGCTGTGGGTGCTGGGCCGCAACGCTGCGGGCCCGCGCCGGGTCGCCGGGCAGCTCGCTGAGACGGGCTTCGGCCTCGGGCGGGAGCACCACGATCTCTTGGGCCAACGCGCAGCCGGCGACCGAGTCGGGCCATTCGATGCCAGCCAGCGCTGCATCGAGCTCGCCTGCAGGTAAAGCATCCTGGGCGACTGGGGTGAGCGCGGTTTGCGGGTCCAGCTGATCGGCCAGTTCTGGTTGGCTGGCCAGCAGCGTCGTGGTGGCCACCAGAGCAAACAGCTGCGGCTGCTGGTCCCATCCGGCGGCCGCGACAAACTCCTCGACCTCCCGGGCGGTGGCCGGCAACGCTTGGGACAGCATCGACGGGGACGGCTGCGGCTCGCTCATCCGGCCATCGTTGCACTCGTGCTCAAACCCGGCCCAGCGCTACTGGCTGGAGAATCGGAACCCCGAGGCCCTCCGTAGAGTTGGACAGGCAGGACTCAACCCGGCGTGGTGGCTCGGCCACGGGGGAGGGTCCGCCCTGCACCGCCGTCGTCTCCAGGAGCGTGTCCTGTGGCCAACAGGCCCCCCGTCGGAGTTCCCGCCCTTTCTCCCCGCGCCCGAATCCTGATCACCATTGGGGCCGTCGCACTGCTGGCGCTCATCATCGGATCGCGGCTGATCGACACGTACGTCGACTGGTTGTGGTTCAAGGAGACGGGCTTCCGATCGGTGTTCTCCACTGTGCTGACAACCCGCCTGGTGCAGATGGTGATCGTCGGGCTATCGGTCGGCGGATTGCTCGCGCTGAGCATCGTGATCGCCTACCGCACCCGGCCGGTTTTTGTGCCAGTGGTGGGACCGGAAGATCCGGTGGCTCGGTACCGCACCGCGATCGTCGCACGGCTGCGGCTGGTGGGCGTCGCCGTACCGCTACTGGTGGGGCTGATCGCCGGGTTGTCCGCGTTGGGCGACTGGCAGACGGTGCAGATGTTCCTGCGGGGAGCCAGCTTCGGTGCCTCGGATCCCCAGTTCGGCAACGACGTCAGTTTCTATGCCTTCGAGCTGCCCTTTTATCACAAGCTGCTGGGCTGGGCGTTCGTCGCCGTGGTGATCTCCTTCCTCGGGGCCTTGATCACGCACTATCTGTTCGGTGGACTGCGGCTGGCGGGCCGGGGCGGACAGCTGTCCGGTCCGGCCAGAGTCCAGCTCGCGGTATTGGCGGGCGTTTTCGTGCTGCTCAAAGCCGTCGGCTACTTCCTGGATCGCTACGATCTGCTGTTCTCCCGGCGTAATCCGTTGTTCACCGGGGCAAGCTACACAGATCTCAATGCCGTGCTCCCAGCCAAGATCATACTGCTGTGCATCGCAGTGATCTGCGCGGTGGCTTTCTTCGTCGGCGCAGTGCTGCGCAACCTGCAACTACCGGCGATCGCCATCGCGCTTCTGGTGCTGTCCAGTGTCCTCGTGGGTGCGGCATGGCCGGCGGTCCTGGAGCAGTTCGTGGTTCGTCCCAACGCCAACGAGCGGGAGGCGCCGTCCATCCAACGCAACATCCTGGCGACGCGGGAGGCCTACGGAATCACCGACCGGCATGTCACGTCCACGCCCTACGCCGGCGTCGCCTCGCCGGCTGACGTGAGGGCCGACACCTCAACGATTCCGAACATACGGTTGCTGGATCCCAATGTGTTGTCTCAAACCTTCACTCAGCTGCAGCAGCGGGAAAACTTTTACGGTTTCCCGGACAAGCTTGACGTCGACCGCTACACCATCAATGGTGAGACGCAGGACTACGTTGTTGCGGTACGGGAACTGGAGTCTGCGTCGTTGGCCGAGAACCAGCGCACCTGGATCAACCAGCACCTGACTTTCACCCATGGCAACGGCTTCGTCGCCGCCCCGGCCAACACCGTGAACTCGGCCGGCTCGGGGGAGGGCAGTGGCTACCCGGTGTTCACCGTGTCGGATACCTCGCGACAAGGCGATATCCCGGTGCAGCAGCCGCGCATCTACTTCGGGGAGTTGATCGACGACTACGCCATCGTCGGGGGCAACCCCGGTGCCGCTGCCCGGGAGTTCGACGGTCGTCCCGAGAACTACACCTACCAGGGTAAGGGTGGGGTACCGCTGGGAAGTTGGACGAGCCGGTTGGTGTTCGCCGCGTACTACGGTGAGCGGAACATTCTGTTCAACCAGGCGATCGGCCCAGACTCGAAGATTATCTACAATCAGCATCCGAGGGAGCGGCTGCAGAAGGTGGCGCCCTGGCTTACTGTCGACGGCGACCCATATCCTGCTGTGATCAACGGTCGGGTCGAGTGGATACTCGATGGTTACACGACACTGGACAATTATCCGTACGCACAGCGGACCGTGTTGGGCGAAGCGACCACCGACTCGCTGACCGGGGTGTCTCGCCTGCCCGACGAGGAGATCAGTTTTATCCGTAACTCGGTCAAAGCCACTGTGGACGCCTATGACGGCACCGTGACGCTGTACGCGATGGATGAGAGCGACCCGGTTTTGCGGACCTGGATGAATGTGTTCCCGGGTACGGTGCAGCCCGCAAGCGCGATCAGCCCCGAGTTGCGGGAGCACTTCCGCTACCCGGAGGACCTATTCAAGGTGCAGCGCGAGATGCTTGCGCGCTACCACGTGGACAACCCGTCGGTGTTCTTCACCAACGACGATTTTTGGAATGTGCCAGCTGACCCGACGCAGAATCAGCAGGGCGTCGACCAGCCACCGTACTACGTTCTGGCGGGGCCGCCGAACGGTGAAGGCTCCGCGGAGTTCCAGCTGACCAGCGCGCTGGTGAGCCTGCGCCGACCGTTCCTGGCAGCCTACATCTCGGTGGGAAGCGATCCGGAGAACTACGGTAAGATCACCGTACTCGAGCTGCCCGGCGAGTCCCAAACCCTGGGCCCTGAACAGGTCCAGAACAGATTCGTATCCTCCGCGGAAGTGAGCGCCGAGCTCAATTTGCTGCGGCAGTCTGAAACCGACGTTCGCTACGGCAACCTGCTCACCCTCCCGATCGGCGGAGGTCTGCTGTATGTGGAGCCGGTCTATATCGAGCGAGCGAACCGGCAGGCGGCGTTCCCGCAACTGAATCGGGTACTGGTGGCCTACGGCGATCGGATCGGGTACGCCCCGACCTTGCGAGAGGCGCTCAACCAGGTCTTCGCCGGCGCCGGGGATCAAACCGTCTTGCCCGGCCAGCCGGCGGGACCATCCACTGTGGGCGAGTCATCCCCGGCCGCGGCCGGTGCGGGTGCCGGTGTCGCGAGTCAGCAGATGCGCCAGGCTGTCACCGACATCGGAGCTGCGCTCAGGCAGTTGCGTCAGGCGCAGGCCGCGGGCGATTTCACGGCGCAGGGCCGAGCGCTGGCCGATCTCGATGCCGCCACCAAGCGGTTTGACACGGCCGCTGCGGCATCCGGTGGCGAGTCGCCCGCACCGCCCACCGGTGGGGGCTGACCGATGACCTCCCGATTTGCCCCTCCTCCAACCGCACGCGTAAGGTGGCGTTCACCAACGCGGGGTGGAGCAGCTCGGTAGCTCGCTGGGCTCATAACCCAGAGGTCGTAGGTTCGAATCCTACCCCCGCTACCAGGCAAGATGGCCCCCAGGACATCGTCTTGGGGGCCATCTTTGTGCTACATGTGACCAGATCTGTGATGTGCTCGACAGGTCCAGCGCCTGGCGGATGAGCGCGGCAACCAGCTCAGCGGCCTCCCGGTCTTGACCTGTGGACCGGTGTCCGTAGACCTGAAAGGTCACGCTCAGGTCTGAGTGGCCGATGCGGTCGCTGACGATCTTCGGTGCGATACCGCTATCAACTGGTAGAGCAATGTTCCCAACCGCGCGAATGCTCCCGGTGGCTCGATGGTAAGTCGACCCGCACCGCAGGCGCGCGCAGCGCGCTGAGGAGCGGAAGCGACGCGGCAGTCGATCTGATCAGTTGCATCTGGTGCGACTATCCGGCGAGGGATGCCACCGGATCGACTGCAACATCGTGGCATTCAATGCATCTGCAGTGTCTATCGCCTGGCGAGAGTATGTGCGACGAGATCTCTACCAACCGGCCATGACCTAGTTCGAACGGCGACGTCGCATGCACCAGCCGTCCACGGATCTTGCCGAATGATGCATCAGATGCAATTCCGCTCATTTGCGACAGCGTGGCGTACGTGTGGCGATGTCGTGCAGTCTGATCCGGCGCACTCCGGCCAGATCGACCAGCCGGTTGAATCGCCGAGTGATCGTGTCTGCGTGCAGTGGCCGCCCGCTCTCGTACCGCATGAGCTTGCCGTGTGTCGGGTATCCGGCGCTGAATGCTTCACGCTCGCTGAATGCTTCACGCTCGCTGTCCAGCAGCTTGAGGTAGCTGTGGAGCAGCGCGACCGTATACCCGTCCAGCGAGATGGTCCGGACACCGCTTTCTGGCTCGTAGACGTCGCCCTTGGTGTCACGATCGTCCATGGGTATGTGGCCGAGCAGGTCGACCACCTTGGCCAGCAGCGCAGGGGTGGGGATGGTGAAGCGCGCGTCGCGCATGTGATGCGCGTAGGTGGAGCCGTCGCCACCCAACGTGCGCAGGAACGGGAACACGTGCTCGCTGACCACGGTGAACATCTCGGCGGGGGCGAAATCCTCGAACCGTGACCAGCGCAGGTCGTCGTAGACGCGGCCGCGCTCGTCGTTGCCCTCGGGGAAGATCCGTCGCTCCATCGACCGCCGGGTCCGGGTGGCCTTGTTCTCCTCCAGAGTGTGCAGATCGTCCAGCCGGCGTAGGAACAGCAGGTAGGTGATCTGCTCGATGACCTCCAGAGGGTTGGCGATGCCACCGGACCAGAAGGCATCCCAGATACGGTCGATCTTGCTTTTGAGGTCGCCAGTGATCACGTGCGGTTCGCGTCCTTCCGACGAACGGGCGTAGCCGCTGTGCTGGGTGTCGGAGAGATTAGACGTTGCGTTACGTGCTTGCCGCCAGGGTTGGTTGCTTGTCTCGGAAGCAGGCCTGAACATTTGGCGAGGGCATCGGTCACCACCGCCAGATCGGTCAGTACTCAACCACGATTATGTACCGGCCAGAAATCGCGTCGAACCAGCGCCCTGAAGAGGCTCGTTCCCGCCGCTTGCTTCGCCATATCACTGTGCCATCGTTGGCGACGGCGCCAGCCGCCCCTGGGGGGTGCCGAACAGTCGGATGCTTGTTTAGCGTGATCTTTCCTCCGAGGTGCGGCAACGAGTAATGATGAGTAGTTCTGGCACCGTGCATCCCCACGGTGATGGGACGTACCGGAGTAAGGACCGGTGGACGTGACGAGGCTATGGGTGGCAGAGCTGAGCATCAGCCGCCGAACCGCCCAGAAGATCGCTCAGATCCACGGCGTCACCGAGGAAGAGCTGCGGGACGCAGTCGAGTGCGTACGCGGGCTCTACGGCCGGTGGGATGACGATCCGGAGCGGGGACGTCGCGCCTTGATCGATGTGGCAATCCGAGGGCGACCCGCCACGGTCGTGCTCTACCCAGCGGAGCACCCAATGGGGGATGCTTGGAAGCTGGGCAGTGTGTACTTCGTTGACTAGGCCAGGAAGGAGCGCCCGCCATGGTTGACGACGACTTTTGGGAAGACGACGAGCCTATCGAGAAGATCCAGCAGATCCGCCGCCGACCACCAGACTTTGTCACCGGCCTGCGTAACGACCGCGGGGTGACGGTATTCTTGGCGCCGTCAGCGAGCGGCGAGTGGGTTGGGCACTCCGAGCCCACGACGTGGGTTGAGGCGGTCGTGTGCCGCTGACAAGGCCACAGATCGGGTTCAAACTCATCCTGTGCGACGCAGCCCAAACGGACGCAGCGACTGGCAAAATTCATATGCTAGGCGCTGGCTGGACGATCACAGGTAGTCCAACTGCTCCACACGCAGTGGCATTGATGATCCAGGTCCCCTGGGATCGTACGAACCAGAAGCTGCCCGTACGGGTGGAGTTGGTCACTGACGACGGCCAACCGGTGTCCATGCCTGGGCCTACTGGACCACAGCCGCTCGTTAGCCAGATCGATCTTGAAGTTGGCCGACCAGCTGGTATCGCACCGGGTAGCACGCTGAGCGCAGTCTTTGCTGTCAATGTGGCGCCGATGTCCCTGTCGCCTGGCCGATATGAGTGGCGTGCGAACGTCGATGGTCACACACTGGGTGAATCGTTTCAAGTGATGGCGTCCTCAGCTTCGCAGTTGTAGAGGACATTAATAGCCATCGGCAGTGCCAGTCCCATCGGTCAACTATGGGATGGTGTGCTCTATGCCAACGCGACTAGCGCGAGGTCGCTTACTGTGGTAGCGGAGCGGGCTCTATGCGAGACCGGTCGTCTCGATTTCCGTCTCATTCGCGTTCGTTCGCGGGCGTCCGTCGGCTACCGCGAGGCTGTTGCGGCGCTGGTCATGGACGGTGCCGACCCGGCACGAACGCACCACCGTAGTCCTGAAAATCGGAAGGACGGCGGTTCGACCCCGCCCCTGGCCACCCCTGCTCACCAGCGAGGATACCCGCCCATCCAGCCCTATGATTGATCTTTGTCCAACTGATTGTCCAATTCGAACTGGATGACCACAGTTGCATTTTTGCGATGTTACCTTGTTGCAGTTGCCGAAATGTGCTCTAGAGGATCAAGCACGCCGCCTGCGGCGGCGCGAAGCTGGCGATCCCGCATGCTGCGCGCGGCCTTGCGGCCGTGCTCGCGCGAGTCGTCCCGGCGGACGCTCGTGGTCACCGAACCCACCCAGTTCCTGCCGTGGGCGAATTGGTCGACGTCCACCTCAATCATTCCTTTGGATCGTCCATGCCGCGTTGGCGTTCGATCCACTTTCGCAATTCGCAGGCACAGACCAGCTCTCCCAGGTTGGTCAGGTCGTTGGCGAGGTTGTTGGCCGATTTCAGCGTGTCCGGGTGGTCATCACCGAGGACCCGCCGGTAGCGAGCAAAAGTATCCTCGTCCAGGGCCCGGGCCGCTTGATATTCGCCGAGGTTGGCCAGGTCGTTGGCAAGGCTGCTGGCCGAGCCCAAGGTTCGGGGGTGGTCCATACCCAGAACCCGCCGATGGCGAGCAAGAGTGTCCTCATGCAGGGCACGGCCAGGCTGGTGCTCGCCGGCTCGGTGCACATCGAGGGCAAGGTTGTGAGCTGATTCCAAGGTGTTGGGATGGTCGTCGCCTAGGACCCGACGGCGGCGTGCAAGAGTGTCCTCACGCAGGGCACGGCCAGCCTGGTGCTCGCCGACCTCGTGCAAGCCGATCGCGAAGCCGTTGGCTGAGGCGAGGGTGTCGGGATGGTCGTCACCAAGGACCCGACGGCGGCGGATCAGCGTGTCCTCATTCAGGGCTCGGGCCGCCTGGTACTCGCTCAGAGCGCGCAAAACGTGGGCGAGATTGTTGGCTACGTCCAGCGTGTCGGGGTGATCGTCACCGAGAACGCGACGGCTACGGGCAAGAGTCTCCTCATTCAGGGTACGGGCCGCCTGGTACTCGCCGAGGTCGTGGAGGGCATTGGCGAGATGGTTGGCCAAATTAAGGGTGTGGGGGTGATCCGCGCCGAGCTGCTGACTGTTGACCTGGTGCACCCGCTCGTACAACGGTAGCGCCGCTCGCGGTTCCCCTCGTGTATGCAAATAGCTTGCAGCGTGGAGGAGCAGCCACGACGCAGCCTCGGGGATGGCTTGAACATGGCCAAAGTAGCGGATCGAATCGGTGACTGCGAGCACGTGCGGAAGCAACTGCCGCCAGACCGGCCACGTAGCCGGGTTATTCCACACATCGACAGGCACCGCATGTCGCAGAAGCGCCCAGGCAATCGTGGTCGAGTCGATGTCGCTGGGGCTGGCGGGATGGCGGCGGAGAATCGCTTGCACCAGCCGGTGCAATTGCAGACTGTCCGGCCCGACCCGTGCGAGGGCGCGGCGACGGAGCTGCCGGGTGAGCCCAGCAAATGCAAGCGGATCATCCGCTGCCGCAGCCAACACTGGCGGAAGCAGGTTGGGTTGGGCAGTAAACAGGGTGAACGGAATCGGCTTTGGCGCAAGCACTGCCGCTACTCGCAGCAGCGCCAATCCGGCTGGCTCCTCGCTGGCCAACTGATCGAACGCTAGCCCCAGTCCGGCGGCCAGCGACGCGGAATAGCTCGCCGGAGCCCCATGGCTGAGGATCTCTGCTGTGCGCTCCCGCAACAAGCGTAGATACTCGTCGACGGGCGTGCCGGTTTCATCGAGGTACGCAGCGGCCTGGGCTAACGCTAATGGCAGGTTGCCAACCGCATCAGCGACTCGGCCGGCGTCCTTCACGTCGAGTTTGGGTACCTGGTCGCGGAGCAGGGCGATCGACTCGTCCTGGCCGAACACGTCCACCGGCAACGCCGCAGCCAGCTCCCGCCAGTCCGGGTTGCGGGAGGTGATCACTACGTGCCCGGCTCCGCCCGGTAGGAATGGCGCCAGCGTAGCGGGCTGCTCGGCATTGTCGTAGATCAGTAGCCAGCGGTCCCGGTCCCGTAATGCCCCAAGCAGTCGCGACACAGCCGCTTCCACCCTGTCGCTCACAGTCGCCAAGTCGAGTGCACAGGCCAGTGCGGCTAACGCGGATTTCCACGTGGGTGATTCGGCGCAACGTCGTGCCTGGCTAGCATGCCTGGCTGCTGGCTCGAGGCCCTGTTGACTTGGGAAAGCGTTGCCGCACCGACGTCGTCGCACTGGATGTACTTGTGGCTATCGACCTGCTGAACCACGGACCTGCACTTCGTTATCGTGTCGTGATCTCTGAAGCTGGACCCGTCGTGATCCCCCGCTGAGCAGGGAAGATGCGAGGTGGCGCCTCGAACCGGCCCGGCACCCGCTGCCGGAGGGTCCACCCGGGCGTGGGGTTCACCTGGCAAGAACCGCGATATGACAGTCAGATCACCGCAAGGTGTGGGGGCGGAGTTCTTCACCGCGCCGGAGCAGGTCAACCAGCGTCGCTACGAGGCGTTGCGGGGGTTCTTCGTCGAGGGCCTCACCCATGCCCAAGCCGCGCAGCGCTTTGGCTACACCCGGTGGGCGATGGTGAACCTGGTGCGCGAGTATCGGGCCGGGCGCCTGGAGCTGTTCGCCCCGCCCGGCAAGCCCGGGCCGCCGCCCGGGGTGGCCCCGGCCAAGGACCGCGCCCGCGCCCGGGTGATCGAACTGCGCCGGCAGGGACTGTCGACCTACGAGATCTCCGCGCGGCTGGCCGCCGACGGCACCCCGCTCAACCGCACCAGCGTGGGGGAGATCCTCACCGAGGAAGGATTCGGGCGGCTGCTGCGCCACCCCGCCGAAGCGGCCAGCACCGCACCGGCCAGCACCGCACCGGCCACCCCGGGCCGCGACACCCGGCTACCCAGGACCGCCGCACTGGACTTCGCGACCTGGCGACGCCGCCAGGTAGGTAAACGCGACCATCGGCGATGCCACCGTGTACAGCAGTCCGGTGATGGCGCTGGCTGCCACGTTCCCGATCGCTTGCACAGTTGCGAGCAGACCGAACGCTGAGCCGCGAATCTCCGGCGGTGCGAAGGCGGCCACCGCGGCGTGCTCGGCGGTCTCTGCGCAGCCAATGCCAACGCCGGCTAGGGCGAATGCCACACCGAGCAGGACGATCACCGGCCCAGAGACCGCGAAAAGGCCATAGGATAGTAGGAATGCTGCGACACCGGTCGCGGTCACGAGAAGTGGTCCGTGACGGCCGAGCTTGTCGGAGAAGCCACCGGCCGGGAAGGATGTGATCGTCGCGGCGACGTTGTAGACGACGTACAGGGCGATAGCGATTCGCGTGGCGGCGTCCACGCCGTGTCCAGGGGTGAGGACGTCAGTGGCGCGGAGGATGAGCAGCGTGGCGGCCACGTTGCCCACCTCGAATGCGGTGAAGCCGGCCATCACGCGGCCCAGCTGACCCTTCAGGACGGGTCGGACCTGGAAACGGAGCTTCTTGCGTCCGGTGACCTTCGGGAGGTTGGCTTGCTGGATCGCGTAGACAATGGCGACGGCGGCGAGCAGCCCAGGAATGACCGACACCACAATCGCGGTCCGGACACTGAACAGCGACACCAGCCCGAGCGCAAGCAACGGCCCGACGATGGCGCCCAGGTTCAATGCCACTAACTTAAGGTAAGTTTTCCCAGGTCAGAGGCGGTTTTGAGGATATCGGGACCAGAGGCTGTGGGCCTGCCGTGGCGCGCTTCGCACAAGCGCCACCTGTGGCTTTGCAAAGGAGGGT
>JBOHFX010000100.1:0-1652 GCA_050699875.1 Pseudonocardiaceae bacterium
CGGGTTCGCCACCGCTACCACGGCATGCAGCGCCCGGCTTTCGAGTCGGGCGAGGATCGCAACAGCGAGTCGGGTTCGCCACCGCTACCACGGCATGCAGCGCCCGGCTTTCGAGTCGGGCGAGGATCGCAACGGGTCGTCAGGGGCAGCGGGGTCGTTCGGGGAGCCGCAGCGCCCGGCTTTCGAGTCGGGCGAGGATCGCAACCCGGGTCTGGCGGCCGTCGTATTGCTCGCCGCATCGCAGCGCCCGGCTTTCGAGTCGGGCGAGGATCGCAACGGCACATCGAGCGCGGCGTGATGGTTGTTTCTCAGCAGCGCCCGGCTTCGAGTCGGGCGAGGATCGCAACGAGGACACTGGGCGGAGCAAGTTCATCAGCGCCCAGGCAGCGCCCGGCTTTCGAATCGGGCGAGGATCGCAACCAAGCCGCTCCCGGCTGTCGCTTGCCAGCGTGATGGGACCACCCGATTGCCACGACCTAGAGACCACCAGAGCAGCATGACGATGCTCATCTGATCTCCTGTTCTGGTCAATGCGACGCGCCGAGGGCGGCGGTGTGTTGGGGTCGTTGTCGGCGGCGGTAGGACTCTCCTTCGATGACGAGTTCGTAGCTGGTGGCGGTGAGGCGGCCGACGGCGGATTGGGCGAGCAGTGGGTCGCTCATCAGCGCGATCCACTCACTGGCGTCCCGGTTCGAGGTCACGATGGTTGCGACCGACCGGTCCCATGATCAGGACGCCGCGGGCGTCGTCGACAAAGTGCAGCGAGCACAGCTCGTTCCACAACTCTCGGTCGAACACGGTACCGGTGTCACTGCTGAAGGTGGCGATGCGCATGCCCGCATCGAGCTTCGTGGCCCGAGCCCGCAGCACGGCCGAGGACCGGTCGCGGCGTTCGACCTCATCGGACAGCAGCAGGGACAGGAAGTCCGCGTGCGGCAGCGACTCGGCTCGTGCCAGCGCGAGCCGTTCCGGGAGCGTGTCCACGCAGCGGCCGAGTTTCACCCTGCGCAGCAGGGCTTTCAGCTCGGCGTCGACTCCTGGTGCCGGCGCGGTCGCCGACCCGCGCGGGCTGTCCGGGTCACCGGCCCGGACAGCGGCGCGGTGACCGGCGTGGCGGCCGCGAACTAGTCGGGGTCGCGGGCGAAGCGGGCCGGACCGCCGACCACCTTCGCCGGCGCGAGGGGTGGTGCGGCTTCGACGGCTTGCTCGAGCATCCGGACGATCTTTCCCACCAGCAACCAGGTGTGGCGCAACTAGCCTTCGACGCAGCAACGGGGTAGACCCGCATCCGCGGGCTCTTGGTAGATCGACTGGCTTGGACACCTGCCCTCCACCGGAGCCCGCCTCACGTCCCCGACCGACGCGCCCAGCGTGATCCGATCGACATCAAACAAGATCACCTAATCAAGATCACCTAACTACCGGCACCCTTTACCAACAGGCTTAGATCTCTTGCGCACCCTGCAACGCCAGGTCCGGCCGCTGCCACTGCATCCTCCACCTGATCGACCTCGACGACCGGATCACCACCTTTCTCAGGGTGTTGTCTGGGCTGCGGCGCTGCCGGGAAGGGTGCCCTGTTGGCGGCATGGCTAGTGTAGTGTCTTGTAATTGAGTTTGCAGTGCATTATGCTATAAGGCATGAGCAGAGC
>JBOHFX010000101.1:0-7343 GCA_050699875.1 Pseudonocardiaceae bacterium
GTGCGGGTCGGCGAAGCCGCGGCGAGCCGGCACCCTGCACGGGCCCCCGCGCTACTCGACGGTGAGGGTTTTGTCGTGCTGGTCAACCCCGGTGCTGGAGTCGACGGCGAGCATCCCGGCGTCGAGCTGGCTGCCGTCTGGCCCGCCGCCCGTCAGGTGTTCGCCGAGCCTGGCGGTGACGTGACCAAGCATCTGGAAGCCGAGCTGAATGCCTCCGACCAGCCGGTGCGAGCGTTGGGGGTGGCCGGCGGCGACGGGACGGTGGCAGCCGTGGCTTCGGTGGCCGCCCGACGGCGGTTGCCGCTGGTAGTGGTGCCGGCCGGCACGCTGAACCACTTCGCCCGGGACGTCGGGGTGACAGATCTACTTGACGCGGTCGAGGCGGTGCGCGACGGCAGCGCAGTGGCAGTGACCTGGGTGCGGTGCAGGTCGACGACATGCCACCACACTGGTTTGTCAACACCGCGAGCCTCGGCGGTTATCCCGACCTGGTGCAGTTACGGGAGCGCAGGGAATCACACTGGGGCAAGTGGCCGGCGGCGGCCATCGCCCTGATCCGGGTGCTTCGGGAGTCGAACCCGCTGTTAGTACGCATCGACGGCAAGCCGCGCAAGGTGTGGCTGGTGTTCGTGGGCAACGGACTCTACCGCCCCCGCGGCTTCGCCGCCGCAGCCCGTCACCGGCTGGACTCCGGGCTGCTCGACGTCCGATATGTCCGTGCCGACGTACGGCTGTCCCGGACCCGCTTCCTCATCGGAGCGCTGTGCGGCGCGCTGGAGCAAAGCCGCACCTATGTTCAGCAGGAGCGGGCCGAGCTGCGGATCGAGGTCCTCGGGCCAACGGTCGCGCTGGCCACCGACGGGGAGGTCATCGCGGAGGGCCGCCGGTTCGAGTTCTACACCCAACCAGCTGCCCTGAAGGTCTATCGGCCGGCGGACGTCGATCCAGAGAACTGAGGACGCGGCGGTCAGTCGGCGGTGGTGGGCTCAGCGTCGCTGGGCGCACCGTTCGGGTCGTCGGCGTCAGCACCGTTGTCTGGCAGCGCCGGATCGGCGGCGGTCGGAGTGTCCGTGGCAAGCAGCGCAGTCAGGGCCGCCCCGGTGATACGGCGGAAGGCGCGGCGCGGGCGGGACCGGTCCAACACCGCGACCTCGAGCTGACCGACTCCCAGGGTGCGCTTGCCCGCCCCGTTGACGCTGGTGGATGCCGAACTCAGAGCGGACACCGCGGCGGCGACGGCCTCCGCGGTGTCCATGTCCTGTCGGAAGGACTCCTTGAGCGCCGTGGAGATAGCGTCCGCCTGCCCGCCCATCACGACGTAGTCGGGCTCGTCAACGATCGAGCCGTCGTAGGTCAGGTGGTAGAGCTGGTCGGAGTCCGGGTTGGCGCCCACCTCGGCGACGCACAGCTCCACCTCGAAAGGCTTCTGCTGCTCCGCGAAGATCGTCCCGAGGGTCTGCGCGTAGGCGTTGGCCAGGCCACGCCCGGTCACATCACGCCGGTCGTAGGAATAGCCGCGGATCTCGGCGTGGCGGATCCCGGCTTGGCGAAGGTTCTCGTACTCGTTGTAGCGACCGACGGCCGCGAAGCCGATCCGGTCGTAGATCTCCGAGACCTTGTGCAGCGCGGTGGACAAGTTCTCGGCGACGAACAGCACTCCGCGCGAGTAACTGAGCACCACCACACCGCGGCCCCGGGCGATGCCCTTGCGAGCGAGCTCCGAGCGGTCGCGCATGATCTGCTCGACCGAGGCGTAGAACGGCATCGTCACAGCGGAAGCTCCTGATCGCACGTCGGTGGGTTTCGGACGGACGGCGAGGGTAACGTCAGCCTCCCGGCTTACGCTTGCGGGCCTCCACCACGACCTCGGCTACCGCACCGGCCTGCTCCTCAGGCATCCGGACGGCTCCATCCGCTGCTGTGATGGTGACCACCACCGGGTAGATCCGGCGGATGGTGTCTGGCCCACCGGTAGCGGTGTCATCATCGGCGGCGTCGTAGAGCGCCTCCATGGCGACCTGGACGGCGGCCTCCGCGTCCATCGTCGGGTCGTGCAGCTTCTTCAGCGACGAGCGGGCGAACAACGAGCCCGAGCCCAGTGAGTGGTAACCGGCTGTCTCGTCGTACCGGCCACCGACGATGTCGTAGGACACGATCCGACCCGCCCGGTCCGGGTCGGTCGCATCCATGTCGTAACCGACGAACAGCGGCAGCGCACCGAGCCCCTGCATGGCCGCACCGAGGTTGCCGCGAACCATCCCGGCCAGCCGATTGGCCTTGCCGGCCAGGGTGAGCGGTACCCCTTCGATCTTCTCGTAGTGCTGCAGTTCGACGGCGAACAATCGCACCATCTCCACCCCGATACCGGCTGCCCCGGCGATACCCACCGCGGAGTAGTCGTCGACGACGAACACCTTTTCGATGTCGCGCTGGGCGATGAGATTGCCGGCCGTCGCTCGCCGGTCGCCGGCGATGAGTACCCCGCCGTGGAAGATGGCCGCCACGATCGTGGTGCCGTGCGGAGTGGCCAAGGGTGCAGCGGCACTGGATGGCACACCACCCGACGCGCTGGTGATCTGGTGTCCGGGCAACATCTCTGGAGACGACGCCGCGAGAAACTCGGTGAACGACGAGCTGCCCACCATGAAGTACGACGCCGGTAGAGCTGCGCCCGGATAGCGTCCGACCGAGGACTGATCCATCGGCTGTGATCGTCTCCTAGCTCCCGTTGTCCCTACCGCTGTCACAGTCTCTCCGGTAGCGGTCACCCGACTGGTCCGAGCATGATGCCCGGACCAGACACAGCGATTGTCATTGGCCGCCCTTTTGGACGTAGGCCCGTACGAAGTCCTCGGCGTTCTCCTCGAGCACGTCGTCGATTTCGTCGAGGATCGCGTCCACATCCTCGCCGAGCTTCTCTCGACGTTCCTGACCGGCCGGCGCGCCGTCGGTCGTCTCGTCATCTCCACCGCCGCCACCTTGGCGCTGCACCTTCTCCTGAGACATCTCGCCCTCCCGGACCCAAGTTGCCTGTAGCCAAACAGTACCCAGCAACAGCGACAATCGCTGCCATGCCAGTCGGGTGATCAGCCTCGAGTGAGCGCCTCCACCAGTTCCGCGGCGGTGCTCGAAGCATCAAGCAGCGCACCGACGTGGGTACGGGTGCCCCGCAACGGTTCCAGGGTAGGGATGCGGACCAGCGACTCGCGGCCCAGATCGAAGATCACCGAATCCCAGGATGCCGCGGCCACCTCCGTTGCATACCGCTCCAGACACCGACCGCGGAAGTACGCGCGGGTGTCCTCCGGCGGCCGGGTGATGGCTGCACGCACTTCCTCCTCGGTGACCAAGCGCTTCATGGAGCCGCGGGCCACCAGGCGGTTGTACAGGCCTTTGTGCATCCGCACGTCGGAATACTGCAGATCCACCAAGTGCAGCCGCGGAGAAGCCCACCCCAACCCGTCCCGGGCCCGGTAGCCCTCCAGTAACTGCAGCTTCGCCGGCCAGTCCAGCCGATCGGCACATTCCATCGGGTCCCGAGCCAGCGCGTCGATCACCTCGCCCCAGGTACTCAGCACGTGCTCGGCGCCCTCCACGGCGCTGTCCTCCAGACCGCCCTCGCGCGCCAAGAACTGCGCGATCCGCTCGTGGTAAGCGCGTTGTAGATCCAGGCCGGTGAACTGGCGGCCACCGGACACTTCCACCGTCGCCTTCAAGGACGGATCGCGGCTGATCGTGTGCACCGCCCGTACCGCATCGACCAGCCGCAGATCGTCGAAGCGTTCCCCGGCTTCGATCAGATCCAGCACCAAGGCCGTGGTACCCAACTTGAGGTAGGTGGAGTACTCGGCGAGGTTGGCGTCACCGATGATGACGTGCAGCCGCCGGTACTTGTCGGCATCAGCGTGCGGCTCGTCCCGGGTGTTGATGATGCCGCGCTTGAGCGTGGTCTCCAGCCCCACCTCAACCTCGATGTAGTCCGCCCGCTGGGACAGCTGGAACCCGGGTTGCTCCCCCGCGGGCCCGACGCCCACCCGACCGGATCCGCACACCACTTGGCGGGAGACGAAAAACGGGGTCAACCCGGCGATGACCATCGTGAACGGCGTGGAGCGCGCCATCAGGTAGTTCTCGTGGGTGCCGTAGGAGACGCCCTTACCGTCGACGTTGTTCTTGTACAGCTGGAAAGGAGGCTGGTCGGGCACGGTGCGCGCCCGCAACGCGGCCTCCTCCATGATCCGCTCGCCGGCCTTGTCCCAGATCACCGCGTCGCGTGGGTTGGTGACCTCAGGGCTGGAGAACTCGGGGTGTGCATGATCGACGTACAGCCGGGCACCGTTGGTGAGGATGACGTTCGCGGCGCCCAGATCATCCAGTTCCGGGTCGGGCTGCGCCATCCCGGGAACACCAAGGTCAAACCCGCGGGCGTCCCGCAGCGGGGACTCCACCTCGTAGTCCCACCGGGCTCGCTTGGCGCGCGGTACCTCGGCCGCCGCGGCGTAAGCCAACACGACCTGGGTTGAGGTCAGGACGGGATTAGCGGAGCTGTCTCCGGGCACCGAGATGCCGTACTCCACCTCGGTCCCCATGATCCGGCGCATACCGGCAGGGTACGTGCCCCGGGCGCAGGTGGCCCGGCCTATCTCAGCCGCGAAGCAACAAATGCGCGCCAACGGCACCGCCGGGTGCGCTACGTCACAGACCGAGAAGAATCCTGTAGAGCATCCGCGAGCCGCCGTCAAGATCATGATTTGGGTGCCTGAGACGACACTCCGTGTCGCTTCGGCGCCAGCCGTGATCAAGACGCCACCGCGTGGGTCGGCTGGTTACAGGTATTGACCGGTATTGGTGGCGGTGTCGATCGCCCGACCGGAGTCGGCGTTCTTGCCGGTGACCAGAGTACGGATGTAGACGATCCGTTCTCCCTTCTTGCCCGAGATCCGCGCCCAGTCGTCCGGGTTGGTGGTGTTCGGTAGATCCTCGTTCTCGGCGAACTCGTCGACAATCGAGTCGAGCAGGTGGGTCATTCGCAACCCCGGCTGACCGGTCTCCAGCACTGACTTGATGGCCTTCTTCTTCGCCCGGTCCACGATGTTCTGGATCATCGCGCCGGAGTTGAAATCCCGGAAGTAGAGGACCTCCTTGTCACCGTTGGCATAGGTGACCTCGAGAAACCGGTTGTCTTCGCTTTCGGCGTACATCCGTTCGACGGTCCCCTGGATCATCGCCTGAATGAGGGCCTGCAGGTCTCCGCCGAACTCAGCAAGGTCTTCGGCATGCAGCGGCAGCGTCGTCGTCAGGTACTTGGAGAAGACGTCCTTGGCCGCTTCCGCGTCGGGGCGTTCGATTTTGATCTTCACGTCGAGCCGTCCGGGGCGCAGGATCGCCGGATCGATCATGTCCTCGCGATTGGAGGCGCCGATGACGATGACGTTCTCCAACCCCTCCACACCATCGATCTCGCTGAGCAGCTGCGGCACGATCGTGGTCTCGACGTCCGAGGAAACCCCGGATCCGCGGGTACGGAAGATCGAGTCCATCTCATCGAAGAACACGATGACCGGGGTGCCCTCCGACGCCTTCTCCCTGGCCCGCTGGAAGATCAGCCGGATGTGCCGCTCCGTTTCGCCGACGTACTTGTTGAGCAGCTCAGGGCCTTTGATGTTGAGGAAGTAACTCTTGGCCTCGGAATCCCCACGGACTTGGGCCACCTTCTTGGCCAGCGAGTTGGCCACCGCCTTGGCGATCAGGGTCTTGCCACATCCGGGGGGTCCATAGAGCAGCACCCCCTTGGGCGGGCGCAGCTCGTAGGTGCGGAACAGGTCGGCGTGCAGGAAGGGCAGTTCCACGGCGTCGCGGATCTGCTCGATCTGGTTGGCCAGCCCGCCGATGTCCTCGTACCCGACATCGGGGACCTCTTCCAGCACGAGATCCTCCACCTCCGCCTTGGGCACCCGCTCGTAGGCGTAGGCGGCCTTGGTGTCCACCAGCAGGGAGTCACCCGGCTTGAGTGGCACGGCCTCGGGGTTATCCGGACCGGGGAGCAGCGGGTCGGCCAACCACACCACGCGCTCCTCGTCGGCGTGCCCGACGACCAACGCCCGCCGGTCGTCATCGAGCACTTCACGCAGTGCGCAGACCTCGCCGGTGGACTCGAATGCGCCGGCCTCCACGACCGTCAGCGCCTCATTGAGCCGCACGCTCTGGCCTCGGCGCAGATGCGGCACCTCGACTGCGGGCGACACCGCCACCCGCATCCGGCGTCCGGAGGTGAACACGTCCACCGAGCCGTCGTCGAAGCAGCCGAGGAACACACCGTAGCCGCTGGGTGGCTGGGCCAGCCGATCGACCTCCTCCCGTAGCGCGAGGAGCTGGCTGCGGGCCTCCCGCAGCGTCTCGACCAGCTTGGCGTTCCGCTCGGTGAGCTGAGCCATTGACGCGGAGGCCTCGGCGAGGCGCTCCTCGAGCAACCGGACATGCCGGGGCGACTCGGTCAACCGACGACGCAGCAGCGTCACCTCGTCCTCGAGGACCCTGATCTGGGCAGCCAGAGCGGGGTCGATTCGGTCCCGACCCTCGGCGGATCGGTCACCGGGATAATCGTGCTGCACGAGGCACCTCCTCCCGCATGGTTCTCCGAGACCCTCAACGGTACGGGACAGTTCGCCAGAACCGTGAGTACGAACGGAGAAGGCTTCTGGCGGCAACCTCGGCGTGGTTACCGCAGAGGCCGGTTGGACCGGCTGGACCGGCGCTGCGGAGGGAGCGGCACGACGCCCACCGCCAACCGCCGAGCGGTCAGCAGAAACGCGGTGTGCGCAACCATCCGGTGCTCAGGGCGTACCGCCAACCCCACCACGTGCCAGGGCCGCAGGAGGGTCTCGCAGGCGTGCGGCTCGGTGTAGCAACCGGCCTCCCGCAGCGCCTCGGCGCTTCGGGACAGCTGGGTGGTGGTGGCCACGTAGACAGTCAGCACGCCACCGGAAACCAACGCCGCCGACACCGTAGGCAGCGCTTCCCAAGGACGGGCCATATCCAGCACCACTCGGTCCACCGGTTCATCGGCTGGGTGCGTCGCAAGGTCGGCCACCCGGAGCTGCCAGTTCGGCACTGCGGACGCGAAGAACCGCTGGACGTTACGTTCGGCGTACTCGGCATGATCAGCGCGGGCCTCGTAGGAGACCACGTTGCCGCGCTCCCCCACCGCCCGCAGCAACGAACACGTCAGTGCCCCCGAGCCGGCTCCGGCCTCGAGCACCTGTGCACCAGGGAAGATGTCGCCCATCATCAGGATCTGCGCGGCGTCCTTGGGATAGATCACCTGTGCGCCGCGGGGCATGGAC
>JBOHFX010000102.1:0-85619 GCA_050699875.1 Pseudonocardiaceae bacterium
GCACGGGGAGCGGGTGGGGTCATCAGCGGAGCCGGCGGGCCGGCGAGCGCGCTGATCTCCGCGGCCCCGGGACTCACTCGGGCCATCACCGGCCTGACGCCTGCCTGCCGGGTCAGTGTCCGTACCCCCGCAACCTGCTCCGGGGTGGACAGGGTGACCACGACTCCCTCCGCGCCGGCCCTAGCAGTACGACCGGAGCGGTGCAGGTATGCCTTGCACTCGGATGGCGGATCCACATGCACTACCAGGCCGATCTCATCGACGTGGATTCCGCGCGCGGCGATGTCGGTGGCCACCAGCACCCGGGCACTGCCCTCGCTGAACGCCGCAAGATTCCGTGCCCGGGCGTTCTGCGAGAGGTTCCCGTGCAGCTCCACGGCGGGCAGCCCGGCGAGGATCAACTGCTTGGCCAGCTTCGTCGCGGCGTGCTTGGTGCGAGTGAACAACAGGCTGCGACGCTGACCGGAGGCCAGCTCGCGGACCACCGATAATTTGTCGCCGTGCTGCACAGTGAACACGTGGTGGTCCATCGTGGACACCGGCGCCACCAGGGGGTCGACCGAGTGCACCACCGGATCGGTCAGGTAGCGGCGCACCAGCACATCCACAGCACTGTCCAGAGTGGCCGAGAACAGCAACCGCTGGGTGCCGGCCGGGGTGCGGTCCAGCAACCTACGCACCGCCGGCAGGAAACCTAGGTCGGCCATGTGGTCGGCCTCGTCCAGCACGGTGACCTCGATGGCATCGAGGTTCACGTGGCGCTGGCTGAGTAGGTCCTCCAAGCGCCCGGGACACGCGATGAGGATATCGATCCCGCCCCGAAGTGCGGACACCTGCCGGCCCTGGCCGACACCGCCATAGACGGTGGTGATCCGTTGCCCGAAGCTGGCGGTCAGCGGGGCGAAAGTGTCGGCTACCTGGTCGGCCAGTTCCCGGGTCGGCACCAGCACCAGCGCGCGCGGGCGGCCCGCGCTGCGGCGCAGCCTCGAGTTGGCCAGCGCGGTGATCGTGGGGATCGCGAAGGCAAGTGTCTTGCCACTTCCGGTTCGACCGCGGCCGAGCACATCACGACCGGCCAGTGCGTCCGGCAGGGTCGCGGCTTGGATGGGAAACGCTGTGGTGATACCGCGCTGGGCGAGCACGATCTGCAGTTCCGCAGAGACCCCAAGCTCGCCGAAACTGCATGGCCGGCTGGGTGCGGGAGGGTTCGAAAGCACGCGGGAGTGATCCTCTCCAAAGAGATGGTGGCCGCTGATGCGTGGCCACCCCGCTGTCCCGCGGAGAAGCTTCTGCGCCGCGAGGGCGCTCGCAGTCGACCTCGGCTACACCGGCATCGGCGTCAGCCCTGTGCACCCATTATGCCTGACGTGTTCGACATACCCCGCGTGAGGTAACAACGCACCGTGCACGAGACACACGCCAGTTCGGCGAGCCCAAATCGGGTTTACGTCGCGGCGCCATGGGTATGTAGCGATTTAGTCCCCCAGAAGCCCGTCGACCAGCGAGGACGGTGTTGGATATGATGGACACCCGACGACTTCCGAAGCCGGTCGCGAACGAATGGGACTGGCAACTCAGGGGCTCTTGCCAGGGACTGAACAGTAGTGTCTTCTTTCATCCTGATGGGGAGCGAGGTTCAGCAAGGTCCCGCCGCGCCGATCGCGCCAAGGCGATCTGCAAGCGCTGTCCTGTCCTGGAGGAGTGCCGCCGCCACGCGATGGCCGTACGGGAGCCGTATGGGGTATGGGGAGGTCTCACCGAGGAGGAACGCCGGGTGCTGTGGACCCGCGACCGCCAGCTGCTGGTGAGCTGACAGTTAGTTCTGGCTAACGCCCAGCTCGGTCGGGCTCGGCAACAGGGGGACGTGCTTCCTCCACGGAGGCCAGGCAGGATCGCCTTCCTGAGCCCCGAACCGGAGGAGCCGTATGGAGCACGTGGTGGTGGTCGGCGCTGGGCTGGGTGGTCTGCGCACGGTCGAGTTTCTGCGCGCAACAGGCTTTGCCGGCCGGATCAGCATCGTCGGGGACGAGCCGCATGAACCCTACGACCGGCCGCCGCTGTCCAAGCAGATTCTCGCCGGGCAGTGGCCCGAGGAACGGGCCGTGCTCCATCGCGGTGAGCTGGCCGATCTCGATGTCTCGGTGCACTTGGGCACGTCCGCGGTGAGTATGGACGCCGCCGCAGTTGAGCTCAGCAATGGAGCCCGCCTTCGTTACGACGCGCTGGTCGTGGCCACCGGGGTGCGACCACGGCGGCTACCTGGCCAGCCCGAGCACCCGGAGCTGCATGTACTTCGGACGCTGGAGGACTGCAGAGGGCTGCGGGGCTCGTTCTCCCGGGCTCGCTCGCTGCTGGTGGTCGGCGCCGGCTTCATCGGTGCCGAGGTCGCCGCCACTGCACGCACCGCCGGCCTGGATGTGACCCTGCTGGAGGCGCTGCCGGTGCCCTTCGCCCGAGTCCTCGGCGAGCAGATGGGACAGCTGTGCGCCCGGCTGCAGAGTGACAACGGCGTCACGGTGCGCTGCGGGGCGAGGTTGGAGTCCTTCGTGGACACCAGCGAAAACGGTGATCTTGGGATCGCCGTCCGGCTGGCCGATGGGAGCATCGTGCGGGCCGACTGCGGCGTGGTGGGGATAGGCACTGTGATCGACGACGGGTGGCTCGCTGGGCTCGGGTTACCCACCGGAGGCGGGCTGCTCTGTGACGCCACCGGTCTGGTGGAGGGCACGGGCAATATTTTCGCGGTCGGCGACATTGCCGCCTGGCGGCACCCAACTGTCGGGGACCGGCCGCGGATCGAGCACTGGACCTCGGCCACCGAACAGGCGGCTGCCGTCGCGCACCGAATCGCCGGCAAGCAGGTCACCCTCCAGGCTGACGCCGTGCCGTACTTCTGGTCCGACCAGTATGGACTGACGTTACAACTGGTCGGGCGTTGCGATCTGGCGACCTCCGTGGAGGTGCTGCACGACCCCGGCGTGATCAAGGGCACGGTAGCGGGTTACTTCGCCGACGGCACTCTTGTCGCCGTGCTGGCCTTCCACGCGCCCCGACTGCTGAACCGTTACCGACGTCTGGTAGCCGCCGCCGCCAGCGAGCAAGAGGTCCGCTCCACCGCGGCAGAACTCGCTTCGAGATAGCCACGATCCGCAGCCAAGTCACCGCGTGGGAGCGTGCTTGATCCGGTCCACCGAGATGCGGGCAAGGCGTTCCAACTCGGCACTGTCCACAGCTTCGGGATCCAGTTCGGTGGCGCCTAGTAACAGGCTGCTGACTGCGTGTCCCACGGCCACGAACACGACGTCCACCGTCACCGCGAATTGATGTGAGGATTTGCCCACTAGCCGCATAGCGGCGGTGTGGTCGCCGAGGTCGGAGAAGGGCAGCGGCTCAGCGCGAAAGGTGATGCTGGTGCCACCTTCCGTGGTCGATGTGTATTCCTGGCATCCGTCCAGTGCCTGAGCGAAGTCTTCGTCTACTTCGCCTGTGGGGTCCTGTTCGAACGAGGCGACCGAGTGCGCAAGCAGTGGGCTCAGGCTGTTCGCTCTGAATCTCACGTCCGCGTGGGCGACTGGCGTCCGGAAAGTCCCGAGAGCAGGCAGAGGGCACTCCACAGCGGCGGCTGGAGGGTCATCGGTCTCCCCCGAGTCGATGACCCAGCCGGCCGGCAGGTCGTCTAGAGTCAGCAGCGCTGATTGCAGTTGCGTGGCGTTGAGCGGGCCGGATGGGGTGGGTGTGGAGTGGCTCACCGGTGTGGGCAAGTCCGCCACACTGTCTGCTGGTGACGAACCGGACGGCTCTCGCCCGACGCCGGAGGGGTCTGGTTGGCCGCTGCCGGCGACCTCGAGCAGGTTGGAGGGGCTGGGAGTGGTGCGGCTCGCCGGCGCAGGCGAGTGCGCCACGCTGCCCGCTGGTGCCGGCACGGAGGGGTGTACCCCAGTGGGCGGAGCACCTGGCTGACCACTGCAACAGATCAATCCGGATACCGCCGCGATGATGACCGCGGACAGCCCGATCCGGTTCATCGAGCTCTTCTCTCCCTTAGCGGGTGATGAAGCGATAAAAAAGTATCATTGATCGGCAGCATAGGAGCAGGCTTGTACAACTGTTACTCGCAATGATCATGATTCGCGTTACGGTGGCATAATGGATGGAAGCGGCTCAGTGGATTGAGAAATCCTTTTGGCGTGCCGACCGGTAGGGGATGGATGATCGCCGTTCTGGTGGTCGTTCAGCCCGGTGTTGACAGAGACGGCGCCGTTACCGCTCATCGTGGTCAAGGGATACTTCACGGTGGGCGGCTGCAGGGTGATCACGGTTTCGGTGGGTGTTCCGATACCGACGTTGACCTTAGCGGCCACCGGTGGATACCCGGTGGCGATCAGGGTGTAGGCCCCGGCGGCGAGATCCTCGAAGCGGAACCCGCCCTCGGCGTCGGTCGTGACCGAGCCGACTACCTGCCCGTCCGCCGCGATCAGCGTGGCCAGCGCCTCGGGCACCGGTGCGCCCGCGGTCGCGGTCCGTACCACCCCGGTCAACTGCACGCGGGTGGCCACTTCCAACTCCACCGTAACGTTGCCCTCGGCCGGGATCTCCACCTCGCGGGTCACCGGATGCAGCGAGGCCGCCGCCACGGTGAGCGTGCAGTGGCCCTGGGTCAGCTCGATGAGACTGAACCGACCGCTCGGGTCGGTGACCGCCGCGCCCACCACATCACCATGACTGTCCACCAGGGTGACCACCGCGTCGGCCAGTGCCTGGCCGGACTCGGCCAGGCACACCGTGCCCGACAGGCTGGCTCCGGTCCCGCTCAGAACCACATTGTTGCGCACCGGAACCTGGGCCACTGCCACCAACGCGGCCGTGGGCTGATGGGCCGCCGAAGCACAGACCACCAGGTAACTCCCCCCGGTGGGCGGGTCGAGCCGGTAATGCCCGCCGGAGTCAGCACGCTTCCGAACCAGCTGCCTGCCAGCCAGATCGGTCAACGTCAACGTCGCTCCAGCAACCGGACTGCCCCCGCTGTTGGTGACCTGCCCGAAGATCAGCAACTGGGGGGGCGAATCGGGCAGCCGACCTACCGGGACGAGGCTGGGTTCTGCGTCCGGACCCGTCGGGCCGGGTTCCGCGACGCGCACCGGGTCCGGATCGGTGGCCTCCACGTGCAGCCTGGGTAGCCAGTGCAGCCAGCCGGGAAGGTACCAGTTGGCCCGCCCAAGGAGTTGCATGACAGCTGGTACCAACGCCGAACGGATCACCACAGCATCCAGCAGCACTGCCACGGCCAGGCCGATGCCGAACTCCTGGGTGACGCGCTGGCCGCCGAAGACGAACGATCCGAACACCACGATCATGACCGCAGCTGCGGCGGTGATGACGCCGCCTGTTGCGCTCAAGCCGATGCGCACTGAAGCGGCGTTGTCCCGGCTGCGCAGCCATTCCTCGTGCACCCGAGAGAGTAGGAAGACCTCATAGTCCATCGAGAGCCCGAACAAGATCGCGAACATGATGACCGGGACGAAGGATTCGATGGGACCGTCACGGGCAACGCCCAGCAGATCAGCGCCCCAGCCCCACTGAAAGACGGCAACCAGAACACCAAAGGCCGCGCCGATGGACAACAGGTTCATCAGGGCGGCCTTCAACGGTACGACGATCGAGCGGAACACCACCATCAGCAACAGCAGGGACAGCACCACAACACCGCCGATGAACCAGGGCAGCCGGTCGGTCAGGGTGGTTCCGAGATCGATGAAAGTGGCGGTGACTCCGCCGATGTGCACAGTGGTACTGCCGTCGCCGACACGGCTGGGAATGATGTCGTCACGAAGCCGGTGCACGAGGTCGGTGGTGGCCTCGTCCTGCGGGGATGAGCGTGGGACGACCTGGATCACAGCGGTATCGCCGGCCGGGTTGAGCCGGGGCGGGCTGACCTGGGCTACTTCGGGGTCCGCGCGAATCGCGTCGCTCAGGCCGTCGACCACCGTGGTATCCCCGGGCTGGGGAAGCGGCGCGACGAGGACGAGCGGGCCGTTGAAGCCGGGACCGAAACCGGCCGCGAGCAGGTCGTAGGCTTGGCGGTTGGTGGTGTTGGTCGGGTTGTTGCCTGCGTCTGAGGCGCCCAGTCGCAGGGACAACGCCGGGATGACCAGCGCCACGAGCAGCCCGGCGGAGATCAGCATGATGGGCCACGGGCGACGTTGCACGAACTGGGCCCACTGCGACCAGCGCGAGGACAGCGTTGCGTCGCGCTCTGGGTGCCGCCCCGGGAGCCGCAGCTTATTGATCCGGCGCCCGACCAGCGACAGTACGGCGGGCAGTAGCGTCAAGGAGGCCAGCATCGTCAGCAGCACTGCCAGCGAGGATGCGATGGCCATTCCCTGAATGAACGACACCCCCAGCACCAGCAGGCCGAGTAACGCGATCACGACCGTGATGCCGGCGAAGAGCACGGCCCGCCCCGAGGAGTTCATCGCGGCGACGACCGCCCCGTCGACCGCAGCTCTGTCGTCTTTTTTAGGGTCGCCATCGTTGGGTCGCTCGGCGAGCGCAGTCCGGAATCGGCTGACGATGAACAGGGCGTAGTCGATACCCACGCCGAGAGATATCATCGCGGCCAGCACGGGTGCGACGTCCACGACGTTCATCACCTGGGTCAACAGCGTGACCAGGCTCAGGCCGACGCCGAGCCCGAACAGCGCGGTGATGATCGGTAACCCCATCGCCACGACCGACCCGAAGGTCAGCAGCAGCACGACGACCGCAGCGATGAGCCCGATCGCTTCCCGACCTTGCGGTGGGTCTTCAACCTGTTGGATCGCCTGCCCGCCGAGCTCCACCTGCAGGGTGCTGCTCTGCACTGATTGTGCGGTCTTGATGACGTCTTCGACGGTCGCTTGGGGCAGATCCACGGCCTCAGCGTCGAACTGCACCGTCGCGAACGCGGTCTCGCCGTCCTCGGAGATCTGCCGGCCACCGTTGTCGTACGGGTTGAGCACCCCCGTGACGTGGGGCAGGGCGGCCACCCGGTCCAGCAAGGCGACCACACCGTTGCGAACCTCGGTGTCGGTGACCTGCCCGGCGCTGGTGTGAAAGACGATCTGGCTGCTGTCCCCGGCGGCGGCGGGGAAGTTGCCCTCAAGCAGGGCCCGCGCCTGGGCGGAATCGCTGCCCTGCAGGTCCAGATCCGCGCGGTAGTCCGCCCCCACCGCGCTCGCGAGCCCGGCCAGGAGTACCAGTGCGACCAGCCATCCCGCGATGACCTGCCAGCGATACCGGCAGCAGGCCTGCGCAAGCCTCGTCACGTGAGGCCCCCTTCTACCGTGATAACCGGACGATCAGCCCAACTGGGCTGATAAGGCACACGATAGAAAACGTACCGTTCCCTAGCTGAGGGGTCTCCGCACCCCTCAGCGCTCTCTCAGCTGATCAGCGGGACGGAGCCACGCACTGTTGAGCGTCGCGAACTCCACGTCAAGGGTTCGAGCGCACGGGCAGACGGTGCGAGACACCTTCCGTTGTGTAGTGGATGGCCGAGGAGGCCTCAGGTAGCGATCAACTCGCAACTTTACAGCGAGTACCGTCGGCGGGAAGTTCCAGCTTCACGAGGTAGGCGATCGCGGCGTTGTCGACACAACCGTTGCCTTGCAGGAAGGCGGTGTGCTGGGTGCCTTCGAACGTCAGTAGGCGGGCATCGAGGTCGTCGGCGAGATTGACCCCGGCCTGATACGGCGTGGCAGGATCCTGTGTCGTAGAGATAACGACAACCGGTGGCAGCCCGGCTACCTGTGGCTCGTGCGGTCCGCCGGTGGGCGGCACAGGCCAGAACGCACAGTTGTCAAGAGCAGTCGAGGGTGGCTGGCCGGAATCGAGGAACGGCGCAACCTGCCGGTATTGGGCGTCGACGTCGCGTGCCACGTTCGGGTCCTTGATGGGTGGGCTGTCGACGCACAAGACGGACTGGAAGACGTCCATGGTGGCGGAGTAGGTGCCGTCCTCCGAGCGTCCGTAGTAGAAGTCGGCAAGCCGCATGAGGGTGTCTCCGCGGCCCTGGCCGAGTTCGAGCAGAGCGCGGTTCAGCGCTGGCCAGAGGTCGGACAAGTACAGCGCTTGCACGGTCCCGATCGTGGCGTCGGTGTAGGACAGCTTGCGGCCATCCGACACGCTCACCGGCTGGGCGATCAGCGGGCGGACAAGAGACTGGAATTTGTTGACAGCCTGGTCCTTGTCGGGTCCCAGAGCACAATCAGATTGGCCCGCGCACCACGCCGCGAACGTGTCGAAGGCCTTCTGGAATCCTCGGCCCTGGTCGATGAGTTGGGCAATGGGGTCCTGAGCTGGGTCGACTGCGCCATCGAGGACCATTGCCCGAACATTGCGGGGGAAGGTTTCAGCGTAGCTGGCACCAATCTTCGTACCATAGGAGTAACCCAGGTAGGTCAGCTTTTCATCACCGAGGGCTGACCGCATGACGTCCAG
The DNA here is from genome assembly GCA_050699875.1 of Pseudonocardiaceae bacterium. Taxonomy (GTDB): domain Bacteria; phylum Actinomycetota; class Actinomycetes; order Mycobacteriales; family Pseudonocardiaceae. The sequence goes on from JBOHFX010000102.1 coordinate 8,479, forward strand.
GTCACGAACCACCTCGCGGGTACCGATGTTCGCTAGTACCTCCTTACCGGTCCGGCGGAGGCATTCCTCGTTTTCAGCTTTTTCGTGGGTCTCGGTCCGTTCCACACCTGCCGGTGAGGAATCGACGTTGAGGTTCATCAGGCGTTCGGCGTCCCGGCCTTCTGGGGACAGGCACTGGACCTGGGGCTCGCTGGAGCCGACACCGCGCGGGTCGAAGCCCACGAAGTCAAAACGTCGGCCCAACTCGGTGGTGCCGATGTCCGCGGCACGGTTGGCCGCAGCGCTCATACCGGACCCGCCGGGACCACCGGGATTGATCAGCAGGGAGCCGAGGCGATTCGCTGGATCGGACGCGGGTCGCTTGAGCAGGCCGACCTTGATCGCCCGGGCGTTGGGCTCGGCGTAGTCCAGCGGCACCTCGAGATACGCGCACTTCAGCTCCGGATCGGCGTAGGCCTCCTGGTCACGCGGAGTCTCGGCGAACGCGGAGCAACTGCCCCAGGACAGATTCTGGCCGTAAAAGCGTTCCAGACCCGGTGGTACTGCGCCGACAGGTCCGCGCTGAGCGACGTTACTCGTCCCCGACGTGCACGCAAGCGCTGCGGTTGCCACCGTGGTGAGGACCACCCCGAAGGACAGTGCATGCGCACGATTCATTCAGCATCCCCCTACACCAGTGCCTTCGCCCTGTGCTACCGGACGCCTTCGCCGTGCGAGCTTACCCATGGGCGCAGTGGGGCACTTCCAGCAGGCTGCCCTTGACCGCCGGCGGGTCGCGCCATCCGGACAGGCACCGGCGGCGCCGGCGCCATCGGCTGCTGTGATCCGCCGGTCGGGACTAGCATCGGCGCGTGACAATCGACGGAGAGCGCCTGCTGGCTCACGCCCACCGCCCAACGGTTGAGCTCACCCGCCGCGACGTGGCCCACCTGATGCTCAGCGTGCCCGCGGTCGAGGCACTGGCTGCCATGCCCGGGCTTCGCCGTGAGCTGCTTGCAGCGCGCAACCCGTTCTCGGCTGGATTCTGGGAGTCCGCCGAGTCGGTGCTCAAGCGGATCGCCCAGGGTGCCGCCACTGTCGGGGAGGTGCACGGCTGGCTCGAAGCGACCGGGACCGAACCCACCGCGATCATCGGGCTGCACGTGTGGGAGGACGAGCCGGCGCGTACACCGCTTGCGCAGGAACTGCACGCGCTGCTCGTCAAGCACCTTGAGGAGCGCCTCGCCGCTGGAGACATCGATCCCGACCGGCTGCTCGCCGACGACCCGGCGGCCACCCGGGAGTACCGGGACATGCAGGAGACCTGGATGACCTCGTCGTTACCCGACGGCAGGGTGCCCATGAATGAGTTGCTCGACGAGTCGGATGAGGACTTCTTCGCTGAGTGGGACGCCGCCGAGCAAGCCGCCGCGGACGAGCTCAGGGAAGTACTTGCTGAAGTGGGCGAACGTCCTCGACCGGACGTGGAACTGCACCGCACCTGCCGAACACTGCGTACCGTGTTGGCCGGTGGCGGTTGGCTGGCCGACATACTCCGCGCTGGCGGTGGGGTCGATCCGCGTAACCTGAATTCCGACGACGTGACGCTGTGGCTACAGCTGGCGGCGGGGGTGGTCAACCCGGTCGACGAGCCGCCCGATGGGGACCTGCAAGACGAGTTCTCCCTTTCCGCGATCGCACTCGATCACGAAGAGTGGCTGGAAGCGGTCGCGGCGTTGGTGCGCGGCGGTCCCGGGACCCGTGCATCTTCGGAGGATCTGGCGCGCTTCGTCGCGGGCACGGACGACGATGGTGACGACATCGACGTGCTGACCGGATGGTTCAACACCGTTGTGGAGCAATGGCAGATGCTCGGCGCCGTCGACGATCGTGAGCGGCTCACCCCGCTTGGTTGGTGGGGCATCCCCGAAGCGCTGCTTCAGGCATGGTCCAGCGATACCCCGCAGCCGGCAGGCTCAGGCGGATTACGGCAGGTCGAGGAGCAGGATCAGTAACGCCAGCGGTGCGCGGCCACGACATCGTCGAGCGAGCGGTCTGCTGCCCACGCCGCGTCGGACCGGCGGACGGCAAGGAACGCTCCGAGCAGCTGTTCACCGAGCACCGCCGTGACCCGTTCGGAGCTGGTGAGGGCCTCCTCCTGCTCGGCGGGTGTGGTTGGCAGGCGGGTCACGCCGCGGGCCGTGCGGTCTTGCTCACTCCATCCACCGGGATCGGCCTGGATCGGTTCGCCGGGGTCGGCGCCGTCGCGCAGCCCCGCCACGCCGGCCGCTATCACCGCGGCCAACGCCAGATACGGGTTGGCCGAGGCATCGGAGACCTTGAGCTCGACGTTGGCGTAGTCCGCGCCGAGGAACTCCGAACCGACGGCATAACGCAGCGGTGCCTCGCGATTCTCCACCCCCCAGAACTGGTAGGCGCTGGCCCAGTAACCAGGGCGTAGACGGGCCAGCGAAGGCACGCTGGGTGCGGTGATCGCGGCCAGGGCCCGGAGATCTCGCAGCAACCCGCCCAGCCAGCCTGCACCCTCGGGGCCAGGACGGTCGAGAGCAGCTGCACTGCTTGCCAGCAGGTTCCGTCCAGCACGCCAGACCGAGGTGTGCAGGTGCCAGCCGTTGCCCACGCCAGCAACCGTGAACCGCGGAGCGAAGCAGGCCCGCAGGCCGTGCGCCCTGGCCGCGGCGTGGATGGTCTGGCGGGTCAGCAGCTGCCGGTCGGCGGCGGTAATCGGGTCGGCTTCGGCGATGCTGAGCTCCATCTGAGCTGCCCCGTATTCAGCGTGCAGCTGGTTGACCGGCACGCCATTGTCTGCCAGGTCGCCCATCAAGTCGGCCACGAACTCGTCCACAGCCAGCAGGGCATGCGGGCTGTAGGCAGGGGCCTGGTACGCGAGACGAGGCTCGCCGTCCGGATCGCCGAAGTCGCCGGCCTGGGTGAGCACGAACTCCAACTCATAGCCGGCTTTGATCTCCAGCCCCTCGGCAGCGGCGATGTCCACCTGAGCTTCGAGTATTCTGCGCTGATCGTATGGCCAAGGCGAGCCGTCCGCGGCGATCTGCCGTCCGGGCACCCACGCCATCGCAGGTTGCCCGGCGAGCCGAGTGAGGCCACGCAGGTCAGGCACCACACGGATGTCACCACACGCGGTGTCGAGGCCCTGATGTGCGAAGGTGATCGTGTCGTGGGTGTCGAACACCGTGAGCGTTGTGGTGACCCCGATTCCACGCTTGGCCACTTGCGGTAACGACGCGACCGGCACGGTCCTGGAGCGGGGTATCCCGTTGTTGTCCGACCAGGTGATGATTACTCCAACGACGCCGCCGGCAGCCATGTCTGCGGCCAGCGCTCCCGCATCAGCCATGCCGTCCTCCTGCTCAGGAGCCACCCGGTCAAACAGCACCGCGGCAAGTGCGGCACCAACGTACATCGAGCAGCCGCCCGCGATGAAGAGCAGCGGCGCCCGTACGTGGCCGGGCACCGACTCCACCACCGGTTACTGGCCGACCCTTGCGCCTACCCAGGGGGTGCGGTACTAGCTTCAGACACGTGACGGTCATCGCCACGGGCTCGGGAACACAACATGGCCTGCATTCGTCGGAAACAGTGGGACACTGGAGTCCGATATCAGGTTGACGGGTGTTCCCGTGAGTACTGCAGCCGGTTCGACCCGGTTCGGTCGTACTGACCGGGCCAGGACGGAGGGAGACGCCATGACCCCGACGCTTGCCCGCCCTGAGTTGACCGCTTCCGACCGTTGCGACCGGTGCAGCGCCGCTGCCCGCGTCCGTGCAGTGCTGCCTTCCGGTGGCGAGCTCCTGTTCTGCAACCACCACGCCCGCCAGCATGGTTCGAAGCTGAAGGAGCTCGCGGCGGACATCCAGGGCAGCGAGGCCTGATCGACCCAGCGATCCATGGTCTGCTCAGGTCATCGGCGACCGGCCGCAACCGCCGTAACCGCATCGAGCAGGCGATCCACCTCGGCCGCGGTGTTGTAGAAGTTCACGCTGGCCCGCACCGCGCCACCGCCCTCTCTCACCCGCAATGCACCCGCCAGCTCCCATGCATAGGCGTGCCCGTGCCAGCAGTTGATCCCTCGTGCTGCCAGTGCCGTGGCGACCTCGGCGGGGCTGAGGCCTGCCACGCTGAAGTAGACGGTGGGGGTCCGCTTACAAGGCGCCCCATAGACGGTCACGCCGGGGACAGCCTGCAGGCCGGTGAGCATCCGGCTACCCAGGGCGTCCTCGTGCGCTCCGGCGGCGCGCCGAGAAATCGCCAGCTGCTCCCGTCGAGTGCCGGCGGCGTCGCCGTCCAACCCTGCCAGGTGTTGCACGGCCGCGACCACTCCGGCCAGCGAGGCAAACGGGTTGGTGCCCAGCTCGAAGCGCTCCGGCACGGTGTCCGGCGACGGCAGCAGCCTGTCCGGATGCAGTCCCTCCAACAGAACGGGATCAGCGGCCGCGACGGCCGCCAGGTGCGGGCCTGCCCATTTGTATGCGCTGGTGGCGTATAGGTCCGCGCCGAGCGCAGCCAGGTCGACATGGGCGTGTGGGGTGTGGTGCACCCCGTCTACGAAGCTGACCGCACCGACTTTCCGCGCGGCGGCAGTGATCGCGGTGACATCGGGGCAGGTACCCACCAGATTGGACGCCGCAGTAAACGCCACCATCCTCGTCCGCTCGTTGAACAGCGAGCACAGACCATCCGCCGGTAATTCCGCCGTCCGCGGATCCACCTCGGCGATTCGCACGGTGACCCCCGCCCGGCGCGCCGCCTGTATCCAGGGCCGGATGTTCGCGTCGTGATCGAGCTGAGTGACCACGATCTCCTCACCCCGCCGCCAGGTTGCCTCGAAAGCGGCGGCGAAGCGGTAGGTCAACGCAGTCATCGTCGGGCCGAAAACCACCCCGCGCGGGTCTCGCGCGCCGACCAGATCCGCTACCGCGCGGCGCGCCTGCGCCACAATCTCAGTGCCCCGGAAGCTCGCCTCGAACGGCGCTCCCTGGTTGGACACCCCCGTCCGGTAGGTCTGCAACACCGCATCGATCACCGCCTGCGGCACCTGCGTGCCGGCTGCCCCGTCCAACCAGGCCCGCCCGTCGGCCAACGCCGGGTACTGGGCGCGCACTGCTTCGACGACGTACCCCACGACTCCCAACCCTAGGCGGGCGTGCCCGTCCGGCTCGCTGCCGAGTAGCGGGAGACGGCCGGCCGTCCTAGCGCAGCGGCTCGTCGGTCTGCACCTGCTCGACGACCTCAATCTCGTCGCCGACGTGCAGGGTTTCGCCGGGAGAATCCGGGATGAGGTTGATCGCGAACCAGGTCTTGCCGTCCCATCGCCGGTGGCGGGCGAGCGTGGTGAGCGGCTCTTTGCTGTTGCTGCCGGTGTCGGGGTCGATTGTGGTGAACACGCAACGGTCGCACGCCTTCACCGCCCGAAAGTTCGCGGTGCCGATGCGCACTACCCGCCAGCCGTCTTCGGCCCAGGCGGGTGCGCCCGCGATGATCACGTTGGGGCGAAATCGCGTCATCGGCACCGGCCCCTCGTCGGCGCGCGGGCCCTCGGCGATGAGATCGTTCAGTGCGGTGAGGGACTCTTCGGTGGCGAGCAGCAGCGGGTAGCCGTCGGCGAAGGACACCCGATCCTCGTCGCGGCTGTACGCGGGATTCGGCCGGCGCCGCGTGGGATCGTCGAGGTACACCAGCCGGACCGGCCTACCGGCCAGCTTGCTGAACCAGGCATGCGCCTGATCTGACGCCAGCGCGGCTACCAGCTCACTGGACCAGACCCGCACATCGGTGAGCGCACGGCCGTCTGGGGTGAGCACCAACAGCGGGTCGGTCGATGGCGCCTGCACCAGGAGGCCGCCGGCTCGAAGTTCCGGAGTCACCAGTACCAGTTGCGGGTACTTCCGCGCCGTGACCACGTGGCCACGGTCGTCGATGAGCATCCACCGTCGATCACCGGCCAGGCCCCAGGGCTCGACCATGGCAGCGTCAACCGCGCGTCCGCGGCAGGACTTGATCGGGTAGCTGTTGATGCCGGTCAGCGTGGGCACCACGACTGCAAGGCTATCTCGTGGCTCAGATCGGCCCAGCTCGCCGGCGATCTCGGCGTCGTGGCCGCGACACGCCTCGTCCCGGGGACGAGGCTTAGCGGGAGCGCAGGTGGGCAATGCGCTTTTCGAGCTCCTCTGCGGTGGCGATAGCCGTGGGCGGGCCGCCGCAGGCGGTGCGGACCTCCTGGTGGATCGCCCCATGTGGCCGCCCGGTGCGGTGGTGCGCCAGCGCGACCAGGGTGTTGAGCTCCCGGCGCAGCTCAGCGAGCCGCTCCCGGGTCGTCGGGGGTCGAGCGGCCACGGACGGTGCCGCGGAGCGGCCTGTGGCGCGGGCCAGCTGCTGCTCCTGACGCCGCCGCAGTAATGCCCGCATCTGGTCGGGTTCGAGCAGGCCGGGCAGTCCGAGATAATCCTGCTCATCCTCGCTGGTGGCGAAGGCGGCCGTGCCGAAGGACGCACCGTCGTAAATAACTTGATCAAGCTCGGCATTGGCGCCTAGCGCGGTGAAAGCCCGCTCCTGCTCGCCGGGCTCATCCCGCTGCACGTTGGCCTGCGCGAGCAGCTCGTCGTCCCAGCCCTCTTCGGCTCGGTGCGGCGTACCCAGCACGTGGTCGCGCTGCTTCTCGAGTTCACTTGCCAGTCCCAGCAGCACGGGCACACTGGGCAGGAACACCGTTGCGGTCTCGCCGGGCCGCCTTGACCGGACAAACCGGCCCACCGCCTGGGCGAAGTACAGCGGGGTGGCCGCCGACGTCGCGTACACCCCCACCGCGAGCCGCGGCACGTCGACGCCCTCGGACACCATCCGCACCGCGACCAGCCAGCGCTCGTCGGAGTCGGCGAACGCGCCGATCCGACCGGACGCGGACGGGTCATCGGACAGCACCAGCACCGGTTCCCGCCCGGTGATCGTCCGCAGGATCCCGGCGTAGGCTCTGGCGGCGGTGTGGTCACTGGCGATCACCAGGCCGGCTGCGTCGGGCAGCGCGCCGGCGCGTAGCTGAGCCAGCCGGGTGTCCGCGGCGCGCAGCACCGCGGGGATCCACTCCCCCGCCGGGTCCAACGCAGTGCGCCAGGCCCGAGCGGTGTGCTCGGCGGTGAGCGGCTCACCCAGCCGCGCCGAGAACTCCTCCCCCGCGCTGGTGCGCCAGCGGGCCTCGCCGGAATAGGCCAGGAACATCACCGGTCGCACCACCCCGTCGGCCAGCGCCTCGGAGTAGCCGTAGAAGTAATCCGCGGCCGAGCGCAACGCGCCAGCGCCATCCGGTTCATAGCTGACGAACGGAATCGGTGTGTCGTCGCTGCGGAACGGGGTGCCGGTCAGCGCGAGCCGGCGAACCGCCGGAGTGAACGCCTCCCGCGCGCCGTCACCCCAGCTCTTGGCGTCTCCGGCGTGGTGGATCTCATCGAGCACCACCAGGGTGCGCCGACCCTCGGTACGCACCCGGTGCAGGCTCGGATGCGCTGCGACCTGGGCGTAGGTCAGCACCACGCCGCGGTAATCGTGGGACGTGGCGCCCACGGTGTTACGGAACTCAGGGTCCAGCGCCAGACCTACGTCTGCGGCCGCTGCTGCCCACTGGTACTTGAGATGCTCGGTGGGAGTAACCACGGCCAGCGCGTGCACCGTCCGGTCCGCCAGCAGCTCGGCTGCCACTCGCAGGGCGAAGGTCGTCTTACCCGCACCCGGCGTGGCGACCGCGAGGAAATCCTGCGGTGCTGCGGTCAGGTACCGGGCGAGCGCTCTGCGCTGCCAAGCGCGTAGCGGCCGGTGCGAGAATGCGGCAACGGCGTCGGTCTCGGCGGGGCGGGACACGGCGGGCGACGCACTCCTGTTCCTTGATGGCCAACCTTGGTCGATGGGCAGCCGCACGCTACCTGCCTCGGAGGGTCGCGCTGTGCGCACTCCGGCGAATGGACCATCCTGGGAGGTGACATGGACGCCTCCGCCGATTCTGCCGCGCCCTCCGCCGGCACCGGCCTCACAGCAGCCGCACCGGACACCGGCAAGCAGGTCCGGCGCTGGCCGCTTCGCCTGATCTCCCTGACCGCGATCAAAGCCTGGGACGACAGCTTTGTCGCGCTGTCGGCCCAGGCGGCGTTCTGGATGACGCTGTCGTTGCCACCGCTGTTGTTGGGGCTGCTGGGCAGCCTCGGCTTCGTCGCCGACTGGTTTGGTCCGGCCACCGTCGAAGCAGCGCAGCGGGTGATCCTGCGGTTCAGCACGACCGTGTTCAGCGCCGAGGTGGTCGACCAGATCATCCGGCCGACGGTGACCGACATCCTCACCCATGGCAATAGTTCCATCGTCTCGGTGGGATTCGTCCTCTCGCTGTGGGCAGGGTCTTCGGCATTGGCGTCCCTGGTAGATTCGATCACTGCCGCCTACCGCCAGGAAACCGTCCGTAACCCGGTGTGGCAGCGCATCTTTGCTCTGCTGCTCTATGTGGTCGCGCTGATCGGGTCGGTACTGGTGCTGCCCGTCACCGCGTTGGGTCCCGATGTCATCCCGAAGCTGCTACCGGATGCCGTGCGACCCACGGTGGCCCAGCTGGTCGGCATCTTCTATTACCCGGGGCTCGGCGTATTGCTGATGCTCGGACTGGCCACCTTGTACAAGGTGGTGCTACCCAACAAGCTGCCATGGCACCGAGGGCTGCCTGGCGCCCTGCTGGCGATGGCCGTATTCATGGTCACCAGCACCGGGCTGCGGCTCTACATCTCGTCGGTGTCCGCCACCGGATACACCTACGGAGCGCTCGCCGCACCGATCGCCTACCTGCTGTTCTCATTCTTCATTGCGATGGCGATCGTGCTCGGCGCTGAGTTCAACAGCGCGATCGAGGAGATCTGGCCCGCTCGACCACCCCGACGGGTTCGCCGGCGACCGCGGTGGACGAGGTCGTGAGGCTCAGCCACTGAGTGCCCCCGAGCGGTAAAGCGCCAAGTCACCGTCCTCGCCGAGACCCGCTTGCGCGAGCCGAGCCAGCAACCCCGCTCGCGCCTGTACCGACACTCGGTCGAGGCCCGCCTGGTCGAGCTCCACCCGGAACCTAGCCGGGCCCAGCAGCCGGACCCGCAGATCTCGCACCGGAACATGGTGGCCGGCGAGGTACTCGCTCGCGGCCAGTTCGGCTCGTTCGGTCAACGCCAGCGCCTCAACGGTCACCGGTATGCCGACCGCGATCCTGGAGGCCAGGCATGGCGTACTGGGCTTGTTCCGCACCGCCAGATTCCAGTGTGCTGCCAGCGCGCGCACGACCTGTTTGGTAACCCCCACGTCGGCGAGCGGCTCGCACACCCCGAGCTCAGCCGCCGCCCGCAGGCCAGGACGGTGCGCAGCGCGGCGGTCATCGAGGTGAGTGCCGGTAGCGACGTGAGCAAACCCGCGCCGTTGGGCGAGGCCGCGCACTGCTCCCAGCACGGTTCGCTTGCAGAAGTAACAGCGATCGCCAAGATTTGCCCGATAACCCGGGTCGGCCTGCTCGTCGGTGCGCAGGACCACCAGTTCCGACCCGATCTGCTCGGCAAGCAGCCGTGCCCCGGACAGCTCTGCGCGCGGGAGGCTGGGCGAGTCGGCAATGGCAGCCAGCACGGAGTCGGTGCCGAGCGCCCGGACTGCCGCGGCCAGCACCACTGCGGAGTCCACACCGCCAGAGAAGGCCACTACCAGCCCGCCCAGCCGGTCCAGCCGGTCGAGCAGCGCCGCGGCGGTGGCCGCAGCGGAGGTGTCTGGATCCCCAGTGTGCATGGTCGACCATCTTCGCACGTCGGGGCAGGAGGCGGACCGCGTGAGATAGTCGGCGCTGTGGTCACCCCAGCTCCCCATCCAGCATCGGACGCAGCGCGCGACTCCGTCGCGGGGCCGGTCGCCGGTGATCGGATCGGCGAGGTCGGCGGCATCGCGCGCCTCGATCTGGACCGCAGGCGGCGCACCGCCGTGCCAGAGGTCGTCTTCGCCGACGGCAAGACCGAGGAGCAGACCCTGTGCCTGCTGGCCGCGCAGCGGCTAAGCGAGCCAGAACTTCCCGCGCTGGCCACCCGCTGCTCCGACGGCGTGCTGCACCGCGCAGCGAGCGCCTTCCCCACCGAGCCGGTGTTGGCCGACCCGATCGGACGGACCCTGATCGTCGGTGCATTGCCACCGGCCCGCGGGTTCGTCGCGGTGCTCACCGGAGGCACTTCGGACCTGCCTGTGGCGCGCGAGGCGATCGCCACTTTGCAGGCACTGGGCGCCGGGCACCGGTTAATTGCCGATATCGGGGTCGCGGGGCTGCACCGGTTGCTTGCGCATGTCGATGATCTATTCGAAGCCGACTGTGTGATCGCCATCGCCGGAATGGAAGGCACCCTGCCCGGGGTGGTGACCGGCCTGATCAGAGCTCCTGTGGTGGGTGTGCCTACCAGTGTGGGCTACGGGGTGAGTGCCGGCGGCCAGGTTGCCATGGCGACGATGCTCGCGTCCTGCGCGCCGGGCCTGACGGTGGTCAACATCGATAACGGGTTCGGCGCGGCGGCGCACGCCATCAAGATCGTCACGAGGGTGCACGGTGGCTGAGCCGAGGGCGGGGCATCTGGACTGCACCGCGGGTGTCGCCGGGGACATGCTTCTCGGTGCGTTCCTCGACGCCGGCGCCGATCTTGCCGCGGTGCGTGCCGCCGTGCATGCGTTGGGAGTGCCCGGCCTGGACGTCGACGTCGAGCAGACCCGGCGCGCCGGGCTCCGGTGCGCCCGGGCGGTGGTCATCACCCCAGGTTCCGGCCACCCCACCCGGGGGTTGGCCGAGGTGCTGGCTGCCATCAGGGGTGCCCGGCTGGGCACCGCGGCCGCGCGGGTAGCTGTCGACACCTTCCGGCTGCTCGCCGACGCGGAGGCCGCGGTGCACGGCATTCCCGCCGAGCGGGTGCATTTCCATGAGGTGGGGGCTGCCGATGCGCTGGCCGACGTGGTCGGCACGGCAGTCGCGGCCGAGCAGCTCGGTTTGCTCGCCGACGACGCGCTGGTGACCTGTTCGGCGTTGGCGGCGGGCAGCGGGACCGCGCGCAGCGGGCACGGCACCATCCCGGTGCCGGCACCGGCGGTCCTGCACATCGTGTCCGACCGGCGTTTGTCGCTGACCGCGGGGAATCTCGCTGGGGAGCGCTCCACGCCCACCGGCGCCGCCCTTGTCGCGGTGTTGGCCACGCCCGGCCCCCTGCCATCAATGACAGTCGACGCGGTGGGCAGCGGCGCAGGACACCATGACACTGTCGAGCGACCTAACATCACCCGGCTGGTGATCGGCAACCGGACCGAGCCGGGACCGGTGCCGGGCCCCGCGGAGCCGGTCACCGTGGTGGAGACCACCGTCGATGATCTGGACCCCGAGCTGTGGCCGGGGGTACTGGGCGCCGTCCGGTCGGCCGGAGCGTGGGACTGCTGGACCACCGCCACCATCGGTCGGCACGGCAGGCCAGGGCAGGTGCTCACTGCGCTGTGCGCCGAAGCGGTTCGTCCAGCGGTGGTGGACGCGTTGTTCCGGCACAGCACCACGCTGGGCGTGCGGTGGGCACCATGGCAACGCACGACGTTGGCGCGGATGACCGTGCCCGTGCCGGTGGGACCGCCCGGGGCTGAGCAGAACGTCGCTGTCAAAGTCGCCGCCAGACCGGGAGGGCTACAGACTGCCAAACCTGAGCTCGCCGACGCCGAGCGGGCCGCCAAGGTACTCGGCTGGCCGGTGCACCGAGTGTGCGACGCTGCCCGGTCCGCCTACCACCGTGACCATCCAGCGGGGGCGGTCGCGCCCCGCGACAACTAGCCTGATGTGGCATGGGGCCGCGGGGAGGGGCATATGAACAGCGCGAGTACCGATGAGCTCGCCGGAGCGCATGTGCTGCTCACCGGCGCCACGGGGTTCCTCGGTCAGGCGACCTTGGAGCGGCTGCTGTCCAGCTACCCGGACACCCGTGTCTCGGTGCTGATCCGGCCTCGCGGCGAACGCTGTGCGGCGGACCGGCTCAGCGCGTTGCTGCGAAAAAGCGTGTTCCGCGCCTCGGCGACGCGTCTCGGCGCAGACGAACTGGCACGGGTGGTGCACCGGCGGGTTACGGTAATCGAGGGCGATCTCGGCTCGGTCACCTTGCCTGCCGACCTCGACGCCGTGATCCACGGCGCGTCTACGGTGTCCTTCGACCCCCCGGTCGACGAGGCCTTCGGCACCAACGTCGCCGGGGTGGCGAACCTCTACGAAACCCTCGCCGCCACCGGTGGCGAGCCACACGTGGTGCACGTCTCCACCGCCTACGTCGCGGGCACCCGTAAGGGCGTCGTCCCGGAGGCGGCACTGGACCACGAGGTGGACTGGCGCCTCGAGTTGAACATGGCGCTGGCGGCCCGGACTGATGTGGAACGGGACTCCCGGCGGCCGGAAGTGCTGCGCCGCGCGCTGGCGCAAGCAGGCGACCAGCACGCCAAAGCCGGCCCGCAGTCCACCGCCGCCGACGCCGAACGGCTGCGCGCCGAGTGGGTCACCCGCCGGCTGGTGGACTACGGCCGCACCCGAGCCCGGAGCCTGGGCTGGCCGGACGTCTACACCTTGACCAAGGCCCTGGGTGAGCGGGTGGCCGAACAGCAGTGGGCGCACGCGGGCCGGCCGTTGTCAGTGGTCCGTCCCGCCATCGTGGAAAGCGCGCTGCGGCACCCGTACCCGGGCTGGATCGACGGCTTCAAGATGGCCGACCCGCTGATCATCGCCTACGGCAGGGGGGTACTGCGCGAATTCCCCGGGCTGCCCGACTCTGTCATGGACGTGATCCCGGTCGACCTGGTGGTCAATGCCATCCTCGCGGCCGCCGCTCGCCCCCCCACCACCGGACCGGCCTACCTACACGTCAGTTCCGGTGCCAGTAACCCCCTGACCTTCCACAACATGTACGTGCTGTGCCGAGAGTACTTCGACAACCACCCGATGCCCGATGGTGATCGCGGCCACGTAAAGCCACCGGCCTGGCAGTTCCCGGGCGGCCAGCAGGTGGAGCTGACGCTGCGCGCCGGGGAACGGGCGGCCGCGCTGGCGGAACGGGTGCTGTTGGCACTGCCACCGTCGAAGCGATCGCAGGGTTGGCTGACCAGCCTGGGCCGCCAGCAGCAGGACCTGGTGCAGCTGCGGGAATACGCCGACCTCTACGGCGTCTACGCTCGGGCCGAGGTGATCTACGACGACCGCCGGCTGCGGGAGCTGCACGCCATGTTGCCCGCACAGCGGGCCACCGAGCACGGCTTCGACCCGACCGTCATCGACTGGCGCGGCTACCTGCAGGACGTACATTGCCCCGCCATTACGGCCACGGTCCGCCGCGCCGGGCAACGGCGGGGGCGGTCCACAACCGGTCATGGCGGATCGGCGTCCCGGCCGACATCGGTATCGCTGCCCGAGCGCACGGACGTTGCTGCGGTGTTCGACCTGGAGGGCACCATCGTGAACTCCAACGTTGTCGAGTCCTACCTGTGGGCGCGGTTGGCCACGATGCCCCGTTCCGGCTGGCTGCGCGAGCTGGCCGACCTCGCCCGCAGCGCCCCTCGCTACCTGTATGCAGAGCGCCGCGACCGGGGTGAGCTGCTGCGCGCCTTCCTGCGCCGCTACGCCGGCGTGCGGGCCGACGAACTGAAGGCGCTGGTCACCGAGGTGCTCGGCGATGCGCTGCTGCACCGGGTGATGCCCGAGGCCACCCGGCAGATCCGCCGGCACCGCGCGGCCGGGCATCGAACGGTACTGATTACCGGTGCGGTAGACCTGCACGTGGAGCCGTTGTCCGTGCTGTTCGATGAGGTGGTGGCCAGCCGGATGCACGCCAAAGACGGCGTGTTCACCGGATTCCTGCAGACCCCGCCGCTGGTGGACGAGGCACGCGCGGCGTGGCTGCGGCAGTACGCTCAGCGCCACGGCCTGCACCTGGATCGTTCCTACGCCTACGCCGACAGCTACTCCGACCGCCCGTTGCTGGAAGCCGTCGGGCACCCACACGTAGTCAATCCGGATTCCCAGCTGTTCCGGCACGCCCGGCGGCGTCGTTGGGTGGTACATCGTTGGGGTGAACACACTGGCGGGTTGCTAGACGTGCTGCTCGACGTCACGCGGGCTGATGTCAGGGTCGATGCCGGCATCGGTAGCCGGGAAGTGCAGCGGTGAGCTTGGCGCTGCAGTACCACCGCTCGGCCGGGCGTTACTTCGCCGCCCGAGCGGTCAGCGGCGCCCGCGCAGGAGGGCGGCTGGCAGGCGCGCTGGCCAGCAACGTAGCGCCGCTGCGACTGGTGGAGCAGCTAGACCCGGTCCCGATCAACGACTCGTGGAGCCGGGTCGAGCCGGTGCTGTCGGGGATCTGTGGTTCAGATCTCGGCCTGCTCACCGGCCGCTCCTCGCCCTACCTGGGACCGTTGACCTCGATGCCCTTCGTCCCAGGCCATGAGGTTGTCGGGCGCACCATCGACGAGCTGCCCGACCTGCCCCGTGGCAGCCGGGTGGTGATCGATCCGGTGCTGCGATGTGCGACGCGCGGCGTGCCAGCCTGCCCACCCTGCATTGCAGGGCAAACCAGCCGGTGCGACCACGTCATCACCGGACGACTGTCCGCTGGGCTACAGAGCGGGTTCTGCGCCGACACCGGAGGCGGCTGGAGCCGCCGGATGGTGGCCCACGCCAGCCAGCTGCACCCGGTGCCGGACTCACTGCCCGACGAGATCGCTGTCCTGGTGGAGCCGTTGGCCTGCGCGGTGCATGCGGTGCGCCGCATACCGATCAGTCCCGGCGCGTCGGCACTCGTAGTCGGTGCTGGCACGGTGGGCCTGCTCACGCTGCTTGCGTTGCGCAAGCTCACCGCGGCCGGCGAGGTGCACGTCATCGCCAAACACGCGCACCAGGCCGATCGGGCTCGGGAACTGGGTGCCACTCAGGTCATCGGCACCGACAGCACCCTCCGAACCTTGCGTCGCAGCACCGGGGCCCTGCTGGTCGAGCCCGAGCTCGGGGAAGGCTACCTGCTCGGCGGGATGGACCTGGCATTCGAGTGCACCGGGGGTGCGGCCGGCCTGAACACCGCGCTGCGGTCATTGCGGGCCGGAGGCACGGTGGTCGCGTCGGGGATGCCCTCGGGTGGAGTCGACCTCACCCCGCTGTGGTACCGCGAACTACACCTGGTCGGGGCTTACGCCTCCGCCGTGAGTGAGGAGCCCAGCCGCGGTGATTTCCCGCAGGCCATCGCGCTGGCGGGGTCAGCACCGCTGGACGGCTACGTTGACACACGATACCCGCTGGAACAGTGGCGTGACGCGCTCGATCACGCTGCCGCGGCCGGCCGGCTGGGCGCGATCAAGGTCGTTTTCGCGCCCGGCCGGAGTTGAGCGCAGCGGCGCGGACAGGAGCAGGTGAGAAGGTGGGCAGACCAGGTTTCGTGCTCGACGTCGACGAACGGACTCCCCCGCTGCTGATGCACGAGGGCGAGGGGTTCCGGCTGGAGCGCCTACCACTGGGTAGCCGGGTGATCTACCCGCCGGAGTCGCTGCCGGGCATCGTCGACCTCGAGGGGGCGATCCGGCACGCCCTGCTGCATCCACACGGCAGCGACCCACTTCCGCAGCTGCTGCGTCGCGGGATGCGGCTGACCATCGTGTTCGACGACCTGTCGCTACCACTGCCGCCCATGCGCACCCCGGACGTCCGGCAGCGGGTGATCGAGCAGGTTCTGGAGTTTGCCGCGGCCGCCGGGGTTGACGACGTCGAACTCATTGCCGCCAACTCGCTGCACCGCCGGATGACCCCGGCAGAGCTCAAGCGCACCGTCGGCGAGCGGGTGTTCCGCGCCTTTCACCCCGACCACCTGCGCAACCACGATGCCGAGGATCCCGACGATCTCGCCCATCTGGGCACCACGCCGCACGGCGAGGATGTGGAGATCAACCGCCGCGCCGCCGAGAGTGACCTGATCGTCTACGTCAACATCACGCTCACCGCGATGAACGGCGGGTCGAAGTCGGTGGCGGTCGGGTTGGCCAGTTACGCCAGCCTGCGCCATCACCACAACGTGCACACATTGCGGCACTCGCGGTCGTTCAACGATCCGCCCAACTCGGCGATGCACCACTCCTACGACCGGATGGCCGACCTGATCGGCGGGCACGTGCCGGTGTTCACCATCGAGACAACGCTGAACAACGAGCCGTTCCCCCGCTCACTACGATTCCTCACCCGCCGGGAGTGGGAGTGGAACCTCACCGATCAGGCCAGTTACCTTGCGGTCAAACGCGGCAACGAGTTGGCCACCCCGAAGCTGCGGCGGCGGATCTGGCAGACCACCGAGGCCCCCTATGGCGTCACCGGAGTGCACGCCGGCGCGCCTAGTGAGGTGCATCCGCACACCCTGGCGGCGGTGCGCCGCCAGCAGCTGACCGAGGTGCACGGGCAGGCCGATGTGGCGATTTTCGGGCTGCCCTACATTTGCCCCTACAACGTGAACTCAATCATGAATCCGATTCTGGTGATGTCGTTGGGACTCGGTTACTTCTTCAACCTCTACCGGGGCAAGCCGATCGTGCGCGACGGTGGCGTGGGAATCTTTTACCATCCGATGCCCAATGAATTTCACCCGGTGCACCACCCGAGCTACATCGACTTCTACGAGTTGCTCGCCGAAACCACCGACCCGGTGATGCTGGAGACCAAGTACGAAAAGCAATTCGCCACCGATCCCTGGTACGTCCATTTGTACCGGAACAGTTACGCCTATCACGGCGTGCACCCGTTCTACATGTGGTACTGGGGTGCGCACGCTCTGCAACATCTGGACGATGTGATCTTCATCGGGGGCGATCGGTCGACCACTGCAAGGCTGGGGTTCCGGGCCGCATCAAGCCTGGACGACGCCCTGGAACTGGCCCGGGACACCGTGGGCCCGAACCCGCAGATCAATTACCTGCACGCGCCGCCGATGGTGCTGGCGGATGTGCGATGAGCCGCCTGCGCGAGGAGTTACGGCTGTTGCGGCACGGCCGGGACTGGCGGGGCCGTGCCCGGTCACCGCACTCGGCGCAGCACGGTGCCGAGCCGGACAACGGGGACGACTTCCCCACCGCATGGGCCCGGACCGCCCCCGCCGGCCTGCTGCGCACCGCGTTGCAGCAAGCAGTGCTCAAGCCGGTCACCTGGAGCCAAACCCGGCCGGTGGTACACGGCCGGGATTACCTGGACGGTGTTCGCGTACCGGCGATCTTTATCGCCAACCACTCCAGCCACCTGGACACACCATTGATCCTGGGTTCGCTACCGCCGCGGATCACCAAGAAGCTGGCGGTCGGAGCGGCCGCCGACTACTTCTTCGACACCCGGGCCCTCGCCGCGGTCACCACCCTGCTGTTCAACGCCTTCCCGGTGGAGCGCCGCGGATCGCGGCGGGGCCGCAGCCTGGCCGCTGCGTTGGTCGACGACGGCTGGAGCCTGCTGCTGTACCCGGAAGGCGGCCGCACGGTGGACGGCTGGCTCACCGCTTTCAAGTTGGGTGCCGCGCAACTGTGTGCGATGAAGGGGGTGCCTGCGGTCCCGATCGCACTGCGCGGCACGTTCGCTGCGATGCCCCGCGGCCAGCGCTGGCCGCAGGTGGGCAGGCCCCGGGTCACCGTCCGGATCGGGCGCCCGCTGCATATCGAGGCCGACGAGACGGTGCCGGAGTTCCGCACCAGGCTGGTGCGGGCCGTGGCCACCCTGTGGGCCGAGGACGATGTCGGTTGGTACCGGGCCCTGCGGGCGGCAGCCGACGACTCACTGGCGCTACCGACCGCTTCGCGCAGCGTGCTACCCACCACCTCGCCAGGTGAGCCCGCTGACGCCCACGACATGGCGCCGTGGCGCCGGATCTGGGAAGCCACCAGGCCTCCCCCCGATGACGGTCCCCGCCCTGTCTGGACCGGCTGAGGGCGGCGGCGTTAGCCGCCCTTGGGCAGCGACTCGTAGATCTCCTTGCATTCTGGGCATACCGGAGAACCCGGTTTGGGCGAGCGGGTTACCGGAAACACCTCGCCACACAACGCCACGACCCGCGTGCCCATCACCGCGCTCTCGGCGATCTTGTTCTTGCGCACGTAATGGAACATCTTGGGCGTGTCGTCGCCGGTGGTGTCAGTTCCCTCGGGACGAGTGTCGACATCGGGCAACGTTTGGGTCGGCGTGCTCACCACTCCATGATGCCGCAGGGTCAATCCGTGTGGACGACCGTACCTACGTGCTCGCCCTGCAGGGCCTTCGTGATGTTTCCCCGGATGAGCCCGTTCACGATCTGGATCTCTTTCTGGTGCTTGGCGTGTGCCATGAGCTTGAGCACCAGCGAGTCGATGGGCAGGGTGCGCAGGTCGCGGCCGAGCAGCTCAGTCGCCCCGACTCGCGGGATGAGGTCAGAACCGCGCCCGTCCGCCGACGGGTCGCTGGTGAACACTCCGTCGACGTCCTTGACGTAGATGACCCGGGCGGCACCGTAGGCATCGGCCAGCAGGAACGCGCCGGCGTCCGTGCGGTGCGGCGGGATCTTGCCGACCTCGGGAGGGAACTCGTAGAGCTCATAAGGCGGGAATCCGTTGGACACCACGGCCTGGCTGGCGCTCAGGTGCACGGCGAGCTGATGCGCGATCGCCGCGTGCGGCAGGTAGGAGACGCCCTGCTCGGCGAGTAGGGCCGCGATGAGGTGCCCGTTCTGCTCGGCCTCGGCGGAGACAAGCGCGGCCAGGACGCCGGTCGGCAGACCCAGATCGAGCCCGACACCGAGGACGTGGCGGGCGCGGATGCCTGGGCCGGTGAGGATCAGCAGCCGATGCTGCCCCAGCGCGGCACGCAGTTCTTCGACGACCGGCAGCACTACGTCACGGCCTTTGTCCATGATCGAACGTCCGCCGATCACGACCACGTTCAGCCACGGCAACAGCGGGATCACCGGACGGTCGATGGGCCGGACGAGTTCGCGGTCGAGCAGGGTCTGGCGCATCAGCGGGGACGGTACGTCCTTGGTTGCGAGGGACGGTTCGGGGTGCGTGGGGGTGTTCGTCATGAGACACTCCTTGGTTGGAGGTCGGCAGGGCGGCGATCACGCCGCAGAGATGATCGTGCCGACGTGCTCGCCGGCGAGTGCGCGGCTGATCAGTCCCGGCCGCAGCCCGTTGACAACCTGGATGGACTTGACGTGCCGGGCACGGCGCATGAGCTCCAAGACCGGGCGCTCGATGATGAGGTCCGGCAGGTCCCGGGCGATCAGCTCATCGACGGTGATCTCCGGGATCAGCTCGGCACCCGGGTCGGTCTTCGGATTGGCGGTGTAGAGTCCGTCCTCGTCCTTCACGAAGATCATGTTGCGGCAGCCGTAGACCTCGGCGACGAGATAGCAGCCCGCGTCCGTGCGATACGGCGGGATCACTCCTTCGCTGGGGACCCGCTGCCACATGTCATAGGGCGGCATTCCCGAAAAGATCGCGGCACCGCACTCGGCCAGATACAGCGGAATCGCACCGAACGCCGAGCCGCCTACTACCGGCACACCGTGGCGGGCCATGAGATACCCGAGCATCTGGGCGTTCTGATCCGCGACCGCGGCCCCGACATCGGTCAGTATGCCGGTGGGCAGGCCGAGCTCGGCCGCCAGGGAGTACAGGTGTCGAGCTCGCGTGCCGGCGCCGGTGCCGATGAGGATCTGATGGCTTCGCTTGACCGCCACCAATTCCTCGACCACCGGATAGACCGCCGCCCGGCCGCGGTCGATCAGACTCTGGCCGCCGATTTTAATCACGCTCACGTCGGGCAAAATGGCGTAATCGGGCGCACTATCGCTCGCCTGCATAAGTTCTGGGTCGGTCAGCGACCGACTCATCAGCAGCGATTCCAGCGAAGCTCTATTCATGTCCATGGTATTCTCCATGCGGTCGTCCCTCGCGTTATCCGCCGGTGCTGGTATAGACCTCGACCCTAGACCGCGAAGACGCTAGCCGCGCGGGCCAACGGACTGCAGTTATCCAAAACCTGCGGACGCGGTCGGGAGGCAGTCGCCGCGGGGGCGTGTTTTGCACCATGAGCTGACCGCCGTGGCGGCGTTATCATTCAGTGGGGTGGATTTTCCCGCCTGGACCTTCCCAATCGTGCCCGGGTGCCGCCGCTAGCGGAATCATCCATCGATTATGGGGTGGTCACGGCTCTCCAGCTCGCGGGGACGCGGGTCACGTCCCGGCAGATCGGGGCGCAGCCTGTTGACGTGCTCGGCCTTGCGCGGGGCGCGGTCGTTGGCGATGAGTACCGCCATCCACGGCAGTGGCACCGAAAGCACGAGGAAGGTCAGCGCGAGCCACCACGTCTGGTAGAAGACTCCGGCCAGAACCAGGCAGGGGATGCGGGCAGACATCAGGATCGCGTACTTGCGCCGGCGTGTGGCGTATTGCTGGGCGTAGGACGGCTCCGCCGCCGTGATGAGGACAGCGGCGTCACCTGGCCGGCGGCCGTGCTCAGCGGAATCCCGCGCGCCCTCACGTCCCGATCTGATTCTCCGACCTCCTACCTCTTCGCCCTGGCAGTGACCTTCACCTGCTGCTTGTACTCCCGGACCTTGGCCAGCGAGTCGGCATCGGTCACGTCGGCGACCGAGCGGTGCACCCCCTCGGCGCCGTAGGTGCCGGCCACCTCCCGCCAGCCGTCGGGCCGCACGCCACGCTGCTTGCCGAGCAGCGCCACGAAGATCTGAGCCTTCTGCATCCCGTAGCCAGGCAACGCCACCAACCGATCGAGTAGCTCGCGCGCGTCCGAGACGTCTCGCCATAGCCCCGTCACATCACCGTTGTAGTGCTCGACCAGTGCCCGGCAGATGTCCTGAACCCGCCCGGCCATCGACTTGGGATACCGGTGCAACGCGGGCTGCTCGGCGAACAGGGCCGCCAACGCATCGGGGTCGAAGTCGGCCAGCTCGGCAACGTCGAGATCATGACCCAAGCGTTGCTGTAGCTGATAGGGCGCAGCGAAGGCGCGCTCCATCGGCACCTGCTGATCAAGTAGCATCGCCAATAGCAACGCCAGCGGGTCACGCTCCAGCAACGCATCAGCCGGTGGCTCCTGGCTCAACATCAAGCTCACCAACGACCTCCTCGGCAGGATTGGCTGCATCTAAAGCTAACCTTGTGTTCACCCATAGGCTACTGCGGAAGTGGTTCGCCCGCCCCGGGAACCCAGTCCCAACCTCAGATGTCGATGCCGACCAAGCCCATCACCTCAGTACGCCAGTCCTGGTAGGCATTGGCAGCGCTGGACCGGTTCTGTGGATGCCGCTGTGGGTGCATCTCGTCCTCGCCCAGCGCGTAGTGCACGATCTCTTCGTCACTGCGCTGACTGCTGACCACCTTGACCTCCACGTGTCTGGTGGCCAGCTCGGCCCGGGTGGCGTGGGCCAGCAGATGGAGCAGCGCCAATCGGGATCGCTGGTCATCGGGCAACGACACCTCGTCCGGAGCGTTGCCAGACACCAACACCACGGTGGCGCCGGGTGCCAGCGCCGGGAGTACCCGGTCGACCGCACGGAATCGGGCCAGCAAGCCCGCCGACAGGAATGCGCCAACGCGAGCAACGGCGGTCTGGCCATCAGGATGAATAGTGACCGGCAGCTGGATATAGAAGTCGACGGTCTTGCTGCCCGTTTCGCCCGGCAGCTTCTCTGGATCGGTGACGATCACCGCGTCCGCACCCGCGTCCCTGAGTAAGTCAGAAAGGCGCTGCGCCCGTTCGGTAGAGCCCGTCAGCAGCCCCATAGGGGACATCGACCCCTCCTCCAGTGCGCTTCGCCCGGATCGGTTGGCTGATCACCGTTGCCAGGGTCATCGTAGGAGCAGGTGCCAGCCCTGACGAGGGCGGCGGAGGTTTGCAGGCAGCGGGTCCCCCGAACGGCCGCTGCTATAAGCGCACCGGATTGGTTTCGCGATGTACAGGCCGAGTCAGCTCTTTTTCCTGACCCCACCCTGCGAGACCCAGGCCGCGTTCGTGGCGGCCGACTTGGAGGCAGCCAGCAGGCTCTTGATGAACTCTCGCTGAGTCGCCAGCCCCTGCGCGGCGAAGGCGAACATGTTGTCCACGACCTCCTCGGGGCTGGGCACCTTGGCGTCCGGGGTCGGCAGCAAGCCGACGAACCGCTGCACGCTGTCCGCCCAGATCTGCACCGAGCTGGCGATGGCTTCCCGGGTCGCCTCGGTGAGGGTCTCCTGCGACGTGGTCATCGTCATCCCTTTCCTTGGACTTGGGAGCTTCGATTACCAAAGTACGCAGATTCGATAAGTATGTCAATCAAGCGCCCGTCGTCACCTGGCCTTACCCTCGATGAAGCTGCGGTACACCCCCAGCAGCGCCTCGCGCTGTGCGTCGGTGAGCCGCGGGTCTCGGCGAATGCTGTCCTCCGTGCTGATCGGCGGGTCGCCAGAAACGCCGGCAGCGGCGTCGGTAGGGACGTCGGCGGGCGCCGCTTCCGTCCAGCCCGCCTTGGCCAGCAGCTGCTCGGTGGTCAGTCCCAGCGCATCCGCGATGGCCCGCAACACTGTCAGCGACGGTTGGTGAAGGCCGCGTTCGACCTGGCTGAGATAGGCATTGGAGATGCGGGTGAGGGCCGCCATCTCGCGCAGCGACAGGTCGGCCAGCTGCCGCTGCGCTCGGATGAACGCTCCCAGTGCCCCCAATTGGGCCTGCCAGGGGTCGGGCACCGCACCGCCGTCGGGTCCACTAGCCATGGGTCAGTTGCCGCGCACGTAACTACCGGGGGCTGGCTCCAGCGGCGGGTGCACGGTACTGCCCATCGAAGGCGGAGCCTGCCGCCGACCGGCCTGGCCAGCGATCCACGGCGTCCAGTCCTCCCACCATGATTTGGCGACCTCGGTAGCCTTCTCGCGCCATGCGTCCGGGTCCTCGGGCAGATTTTCCGCCGAACCCACCCAGTGCTTGGACTTAGGGTTCGGTGGGTTGACTACGCCGGCGATATGGCCGGAGTTGGACAGCATGAACCGCACCGTGCCACCAGGCAGCCGGGCGCTCTCATACACTGCTTTCCACGGTGCGATGTGGTCCCTTTCGGCGGAGACAAAGTAGCTGTCCTGACTGATGCGAGCGAGATCAAGCCGCTGCCCGGCCAGCTCCAGCTCACCCTTCGCCAGCCGGTTCTCCAGGTATAGGGACCGCAGGTACTCGGTGTGCATGGCCGCGGGCATCCGAGTGGAGTCGGAGTTCCAGCTCAGCATGTCGAACGGCGCCGGCTGCTCGCCGAGCAGCCAGTCGTTGACAACGTAGTTCCATACCAGGTCCCTGGCTCGCAGCAGATTGAACGTCGTGGCCATGCTGTCTGCGGGTAGGTAGCCCCTGCGTTTCATGACCCGATCCAGCCGCTGGATCGTGGCTTCGTCGGTGAACAGCCCGAGCTGACCGGGCACGGTGTAGTCGAGCAAGGTGTTCATCACGGTCAACGAGGCGACCCGGTCCTCGCCGCGGGCCGCGAGCCAGGCGAGCATGGCCGCAGCCATGGTGCCACCAAGGCACAGCCCAGCCAGGTTGGTCTGCCGGGAACCGGTGATCTCCTCGACGACCTCCAGTGCGGCCAGCGGCCCCTCCCGCAGGTAATCGCTCATGGTGAGCTCGGCCATGGTCTCATCCGGATTGCGGTAGCTGATCATGAAGCAGGTATGTCCGTGCTGCACCGCCCACTCCACCAGACTCTTGCCGGGAGCGAGATCCATGATGTAGTACTTGTTGATCCACGGCGGGCTGAACAACAATGGCACCGCATATACGCGCTTGGTCTGCGGCTCGTACTGGATCAACTCCATTAGCCGGTTCCGGAACACCACGCTGCCCGGCGTGGCTGCGAGCTCGTGGCCGGGCCGGAACTGACCGGGGGTGACCTGGCTGGGCATGCCTTTATTGGTCGCCAGGTCCCGTAGCATGTTGCTGGCCCCGCGCACCAGGCTCAGACCCCCGGTGTCGATGGCCTTTTTCAGCGCCACCGGATTGGTCGCCAGCCAGTTGGTCGGCGCTGCGGCGTCAAGTAGCTGCCGCAGTGCGAAATCGGCCTTGTTCCGGGTGGCCTCATCCAGGTCTGCCCCGTCCAGCAGATTGCGCAGGAAGCCCTCCATCAGCGCGTGCTGCTGGCGCACCAGGTAAAATAGCGGGTTGCTGGTCCAAGCCGGATCGGAGTACCGCGGATCGTTGCCCGGCTCGACGGGGCGTTCATGATCCAGCCCCATCATCCGCAACACTGCAGTCATGGCGGCCTGCGCGCTGCGCGTGCCGTAATCCAGCGCCGACCGCGACAACACCGCCGGATTCCCGGCGACCGACATCGCGAGCCTGCCCAGTGCCAGGCCCAGCCCGGCAGGGTCCAGCTGGTCCATCGCCGAGTCGATGCCGAGCAGTGACCGGATCGACGAGGCGATGTCAGCAGCCTCCTGGCGTACCTCACCTACGGGATCGCCGGCCGACGTGGTCACGGACAGTCACCTCTTTCTCGTACCTCTCGCTTCGGGTTCCCACCGGTCTGCCACCGCGGAATGGTCCTACCTGGCAGTATCCCTCGCCGTGCGAGCGGTGGTGAGCCGGGTTACCGAGGCAACTGTCCTTGTTGATGATCGGGTAGTTGGCGAGCTGACGCAGCCTGGGTTGCTGGTGTTGCTTGGCGTGACCCACGACGACGGGTCCGCGCAGGCTGAGACGATGGCGCGGAAGTTGTAGAGCTGCGAATCCTGCGCGACGAACGATCGGTCGCCGACGCCGGCGCCGGCGTGCTGGTGGTCAGCCAGTTCACCCTCTACGGGTCGACCCGCAAGGGCCGGCGGCCCTCCTTCACCGCGGCCGCGCACCCTGAGCACGCCGAGCCGTTGATAGACGAGGTCGTCACCCGGCTCCGGGCTCGTGGTGCCATCGTCAGCACCGGCCGCTTCGGCGCGACGATGGCCGTACGCAGTGTGGCAGACGGCCCGTTCACCGTGCTCATCGACGTCTGATCGACGTCTGAGCCCTTCAAGAGCCACCAACCTGGCTGATGCACGGCCTTCAACGACTACAACCTGAGATACAACCTGAGAAGTCTCTGAGGGTCCGCCAGATCGGGCACTTCGTCGGACACTCGTTCGTCGTGCGAGATGAGGGTCCGGGAACGGAATCCGGGCTCCCGACGTTGTACTGGTCATCGCCGCGGGTACCCGATGACCAGACTCGTGCAGCGTCGCGCGCCGATTCGCCGGACACACGCCAAGTCGGCACGAGGATCCGCCGCAGGAAGGAACCTGATGACCGCCGCGCAAATCGTTCTGGAACCGGACATCGCCGTCGAGGCCGACCTCGACGCGCAGAGCCCGGCAGCCGACCTGGTCCGGGTCTACCTCAACGGTATCGGGCGCACGGCACTGCTCACCGCACAGCAGGAGGTTGAGCTCGCCAAGCGTATCGAGGCCGGCGTATTCGCCCGTCATATCCTCGATACCGGCACGCGGCTGTCACCCAATCGGCGGGCCGATCTGGTGCGGCTGGTCTGTGATGGCGACAAGGCCAAGGACCACCTGCTTGAGGCGAATTTGCGGCTAGTCGTGTCGCTGGCCAAGCGCTATACCGGCCGGGGAATGCCGCTTTTGGACCTTATTCAAGAGGGCAATCTGGGCCTAATCCGCGCGGTGGAGAAATTCGATTACACCAAAGGCTTCAAGTTCTCCACTTATGCCACCTGGTGGATCCGGCAGGCCATCACCCGTGGCATGGCCGACCAGGGTCGAACCATCCGACTTCCGGTACACCTCGTGGAACAGGTGAACAAGCTGGCTCGGATCAAGCGCGATCTGCATCAGCTGCTAGGTCGGGAGGCGACCCACCAGGAGCTGGCTGACGAGTCCGGCATCCTCGTCGAGAAGGTGGCCGACCTGCTGGACTACTCCCGGGATCCGGTAAGCCTGGACATGCCGGTAGGCGTCGAGGAGGAGGCCCCGCTGGGTGACTTCATCGAGGACGCCGAGGCCACCGACGCTGAATCCGCGGTGATTTCTGGGTTGCTGCAGGATGACCTGCGCCGAGTGCTGGCCACCCTTGAAGAACGGGAGCAGAAGGTCATCCGGTTGCGCTATGGCCTCGACGACGGCCAGCCGCACACTCTGGATCAGATTGGCAAGCGCTTCGGACTTTCGAGGGAACGGGTGCGTCAGATTGAGCGCGAGGTCATGGCCAAGCTGCGCCATGGGGATCGCGCGGAGCGGCTCCGGGCCTACGCCAGCTAACCCACACTCAGTTTCACTACGTTACCGCTCGAATGGCGGCATTGACGCCATCGCGCGGGACCGGCACTGTCAGCTCAACATGTGATGCAGACCACGCGACGTCAGGCGGTCGCGCGCCCCGGAAGGTCGGGCTCGTCGGGGGTCCGGCCTTCCGACTTTGCCGGTGGTCGAGGTGGGCCTTAGATCCGGGGATCCCCAGGATCCAGGTCGTGCAGCGGGTAGACAGCGCGCCGGGTGTCGCGGATCGCACAGTCCACCTCGGTGTTGGCGGTTCCGTCCCAGGGCGTCCACTGTGGCTCGGCGCCGTCGGTCATCGAAGTCGGCAGTCGCTCGCCGCCGGCGACAGTGGCCGCGTACGCCGCCCAGTCGACAGGTATCGGGGTGTTCGGGGCCACCTCGCGATCAAGCAGGGCGGCCAAGAGATGTGTCCATGACCGTGGGACCACCCGGAACAGGGAGTACCCACCCCCACCCAGGGCCAGCCAGCGTCCGCTGGCAGTGGTGTCGGCCAGGTCGGCCAGTGCACGGTGCGCGGCCCGCTGGCCATCCACCGACAGCGCCAGGTTGGCGAGTGGATCTTCCGCATGCGTGTCCGCGCCATGCTGGGTCACCAGCACTTCAGGCTGGTATGCGCGCAGCAGTGCAGGAACCACCGCATGAAAGGCCCGTAACCATCCGTCGTCGCCGGTGCCTGGCGGGAGCGGGACGTTGACGGCTGAGCCCTCGGCTCCGCGGCCTCCGATGTCGGCGGAGTTACCGGTGCCCGGAAACAACGTTGCGGGGTGCTGGTGCAGCGAAATGGTGAGCACTTGAGGGTCATCGGCGAAAGCGTCCTGCACGCCGTCGCCGTGGTGCACATCGATGTCGACGTAGGCCACCCGGGACACCCCACCGTCCAGCAGCCTGCGAATGGCCAGTGCGCAGTCGTTGTAGATGCAGAAGCCCGAGGCGTGGTCCCGCATCGCGTGATGCAGCCCACCGGCGATGTTCACCGCCCGCACCGCGCGGCCGGTGAGGATCTCATCGGCGGCATGCACGGAGCCGCCGGCAACCAGCGCCGAGGCTTCGTGCATGCGGTCGAAGATGGGGTTATCCGGAGTGCCCAAACCGTGACCAACCGGTCGGCGCGGTGCTTGCTTGACTGCGGCGATGTAGTCATCGGAGTGCACGGTGCGCAGCTCGTCGTCAGTAGCCTGCACCGGCGTCATCGGCTGCACGCCGTCGAGGACACCCAGCGACCGGGCCAGCCGGATGGTGAGATCCAGCCGGACGGGATTCAACGGGTGCCGCCCACCGAGGTTATAGCCGAGAAGAGCTTCGTCCCAGACGACCACCGCGCGGTCAGGATGCATGACTTAGCACGCTACCGGCCGCTGTGCGTGGTAGTGGGTGACAATCCCGGTCCGCGGTTCGGGCCCTATCCGGGATTCGGGCCGGTGGCCACCGGCCGGGAGGGATCGATACACCACTGCGACCATGACCCGGCGTACAGCGCCGCCGGACGGTCGGGCCTGGTTACGCCTGCGAGTTCGAATCCAAGCACGAGCGCGCACGCGTTGATTCCGGAACCGCAATAGGCGCCCACCCCGGCGCCGGTGACCTGCCACTGCTGCGTGAGCTCGCGCAGCCGCATTGGCGGTAGCCAGCGGCCCTGCGCGTCGGTCAGCTCGCTGAACGGCACGTTGACCGCGCCGGGGACGTGGCCGGCCCGAGGATCCACCGGCTCGGCTTCACCGCGGTAACGCGGTGCCGCTCGGGCATCGAGAAGCACACCGTTGCGGGCCAGTGCCGCGGCTTGCGCAGCGTCCAGAACCGGCATTGCGCCGGGCCGAACCGTGATCGTGCCCTCCTGCGGCTGGGGCACATCGAGGGTCACCGGCAATCCGGCCGCGCGCCACGCCGCGATGCCTCCGTCGAGTACCGCGACTGCTGGGTGTCCCGCCCAGCGCAACAGCCACCACAGCCGGGCCGCCACCGACCCGTCCGCCGCATCGTAGGCGACCACCGGCGTTGTCGCGCCGACACCGGCCGCCCGCAGGGTGGCCTGCAGCGCCGCTGGGTATGGCAGGGGATGGCGCCCGCCGCATCCCGGCGGGCCGGCCAGGTCGGCGTCCACATCGAGGAAGACCGCGCCGGGCAGGTGACCGGCGCGGTAGTCGACGAGACCGGGCAGGCCGGTGAGCGACCATCGCACATCCGCCACGGTGGGAGGCTCAGGGCCGCTAAGCAGGGCAGCCAATTCGCGGGGCCCGATTACCGGTTGCATGTCGCCCATCCTGCGCCCGTCGATACATACCCTCCGCGGCAGCCCTGTGGGCTACTACCATGGGTGTAACCGAGGGAGACTGGTGTGAACGAGCTCATCGACACCACCGAGATGTACCTGCGAACCATCTTCGAGCTCGAGGAAGAAGGTGTGACCCCGCTGCGGGCGCGGATCGCTGAGCGTCTCGGGCAAAGTGGGCCCACGGTGAGCCAGACCGTGGCACGGATGGAGCGGGACGGCCTGCTGACCGTGGCCGATGACCGACATCTCGAGCTCACCGCGGAGGGCCGCAGCCGAGCCGTTTCGGTGATGCGTAAGCACCGGCTCGCCGAGCGCTTGCTCGTCGATGTGATCGGGCTGGAATGGGAACAGGTGCATACCGAGGCCTGCCGCTGGGAACACGTGATGAGTGAGGCGGTGGAGCGCAAGCTCATCGCGCTGCTGGGCAACCCGACCACATCCCCGTACGGCAACCCGATCCCGGGGCTTGACGAACTCGGGGTCGGAGAGCCCGCCGCCCCGCTTGAAGCTGACCTCGTCCGGCTGGACGAGGTGGCCCGGCGCGGCGGCGGCACGGTGGAGGTACGACGCATCG
Organism: Pseudonocardiaceae bacterium; assembly: GCA_050699875.1. GTDB lineage: Bacteria > Actinomycetota > Actinomycetes > Mycobacteriales > Pseudonocardiaceae. The sequence continues at coordinate 37,671 of JBOHFX010000102.1, forward strand.
CCGAGCATGTGCAGCTCGACCCCGCCCTGATGGCGGACCTACACAAGGTCGATGCAGTACCCGGGAACGTGGTGGAGGTCGCCGCCCAAGCACGGGCGACCCATCCCGTGGTGCTGTCCGGTCGGGGATCCACCGTCGAGGTGGACGGTGCACTGGCGCACGCCGTAATGGGCCGTCGGCGGTGACCCGGCCGAACCCGATGCGGCTGCTGGTCACCGGGGGGGCGGGTTACATCGGCAGCGTCTGTTCCGCAAGGCTGGTCGAGGCCGGTCACGACGTTGTAGTACTGGATGACCTGTCCACCGGACATCGGGATGCTGTCCCGTCCGGCTGCCGTTTCGTCGAGGGAACGGTCGAGGATGCCGGCGCGGTGCTGGCCGAGGGGTTCGACGGTGTACTGCACTTTGCGGCCCGCTCGCTCGTCGCGGAATCGATGGCGCAGCCGCAGCGCTATTGGCTAGGAAACGTGGTGGCCTCGGTGCGGCTGCTTGAGGCGATTCGCGAGCACGGAACTCCGCGGCTGGTGTTCTCCTCCACCGCGGCCACATACGGGGAACCGGCGTCCATGCCGATCACTGAGGATGCGGCCACCCGACCGACCAACCCCTACGGGGCGACAAAGCTTGCGATCGACCACGCCATCGGCTCCTATGCCGTCGCGCACGGCATCGCGGCCGTGAGCCTGCGGTACTTCAATGTCGCCGGCGCTTATGGCCGCTACGGTGAGCGACATACCGTCGAGACGCATCTCATCCCGTTGACGCTGCAGGTCGCCCTCGGCCAACGAGAGAAGATCATGGTTTTCGGGGAGGACTGGCCCACTCCGGACGGCACTTGTATCCGCGACTACATCCACGTGGTCGACCTCTCCGACGCCCACGAGCGGGCACTCGAGCATGCCGTGCCCGGCGAGCATCGAATCTACAATCTGGGCAATGGCACCGGGTTTTCGGTGCGGCAGGTGGTGGACACCTGCCGGCAGGTCACCGGACACTCGATTCCCGCGCACAACACGGCGCGTCGGCCCGGCGACCCGGCGGTGCTCATCGCCTCCAGCGACCGAGCGCACCGAGAGCTGGGATGGAAACCGGAGCGGGCCGACCTCGCCGCGATCGTGACAGACGCCTGGAGTTTCGCCTGCGGCGCCGGCTGACTCCTACTCGCGTGCATCACACTCCTCGCCTTCGCGATCGTCGCTTGGAGGACGTACGCGGACGTCGTTGCAGAGCCGCCGCAGCGTCTATCGCGACACCGCGCAGGACCTCCGGTGGCAGGCCTCCGTCCAGCGCCGCCCGCAGCAATCCGGACAGGGAGTGGTCGGGGCAGGCTTGCAGCGCCGCGTCCAGGGCGATGCCGGCCAGCGCGCCGTCGCCGCGCAGGTACGCGGTGAGCGCCAGCAGTGCTGCGGGTTCGGCCCGCTCCGGTGCCGGGGTTGCCCGTACCAATGCCAGCCACAGCCGCTCGGCGGCAGCCGCGCCCGAACCCGTGCACCAGGGTAGGCAGGCGTCGCGAACCCGGTGATCACACAATGCGGCGGCCACCTCGGCGATGAGGCTGTCGGTAAACGCGAGATCTCCTGCCGCTGCTCGGTGCAGCTGTCTCAAGCGCGCAAGCCGCTGAGCTACCAGCCGGGAACTCATCGGGTGATCGGCGTCGGCCGCGTTCAACAGCGTCGCCCGGCGCTGCAGTGCCGCAGCATCCTCCCCGGCCAGCAGCTCGGCCATCTCCTCGCGGCTGCTGAAGGTCACTGCACCCGCCGCGACCGTCGCGGCCGCCAGCGGACTGGTCGCAGGATCGGCCACGGTGCCGGCACACAGCGGATCGTCGTAGCAGCGCCACGGCGCCCCATGGACTGTCTGCGCCGTCCAGGAGGCGTGCACGACGCGGAGCCCGCCGCCGGTCAGCACGTCGTCGACGGCGTCTATCAGCGCCCGATGTGGCAGGTCACCATCGGGAGTCGGACAATCCCCGATCACGACCAAGGCGACTCCAGTGGGCTGCTGCCGGGCCATCGGCACCAGCAGTTGATCGGCTAGCAGCGGTGCGTGCTCGGCATCGACCAGATCGGCCCGCATGGTCAACCCCAGCCGCTTATCGTGCAGTGCCAGGACGACCAACGAGTTATGCGGGTGGAAACCGAGCAGATGCGGGACAGCGGCGATCAGCTCGGACGGGCTGGATAGCCGGATACGCCCGGCGGCAGGTGCGCTCATGCCGTCGAACGGTCCTCCCGCCGGGTGGTGGGGGCCAGTCACGGCTTGGCCGGCTGTGGACTGCCGGGATGGGTGTGAACTACTGCCCTGCCAGCTCCGCCACGAGCACCAGAATGTCGGGGAGGTCGCTATCATGCGCCGCCGAGGTGCCCGCAGGATTCTGCTAAACCACATTCGGCCTTCGACAGACGTAAACCAATCCCGGAGGCAGATTCCACCACACCGTGCGGGTGATGAGCACCTCGCCGAAGACCTCGCCGAGTAGCGCACGGAACTGGCGCGCCCGGGTCATCGGTAGCGAGTGCAGGTAGGCGATGGTGGTGAAACAACCCCCCGAGCCCAATGAGCGGGCGGCCGCGTGAACGATCGCGCGCTGCGCGTCCGCGTCGATCAGTGACCACGGCAATCCGCTGACTACGGCGTCCACGGCCGGCACGTGCTGTTCGGCGAGCAAGCGCTCCAGATCCACGGCGTCTCCGACCAGCACTTCGACGTCGGGGTGCTCGGCGCGCAAGTAGTTGGCCAGCACCAGGTCGATCTCAACCGCGACCTGCCGCCCCCGGCCGCCGAGCCGGCTCTCGAGGGCGGTCGTCACCGAGCCGGTGCCCGATCCCAGCTCGACCACAACCGGCTCCTGGACAGCGGGGACCACGGTGGCCATCTGCGCTGCGAGCCGTGAGGAACTCGGCGCCACTGCGCCCACGGTGGCCGGGCTGCGCAGTACGGCAGCGAGGAAGGCAGCGAGGTGTCGCGGTAGCAGTGGCATGGGTCCAGAGCCTGCCGCCGGGACGCTCAACTGTGAAATCGATCTTCGTCGAGCGCTTGCGTGGTTACGCTCCTGTCAGCTGCACCCGCTGGTCGAGCCACAACCCTCACAGACGTAGCAGGACCCTGCAGGCCGCATCTTGGTCCCGCACGTCATGCACAGCGGCGCGTCAGCCGCCTTACCCAGCTGCAGTTCCAGCAACTCGGTCGAGCTGCCCACGTACACCGGAGCCGGACGACCCTGTGCAGCCTGAGCCTGGGCGCTGGAGTCCACCGAGGTGCGGAGAGACTCGACGTCAACACCACTATTGGCATCTGTGTCGTAGTCGGCAGCCACCTGCATCGTGCGCTCTTCAGCGGTCAGGATGCCCAGTTGCTCTCGCTTGTCCTTGGGCAGATAGTCGAGCGCGATTCGACGGAACAGGTAGTCCACCACGCTGGTCGCCATCCGGATATCCGGATCATCGGTCATCCCCGCCGGCTCGAAGCGCATGTTCACGAACTTGGACACGTAAGTCTCCAGCGGCACTCCGTACTGCAACGCTATTGAGATCGCCATCGAGAACGCGTCCATGACGCCGGCCAACGTCGAGCCCTGCTTGGACATTTTCACGAAGATCTCGCCGAGCCCGTCGTCGGGATAGGATCCCGCCGTCAGGTAGCCCTCGGCACCTCCAACGGTGAACGAGACAGTCTCGCTGGGCCGCTTCTTGGGCAGGCGCTTGCGCACCGGTCTGGCCTCGACTATCGCCTTGTCCGCCGATGTGGCTGCCGTCTTGCCGGTCGACAGCGGTTGGCCGACCTTGCAGTTGTCCCGGTAGATCGCTAGCGCCTTGATCCCCATTTTCCACGATTGAAGATAGATTTCCTCGACATCGGCAACGGTGGCCGTCTGGGGCATATTGACAGTTTTGCTGATGGCTCCCGAAACGAACGGTTGAGCCGCCGCCATCATTCGCACGTGGCCCATCGGGGCGATCGACCGCTCCCCCATCGCGCAATCAAAGACCTCATAATGCTCCCGGCGAAGCCCAGGAGCGTCGACCACGTGGCCGTGCTCGGAGATGTACTCGACAATCGCCTCGCTCTGCTCATTTTGATAACCCAACGCCGCAAGCGCCTTGGGAACCGTCTGGTTGACAATCTGCATGGATCCGCCGCCGACCAGTTTCTTGAACTTCACCAGCGAGAAATCCGGCTCGATACCCGTCGTATCGCAATCCATCATGAATCCTATTGTTCCAGTCGGCGCTATTACACTCGCCTGAGCGTTGCGCCAACCATTTGCTGTGCCGATCCGGAGGCCGTCCTGCCAGGCCTTCGTGGCTGCTTTCTGTACGGCGCGGTCATTATGCCCGTAGGTACGGATGAGGTCGTTGGCTGCGGAATGCTTACGCATTATTCGTTGGTGCGGCTCGGCGTTGCGCGCATAGCCCTCGTACGGCCCCACGGCTCCAGCAAGCTCTGCGGAGCGCTTGTATGCGGTGCCGGTCATCAGCGACGTGATTGCCGCGGCCAGCGCGCGCCCACCGTCCGAGTCGTAGGCGTGCCCGGTGGCCATCAGCAACGCTCCGAGATTGGCATAGCCGATGCCCAACTGGCGGAATGCCCTGGTGGTCTCTCCAATTTCCTCGGTCGGGAAATCCGCGAAGCAAATCGAGATATCCATGGCGGTGATGACAAGTTCCACCGTCTTGGCGAACAGCTCGGCGTCGAACGTGAGGTCCTCGCGGAGGAACTTCATCAGATTGATCGACGCGAGGTTGCAACTGGTGTTGTCCAGGTGAAGGTACTCACTACAGGGATTAGATGCGGTGATGCGCCCGGACTCCGGGCAGGTGTGCCAGTCGTTAATCGTGTCGTCGTATTGGAGTCCGGGGTCAGCGCATTCCCAAGCAGCCTGCGTGATGTCGCGGAAAAGCTTCTTGGCCCGAACGGTCTCGATGACCTCGCCCGTCGTTCGGGCGCGCAGTCCGAATTCGACGTCCGCCTCCACCGCACGCATGAACTCGTCGGAAACCCGGACCGAGTTGTTGGCGTTTTGATACTGCACCGAGGCGATGTCTTTGCCACCGAGGTCCATGTCGAATCCCCCGTCACGGAGCACCCGGATCTTGCGCTCCTCAGTGGCCTTGGTCTGCACGAACTCGGCAATATCCGGGTGATCGACGTCGAGTACGACCATCTTGGCGGCACGACGGGTCGCGCCGCCTGATTTGATGGTGCCTGCCGAGGCGTCCGCCCCGCGCATGAAGCTCACCGGTCCGGATGCCGTTCCCCCGGATGAAAGAAGTTCCTTCGACGACCGAATACGAGAAAGGTTGAGGCCCGCACCCGAACCTCCCTTAAAGATCAGCCCCTCTTCTCGGTACCAGTTAAGAATCGAGTCCATGGTATCGTCGACGGAAAGGATGAAGCACGCTGAGACTTGTTGCGGGGATTGAGTGCCGACGTTGAACCAGACCGGGGAGTTGAAACTGAACACCTGGTGCAGCAGCATCCAGGTCAGTTCCTGGGAAAAGATTTCCTTGTCGGTGTCGGTGGCGAAGTAGCCGTGCTGCAGTCCGGCGGCGGTGTAGGTCGCCACTACCCGGTCGACCAATTGGCGCAAGCTGGACTCGCGTTGCTCGCTGCCGACCGCACCGCGGAAATACTTGCTGGTCACAATGTTGACTGCGTTGACCGACCAGAAATCGGGGAACTCCACGCCGCGCTGCTCGAAGTTGACCGTGCCGTCTCGCCAGTTGGTCATCACGACGTCTCGGCGCTGCCAGGTCACCTCATCGTAGGGATGCCGCCCCGCGGTGGTGTAGACCCGCTCCATCCGCAGCGCGCGCTTGGGTTGCGCGGCGGGCGAAGCTCCAGAGGCTCCCGCCTTGTTGCCAGCTGGAGTCCCGACGGTCTCGGTCATCCCCTCATCCCTCTCTATCACGGTGTGCGTACTCCCGGGTCCAGGTCTCCCCGTCCGGAGCGGTCGGAGCTCTTATCGTGCTTTCGCGGACCGCTTCGGTCCCTCAGGTCATGTCGACGGCTCCTGCCCACGATGCGGCTGCTGCCCCGGAAGACCCCGCAGGTTACAGATCTCCTTCTCGAAGTCCTCGATGGAGGAGAACGACCGATAAACGCTTGCGAAGCGCAGATAGGCCACCTCGTCCAGCTCCCGCAGCGGGCCGAGGATGGTCAATCCGACCTCCTGGCTGGGCACCTCGGCGCTGCCCCCCGATCGGATCACCTCTTCGACTCGGTGCGCCAGTTGCTGGAGTGCGTCCTCGTCCACCGGTCGTCCCTGGCATGCCCTACGCACTCCGCGGACGATCTTGTCGCGACTGAAGGGCTCAGTGACACCCGAACGCTTCACCACAGCCAGTACCAGTTCTTCCACGGTCGTGAACCGGCGACTGCATCCGGGGCACGATCGGCGCCGGCGGATCGCCTGGCCGTCCTCTACCTCGCGCGAGTCGACGACGCGCGAGTCTGAGTGCCGGCAGAATGGACAGCGCATACACCTCACCCCTCCCTGCGGCATAGCGATGCGGACCGAGGCCACGAAACGATCTGAGGTGGTCAGCCCAATCTGTAGGTGAACGACATCGCTGTAACTACTATATGTGGGGGTGTGCGCCATGTCGAGCCGCCACGGCGGAGAGCCTGCTCGAAGTCCGCGGCTGAGCGTCTGCGCTACCGTCCGTTAGGCACCTGTAGTTGCTGGCCAGGCGCAACCGCGGAGCCCACGATGCCGTTCAGCTGCCGGATCCGCTCCACCACCGCGCGCTGATCGGACTGTGGTGCCACCCGCCGCGCCACGTCCCAGACGGTCTCGCCAGCGCCTACTTGGGCCACCGCGGTCTCCACCGGGACCCCTGGTTCGGCGCTCTGCCCGATGAAGCTCAGGCCGGCGACAGCGACCAGAGCCACGGCGGCGGCCACGACCACGCTCGCACTCCGACTGGACCGCAACGTTCGCGGACGCGCTGCTGTCAGCTCGCCCGTTGCCCGCGAATGCGCCGGGCCTGCGACCTGCCGTTCCCCCACCGGAACAGCGGTGGGCGGCACAGGCGCTGGGGGGACAGGAAGCGGGCGCGTGAGCGCCGCCAGCCGCAGTAGCTTGGTGTCGTCGCCGGGTACGACCTTCGCACTGTGTGCCGCGCGCCTATCACCCAACTGTGCTGATGCCGCCATCGAGACTCCTCATCGCCGGTATCGTCGAACGCGAGTTCGATCGAACTGCCGTGCGGTGTCTATCACGGCGCCCCGACATAACCAGTGACACTGCGGCGTGTTGTTCGAACAAATGTTTGATCTTTGGTGCGACGGTGGTTAGCGTCAGCGTCGTGACGGACCCAGGCAGGTCCGGCCGCGTCGACAGCAGACCGTAGTGGTCCGGCAGTGTCGACGAGCGGGCCGCGTTCGGTCCGACGGTGTTGAACCCAACAGGGCCCTGAGGAGGAACGGTGGGACGGCAGCGAAGCGATGAGCCCCAGGGAGCAGGCTCGGAAGCACAGCCGCAGGACCGAAGCGACGCCGCGCAGGTACACGCCTTTCCCGACCTCGACGACAGCACTGGCAACGATAGCCTCACGCCGCGCCAGCGGCGGGTCCTTGAGGTGATCCGGGAATGGGTGAAGCGGTTCGGTTACCCGCCGAGTGTGCGTGAGATCGGCGAGGCGGTCGGGCTCACCTCCACGTCATCGGTCGTGCACCAGCTCCGCGCCCTCGAACGCAAGGGATACCTGCGCCGCGACCCCAACCGCCCCCGGGCGGTCGGGGTCCGACCTGCCGACAGCGTCCCAGCCCCGAGTGCTGCTGCGTCAGACATCCCGGACGGGGAGCCGGCCCGACCCAGCCCCACGTACGTGCCCGTGGTCGGCAGGATCGCCGCGGGAGGTCCGGTGCTCGCCGAACAGGCTGTCGAGGACGTCTTCCCGCTGCCGAAGGAGATCGTCGGTGAGGGTTCGCTGTTCCTGTTGCGAGTCGCAGGTGACTCCATGGTCGAGGCCGCGATCACTGACGGGGACTGGGTCGTTGTCCGCCAGCAACCCACGGCGGAGAACGGGGACATTGTTGCTGCCATGATCGACGGCGAGGCGACCGTGAAGACGCTCAAGCGCCGCGATGGGCGCCTTTGGCTGCTGCCGCACAATCCTGCCTACGAGCCGATCCCAGGGGACGAAGCAACAGTTCTTGGCCGGGTGGTGGCGGTACTACGGCGATTGTGAGCCGATGACATCAGGTCTGACCAGATACGCGGCAAGCGCACCGGCGAGGTCCGGCCGCACCCGGGCGCGTAGCCGGGTGCCGTCCTCGGTGTGATCGGTAGTCAGCATCTCACCTTCGGCGTGCACTCGGGCGACCAGCGCGCCCTGGGCCCACGGCAGCAGTGCGTCGATCTCAACCTGCGGTTGCGGCAACGCGTCGGCGATCCGCTGGATCAACCCGGTAATGCCCGCACCGGTGTGCGCGGAGACGAACGACGCGGTCGGCCACAGATGCCGCAGCCTCGACAGCACGAACTGGTCGGTATCGTCGATCTTGTTCACCACGACCAACTCGGGTGGCATCGGTACCTGGCTCCCTTGGTTGATCTCCGCGAGGACCTCGCGCACCGCCTCCACCTGCCGCTCGGGCATCGGGTCCGAGCCGTCGACCACATGCAACAGCAGATCAGCATCGGCCGTCTCCTCCAAGGTGGAGCGGAACGCTTCGACCAACTGATGTGGCAGGTGGCGGACAAAACCCACGGTGTCGGTAAGCGTGTACTCCTGCCCTTGCGGGGTGACGGCCCGGCGGGTGGTGGGATCCAAGGTGGCAAACAAGGCGTCCTGCACCAACACCTCCGCCCCGGTGATCACGTTGAGCAGGCTGGACTTGCCCGCGTTGGTGTAGCCGACGATGGCCACGTTGGGCACTTCATTGGAACGCCTACGGCTCCGTTTGGTGTCGCGGACAGTGCGCATCGCGGCGATCTCGCGGCGTAGCTTCGTGAGTCGGCGGTGAATGCGCCGACGGTCGGTCTCGAGCTTGGTCTCGCCGGGGCCACGAGTGCCGACTCCACCGCCGGCCCCGCCGCCGGCGCCGCCGGCCTGCCGGGACAACGACTCACCCCAGCCTCGTAGCCGAGGCAGCAGGTAACTCAACTGGGCGAGCTCGACTTGCGCTTTGCCCTCCCGGGAACGGGCGTGCTGGGCGAAGATGTCCAGGATCAGCGCGGTCCGGTCGATGACCTTCACCTTGAGCCTGGCCTCCAGCTGCTGTAGCTGACCAGGGGTGAGCTCGCCGTCGCAGATCACCGTATCGGCGGCGGTGCTCAGGACGATCTCGCGCAGCTCGAGGACCTTGCCGGAGCCGACATAGGTCGCCGGATCGGGGCGCTGGCGACGTTGGATGAGACCATCGAGCACCTGCGATCCGGCCGTCTCGGCGAGCCGGGCCAGTTCGGCCAGCGACGCGTCCGCCTGCGCAGCGGAGCCCTCGGCCCACACCCCGACGAGCACCACCCGCTCCAGACGCAGCTGCCGGTACTCGACCTCGGTGACATCAGCGAGTTCGGTGGACAGGCCCGGCACGCGACGCAGCGCCGAGCGTTCCTCGAGTTCCAGCTCACCTCGGAAGGTGGGGCCGGAATCGTGGGACGGGAAGGTGGGTGAGGTTGTCATACGCTCTCATCGTGGCACGGGGGTGCATCCCGCACACCCTGATTTTGTGGAAACACAGCAGCGCATCCATCAATGCGCCGACCACCAGGCGAGATCCAGCTGACCCGACGCAACAAGCACTGCAGGGCCGGTGAGTGCGCTGCCGCCGCCGGCGATCGTGACATGCAGCCGGCCCCCGAGGACCTGCACCTCGGCCTCCCCGGTGTCCCGACCTTCGGCATCAAGCGCAGCGGCCAGAGCGGCGACCGTTCCGGTGCCGCAGGAGCGGGTCTCCCCCACCCCTCGCTCGTGCACCCGCATCCGCAATTGCCCAGCACACACCACGTTGATGAATTCAACGTTGACGCCGTGCGGAAACTTCCCAGGATCGTGCCCGGGAGGCACGGTGAGGGCCAGCTGCTCCACCGGAACGTCGGTCAGGCAGGCTAGATGCGGATTTCCGACATCCACCACGAGTCCGGTGAACGCCGCGCCCTCAACGGTCACCGTGGACGCGCCGTGGCACTGCACTCTCCCCATCTCGACCGTCACCGAGCCGTCGTCATTGCGGCGCACCTCACGCGAGCCGGATCTGCTGCCGATCCGGAACTCGCGGTCGGTCACCAGCCCAGCCTCAGCCAGGTAGCGGGCGAATACCCGTACCCCATTCCCGCACAGCTCGGCGACGGAGCCGTCAGCGTTGCGGTAGTCCATGAACCAGTCGCCGAGTGACATGCCCGGCGGCGCGTCGGCAACCAGCGCACCTGGCACCACTCGCAGGACACCGTCGGCACCCAGTCCACTGTGCCGGTCGCAGAGCGCGCGCACCCGAGACGGTGTCAGGTCCAGCGTGCCGAGAGGGTCCGGCAACAGAACGAAGTCGTTCTCCGTCCCATGGCCTTTGACGAACTCGATGCCCTCCTCCATCGTCGGTGAGCCTATCCGTCCACTATCAGGGACAGCGCAGTGTCGAGCAGGTCGGGATGTTGGGAATCCAACCATGTGATCCGACCGTCGCGCCGAAACCAACTGCGCTGCCTGCGGACGAAGCGCCGCGTCGCTTGCGCGGTGGGTCCAGCGGCGCAGGCTGGATCCGTGCCCGCGTCCAGCGCGGCGATGACCTGCTGATAGCCCAGTGCCCGCGAAGCGGTCCGGCCTTCCCTCAGGCCAAGGGACAGCAGTTCGCAGACTTCCTCGACCAGCCCGGTAGCGAACATCCGATCCACCCGGGCGTCCACCCGTGCATCCAGAACTGCCGGGTCGGTGTCCAACCCGATGATCACGGCGCGGTAGCGTGCCGCGCCGGGCTGTGGGAGGGTCGCCGAGAACGGGCGGCCGGTGAGGCGGATCACCTCAAGTGCCCGCACCACCCGGCGACCGTTGCTGGGCAGGATCCGGCTGGCCGCCACCGGGTCGAGTCGATGCAGCCGGTGATGCAGTACCGGCGCCCCATGCTCGGCCAGTTCAGCCTCAAGACCGGCTCTGATCTCGGGCACGGTGCCCGGAAACTCCAGGTCATCTAGCACAGCCCGGATGTAGAGCCCGGAACCCCCGACGAGCACGGGCACCCGGCCTGCGCCGAGGATTTGCCCCATGGTGCGGTGGGCATCGTGCTGATAGGCCGCCACCGAGGCGGCCTCGGTGACGTCGAGTATGTCGAGCAGGTGGTGCCGCACCTCGCACCGCTCGGGCAGTGGCAGCTTCGCGGTGCCGATGTCCATCCCTCGATACAGTTGCATCGCGTCGGCATTGACCACATCGCCCTCCAGCCGGCGGGCCAGCCTCACCCCGAGGTCAGACTTGCCAGTGCCAGTCGGGCCGATCACCGCGACCGCCCTGGGCATGCCGGACGTCATGACGCGGCATCCAAGCCAACGGCATCCCACAGCGCGACGTGGTACGCGACGCCATAGGGTGCGGCCGAGTACAGCAGTGCCCCCCGCCACGCCGGGGCAAGGATCTGCGCCGCTGCTGCCGCGACTTGCCAGGCCTCCCGGCCGGCCACCCACAGCTCGCCGGCCAACGTGGCGTCGAGATCGAGCAATGTTTGGAGATCGGCCGTAGCGAGCGCTGCGGCCACCGTGGCGTCCAGACGTTGCGCCCTACAGTCCAGATACCCCGGAGCCCGTAATGTGTGCGTCGCCGCGCCGTCCCCCAGCACGAGCATTCCCACCGGTCCACCCTCACCGCGCAACCGATCCGCCAGCTGGGTACCAATTCGACGGCATTGCGCGGTACTGGACCCGGGCGAGACCGGCGACACCGCCATCGTGATGTCCGCCGCTCCGACCTGATCGCGCAGCCAACCGGCCACCAACAACGGAAGCGGAATCTCCACGGGGTCGGCGTCAGGTACCGCTGGATCGAGTACGACCCGGACATCTGCGCCGTATCCGACGAAGCTGCCCACCCCACCCGTCGCAGCGGCCGGATCGACCGCCGCCACCGCTACCCAGCGCGGACAACGCTGCGCCAACGCCCGCGCCGCAGCCAAGCATGCCTTCCGTAGTGGGGCTGTCTCTCCCGCGGCCCCCCCGGCCACTTCTGGCACCAGGATCGGTGGATGTGGCACCACCGCCACGCGTACGATCACCGCTGCAGGTTAGTGCCCTCTTTGCACCTGCTGCCCTGCCCGCGCACCTGAACTGCTTCAATGCGGCCTCTGTCGGGCGTTTCGGGGTCGCCGGTCGGGTGCACAGCCTGCAGTCGGGGCACCCGCACAAGGCAGCTGCGGGCACGAGGTCGAGGAAGGCCGGCATGACCGAGCACAACCACACCGAGCACACGCCACCAACGCGACCCGCGGCTGAGCAACACCCGGAAGCTGGTACCCAATCAAGTCCCCGACCCTCCGTCTCACGGGCCTGCCGGGATCCACAGCGCTGGGGGCGGATAACTCAGGACGGCACGGTGTACACCCACACTACCGATGGTGAACGAGTAGTGGGTTCATGGCAGGCCGGGACCGCCGAGGAGGGCCTGGCGCACTTCGCTCGACGCTTCGACGACCTGCTCACCGAAGCCGAACTGCTGGAGTCCCGGCTGACCTCCGGCGTGGGTGAGCCGAAGCAGGCGCTGTCCCGAGTTCGCACCCTGCGCGATGAGCTGGTCGAACCGACCGTCGTAGGGGACCTCGTCGGGCTGACCGCCTTCCTGGACCACCTTCAGCGGCATGCCGAGGAGTCCCTGGCCAGCGCCAAAGCGGCCCGGGAACAGGCCCGGGCGCGCGCGACCGCCCACAAGGAGGCACTGGCGGAGGAGGCCGAACAGATCGGCGCCGAGTCCACGCAATGGAAGGCCGCTGGTGACCGGCTGCGCGCCATCCTGGACGAGTGGAAGACGATCAGAGGTGTGGACCGCAAAACCGACGAGGCCTTGTGGCGGCGCTTCTCGAAAGCGCGGGACGCCTTCGCCAGGCGCCGCGGTGCGCACTTCGCCGAGCTCGACCGGCAACGAGTCGAGGCCAGGAATCGCAAGGAAGAGCTCGTCGTCGAGGCCGAGAAGCTCGCCGATTCCACTGACTGGGGAGCGACCGCGAGTCGCTTCCGAGCCCTGATGGCGGAATGGAAGGCCGCCGGACGGGCACCGAAGGAAGCCGACGACGCCCTGTGGCAGCGTTTCCGCGCTGCCCAGGAACAGTTCTTCAGCCGCCGCTCCGCCACCTTCTCCGGGCGGGACTCGGAGCTTGAACAGAACGTGCGGCGCAAGGAGGAACTGGTCGCTGCCGCAGAACGGATCGATCCCGCCGGTGACATTGAAGCGGCTCGGGCGCAACTGCGCAGTATCCAGGAACGCTGGGAGGCCGTGGGCAGGATTCCCCGGGAGCGAGTCAGGGGGTTGGAAGGCCGGTTACGGGCGGTCGAGGAGCGGGTTCGATCGGCGGCCAACGCCCAATGGCGGCACGCCGACCCCGAATCCGAAGCGCGAGTGGCCCAGTTCCGGGAGCGGGTCGAGCAGTACGAGGCGCAAGCGGCGAAAGCTCGCGCCGCCGGGGACGACCGTCGGGCTACCGCGGCGCAGGCCCAGGCTGATCAGTGGCGGGAGTGGCTGGCCGCGGCCGAGCAGGCCGTCACCAGCCGCTGAACGAGCGGCCGGCTACCGGCGGGACAACGCCAGCCGCAGCCACACAACGGCGAGCACGGCCACGGCCAGGACAGCCACAACCATCCCAGATCCGGGGCCGGGTCCGGGCACGGTCTGCCGGGACCAGATCGCCCAGATCCCGTCGAGCGTGCCATAAGCACATCCCAGCGCGCTGACCCAGACCAGCCCCCAGCGACGGGTGACCAGCGCCAGCACGGACAGAACGACCCCCGCTGCCAGCGCGACTGCCCCGAACAATCGCGGCAGCAGCCCGACCCGGTCGAGCGGGTTCGCCGTGCCGCGCAGCACATCCCAACCGCTGGCATCGCCTACCCACGGCAACGTGATGCCGAGCAGCAAGAACATGATCGCTCCGGAGATCACCACCGCGCCGCCGCCTGGATCGACCCGGCGAAGTGCCGAGTGCTCGATTGCGTCGATCTCAGCGCGCAGCGCGGTGATGCGGTCCGGGTCCTCGGCAGTCATGATGCCGCCTCCGCGGGACCAAATGCGTCGGCGGTCATATCGCCGCCTCCGCGGGACCAAATGCGTCGGCGGTCACGTCGGCTTGCCGAACGAAGGCAATCCAAGCGCCACTCCCGGCGTCATCGGGCGTCGACCGGCCGCCCACACATCACCCGCGACGGTCCGCCGGTGCGCCCGCAACGCCACGTCGGACACCAGGTGGTGCGGCGCCGCATAGGTGATCTCCGCCAGTACCACGTCACCCGGCCGGATTTCGACCTCACCCGCCTCGAAATGCACCAACCGGCCGTCCCTGGCACGCCCGCTCATTCTCCGGGTCGCCGCATCCTTCCGACCCTCACCTTGGGAGACCAGCAACTCCATGCAGCTGCCGACCAGGCTCCGGTTGAGCTCCCAAGAGATCTCTTCCTGCAACGTGACAAGCCGCTCATAGCGCTCCTGGACGATCGCCTTGGGCAGCTGACCGGCCATGTCTGCGGCGGGAGTACCCGGACGGCGTGAGTACTGGAAAGTGAATGCCTGGGTGAAGCGGGCGTCGCGCACCACATCCAAGGTGGCCTGGAAGTCGGTTTCGGTCTCGCCGGGGAAACCGACGATGATGTCGGTGGACAAAGCCGCGTCGGGCATCGCGGCCCGCACCTGCTCGACGATGTTGAGATAGCGCTGCGCCCGGTAGGAGCGGCGCATCGCCGCGAGTACCGCGTCCGAACCGGATTGCAGCGGCATATGCAGTTGGTGGCAGACGTTCGGCGTCTCGGCCATCGCCTCGATGACGTCTGGGGTGAAGTCCCGCGGGTGCGGCGAGGTGAAGCGCACCCGCTCGAGTCCGTCGATCCGCCCACAGGCTCGCAGCAGGTCGCCGAAAGCGCGCCGGTCGCCGAACCCGACACCGTAGGCGTTGACGTTCTGGCCGAGCAGCGTCACCTCGAGTACGCCCTCAGCCACCAGCGCTTCGATCTCCGCGAGCACCTCGCCGGGCCGCCGGTCGACCTCCTTGCCGCGCAGCGCGGGCACGATGCAGAACGTGCAGCTGTTGTTGCAGCCCACGGAAATCGACACCCACGCGGAATACGCCGAATCCCGCTTCGCCGGCAGCGCGGAGGGAAATACTTCCAACGACTCGACGATCTCCACCTGGGCGGCGTCGTTGTGCCGAGCCCGCTCCAGAAGGACCGGTAGCGAGCCGATGTTGTGCGTTCCGAACACCACGTCGACCCAAGGCGCCCGCCGGGTGATCTCGCCGCGGTCCTTCTGGGCCAGGCAGCCGCCGACGGCGATCTGCATCCCGGGGTGTGCACGCTTGATGGGCCGCAGCTGACCGAGGTTGCCGTAAAGCCGATTGTCCGCGTTCTCCCGTACCGCGCAGGTGTTCAGCACGACCACATCGGGGGTGCTGTTCTGCCCGGCGGGAAGGTATCCAGCCGCTTCGAGCAGTCCGGCCAGCCGTTCGGAGTCGTGAACATTCATCTGGCAGCCGTAGGTGCGCACGCGGTAGCTGCGTGGGCGGTGCTCGGTGTTCGCCGTCATCTGCCGGTCATCCTTTCCTTACCGTTCAGGGTAGGCCGGGTACTGGCGCACCATTGAGCTGCCTCCTTCCACGTAACAAACCGACGGTGGCCAGGGATGTACCGTCATGGTCGCCGTCCTGGGCTCCCTGGTGGTAGGGATGACTGCGACGTCCTCGCCCACCTGGAGGCCCTGTTGAGTTCGCCTGTGCAAGCCGACCCGCCAATGATCCGGATGGTGGGGGTACACAAGCATTTCGGGTCACTGCACGTGCTGCGCAACATCAACCTCGAGGTGGCGCGCGGCGAGGTGGTGGTGGTGCTTGGGCCGTCGGGCTCCGGTAAGTCGACGCTGTGCCGCACCATCAACCGGCTCGAGCCGATCGACGGCGGCAGCATCGAGATCGATGGATCGCCGCTGCCCGAGGAAGGACGGGCGCTGGCCAGGCTGCGGGCCGATGTCGGCATGGTCTTTCAGCAGTTCAACCTCTTCGCTCACAAGACCATCGCGGAGAACGTCGAGCTTGCTCCGGTGCGGGTGCGCCGGGTCGGCAAACGTGAGGCGCACGAGGCTGCGATGCAGCTGCTCAGGCGGGTCGGCATCAGCGATCAGGCCGACAAGTACCCAGCGCAGTTGTCTGGTGGCCAACAACAGCGGGCCGCGATCGCCCGCGCGCTGGCCATGCACCCCAAGGTGATGCTCTTCGACGAGCCGACCTCGGCACTGGACCCCGAGATGGTCCAGGAGGTACTCGACGTAATGACCTCGCTGGCGCGCGACGGGATGACCATGCTCGTGATCACCCACGAGATGGGCTTCGCCCGCCGCGCCGCGCACCGGGTGGTCTTCATGTCCGACGGCGAGATCGTCGAGGACTCGATGCCCGATCGATTCTTCACCGCGCCACGAGCGGAACGCGCCAAGGACTTCCTCGGAAAGATCCTGACGCACTGATGGTCACTGCCAGATCTGTACGAGATTCACCGGACGAGGAGTAGCGAATGCGCCGGAAAGCTGTACGGCGAGTGGGGATAGCCATGGCTGCGTTCGCCATGGCGCTGACCGCATGCGGGCAGCAGCAGGATCTCGGCGGCGGGGGCTCGACGCCGCCGGTCGTTCAGGATGCCCGCTTTGAGCCGGGCACCACGATGGCCAAGCTCGCCGACGCCAAGGCTATCCGGATCGGTACCAAATTCGACCAGCCGCTGTTCGGCCAACGCGGTCTCGACGGCCAATTAACAGGATTTGACACCGAGGTCGCCCGGATCATCGCCGGTGCCCTGGGGATCTCCCCGGACCAGGTGCAGTGGGTGGAGGCGCCCTCGGCGCAGCGCGAGGAACTGATCAATCAGGGCAGAGTGGACCTGGTGGTGGCGACCTACACGATCAACGACAAGCGCCGCGAGCGGGTCAGCTTCGCGGGCCCCTACTACACCGCTGGGCAATCGCTCATGGTCAAGTCCGACAACAACGCCATCACCGGACCCGACTCGCTACGCAGCACCAACGCACGGGTGTGCTCGGTACAAGGCTCAACCCCCGCGGAGAACATCCGAACGTATATCGATCCTGCTCAACTCACGCTGTTCGACGTCTACTCCAAGTGCGCCGACGCCCTGCGCACCGGCCAAATCGATGTCGTTACCACCGACAACGTGATCCTGCTGGGTTTCGTGGCCAACAGCAACGGCGCCTTCAAGCTTGCGGGTGACACCTTCACCAAGGAGCCCTACGGCATCGGGATCGGCAAAGGCGACGTCGCGTTCTGCGCATTCATCAACGACACGCTCACCGACGCGGCCGAATCCGGCGCCTATGCCGAAGCCTGGACGAAGACAGCCGGGAAGGTCGCGGAGCAGACGCCGCAGCTGCCGCCGTTGGACAACTGCGGCTGACCGCTGACGTCACGCGCCAGGCGCCTGTCGGGTGCTGGTGTCGTCACCGCGGAGCTGGAGGACACCAGTGGACATCATCATCGACAACATCGGTTTGTACCGCGATGGCCTGCTCAAGACCTTGCAGATCTTTCTGTACGCGGCGATCGGGTCACTGCTGCTCGGCACTGTGATCGCCGCGTTCCGGGTCTCCCCTTTTCCACCGCTGCGTGGATGGGGCACGGCTTGGGTGACGGTGTTCCGCAACTGCCCGCTCGTTGTCGTGCTGTTCTTCTGCGCATTCGGTCTACCGGAGCTCGGTATCAACGGCGCCTATTTCTGGTTCGGCATCACCGGCCTGGTGCTCTATACCTCTGCCTTCGTTTGCGAGGCGGTGCGCAGCGGCATCAATGCGGTGCCGCCGGGACAGGCCGAGGCCGCTCGGGCAGTGGGGTTGACCTTCACCCAGTCGTTGCGGGATGTCGTGCTGCCGCAGGCGCTGCGCAGCGTCGTCCCGCCGCTCGGTAGCGTCATCATCGCTATGATCAAGAATTCGGCGATCGTCGGCGCCTTCGGGATCGGCGGTGAGCTGTTCAGTGTGCAATACAGACTGACCTCTGCGCAGGGACTCGATCTCATTCCGGTGTTACTCGGGGTAGCCGCGGGCTACCTGATCATCACGATTCCGGCGGGCCTGGCGCTGGGCATCGTCGAGCGCCGGGTGGCGGTGGCGCGGTGAGCATCGCGGTTCTCTACGACCGCCCTGGCCCGCGCACCCGCCGGCGCATCCTGGCGGGCAGCATCGTCACCGGCTTGGCGCTTGTCGTGCTGGTCGCGCTCGTGATGCTGCGGCTAGCAGCCCAGGGTCAGCTCACCGAAGAGAAGTGGGGCCCGGTCATCAACCCGGGGAACCCGTTCTTCGTCGCGCTGTGGACCAACCTGGGCGTAGCACTGCTGCGCAACGCCGAAGCAGCCGTCCTGGCGATGCTGTTCTCGCTGCTACTGGGCACCGTGCTGGCTGTGACCCGGATCACCTTGCCACGCTGGGCACGCTGGGCAGTGGTGGCACCGATGGAATTCTTCCGCGGCCTGCCGGTGGTCATCGCGATCTTCTTCGCCGGCCGGATGCTTCCCGAGCTCGGGGTGAGCCTGCCGCTGCTGTGGTACCTGGTGATCGGACTTACCGCGTACAACTCTGTGATCATTGCTGAGATCGTGCGAGCCGGTGTCGCCTCGTTGCCCAAAGGACAGACCGAGGCCGCCGCTGCGGTCGGGCTCACCCGCGGGCAGGCGTTGCGTCTGATCCTGCTTCCGCAAGCCTTCCGCGTGATGCTCCCCGCGCTCATCAGTCAGCTCGTGGTGATCTTCAAGGACACCTCTCTGGGTTTCGTGATCCTGTATGTCGACGCCGTACGTTTCGTGGCGATCGCCATTCAAGAGCTGGGCAACCCCCTGCAGCTGTACTTGACCGTCGGCGCGATCTTCATACTGATCAACTACCTGCTGAGCAAGCTAGCCGTGTGGACTGAACAGCGGCTGACTCACCGGGGCCGGCCGAATGCGGTGGTGGCCACGGCTGCGAAGCCGGCACCTGGCAAGACGGCCTTAGCTGGAACCAGCGCAGCCGGAGGCTGATGTCCGACGCTGGACATGCTCGGCGCTACCGCGACCCAGAGCGCCTAGAGTAGTCGCGGTGCGTAGGCAACCGGGCGCTTGCAATGTGGTGGGCAATGGCTGATCCTCAGCCCCGCCGTGCCTGGCTGGATTCGCCGTCCGGGCCCAAGCCGTTGCCCGGCGGCCGTGTCCGGTCGGCGCCTCGTGTCAGGCGCCGGCGGGAGTGGCTTCGGCCTCGGCGGCTCGGCTGCATGCTTGTCGTGCTGGTGATTGCGGTGCTGTGGGTACTGGATCGGGCGGTCGGGGGGGTGACCGCCCTGTTCAGCGACCAGCCCGCTCCGGTGGCAGGCAGCCCGTTCGACTCGCTGGCTCCAGCACCTTCGGCGCGCAGCGGATCTCCGACCGTCGACCGTGTCGCCCAGCGCGGAAAACTCATCGTGGCGATCCAGGAAGCGCCTGGTCTCGCGCAGCGTCCCCCCGGTTCGGGCGGATACGCCGGGTTCGACATCGCCCTGCTTGACCTGATCGCTCGTGACCTGAGGGTTGATCCCGCCGCCACCAGCTTCAAGCCCTTGGCCGCCACTAGCCGCGAGGCGGCGCTGAGCCGAGGTGAGGTGGACCTCGTGCTCGGCGGCTATGAGATCACCGCGGCGCGCAGCGCCAAGGTCGGCATCGCGGGTCCTTACCTGGTGCTGCCGCTGCGTCTGGCGGCGGCCGCGAACAGCCCGGTGAACGGCCTGAAGTCGCTCGATCAGGGCGAAGTATGCGCGCCTGCGGGCTCCCCTGCCGCGGCAGCGTTGGCCGAGCGCGGCCAACGGCCGCAGGTCCGGGACACCCTGGGCGCGTGCGCAAACCTGCTCGGGGGTCCCGTCGCGGCAATCGCCGGCGATCAGGCCGCCCTGGCAGCGGTGCTCGCCAAGGCGCCCGACGCGCTGCGGTTGATCGACGAGCCATTGGGGTCTACCGAGTACGGCATCGGCTTACCATCGGGCGACCCGGTGCTTCGCGAACGGATCACCGCGGTGCTGCGCCACACAATCGACAACGGCACCTGGACTCGCCTCTACACCGAGTACCTCGGCGGCCCGGTTCCCACCCCCCCGACCCTACGTTGACGATCGTAACCTTGTTGACCGCTCTGGCACCCTGAGCTCACCACAACTTCGAGATCATCGAGGGTGGCGGCGCCGGTTGCGGCGGAATAGTCCGAAGCGGGTGTCGACTACCCGTTCCTTCATCGGGATCAAGGCATTGTCCGTGATCTTGATGTGCTCTGGGCATACTTCGGTGCAGCACTTGGTGATGTTGCAAAATCCGAGACCGTGCTCGTCCTGAGCGGCCCGTTTGCGGTCCAAACCCTCCTCGTCGGCGCCATCCAGCGGATGCATATCCAGCTCAGCGATCCGCATGAGGAAACGCGGCCCGGAGAAGCTCGCCTTGTTCTCCTCGTGGTCACGGATGACATGGCAGGTATTCTGACACAGAAAGCACTCGATGCATTTGCGAAACTCCTGAGAGCGCTCGACGTCCACTTGCTGCATCCGGTACTCGCCCGGCTGCACACCTTTCGGCGGCATGAACGACCGCACCTCACGCGCCTTTTGATAGTTGTAGGAAACGTCGGTGACGAGATCCCGGATGACCGGAAAAGTCCGCATCGGAGTAACCGTGACCGGCTCGTCTGGCGGCAACGTGGAAATCCGCGTCATGCACAGCAAGCGCGGTCGGCCGTTGATCTCAGCACTGCACGATCCGCACTTGCCCGCCTTGCAGTTCCACCGCACCGCAAGGTCGGGCACCTGACTGGCCTGCAGGCGGTGGAGCACGTCGAGGACCACCTCCCCCTCATTGGCCTCCACATCGAAGTCGACGAAATTCCCGCCGTCGGTGTCACCCCGCCACACCCGGAAGCGCCGCTGCGTGCCCATGTCAGTCCGCCTTTCGCGGGAGTTCGTCGGCGGTGAAGTACTTCTTCATCTCGTCGAGCTCAAACAGCTCAAACAGGTCGGCGCGCATCGGAACCTGTTGTTTCCGCGCGACGCCAACGCTGGCCTCGGTGCCGTCGGCATGCTGCGTACACACTAGGACTGCATGCCGCCATTCAGGGTCCATCACCGCATGGTCGTCTCGGGTATGCCCGCCTCGACTCTCGGTGCGCTCCAGCGCGGCCCGGGCGACGCACTCGCTCACTACGAGCATGTTGCGCAGGTCCAGCGCGAGGTGCCAACCGGGATTGAACTGACGGTTACCCTCCACCACGACGTGGTCAGCTCGCAGACGCATCTCGCGCAGTTTCTTGAGCGCGAGTTCCATCTCGTCTGCCCTGCGGATGATGCCGACCAAGTCATTCATGGTCTGCTGGAGCTCGAGTTGGAGCAGGTAAGGATTTTCGGCATACTCGCTGTGCGCCCCGTTATGGAAAGGGGCGATCGCCCGCCGCGCTGCGGCCTCGACGTCGGTCTCGCGCACTGATGGCCTGGACCCGCCCAGGGAATCCACGTAGGTAGCCGCCCCGAGGCCGGCTCGGCGACCGAACACCAGAAGATCCGACAGCGAGTTGCCGCCCAGCCGGTTGGAGCCGTGCATCCCACCGGCGACCTCCCCAGCGGCGAACAGTCCGCGAACCGAAGCTGCCGCGGTGTCGGGGTCGACCTCCACGCCCCCCATGACGTAGTGGCAGGTCGGGCCGACCTCCATGGCCTCAGCGGTGATGTCGACGTCGGCGAGTTCTTTGAACTGGTGGTGCATCGATGGGAGTCGCTTCCTGATGACCTCAGCAGGCAGCCGGGTGGAGACATCGAGAAGGACCCCACCATGCGGTGACCCACGACCGGCCTTGACTTCGGAGTTGATCGCCCGCGCAACCTCGTCACGAGGCAACAGCTCCGGTGGCCTGCGGTTGTTATCCGGGTCGTCGTACCAGCGGTCCGCTTCCTGCTCCGAGGTGGCGTACCGATCGGAAAACACTTCTGGGATGTAGTCGAACATGAAGCGCTTGTTCTCGGAGTTGCGCAGCACTCCACCATCGCCACGGACCGACTCGGTGACCAGGATTCCCTTGACGCTGGGCGGCCACACCATCCCGGTGGGATGGAACTGGACGAACTCCATGTTGATCAGCGCTGCGCCGCAACGCAGCGCGAGTGCGTGCCCGTCCCCAGTGTACTCCCAGGAGTTGCTGGTGACCTTGAAAGCTTTTCCGATACCGCCGGTCGCCAGCACCACAGCAGGTGCGTCGAACCGGACGAAGCGACCCGTCTCGCGCCAGTAGCCGAGCGCCCCGGATATCGCGCCGCCATCCTTTAACAGATCTGTTATCGTGCACTCCGCGAAGACCTTCAGGTTGGCTTCGTAGTCGCCGTGCTCGGCAAAATCCTCCTGCTGCAACGACACGATCTTCTGCTGCAAAGTGCGGATCAGTTCCAGACCCGTGCGATCACCCACATGCGCCAGCCGCGGGTATTCGTGCCCACCGAAGTTGCGCTGGCTGATCTTGCCGTCCGTGGTGCGATCAAAAAGGGCACCGTAGGTCTCCAGCTCCCATACCCGCTCGGGTGCTTCCTTGGCATGCAGCTCGGCCATCCGCCAGTTGTTGAGGAACTTGCCTCCGCGCATGGTGTCGCGAAAGTGGACCTGCCAACTGTCCCGTGCATTCACATTGCCCATCGAGGCCGCGATGCCTCCTTCGGCCATTACGGTGTGGGCCTTGCCGAACAAGGACTTGCAGATAACGGCGGTGCGCTTGCCCAGCTCGCGGGCCTCGATCGCGGCGCGCAGCCCGGCACCACCGGCACCGATCACCACGACGTCGTAGCTGTGCCGCTCGATCTCAGTCATCGATGTCGAGTCCTCATCAGTTGAACAGGCGCAGGTCGGCGATCCAGCCTGCGGAGACGGCCATGATGTAGAAGTCAGTGAGCATCACCGTGATCAGCGACGTCCAGGCGAACTGCATATGGCGCCCGTTGAGCCTGGACAGCTGCGTCCAGAACCAGTACCGCAAGGGATGCTTGGAGAAATGCTTCAGCCGGCCGCCGAAGATGTGCCGGCACGCGTGACAAGATAGTGAGTACAGCCACAGCATCGTGACGTTCACCAGGAGGATTATCGAGCCCAAGCCCACCCCGAAGCCGCCGTCGGCGGGGAAAAATGCCAGCACCGCATCATAAGTGTTGATCAGCAGCAGCGCGCTCGCCAGGTAGAAAAAGTACCGATGTAGATTCTGCAGAATCAAGGGAAAGCGGGTTTCCCCGGTGTACTTCTTCGCAGGCTCCGTCACGGCGCACCCGGGCGGAGATAGGAGAAGAGCCCGGTAGCCGGCTTTGCGGTAGTAGTAACAGCTGGCCCGGAATCCGGCAAGGATCGGGAAGATGAGGATCGGCAGTGGCAGTGCTAGCGGGAACGCCGGCAGTGGCGTGCCGAAATGCGACGATCCCTGCGCACACGAACTACTCAGACATGGCGAGTATAACGGAGTGAGATAGTGATATTCACCGACCCAGTAGTAGTCCCGCATGAACAACCGAACCGTCGTGTAGACAACGAAGGCGCCCAGCACGGTGGCGGTCACCAACGGTGATACCCACCACCGGTCGGTGCGCAAGGTCCGGGCGGAGATCGCTGCCCTACCGGCCTGTGCTCGGCCGGGCTGGGCCACCCCAGATGGAGGGGAAGGTGAGGTAGTGGTCATGACGTCGATTCAGGTCGGGGTCGGTTCAGCTTGCGGCGGCAGCCGTGATCGGAACAATCGCTGCAGTCAGCGATGTACACCGCGATGACTCACCGTAGCGTCACCCGAGCTGACAGGTCCAAGATATGGAGACCCTGGTATCAATAGCGGTAGACTATCGATGTGCAGCTCCAACAACTGGTCTACTTCTTGGCCGTCGCCCGCACCCGCCACTTCACCCGGGCAGCCGAGCTCACGCACGTTGCCCAGCCATCGCTGAGCAAACAGATCCACTGCCTGGAGCGCGAGCTGGGCAGCGAGCTGTTCCATCGGGCGCGGGGCAATGTGACGCTCACCCCCGCCGGAGAGGTGCTCCTTCCCCTGGCCAAACGGATCTTGGCCGACGTGGAGACGGCCCGCTTGCAAGTGCACGAGTTAGCCGAACTTCGCCGGGGACGGCTTCGCCTAGGAGCCACGCCGAGCCTGTGTACCGGACCCCTCGCCCACGCACTTGCTTGCTTCCGGGCCCACTACCCCGGCATCCAGCTCATCATTGATGAAAGCGGGTCTCGAGACTTGGTGCGGCAGCTCGCCGAAGGAGCCATCGACCTGGCGATGATCACCTCGCCGGTGCACCGGGGCGATCCGATTCTGGATACCGTCCCGATCCTTCGGGAACAGCTCACCGTCGCCGTGCCCTACGGCATGGACCTCGACTTCGCCTCCTTCCGGATCGAGGATCTCCGTGACCGTCCACTGGTCATGTTCCGGGACGGCTACGACCTCAGATCGATGACTCTCGCTGCTTGTCAGCGAGCTGGCTTCCAGCCACAGTTCGCCATCGAGGGGGGCGAGATGGATGCGGTGCTCAGCTTCGTCGAAGCCGGGCTCGGCATCGCCGTGGTCCCCAGCATGGTTCTCCAGGGCCGTCCCAAGCTTCGTGGCGTGCCGTTTGTGCCTCCCACCCCGATCCGGACCATCGCGCTTGCCCACCGTACCGACGTGCACCCCACTCGAGCTGCTGAGGAGTTCCGCTCGACGCTATTGCAGCTGCTCAGTGATGCGCACACCGAAGGCAGCCTTCCCTCCGGCGTCGAGTTCATCGCTCCCAAGGTGCCATCCGGTGGTCAGTCCGGAAAGGGCTCAACCTCAGCGGGCCAGTTGCCCGGGCCAAGTTCGTCTCGCACGACACGCCACGCCAGCTCCTCGGAGTAGCCCTTGCGGGCCAACATCGCGCCCAGCCTGCGGGCCAGGGTCGTTGCGTCCCGCTCGGTGCTGGCGCGTAGCTTGCGCTGGACCAGTTCGCGAGCGCGCTGCTCCTCGTCCTCGGGACGCACCTTCGCCACGGCCACGCGGTTGATCTCCGCTGGCACTCCCCGGCGCTGAAGGTCGGTGCTCAACGCCCGCTCGCCCAAGCCCCGATGATTGTGGCCGGAATACACCACCGCCTCAGCGAAGGCGACATCATTCACCAGGCCGATCTCGCTTAGGCGGTCGAGCACTGGCTCCCCTATGTCCTCGGGAATCCCCCGCCTTCGCAGGGCATCGGCCAGCTCGGCCCGGCTGCGCGACCGCGTCGTGAGCAGCCGCAGGCAGATGCCCTGCGCCACCGCCGCCGGACTTACGGTGCCGCTTTCCGGAGAATCCTCCATGTCCGACCACTGAGCGACAGGACTGCGGTTGGTCATCGCAGCCCCTGGCGCGCCGGTATCGCTCTCGGGTGTCAAAAGTCCACCGGTGCCGGCACGGTCTGGTCGTCGTCCAACTTCGCCCCGATGCCGAGCTTGTCCTTGATCCGCTTCTCGATCTCGCCGGCGATGTCCGGATTGTCGCCAAGGAACTTCCTGGCGTTCTCCTTGCCTTGACCTAGCTGATCGCCCTCGTAGGTGTACCAGGCACCCGCCTTCCGGACGACGCCCTGCTCCACACCCAGATCAATCAGCGAGCCTTCTTTACTAATTCCATGACCGTACAGAATATCAAACTCTGCTTGTTTGAATGGCGGTGCGCACTTGTTCTTCACCACTTTGACGCGAGTTCGGTTGCCAACGGCGTCCGAGCCGTCCTTGAGCGTTTCAATCCTGCGGATGTCCAGCCGTACCGAGGCGTAAAACTTCAGTGCCTTTCCACCCGTGGTGGTCTCCGGGGAACCGAAGAAGACTCCCACCTTTTCCCGGAGCTGGTTGATGAAGATCGCTGTGGTTCCCGAGCTGCTCAGCGCACCAGTGATCTTTCGCAGTGCCTGGCTCATCAACCGAGCTTGCAGGCCAACGTGCGCGTCGCCCATCTCGCCCTCGATCTCCGCCCGCGGGACAAGGGCCGCCACCGAGTCGATGACCACGACGTCCAGCGCACCGGAGCGGATCAACATGTCCGCGATTTCCAGTGCCTGTTCCCCGGTGTCGGGCTGGGACACCAGCAAGGCATCGGTGTCCACTCCCAGCGACTTCGCGTAGTCGGGATCCAGCGCGTGCTCGGCGTCGATGAACGCAGCGATCCCGCCAGCCCGCTGCGCGTTGGCCACTGCGTGCAGCGCAACCGTTGTCTTTCCGGAGGACTCCGGGCCGTACACCTCGATCACCCGACCGCGAGGTAGGCCACCGATACCCAGCGCCACGTCCAACGCGATGGAGCCGGTGGGGATCACCTCAACGGGCGCGCGGCCCTCCTCACCGAGGCGCATCACCGAGCCCTTGCCGTGCTGCTTCTCGATCTGGGCCAAGGCGATCTCGAGTGCCCTCTCCCGATCCGGTGCTGATGCCATCTGACGATCCACCTCGCTGGTTGGTCTTCTGGGTCGGCGCCGACGCTAAGCGGTGGCCCCGACACTTTGCGACCGACACACGCCGGATCTGTGGATAGAGGCCCCACTGTGGACAACATCCTAGGCGAACACCTGTTCGACATCAGAGCGACACGCCGGTGTGCTAACTCCTCCCGCACCCGGCTGACCACCCGGATGACACAGCGGTGCACTCCCCAACTCGATCACAGAGCTGTTCAACTCGATCGCCCAGCCCGGCGTCGAGTTCGGGAACGAGAGGGCGGTCAAGCCGACGAGAGCTGGCTGGCCGAGACAGATGGCACACCGAACACGAGGCCGGACATCCAGAACGGTGTGTCAGCGCCGCTCTTCGGGGACGTCGAATGCGGCGCACACCGCAGCCCACACCCGCTTGGTATCGATGCCGGCCTCCAGCGCCCCGTCGACTGTCCGACCGCCGAGCTCGGCGAACACATGATCATGGGCCAGCGCAGCGGCCCGGACCGGGCCGAACTCCTCGTCCATCCGCTGCCGGAAGTGGGTTGTCCGCACTTGTCCAGGCTAGGTACACGTTCTCGGCTACCGTGATGGGGTGCTCGCCCAGGGTGACCCGACCGGACTGTCCTCCACCGCCGGACAGTTGGTGATCCTTTTCGGCTTGCTCTCTGCTCTGGTGGTGCTC
This sequence comes from Pseudonocardiaceae bacterium, assembly GCA_050699875.1. Taxonomy (GTDB): domain Bacteria; phylum Actinomycetota; class Actinomycetes; order Mycobacteriales; family Pseudonocardiaceae. The sequence goes on from JBOHFX010000102.1 coordinate 64,959, forward strand.
ATCCGCTGGTGGTGGCAGCAGCGCCGCCGGTAGCTCGGCTATCCCAGTATCGAGGTTCCGTCGGGCACACGAACACAGCGATCGGCCGGTGCCAGGGCTTGACGAGCGGTTCTGCCCCGCTTGACGCTGGTCAGCCCGTCAGCGGTGTGGCGCGAATCTGGTGTCCGGCTGCGGTGAGGCAGCGGCCAGTCGCCAGGTCAAAGCGCCAGCCGTGCAGCGCGCAGGTGAGGATTCCGTCGCGGATACTTCCGAACTTGCCCAAGTCAGCCCTCAGGTGTGGGCAGCGGCGCTGCACGCGCCAACCGTCCAAGTCGATATCCACCCCATCGTCGTTACGCTCGTCGTACCAGTTTTCGACGTAATCGATGCGCTCCGGCGACAGGCATTTGAAAAAGACGTAGACGAACTCGTTGTACTGACCGACCCTGCTGGCCCGAAACCGCAGGGACAGAAACAGGCTGTTCGACCAGTCCACCTCGCGGCGGGCGAGGTTGGTTGCGACCAAATCCGCTGATGTGGACAGCCGGTAGCGGCAATGCTCGCCGGCGAACTCGCGCACCTCGCGAGCGATGAAGTCGACCACCAGCGAGCGCTCACCGACATCGAGGCGAAGGGGGCCCCCAATCCCCGTGCAGATGTTCTCGGCCCTCTTGAGCAGCGGCTCCCACCAACTCTTGAGCTGCTCGAGCAGGTCGGCGGGCACTGGCGCCCGCTGCGCCCGCTCCCGCGCCAGGGCGGGCTGCGCCCGCGTCTGGTATTCGCGCAGGTAGGCGGTCTTCTCGCGAAAAATGTGCTCGATCTCGGTGGGCGAGTGCCGGTGGGTGAGTTCGCAGCGCGACCCGTCCAGTTCGGCGACGCTGCCTGGCAACAGTAGGTGCGCCGACACCTCGGGACGTGCCGACCGCAGCTCGGCCAGGAAGTCCACCTGATCGGTGAAGATGCTGTCCCCGTCGCGGCCCTGACCGTTGACCTCGAAGAGCTCCTCGTCGAGGAAGCAGGGTGGGCCTGCGGTGGGAAACACGTGGGCGGCGTCGACGGCGTCGATGTAGCGCAGCGCACGGTCGGTCTGCCCGGCCCGTTTGCGGCGGGCAAACTCTTTACGCGCACCCCGGGGTAGGTCGTAGACCATCGGCCACCAGATCGCGCCGGAGAACTGGGTGAAATACCCGTGCACCTCGCCGAAGTCCCGCAACTGGTCGATGTCCAGGGGGTGAGCGTCGTTCTGGTTGAGGATCACTGTCCGGCCGTCGTCGAGGGACAGCGCCGAGTCACCGATCGGCCCGTCGCTGGGCCCGGTCAGCGAGGTGATCATGATGCGTAGCCCGTCGCGGTGCACCGGAACACCAGACTGGGTGCGCAGGAAGGTCCGGAATCCGAGGCAAGCGAGCTCACGTTCCAGCTCGTCGGTGGGGTAGTCCGGGAGCAGCACCGTGGTGTCCTTGCGAACATGCCGGCGCAACAACTCGGCGTCGAAGTGATCCCGGTGCAGATGCGAGACGTAGAGGTAATCGGCCTGGCCGAGAGCGTCCCACTCCAGGTCGCTGTTGTCCGGGAAGGGAAACCACGAGCCGAAAAAGGCTGGATTCACCCAGGGATCGCAGAGCACGCTGCCTGCGACCGTCTCGATCAACAGTCCGGCGTGGCCGACTCCGGTGACCCGCATGCGCTCTCCTCGTCTGGCTACCTGTCTGGTGACGTCCCGCCAGATGGTGCCATCCGCCGTCCACGCTGCCACCACCACGCGGGCATACGCTGCACAGCAGTGCGCCAGCGAGCGGGAGGGGATCACCACCGTGACCGATGTGTTCCAATCCGGCGACCACGAGCAGGTCGTGTTCTGCCGTGATGAGCCCGCTGGGCTTCGCGCCATCATCGCCATCCACTCCACCGCATTGGGTCCGGCGCTCGGCGGCACCCGGTTTCATCCCTACCCCCGCGAGGAGGACGCCCTTGCCGACGTGCTGCACCTGTCCCGCGCGATGTCCTACAAGAACGCGCTCGCCGGGCTGGATCACGGTGGAGGCAAGGCCGTCATCCTCGGCGATCCGACCCGGGACAAGACCGAGGTGCTGCTGCGCGCTTATGGACGCTTTGTGCAGTCGTTGGGCGGGCGCTACGTCACGGCATGCGACGTCGGCACCTACGTGGCGGACATGGACGTCGTCGCCAGGGAATCCGAGTTCGTCACCGGGCGCTCGTTGGCCAATGGCGGCGCTGGCGATTCCTCGATCCTGACCGCTTTCGGCGTCTTCCAGGGCATGCGCGCGGCCGCGAAATATATCTGGGGGGCGCCCACTCTGTCCGGACGTCGGATCGGCATCGCGGGGGTCGGCAAGGTGGGGAGAATTCTCGTCGACCATGTGGTCACCGACGGCGCCGAGGTGATCGTGGCCGACGTCAATGCGCAGGCGATCGAACGGGTCCGCGCCGCGCATCCCGAGGTGGTTGTGGCGCGGGACACCCAGGCATTGGTGCGCGAGCCGATCGACGTCTACGCCCCGTGCGCGCTCGGCTCGGCGCTGGACGATCTCACCGTCACCGCGTTGCGCGCCAAGATCGTTTGCGGTGGTGCCAACAACCAATTGGAACACCCCGGCCTGGAAAAGCTACTCGACGAGCGGGGCATCCTCTATGCACCCGATTATGTCGTGAACTCCGGTGGAGTTGTTCAGGTCGCCGACGAGATCGGAGGCTTCGACTTCGAGCGGGCCAAAGCCCGGGTCGCCAAGATCTTCGACACCACTTGCAAGATCTTCGAACTTGCGGAGCGAGACGGTGTGCCGCCCGCCGTCGCCGCCGACAGCCTGGCTGAGCGCCGGATCGCCGACGTCGGCCGCCTACGCAAGATTCTCGTCGACGGCCGCACCGCCTTGCGGAGATAGTCGCAATTCCGAGCTACGCCAATCGCAGAGCCAGGGCCAACCGGTCGGTGACGCCTGCCGACCATGCTGCCGCCCCCTCAAAGGACGTATCGGACAGTACACGCTCCGTACCAAGCCCGAGCCGCGGTCCTGCATCATCACTGCCACCGATCTGCGCTGTTCTCAGCGGTCATCCGCTGGTTGGCTGGACCAGGCCCCAGGGCTGGGCGCCGAGGTGGCGAGTTCCCCATCCGGGGCTACCTACCCGATTCCATCAGTCCGCCGCTTCACAGTTCTGGGCGCTTTCCGTTGACCCTCCATTGATACGACTTGCAGACAGGGCGTCAAGTGCACCACGACGGCAATCGTTCAGGTCAGGCCACCTACGAGCTCAGTCACGGCGACAACCAGCGTGAGCAGCAGCAAGGCATCGAAAGTATCTCGCACCGTGCTGCCGTGCCGGCCCCGGTGCTCCCTTCCAAGATGGATAACAGAGCACTGATCTTCCAAGGCTGGCCAGACGGGCCTCTTGGGTACCTGGGCCGGGTCGACGCCGTACCACTGCCACGTGAGCTGGCAGGCCCCTTCGGGAGTGTGGCGCCGGCACCAGGGATCAACCAGGATGAGGCCCGGTGATGCGGGAAGGCCGCGAGATGCTGGCCGAACTGGCCCGGCTTAACACTGCCATGGCGCCACTGGCCATGCGCGTTATGGACGGCAGGGCCAGTGCTATTGAACAGCACAACTATGCGCAGCACCTGATTGCCGCGGGCGAAAGGTTGCGGCGGCGAGCTAATGACAGGGCGGCAGTGTCCGTGACTAAGCCCGCTCTGAAGCAGCTGCAGCCCGACAATTCTACTGATCGTGATGCCACGTGCACGAACACGCACACCGGAATACCACGTAGGGTTTCCGTCACCGGCAAGGACGGGATTTCTGCGACCGTGGTGGTGACCACATATCGGGGACAGGTATGGCTGTCCGTTGTGCCATCGTTCAATGGGGAAGCTATCATGGAACCGACGGAGGTTAACGAACTGATACGGACGCTTGAGTTGGCTCAGGAGGATGCTGACATGATGGGCCGGGCGCCGAGGCACGGTCCCCGTGGGAGCAGGGCGGCCATCCAGGAAATCATGAGCGGGACTGAGCCACCTGGAAACAAGGTCGTGCACGCCGATTCGTCCAGCTTGTCGGCCGAGCCTCGGAGAAGTGTTCAACGGCCACCCCGGCGTCTGACGACGAGCTGAATGAGAGTGAAGCCAGCGGAGCGTTTCCTCCCCTGTGCGGCGAGGCATCGGTCAACGTCAGGACACTGAGGTTCACCCGCTTGGAGCCAGGTTGTCGGTGGTGCGGGCCATGATGGGCGGCGTGGATGTGCTTGAGCGCTTCTCCCCCGCCACCCGGGACTGGTTCACCGGGGCCTTCGCCTCGCCCACCCCCGCACAGCAAGGGGCCTGGAATGCCGTTGCCGCCGGGGGGCACGCCCTGGTGGTGGCGCCGACCGGGTCGGGCAAGACCCTCGCCGCGTTCCTGTGGGCACTGGACCGGCTGACCGTCGACGGGCTCCCGGACGACCCGGCAAGACGTTGCCGGGTGCTCTACATCTCCCCGCTCAAGGCCCTGGCGGTGGACGTCGAGCGCAACCTGCGCTCCCCGCTGACCGGTATCCGGCAGGCGGCGCACCGCCTGGGCCTGCGCCAACCGGACATTCAGGTGGGCATGCGCACCGGTGACACGCCTGCCGAGCAGCGTCGCGCGTTCGCCCGCAGGCCGACCGACGTGCTCGTAACCACCCCGGAGTCGCTGTTCCTGCTGCTCACGTCCGCGGCCAGAGAATCACTGCGCGGCATCCACACCGTGATCGTCGACGAGGTGCACGCAGTCGCCGCCACCAAGCGCGGTGCACACCTGGCGCTGTCCTTGGAACGGCTGGACGCGTTGCTTGATAAACCCGCCCAGCGGATCGGCCTGTCCGCGACCGTGCGGCCAGTCGACGAAGTGAGCGCTTTCCTCGCCGGGGGCCGACCGGTGCACGTGGTACAGCCGGTATCGGCCAAAATGATCGAGGTTTCGGTGCAGGTGCCGGTGCCGGACATGTCGGCGATAGGGGAGCTCGTCGAGGACGCCGAGGGAGCGTCGGAACACCGTGCCTCGATCTGGCCTGCGGTCGAGCGGCGGGTGCTGGGCTTGGTCCGCGCCCACCGCTCGACGATCGTGTTCGCCAACTCGCGTCGGCTGGCCGAGCGGCTCACCTCCCGGCTCAACGAACTGGCCATCGATGAACCTGCAGTGCCCCGAGACCGGATGCCTGCCGAGCTGATGGGGCAAGCCGGGCTCGCCGGCGGTGCGCCCGAAACGATCGCCAAGGCACACCACGGCTCGATGTCCCGCGAGCAACGAACCCTGGTTGAGGAACAGCTCAAGTCCGGCCGGTTGCCGTGCGTGGTCGCCACCTCCTCACTCGAGCTGGGCATCGACATGGGCGCGGTGGACCTCGTGGTGCAGGTCGAAGCACCCCCGACGGTGGCGTCCGGCCTTCAGCGGATCGGTCGGGCCGGGCACCAGGTGGGTGCGGTCTCCCAGGGGGTGGTGTTCCCGAAGTTCCGCGGTGACCTGGTCTCGTGCGCGGTAGTCGCGGAACGGATGGTCAGCGGGGCGATCGAGGCGCTGCGCTACCCCCACAACCCTCTCGACGTGCTCGCCCAACATGTGGTGGCTATGGTCGCGCTGGACCCATGGACCGTTGACGATCTCGGCGCGTTGGTCCGCCGAGCGGCCCCGTACTCTGCGCTGCCCGACTCGGCGCTGCACGCCGTCCTGGACATGCTCGCGGGCCGCTACCCCTCGGAGGAGTTCGGCGAGCTGCGCCCGCGGATCGTCTGGGATCGGGTCAGCGACGAGTTACGCGGGCGGCCAGGAGCGCAACGGCTGGCGGTCACCTCCGGCGGGACCATCCCCGACCGGGGCCTGTTCACCGTGATGACCCCCGGCGGTCCTGATGGCGCGGGCTCCCGGGTCGGCGAGCTCGACGAGGAGATGGTCTACGAATCCCGGGTGGGCGACACATTCCTGCTCGGTTCGACCTCCTGGAAGATCGTCGACATCACCCACGACCGGGTGATCGCGGTGCCCGTGCCCGGTGAGCCGGCCCGGATGCCGTTCTGGAAAGGCGACGCGCCGGCTCGACCGTTGGAATTGGGCCGGGCGCTGGGTGCGTTCACCCGCGAGCTGAGCGGTGCCGGTGTGGAAGCAGCCCGCAGTCGCATAGAGGGAGCCGGGCTTGACGCCTGGGCCGCCGACAACCTGCTGTCCTACCTACGTGAGCAGCGCGAGGCCGCGGGACACGTGCCCGACGACCGCACCGTGCTGGTAGAGCGCTTCCGCGACGAGCTGGGCGACTGGCGGATGGTGGTGCACTCCCCCTTCGGCGGGCAGGTCAACGGGCCGTGGGCGCTGGCGATCGGGGCCCGGCTGCGGGAGCGGCGCGGGGTCGAGGCGCAGGTGGTCGGTGCCGATGACGGCATCGTGCTGCGGCTGCCGGACGCACTGGACGCCGACGGGGACGAGGTGCTGCCCACCGCCGAGGACGTGCTGCTCGACCCGGACGACGTGGAGCAGCTCGTGGTCGCCGAGGTGGGTGGTTCGGCGCTGTTCGCCTCCCGCTTCCGCGAGTGCGCCGCGCGGTCGCTGCTGCTGCCCCGCCGCGACCCGAGGCGCCGCACGCCGCTGTGGCAGCAGCGGCAACGATCGGCCCAGCTGCTCACTGTCGCCTCGAAGTACGAGCAATTCCCCGTGGTGCTGGAGGCGATGCGGGAGTGCCTGCAGGACGTCTATGACCTGCCTGGACTGATGGAGCTGATGTCGGAGATCCGAGCCCGCCGGGTGCGCGTGGTGGAGGTCGCTACCCCGTCGCCGTCACCGTTCGCCCGCAGCCTGCTGTTCGGTTACGTGGGGATGTTCCTGTACGAGCTCGATGCTCCGCTCGCCGAACGTCGGGCCGCGGCGCTGGCGCTCGACTCCACCCTGCTGGCGGAGCTGCTGGGCTCTGAGGCCATCCGTGAGCTGCTCGACCCCACGGTGCTCATCGAGGTGGAGGCTCAGCTGCAGCGCACCGATCCCGACCGGCATGCCCGAGACGTGGAGGGCACCGCCGATGTGCTGCGCGCCCTGGGTGACCTCACCGAGGCTGAGGCCGCGCACCGCGGAGTCGCTCCGGAGTGGCTAGCCGAGCTCGCCGCGACCCGTCGGACGATCATGGTGCGGATCGCGGGCGAGCAGCGTTGGGTCACGATCGAAGACGCCGGGCGGGTGCGCGACGCGCTCGGCGTGGCCTTGCCGGTCGGCGTGCCGGAAGCGTTCACCGAGCCTGTTACCGATCCGCTCGGGGATCTCGTGCTGCGCTACGCGAGAACGCGTGGACCGTTCACAGCGGCAGCCGCTGCCCAGCGCTTCGGGCTCGGCGTCGCCGTAGTGGGCGCAGTGCTCGATCGCATGACCAAGACGGGCGCTCTGGTGCGCGGCGAGCTGCGCCCGGTCGAGCTGGGCGGCGGTGGCACGGAGTACTGCCACGCCGAGGTGTTGCGACGGTTGCGGCGAGCGTCGCTGGCCCGGCTGCGGTCGGAGGTGGAACCGGTCGAGCAGGCCGCCCTGGGGCGGTTCCTACCGGCCTGGCACGGCATCGGGTCGTGGGACACGCTGCGTGATGGGTCTAGGTCGACCCGGCGGTTGCGTAGCGCGCCCACTCCTGAGGACGTGCTCGGCGCAGTGGAGCAGTTGGCCGGCGCGCCCGTGCCGGCGAGCGCGCTGGAATCGTTGCTGCTTCCGGCCCGGCTCCCCGGCTACTCCCCCGCGTTGCTCGACGAGCTCACCACCTCCGGCGAGGTGACCTGGATCGGCTGCGGATCCCTACCTGGTGGCGATGGGTGGATCGCGCTGGCTCCCACCGACCTTGCTGAGCTGGTGCTTCCTGACGTTGAGGAACAACTCACGCTTACCCCGGCACACCGTGCCGTCCTGCGCGGCCTCGGTTGGAATCCAGCGGGTGGTCCGGCTAACGGTGGCGCGCTGTTCTTCCGGGAGCTCGCCGATAGAACCGGTCAGTGCCTGCTTGCCGACGGCGAACCGGCGGCCACTGACGCCGACGTGATCGCGGCGGTGTGGGAACTGGTGTGGGCCGGGTTGCTCACCAACGATTCGCTAGCGCCATTGCGCGCTCTGGTGTCCGGCCGCTCCGCTGCACATAGACCACGCCGGTCGGCGCCGCGGGGCCGATACGCCCGGATGCGGGCCGGTAGGCCGCCGATGCCCTCCCGCACGGGTCCCCCGACCGCAGCCGGACGCTGGTCGCTGTCGCCGATTCAGGAGCCCGAACCCACTCGCCGGGCGCATGCCCGGGCGGAGGTGTTCCTCGAGCGGCACGGGGTCCTCACCAGGGGGGCACTGGACACCGAGCGAGTAGCCGGTGGCTTCGTCGGCGTCTACAAGGTGCTGCGGGCCATGGAGGACTCCGGCCGGTGCCGGCGCGGGTACGTCGTCGAAGGGCTAGGGGCCGCGCAGTTCGCCGTCCCAGGCGCCATCGATCAACTGCGCGTCGTAGGTCAACCCGGCGAACACAGCGCCGTCACGGTTGTACTCGCCGCCACCGACCCCGCCCAGCCATACGGGGCCGCCCTGCCGTGGCCCCAGACCGTGGGTGGTGTGCGGCATCGACCTGGACGCAAGGCTGGAGCGCTGGCCATTCTGGTGGACGGCGTCGCCGTGCTCTATGTCGAACGCGGCGGCCGGTCGCTACTGTCCTTCACCGAGGACACAGTCACGCTGCGCGCCGCCGTAGACGCCCTTGCCGGCGCCGTGCAACAAGGGTGGCTGGGCTCGCTGTCTGTGGAGCGCGCCGACGGTGAGGCAGCGCTGGGTTCAGGAATCGCCGCACTGCTTCGCGATGCCGGGTTCCGCGCTACCCCTCGAGGACTGCGGCTACGTGCCTGACGCGCTGACCGCCACAGTCGCCGGATCAGCTCACTGCGTTGCTGGGCGCAACAGCGTCCACAGATGGGCAACGGCCTCCTGGTCACCGGAGATCCGGACCGATTGGTCGGGCAGCCGTCCCCACGACCAGAGGTAGAGCTCCATGGGAGTTCCGTTCACTACCGCGTCCGCAGTACGGGTGTCGGCCTCCTCGACCCGCCGAGCCGTGGAGCGTCCCGGCTCAAAAGTCGCCAACCAGCGCCGGTCTGCAGCCGCCAGAGCGACCGCTCCCCGCCGTGGGGAGGACATCTTCAGCTCGCCGAGGCGGTGACCGAACCACAGAAACATCAGCTCGTCGATCCCATCGAGCGCCACGTCGGGATCGATGGCATGTACCGGCCCCCCAGCGGCAGCTTCGACGTCGACGCGATGCACGGTGGTCTCGTGAGCCATTCGCCGCCGCCAGAAGCCGTGGGTGCGGTCAGCGGGCCACCAGGTGTCGCACGGTTCAGCTGGATCATGCCGGCCCAGCTCGGCGAGCAGTTCATCGAGGCCAGTTCGCACGAACGCGACCAGATCGTTGCCGTCCGACGGTGCACGCTGCCAGTGTTGGGGTCGACGGCCGTCGCGTACCCACAAGCGGATCACCCGGTGGACGCTGCCCACATGCCGCAGCGTCTCCTCCAAGGTGAAATCTGGACAACCGGGCACCTCGGTCTGCGCCGCGTAGGGCAACGCTCGGGCCGCTGTCCTGAGCATCAGCTCGCCCTCGAGCTCGATAATCTCCAGCATCCGGCCGTAGTCGATCAGAGGCCGCGGAGCAGTCATCGGGATGTCCTGGCCGCCGCCCGCCGTGCAAGGGCAAGGAACTCGCCAGCCTGCCGGACCATGTCGTCAGCGTCGCGGCTGGTCACCAGGCGACGTACATCGGCCTCGGCGGCTGCCCGGGTAGCCGAGGTGGCGGCAAAGAACGCCGACCACTCCGCGAGTTCCGGCGCGACTGCGGCAAGCAGAACCCACACGCTGGTCGACTGAGCGCGGCGGCGTGGACGGGCCCGCACTGCCAGCACGGCGGCCGCCGCCCGCAGCGCTGCCAGGTGTGCGTTCGCGTAGCGATCTACCGGATGGGGCGCGCACTCGGCGTCGAACAGTTTTTGTCTAGCCTGTTCGAGCAGGACAATGCATTGACTCGGCCTGCTGTACTTCGGCTCGTCGCGGCGCGGCGCGACGGATAGTGTGAGGGGAGCAACGGCAGGCACGGCGGCCTCCAGGGAGTCGTGATGGACGGCACGGGTCGACTCCGCCGTGGGGAAGCCGGCGGAGCCCGGCGGCGGTGCGCTTCCCCCGCCCCACCGCCGGGCCCTTGTTCGAACGTATGTTCGACACCGCTTAAGGGTAACCCCTCCGGGCTGAGTGCCGTCAAGTCCCACTCTGCTCAGCGACGCAGGCCGAGGCCTGGGCGTGGTCTGATGAGACTTGTGCACGCTCACGTCGTCTGCTTCGCCATGACGTCGGCCGTCACCGGAGGTCGGCAGTGACCGCGCTGCCCGCCCGTGCCCCAGTCCGGCTGGCCGAGCTGACGGCTGGACAGTTACGCCGGCGGCTTGACGAGGCGCTGCGAATCTATGTCACCGCGATGCGCTACCCGCCCGGCACGGCGCGGCATCGGAGCCCGATGTGGCTGGAGCACATGCTGCGGTCCGACTGGTTGTGCATGGCCGCCTTCGACGCCGACACCCTCGTAGGCGTCGGCTACGGCTACCGTGGTGCACCGGGCCAGTGGTGGCACGATGAGGTGCATCGTGGACTGATGCTGATCGACCCGGCGGCGGCCCGTCGTGAGCTCGCCGACTACTTCGAGCTCACGGAATTGCACGTCCACCCGGACGCGCAGGGCAGAGGCATTGGCAGAGCTCTGCTCACCGAATTACTGTCCAGAGTCGACGCCTCGCGCGCGTTGCTGTCCACTCCAGAGGGCCCGACGAGAGCGTGGCGACTCTACCGCCATTTCGGGTTCACCGACCTGCTGCGGCACTATCGCTTCACCGGAGACTCCCGGGACTTCGCCGTGCTAGGCCGAGCCCTGCCGCTCTAAAGCGATCGAGGTTGCTCGCTGTTAAGGACGCTGCCGACCGAGATTACAGGCACTTGAAGAGCTACCGACTGAACCGGTATCCGGCCGCGACCGAACCCGGGCACATGTTGGCACGTATGTGACCCTTATCGTCTGCATGCACAGCGAGTGCAGGCCCGGCTACGCGGTGTCGTCACGATCGCAGGAGGTTCCATGGCGCAGGGGAACGCCACCCGCGGAGCCCGGACTCGGCCCCGACACGGGCCAGCGAGAGTTCAGCAGGCGCATCCAGTCGACGACGACCTGCCCGCCGAGGTGCACCGTGAGCTAGCCGCGTTCCTCGATACCAAGCGCGACGAGGCGGCGCAGATCGACCCGCAGTTCGTCGCCGTGGTGGACACGCTGAGCGACTTCGTACTCGGTCCGGGCAAGCGGTTGCGCCCGACCTTTGCCTGGTGGGGCTGGCGAGGAGCGGGCGGCTCCCTGATCGACCCGCAAGCCCAGGCGGTGCTGAGGGCGGTCAGCGCGCTGGAGCTGATCCATGCCTGCGCCCTGGTGCACGACGACCTGATAGACGATTCCGTCACCCGGCGCGGCGCACCGACAGTGCACGTGGACTTCGCGGTCCGGCACCGCACGGCCGGATGGCTGGGAATCCCGGAACGGTTCGGTGCGGCGACTGCCATCCTGCTCGGTGACATCGCGCTGGCGTGGGCCGACGACATGCTACGCGGAGCTGAACTGTGGCCCGACCAGCTCGCCAGAGCGCAGACGGTGTGGCAGGCGATGCGCACCGAGGTGCTTGCGGGGCAATACCTTGACATCCTCACCCAGGCCAGTGGCGACGAGACACCGGAGGCCGCGCTGCGGATCGACCGGTACAAGACCGCGGCCTACACCGTTGAGCGCCCGCTGCATCTGGGTGCCGCGATCGCCGGGGCGGACCCCGCGCTGGTGCAGGCCTACCGTCGCTTCGGCGCCGACATCGGTATCGCCTTCCAGCTGCGCGACGACCTGTTGGGCATGTTCGGCGATCCCCGGATCACCGGTAAGCCCGCCGGCGACGACCTGCGCGAGGGCAAACGCACGCTACTCCTCGCGTGTGGCCTGCGCGCGGCTGACGAGAAGCGCCAGACCGGCACCGCCGACCTGCTGCGCGGGGCCATCGGGAACCCGCACGCCGACGACCACACCGTGACCCAGGTCCGCGAGCTATTGATCGAACTCGGCGCGGTGGCCGAGGTCGAACGCCGGATCACCACGCTCACTAACTCGGCACTGGGCAGCCTGTGCACCGCTGACTTGGCTGAGCCTGCCGGCACCCGGCTGGCTGAGCTTGCTGCGCAAGCCACCTGCAGGGTGCGCTGACGCGACGCCGCGTAACGTGCACCGCGTGCGTACCGTGCCCGGACCCACCGACCACGTCGTCGTCGTCGGCGCCGGGCTGGCCGGGTTGTCCGCCACGCTGCACCTGCTCGGCGCCGGCCGTCGGGTGACCGTGCTGGAGGCCCAGCCGCACCCGGGCGGTCGAGCCGGTCGGATGGATCTTTCCGGTTACCGTGTCGATACCGGCCCCACGGTGCTGACCATGCCGGAGTTGGTCGACGAAGCGCTGGCCGCGGTGGGCGATTCGCTCGCCGCGCGAGTGGAACTAGTCGCGTTGCACCCCGCATACCGGGCCCGCTTTGCGGACGGGTCGGTGATCGACGTGCATACCGACGCCGACGCGATGGAGGAACAGGTCAAAGCGGCGGCAGGCGCGGCGGAGGCGAACGGCTACCGACGGCTGCGAAACTGGCTCACCCGGCTGTACCAGGTGGAGATCGGCCGATTCATCGGCGGCAACTTCGACTCCCCGCTGGACCTGGTCGCAGGCCGGGAAGCCGTTCGTGACCTGGCCACGCTGGCTGCGCTGGGCGGCTTCGGACGGCTGGGACCCCAAGTCGGCCGGTTCCTGAAGGATCAGCGGTTGCAGCGGCTGTTCTCCTTCCAGGCGCTCTATGCCGGGGTGCCCCCGCAACGCGCCCTCGGCGCCTATGCAGTGATCGCCTACATGGACACCGTGGCCGGGGTCTGGTTCCCCCGCGGGGGAATGCAGGCGCTGCCGCAGGCGCTCGCCGACGCGGCTTCCGACGTCGGCGCCGAACTTCGCTACAACACCACAGTGACCGCACTGGAGCACTCCGGGGAGCGAATCACCGCAGTGCATACCGCCGAGGGCGAACGGGTTGGCGCCGATGCGGTGGTCCTCACGCCAGATCTACCAGTGGTGCATCGGTTGCTCGGCCGGGTGCCGCGGCGGCTGGTGCCGCTGCGCTGGTCGCCCTCGGCGGTGGTACTGCACGCCGGAGTGCAGCCGGGCAGCGGACCGGGCTGGACGGAGCTGGCGCACCATACGATCTTCTTCGGCGAGGCGTGGGAGCGCACCTTCGACGAGATCATCTACCACGGACGGCTCATGACCGACCCATCGCTGCTGATCACTCGGCCTACCGCCACCGACTCGAGCCTGGCCCCCGACGGCCGCGAGCTGCTCTACATTCTCGCGCCCTGCCCCAACCTGCACACCGCACCGCTGGACTGGGCGACTCTCGGGTCGGCCTACCGCGACGAGCTGGTCGAGACGCTGGAGCGCCGCGGGCTGGACGGCCTTGGTGACGCCATCGAGGTCGAGCACCTGGTCACCCCGGCCGACTGGGCGGCCCAAGGTCTCGCGGTGGGCACGCCGTTCTCCGCGGCACATACCTTCGCTCAGACCGGTCCCTTCCGCCCATCGAATCTGGTGCGCGGGCGGACCAACGTGGTGCTCGCCGGCTGCGGCACGACACCCGGGGTGGGAGTGCCCACCGCATTCATCTCCGGCAAGCTCGCCGCCGGCCGGATCACCGCCGCAGGAGCCCGCCGGCGCGCTGCGATGAGCGGTTGAGAACACGCGTGTCAGCCAAGAGCGGGGTCAGCTACGGGCCGTTCGATCCGACTTCCGGTGCAGCCTCCGTTCGGGCCGAACCCCCCCTGCTCCTAGACCGGCTACGGCCGAACCGGCTGTTGTCGGGAACGGTACTGCTCGGGCTGGCCGGTTCGGTGCTGGCGGCCACCATGGCGGTGGGGGCCGGCGGCACGCTCGTCACCGACCCCTTGATCGCCGGGGGCCCGCTGTCCTGGATCCGCTACGGGCACGGCCGCGACCTCGCCACCGTGGCGCTCTACCTCGGCGTCGGGATGATCGTGTGGGCCTGGGTGCGCCTGGGCCGCGACGTGCTGGGCGGCACCGCGACTGCGCAGCAGGTGAAGGTCGCCGCGGCGGTGTGGGCGGCACCGATGTTGCTGTCACCGCCGCTGTTCACCAGGGACGTGTACAGCTACCTGGGGCAGGGTGCACTCGCGTTGCGGGGACTGGATCCTTACGTGGTCGGGCCCTCGAAGCTGCCGCCGGGGGCCATCGCCGACAACGTGCATTACGTCTGGCAGACCACCCCGGCGCCGTACGGCCCGCTGTTCATCGTCATCGCCAAGACGATGAACTGGTTGACCGGCGAGGGGCTCGTCCTCGGCGTGATCGGCATGCGGTTGGTGCTTCTCAGCGGCTTGGCCCTGCTGGTCTTCGCCCTGCCCAGGTTGGCCGACCAGCTCGGTGGCAATTCCACCGTCACGCTGTGGTTGGTGATCGCCAATCCGATGATCGTGGTGCATCTGATCGGTGGACCGCACAACGACCTACTGATGATCGGTCTGCTGGCGACGGGCACGGCGCTGGTCCTGGTGCGCCGGCACGTCGCCGGGATTGCGATGGTCACCACGGCGATGGCGGTGAAGGCATCGGCGGGGATCGCGTTGCCGTTCCTGGTCTGGATCTGGGCTGCTCGCCTGCCTGGAAACCGGCGCGCGCAACTGATGCGGGCGGGCGCCGGCAGCCTGGCGGTGTTCGCCACGATGTTCACCGGAATCACCCTGCTGTCCGGCGTCGGCCTTGGCTGGATCCCCGCCCTGGACGCACCGTCGCTCATCGTCAATTGGATGTCCCTGCCCACCGCCGCCGGGCAGCTCGCACACACGCTGGCGTCGCCGCTCGGTGACCTCAGCAACCGCCCGTTCATCGGGGTCTGCCGGTGGCTCGGCGCTGGGGTTCTCCTGGCCATCCTCGCTCGGCAGTGGTGGCTGGCAAGGGCCGGCGGGCCGCCGGCCGTGCGGCGTGCCGCCGTAGTACTGCTGTGGTCGGCACTGCTGGCACCGGCCACGCTGCCCTGGTATTTCACCTGGGCATTGGTCCTCGGCGCGGCTCTGGCGTGGCCGCGACGTTCGCTGGCATGGGCGGTCGCCGGTTCCACCTGGCTCGTGCTGTGCACTTATCCCACCGGGCAGGATGCGTTCACGTCCTTGCCATACCAGCTCAGTGTGTTGGCGGTGTCGCTGGTCGCGGCGACCGCACTGCTGCGCCGCGATCCGCTTGGCATGCGTGGGCGCACACCACTTCGCCATCCAGTACCAGCGGGCCCGGAATGAGCCGGGAGCTCGACGCGGCCGGCGTAACCGACCCTGCGCTGCGGGTCTCCTACACCCGATGCCGGGAACTCAACGCCGCCCACGGCCGCACCTATTTCTTGGCGACCAGGCTGCTACCACCCGGTCGACGCCCGGCGATCCATGCCCTTTACGGGCTGGCCCGCTATGCCGACGACATCGTCGACGACCTCTCCGACACCCGGCCATGGCCGCAGCGCCTCGTGCAGCTGGACGCCGTGTCCCGGGAGCTGCGTGCAGGGCTGGAGCGGGGTCACTCGGACCATCCGGTGCTGGCCGCACCCGTGCACACGGCGATTCGCTATCAGATCGATCCACAACACTTCACGGATTTCATGGCCTCGATGGCGATGGATCGGCCGGTGGAGCAGGGTGGGATTGCCGGATACCGGACGTTCGACGAGCTGGCCCGCTACGTGCACGGCTCGGCGGCCGTGATCGGGCTGCAGGTGCTGCCGATCCTGGGTACCGTGGTCGCCCGGGAGCGGGCTGAGCCGCACGCCGCCGCGCTCGGTATCGCCTTCCAGATCACCAACTTCCTCCGCGACATCGGGGAGGACCTCGACCGCGGGCGGGTTTACCTGCCCTCCGACGAGCTGGCTGCGTTCGGCGTGGACCGGCAGCTGCTGAGTTGGTGCCGCCGCACCGAACGATCCGATCCTCGGGTAGTCCGCGCGCTGGCCTACCTGGTGGCGCGCACCCGGGCGATCTATCGAAGGGCAGCGCCGGGGATCCCGATGCTTGCCCCAGTGTCCCGCGCCTGCGTAGCTACGGCGTACCACTTGTATGGCGGCATCCTGGACGAGATCCACACGGCCGGCTACCACGTGCTGTCGCGTCGCGTTGCGGTGCCACGCCACCGCCGGCTCGCCGTCGCCGTGCCTGGCCTGAGCCGGGCGCTGCTGGCGCGGACGCGGCGACAGGCACACGCGTGAGCGGACTTCGTCCCGCGCGCCTCGCCATTCGGCGACTAATCCAGTTGATAGACACGTCTGGCGTTGTCGGCGCCCACCATCTGAGCGACGCGTACCGCGTCGGCACATGACCACTCCCCCGACTCCACCCACTCGCCGAGGATGCTGATCATGGCATGGCGCCACAGCACAGCGCCGAGATGATGAAGCTCGGCGGGGCCCCATGCATCGGAGGAGAACAGCACCTTGCCGAAGGGCGCCACTTCCAGCGATTCCGCCACGATCGCACGGGACCGCGCACCGGTGTAGTTCACCGCCAACCCGACGTCCAGGTACACCTGCGGGAACACGTGGGCAAGGTAGCCCGCGGTGCGGTGATAGGGGTAGCAGTGCAGCAGCATCACCGGCACTTGGCGATGCTGCACCCGGCGGAGGAAATCGGTCATGAGCGACGGGTCGCAGCGGTGCAGGGTCAGGTCAGGATCCCCGTACCCGACGTGGAACTGCAGGGGCAGGCCGCGTTCGACGCCCATCCAGAGCAGGTGGCGCAGCAATATCGGATCAGTCAGGCGCAGCTCGCCGACCTCGCGCTGCCGCAGCCACTGCCCGGCAGCGCGGCGCACTTCGGTGGCGCCGGGTGGTTCAGGGTCGAAGTCGAGGCCATAACGGTAGGCGATGACGGATTTGAGCCCCACGGCGTGCCTGGACCGGTCGTCCAAAGTGGAGGCAAACCGATCGGTGAACCCGGCTGCGGTCACACCGCTTGCCGCTACCTCCTCGGCGACGGACTCCAGGCGCACGATCTCCAACGCGGTCGCTGCGGATACGGCGGCCATCTCGGAGGGTCGCAGGGTCTGATCAGCTCGGTAGCCCGTCTCGACCAGGAACCACCCGACGCCGCTGGCAGCGAGCAGCCGACGGCTCGACTCCTGCGCACCGAGTTCCCGCCTGCGAGCCAGGTATGTACTGGCGTCCGCGTGCGGGGGTAGGTCCAACACCGGAGCGCACCAGCGGCGCACCGCGAAGCCCAACTGGGAATCCAAGTGCGTCGTATCCCCAGGCGGCGGCCACGGGGACTCGCTGAAGCCGGCCTCGAATGCGGCGCCGTCGACATCGCTCGTCATGGCGCCGTGAACGTGATGGTCTACCAGGCGCAGTGTCTCTACGGCGGCGCGCAGCGCGTCAACGCTCACGCCGACGTTGTGGCTTGCGCATACGCTGCCAGCCCTTGCGCGGACTGCTTGACGTACCGCCCAATGCCCCAACGCCACAGCCAGCCGGTGCCGGGCACCTGCGGCGTGAACGAGATGTGCCAGCGGATCGTGGTCCCCCCCTCGGCCGGTTCAAGATCGAGGTCTGCGCGGTAATCGTGTCCTGGAAGCCCGGACAGATGCAGGTAGCTGAACTTGCGATCGGGGATCACCTCTACCACCTGGTCCCGGCCAGTCACCTTGCCCTGACGAAAGATCCTAATCGCGCCGATTCCTTCGGGCTCTAGCTCACCGGGCCGCTCCGACTGGAACGACTCGATCGACGTCCACCTCGGCCAGCTGGCGCCGTCCCGCAGCAGCGCGTACACGGCGTTGGCCTCAGCGCAGGTGTGGACCCGGATGTCGATGTGCTGCCTACGAACCATTCGGTACATGTACCATTTGGTTCAGTGGATGGCAACGGGGTAGGGGAGAAGGCTCGCTGAGATGACCGCCCCGAAGCAGCGCCTGCTGGCCGATGCCGTCGAATACCTGGCGACCAACGGTGCCGGTGACGTCAGCCTGCGTCAGCTGGCCGCTGCGCTCGGCACCAGTCACCGGATGCTCATCTACCACTTCGGTTCGAAGGACGGGCTGCTCATCGAAGTCGTCCGGACGATGGAGCAACGTCAACGCGACATCTTCGCCGAGCTCGAGCTCGATCCCGATGTAGCCGGGCCGGACATCGCTCGGCGGTTCTGGCAGCGGCTGACCGATCCGGCGATGTGGCCACACGAGCGCCTGTTCTTCGAGATGTATGGCCGGGCACTCCAGGGCGATCCGTGCGCAACTCCGTTGCTGGGCGGCATTGTCGAAAGTTGGCTGGGGCCGCTGACCGAATGGAACCGCAGCCAGGGCATCCCCGCACCGGCGGCAGGAGCGAGCGCACGCCTTGGAGTCGCTGTTGCCCGCGGCTTGCTGCTCGATCTGCTGACCACCGGAGATCGCGAGGGCGTCGATGCGGCCATGGAGCAGTTCATCGCCATGTATGAGGCGATGACGAAGGAGTATTCCTAGAGACATGAGAGACTCATCCGGGTCGGTGCTCGGTTCCGCGGTGTCCGGCGCCGCGATCGTCACGCTCGCCATGAAGCCGGACGCACCGCGTGTCGTGCGGTGGGCGCTATGGGCTTGCACGTCACTGGGGACAGCGGTCGCCGCCAACCAGCTCGCCGGCAAGCCGGTGCCATTCCTACGGTGGTCGGTGCTGCGAATGATGCTTGGGCAGCGGCGGCTGTTCAAGGAGTGGCAGGTCGGTGACGGGCGCGAGAAGGCACTCGCCACTCATGTGGTGACACACGCTCGGCGGGGAGACCTCGACGATGTGATCCGCGTGATCGACGACTTCTGCTACCACCGCAGCTTCATGATGAACATAGGGGACGAGAAGGGCGAGATTCTCGACCGCGCGGTGCAACGCACCCAGCCGCACCGTCTCCTGGAGTTGGGCACCTACTGTGGTTACAGCGCGTTGCGAACGATCCGTGCCATGCCCAGCGATGCCCACCTTTACTCGATCGAGTTCAGCCCTGCGAACGCCGACATCGCCCGCCGGATCTGGGATCACGCCGGCGTCGGCGACCGCGTGACGGTCGTCGTCGGCTATCTCGGCGATGGCGGGTCCACATTGGACCGGCTGCAGACCGAGCACGGCTTCACCGACGGCAGCCTCGACCTTGTGTTCGTCGATCACGACAAGGCCGCGTACCTGCCCGATGTTCAGCACATGCTGCGCCACGGCTGGCTACATCCGGGTTCGGTCGTGGTGGCCGACAACGTGAAGTACCCCGGAGCGCCGGAGTATCGGGCGTACATGACCGAGCAGGAAGGCAAGAGCTGGCGCACAACGGAGCATCGCACGCACCTGGAGTACCAGTCGCTCTTCACGGATTTGGTGCTCGAATCGGAGTACCTGGGCGGCTGGATGCAGTCAGTGCCACTCAATGTGGAAAATCTCTCAGCGGCGCTGGGCAGCGTGCCGGGGTCGGGCGGTGAGGCCACTGGTGGCGGGCATAGCCCGTCGCGACGAAGGCTGACTCGGCGGCCCGGAGTGTGATCGAGGTGCTGGCAGCGGCTGCGAGCGGTGCGGGACCGGGCGGGCTCGCCTACCGGCGGTCACCAGCAGCCACAGCAGGCCGCCGGCTGCCAGTGGGACGGCGATGTACACGAGGGCGACCGTGTAGACCGTGGCGGCAGCCGCGGTGGGGGTGGCCGCCGCAGTGGGGGCGACCGCCGCAGTGGGGGCGACCGCCGCTTGGGGAGTCGAACTGGTCAGGATCGGCGGTTCGGGCAGCGCCGCGAAGTCGACCAGCTTGGTGCTCTCGAGGTACTGCTGGTGGCGGGTGACGAACACGGCGGCGTTGGCTGTCAACGAACGGATCATGTCGTTACGGGTGCCGGATCGCACCTGCGCGAGCAGCGGTAGCACTTGACCATGCGCAGAACGCAGACGCTGCACGAACGCGCGGTCCAGGTCCGAACCCGACTTGCTGGAGATCTCGGTCATCCAACCTTGCTGCTGTTCGCTGGGTCGGCTGGGCAGCGACACGCCGAGCTTCTCGGCGGCCGCGCTGACCTGAGCATCGAGCTCACGGTGTTCGGCCGAGAGGAGCCCGCCCACTTCTCGCACCCGCCGGCTGCTTGCCTTCTGTCGGGCCAACTCATCCATGGGCATTTCCCAGAGGCCGGCCTGCCGAACCCTCTCCAGCATGATCCGGTCGGCGGGTCCGAGCGGGCCCCACGCTGTCTGCGTCCAGCCATCTGGGGAGGCGCCGGACGCAACCTGCCGGATTTCCCTCGTGTCCCAGTGCTGGAACACGGAGATCGCCAGTGCGGCTACCACGGCGAGCACAACTGTCCACCGGACAAAGCGCGGAATCGGGGGGCGCACCAACCGAACCTTTCTGGAGTCGGGTCAGCGAGGTCGAGCTGCCTGCGAAACCGTATGGAAGGCGACGCCCAGTTAAGCGAACCTGAGAGCGCTACCGCTCCGTTGTCGCCGAACTGCACTTGTGGCGAGACGAGCGCTCGAAGGTTAGTGCCAACGCCACGCCGATTGCGCTGAATGGACCATAGGC
>JBOHFX010000103.1:0-18620 GCA_050699875.1 Pseudonocardiaceae bacterium
GCCCCGGGGTGGACGCGTACTCGTCCTGGCCGGCGGCGAGCCCCAACCGGAGACTTTCCGGTACCAGCAATTCCCGCCACCCACGTGGCGGGAATTGCCGCGCTATGGCGCAGGCAACGGGCGCTACCGGAGCAGCCTTGTGGGGACAACTGGTCCGCACTGCGCAGCGGCTCCCGATCCCCGCCGTCGACGCAGGCGCCGGCCTCGTCCAGGCACCCCAGTTCTGACGCCGTTACGCAGCCACGAGCAACACCGTGGCCACGGCCGCAACACCTTCGCCGCGGCCGGTCAGCCCGAGGCCGTCGGTGGTGGTGCCGGACACCGAGACCGGGCCGCCCAGGGCGTCGGACAGCACCCGCTGCGCCTCAGCTCGACGGCTGCCCACCCGGGGCGCATTGCCGATCACCTGCACCGCGCCGTTGCCCACCGTCCAGCCCTGCATGGCCAATCGCCGGCGTACCTCGGTGAGCAGTTCGGCACCGTGCGCGCCGGCCCACCGCTGCTCGTCGGTGCCGAACACGGCACCCAGGTCCCCCAGGCCGGCAGCGGACAACGCAGCGTCGCACAACGCGTGCGCAGCGACGTCACCGTCGGAGTGTCCGGCGCAACCCGGGATACCGGGCCAGTGCAGCCCGGCGATCCAGCAGTCCCGGCCAGGTTGCACGGGGTGGACGTCGGTACCGATCCCGACCCTCATGCCTGACCGGCGACCCGCGCGCCGGCCACCACTTCGGCGACGACGAGATCGAACGGAGTGGTGATCTTGAAAGCGTGTGGATGTCCCGGCAGCGTGGTCACGGTCGCGCCCAGTGCCTCGACGAGACCCGCATCGTCGGTCACCGGGCCGGAGGGCGTCTGATGGGCCTGCCTCAGCAGGTCCGCGGTGAACCCCTGAGGGGTCTGCACGACCCGTAAAGCACCCCGGTCGACTGTGCCCACGACCCGACCATCAGAGTCCACCTGCTTGATCGTGTCGACCACCGCCAGCACCGGCACCACCGCCGGCTGCCCAGCCAATACCGCTTGCACCACGGCTTGGATCACGCTGACCGGGGTGAGGCAGCGGGCGGCGTCGTGCACCAGCACCACCTCAGCCTCTGGCACGCTGTGCAGGGCGACCCGTACCGAGTCGCGGCGGCGTACGCCGCCGGTGACGATGCGCACCTGCTCTCCGGCATCGATGACGGCGGCTCGGGCCTGGTCATGATGCTGCGCCCCGACCGCGACCACCACCAGGTCGACACAACCCGATCCCAGTAGCCCCTGCACGCAGTGCCACAGCAGCGGGCGACCACGCAGTGGCACGAAAGCCTTGGGCATCCCAGCCGCCAATCGCACCCCGTGCCCTGCAGCAGGTACCAACGCTGCTATGCGGGGAACCAGAGCGGGACTCGCAGCCGTCAGGATGCTCTGGCTCAGCAGGCTGCGACTCAGGAGGCGGTGGCGAGGACCTCGTCGAGGAGCACCTCGGCGTTGTCCTCGTTGGTACCTTCGGCAAGTGCGAGTTCGCTCACCAGAATCTGGCGGGCCTTCGCGAGCATCCGCTTCTCGCCGGCCGAAAGACCGCGATCGCGCTCGCGCCGCCAGAGATCCCGGACCACTTCCGCCACCTTGTTGACGTCGCCGGAGGCGAGCTTCTCCAAGTTGGCCTTGTACCGCCGCGACCAGTTCGTCGGCTCCTCGGTGTGGGGAGCACGCAGCACCTCGAAAACCCGGTCGAGACCTTCCTGGCCGACCACGTCCCGGACACCGACCACTTCGGCATTGGCAGCGGGAACACGGACAGTAAGATCACCCTGAGCAACCTTGAGGACGAGGTACTTCTTCTCCTCCCCCTTGATCACTCTAGTCTCGATGGCCTCGATAAGAGCGGCACCGTGGTGCGGGTAGACGACGGTCTCTCCGACCTTGAAAACCATGTGTCCTCTGCCCCTTTCGCTATACCCAGGTTACCACGTCCGAAAACCCTCCCGCGCGGGGCACGCCGGGCGTCGTCGCAGGTCAGGGGATCGATAACGGGCACCTGCCAAGCAACGCGGTGCTCCCGCAGCTCACAGTCACTCCACTATGGAGCGGCGTCGGGGAACGCTTGATGGGGCCAGGACCGCATCGGGTGCCGGGGTGCGTCGGGGCAGTGGGCCAGCCGGGCAGGTCAGTCGGATACGCTTCGATCATGCGGGCTGCCTCCACCGTCTCGGCGCGCATCGTGGCCTGCTGCGCCGCCGCGCTGGCGCTGTTTGGGTGCAGTGCCGGGTGCAGTGCCGGCCAGATCACCCAGACCGATAGCCAGGTGGCCGCGGTCGAGGGATCTTTCGGCGACGTCGGCAACATTGCCCTGCGCAATGCGCTGATCCCCTACCCGCAGAACAGGGAAGGCGCCTACCCCCCAGGGTCGGCCGTACCGGTGCTACTCGCGATCATCAACCAGGGCAATGTCACCGACCAGCTCATCGCCGTGACCAGCCCAGCGGCCAGCCAGGTGCTGTTGCTGGGCACCACTCAGCTACCCCCCGGTTCGACCGTCACCAGCATTGCCGGCCCGTTTGTGACCAGCGAGCCGACCAGCCCGCTGGTCGTGGGTCAGCTGCGGATCGTGCTCATCACCAACCAGGTTTTGCATGCCGGGTTGAATACACCGGTCACCTTCCAGTTCCGCAACGCCGGCAACATCACCCTGGCAGTGCCCATGGGATCGGCGCACTCAGAGTCCTGAGGGCGCGTCCCGCCGGCGCTGTCAGTGCGGGCAGATAGCGTCCGCGCCCATGGTCAGAGTTCCGATGAGCGTCCGCCCCGTCCACCGCTGCGCTGACTGCGGTCACGAGGTGGCCAAATGGGTGGGGCGCTGCCCTGAGTGCCAATCCTGGGGCAGCGTGGCGGCCGGTCCGCGACCGGTGACAACGGTTGCAGCCGGTGCACCGACGGCGCCGGCTCGCCCGATCTCGCAGGTTGACCCGCACTCCGCGCAGGCCACCGCGACCGGGGTGGCAGAGCTGGACCGGGTACTCGGCGGCGGTTTGGTTCCCGGTGCGGTTGTCTTGCTGGCCGGGGAACCCGGGGTGGGCAAGTCCACCCTGCTGTTGGAGGTCGCATACCGCTACGCGATCGCACGCGGGCGCGTGCTGTACGTGACCGGAGAGGAGTCCGCGGGCCAGGTCCGCTTGCGGGCACAGCGCACCGGTGCGCTGCACGACGAGCTGTACCTGGCTGCCGAGTCCGACCTCGCCGCGGTGCTCGGGCATCTCGATGCCCTCGACCCGGGGCTGCTGATCGTCGACTCGGTGCAGACCATGGCCTGCGCCGGTGTCGAAGGCAGCCCGGGCGGGGTGTCCCAGGTCCGGGCCGTGGCCAGCTCGCTGATCACCACCGCCAAGCAGCGCGGGTTGCCGGTAGTGCTGGTGGGGCACGTCACCAAGGACGGCACGGTGGCCGGGCCCCGGGTGTTGGAGCACCTGGTCGACGTCGTGTTGCAGTTCGACGGCGACCGGTACTCGACACTGCGCATGGTCCGCGGGATCAAGAACCGGTTCGGGGCCGCCGACGAGGTCGGCTGCTTCGAGCTCACTGATCACGGCATCGTCGGCTTGCCCGACCCGTCCGGGCTGTTCTTCACCCGTCGCGACGGTGCGGTGCCCGGGACGGCCGTGACAGTCGTGGTGGAGGGCAAACGGCCGTTGCTGGGCGAGATCCAGGCGTTGGTCGCGGAATCGGCACTGGCCAACCCGCGCCGCGCAGTCAGCGGCCTGGACTCATCCCGGGTGGCGATGATCCTCGCGGTCATCGAGCGGCGCGGGGGCGTGAAGCTGGCCGGAGCAGACGTGTACACCGCCACGGTGGGCGGCATGCGCGTCGTGGAGCCTGCCGCCGATCTGGCCGTCGCGCTGGCCGTCGCCTCGGCGGCTGGTGATTCGCTGCTGCCGCCGCAGACGGTGGCTATCGGGGAGGTCGGGCTGGCCGGCGAGGTTCGGCAGGTGACCGGCCTACGCCGGCGCCTGGCCGAGGCCGCCCGGCTGGGCTTCCGGCACGCACTCGTGCCCCCAGAAAGCGCTCAAGAAAACGGCCCGGACCGCGCCCGGCGACGCGCCGATGACCGCGAGGGTGCTCCGCCGCCGGGAATGCGCCTGCACGAGGTGCTCGACCTGAGCGCGGCGTTGCACTGGTTGCGTGGCTGACGCGACTCGATGACCGACGTCGTCACCCTCATCAAGGCCCAACACCGTGAGATGGAGCGCCTGCTCGATGAGGCCTCGCAGGAGGACGCAGACACACTCAGCCTCCTGCGCCAGGTGAGTGAGCTGCTCATCCCGCACTCCGAAGCCGAGGAGAATTTCGTATACCCCGCCATTGAAAAGGCGGACCCGGAGGAAGGCGAGGAAGTCAAGGACGGAACCGCCGAGCACCACCACATCGAAGATCTTCTCGAGCAGCTGCTGGAGGAAGACCCGGACGACCCTGGATACGACGGGAAGCTTGCAGCCATGGTCGGCGAGCTGCGGCACCACATCGAGGAGGAAGAGCAGGACCTGCTGCCTGTCCTGACGGAGAAGGTCCCGTCGCAGCAGCGAGCTGACCTTGCCGCCCGGTTCGCCGACACCACCAGCTGGACCGGTAGCGACAATGACAGCGATGACGGGCAGCCGACCCGGGACGAGCTATACGCCAAGGCCAAGGAGCAGAAGGTGCCGGGCCGGTCCACCATGAACAAGGCTGAGCTCGCCGAGGCGGTTGACGAAGGGCTGAAGCGGGTTGGCATGCTGCCCAAATGAGCGGCTCCGAACAGCAGTCAGTACTGCCCTAACCCAGAGCTCGACGTTGATCGGATCGGCGTCGGCGACCGAACCCACGAAGGTGGTCTTTCCTACCCCCGACCACCCATGACAACGATCGTCGCCGATGACCTTGCAGCACCGAGTGTTCCGGGCGAATCGACCAGGCCACGTGACCTTGTGAAGAGGTCCCTTAGCTCGTCGAAGATCGGCGTGCCGACCACTGCCACCCCCAATCACCCGGCCGGCTTGACAGCCCACCCGCTGGACCGTGGACTCAAGCGCGCTGGCGGGAGGTCACCGAAGCGAGATACATCTGCGCCTTGTTCGGGTCGAGGAACCAATGCTGGACCGCGCAGCACGTCCGGCGTGCAAGACCCGAGCGGCAGCCCCGTCGAGGCCCCCGATGGCCTTGCCCAGGGCCAACGGAGTGGATGTTGCCATCGGCGAGTGGATCACGAACAGGCGTCCTCCATAAGAGTGATCACTTTGGACTATCTACCAGTGGTTGCGGAACAGCGCGATGAGTTTGGGCGTCAGTTGTCCTGGTCATCATCGTCGGAGTCATCTCGGGGTGTCCTCTCGCTCGGTGGATCTCTCACCATTGCGTTGAACGAGACGACGGGATTCGACACGCACCGCCGAGTTCCACGGAACTGAGCTAAGTGGTCGGCACCGGAAGTCCGTCGGGGCCGTGAACTCGACATCACCGACCACGATTAGCTCGAAAAACGTCGCTGGCGTCGAGTTCACGATAGATAGCACCGGCGTGGTTCACGGTGGCGAATGGATCAGTAAGACACCGCACACACGACCTGATCTGACGTCAACCCCTGATGGACTTCCGGCGGTGACCAGCTAAGTCCTGGTGCGCTGTGGAGGCGAGCGACGACGGTCGGCCGCCACACGGCGAGCCAGTCCGGTCTTGCCCCATGGCTTGTCCACCGAGATGACAGTGGCGACCCACAGGAACAACAGGTGAACTAGCGACGCGGCGACCACCCACCACGCCGGCCATCCAACGGTCGATCCGTTCCCGGCATGGGGAGCCGACGCCAGGGCCGCAGCCTGCTGCACCCAGTCGCCGGTCAACGCCACTGAGGTCACGATGACCGCCAGCGCCAGGACCAGCTTGACGACGACCCACCAGTAGTGGAGCAGCCGCCACGGAGTGGCGACCGCAAGGGCGACGCCGGTGACCAGCGTCGCCACCGCGAAGATCGGGATCACCGGGCCGCCGAACCGTTCCATCATCGCGTAGCAGGCCACCGCGAACCTCGGGTCAGCGGCGGTGGCGGCGGTGATGCCCAGGGTGAGCATGGCGACGACCAGACCAAGCCAGCCGGCCGAGAACGCGATGTGCGTCGCGCGGACCAGCTTGCGGGGTCGGCCTGACAGCTGCGGCAGCGAGAACGCGCGTACCCGGTCGTCCGCGACGAAACCGGCCGTCACGGCGTTGCCAAGGACTCGGTCGCCCGGCGGTGGCGAACCCAGCGGTAGTGCAGCACCAGGCTGACCGCGAGCCAGAACATCGGAGCGACCGGCCAGAACCACGGAGCGGGGTCGACCACCCACCGCACGATGAGGATCGTTGCGAGTACCGCAGCGCCTGCGGCGTGCAGGGCGAGGCGCCGCCGCACCACCGGCTGGAGCGGGCGGCTGAGGTCGGGCCTCCCCGGCCGCTCGGTCGGGGGCGGCGGCAAGTCGTCGGTGAGCCCGGCGAGATCCGCACGAACCTTGGCCGCGTATGCGGCGGCCTGGCGTTGGTCGGCCTCGGTGAGGGTGAGCATCCCGAGCTCGGCGGCGTTGCGGATGCGGGTGGCGACCTGTTCACGTTCGGCGTCAGAGACGCGCAGCGAGCCGGGCAGGGTATGGGGATCGAGGTTCGTCATGCCGTGATCGTGCGCGGGAACGGCCTCGTGCGCGTCGCACCTGGGTCGGCCGTTTGCGCACCCCGGGGGAAGGCTGCCGGGACTGGTTCCTGCTCCCCGTGGCGTAGCCGTGGGTACGCCCGCGAACCGACGTCACGCGCCGGCCGCGAGATTAGGCTCATCGCCGTGGTGGTTGTATGGCCGGGCCGGACCCGTGACGTCGCGCTGGCCGTCGGCGTCGGCGTGTTTTCCCTGGTCGGCATGCATTTCGCCGCTCTCGACCAGCCTGCGGCGCGACCGCTCGACGCACTCGGCATAGCGCTGCTCGCTATCGGGCCCGCTGCGCTGCTCGTCCGGCGGCGATGGCCGGTGGCGGTCCTCGCCACCGCGGTCGCAGCGATGGTGTCCTACCGCGGCCTCGACTACCCGTTGGGGCCGTTTTTTTTGGCCGGGATCGTGGCGCTGGTGACGGCCGTCGCCCGCGGCCGCCGGTGGCCCGCGGTCGCGGTCATCGCCACCGGTGGGGTGGTGTCGGTCGGCTGGCTTGCGCTGGGCAATCCGGGCGAGCCGCTGCCGTGGGCCGGCATCGGCGCAGGGGCCGCCTGGCTGGCGGCGCTGATCGCCGCCGCCGAGCTGTGGCGGGGGCGAAAACAGCGCCTGGCCCAAGACCGCGCCACTCGCGTCGAGATCGCTCGCCGGCAGGTCAGCGACGAACGCGTCCGGATCGCCCAAGAGTTGCACGACCTGCTCGGCCACCACGTCTCGCTGATCAACATTCAGGCCGGGGTGGCCCTGCACCTGATGGATGGCAACCCCGAGCAAGCCCGCACCGCACTGACCGCGATCAAACAATCCAGCCGCGACCTGCTCCGCGAGATGCGCACCACGCTCGGCGTGTTGCGCGGCGTGGACGAACCACCACCGCATCAGCCGGTGGCAGGCCTTGCCCAACTCGACGAGCTCGTCACCCAGACCCGGGACGCCGGCCTGCCCGTCGAGGTCGACGTGCAGGGCGCCGCCCGCGAGCTGCCCGCCGCGGTCGACCTGGCGGCCTACCGGATCGTCCAGGAAGCGCTCACCAACGCCCGCAAACACGCCGGTCCCGCCCACGTCACGGTGCGCGTCGGCTACCACGATGACACGGTCAGCGTCGGCATCGATGACGACGGTGCCGGGCCTACCGGCGACCTCGACGGCGGCAACGGGCTGGCCGGGATGCGCGAACGTGCCGCCGCCCTCGGCGGTATCCTGCACGCTGGACCCCGCTCCGGTGGCGGGTTCTCGGTGCGCGCGGTCCTGCCCATTCAGGGGGTCACCCGGTGATCCGCGTCGTGCTGGCCGACGACCAGAGCCTGGTGCGCGCCGGGTTCCGCGCCCTACTCGACGCCGAACCCGACATCACCGTCGTCGCTGAGGCCGCCGACGGCCACCACGCCGTCCGGGCCACCCGCGACGCCGTTCCCGACATCGTGCTCATGGACATCCGGATGCCCGGACGCGACGGGCTGGCCGCCACTCGCGACATCGTCGCCGACCCGGCCCTGGGCGGCGTCCGGGTCATCGTGCTGACCACGTTCGCCGAGGACGCCTACATCTTCGAAGCCATCCGCTCCGGCGCGAGCGGATTCCTGGTCAAAGACACCGAACCCGCCGAGCTCATCCATGCCCTTCGGGTGGTGCACCGCGGGAACGCGCTGCTGTCCCCCACCGTCACCCGCCGGCTCATCGAGGAGTTCGCCGCCCGCGCGAAACCGCCCACCCCCGACGCCCAGCGGGTTGCCCTGCTCCGCACTCTGACCGATCGCGAACGCGAGGTCGTCACCCTCGTCGCCGCCGGGCTGAACAACGACGAGATCGCCGCCCAGCTCTTCGTCAGCCCCGCCACCGCCAAAACCCACGTCAGCCGCGCCATGATTAAAGTTGACGCCCGGGACCGTGCCCAACTCGTCGTCCTTGCCTACGAAACCGGCCTCGTCCGCCCCGGCTGGGCCCGAAAAGACAG
The DNA here is from genome assembly GCA_050699875.1 of Pseudonocardiaceae bacterium. Taxonomy (GTDB): domain Bacteria; phylum Actinomycetota; class Actinomycetes; order Mycobacteriales; family Pseudonocardiaceae. The sequence goes on from JBOHFX010000103.1 coordinate 8,637, forward strand.
GTGATCCGGAACTGACGGTGGGACCCTGTCATGAAACGTCCATCGATCGGCTATGCCACCTACGTCAAGGAACGCATGAGCGGTTTCGGCGGTGAGGCAGGCGCGTTGACGCTGGCCGATCTTGAAGATTATCCCGAGATCTCCGAACGGGCGCTTGACGGGTTGGTCACGAATACTCCTTCTTGCACCGGGCCGGTGCGTTACACCGGACATGAGGTGCTGGGCCAGCATCTAGAGGCGTTGCGGGCAGCGGTGAATGCGGCTGATGCCAACGGTGCGTCACCAGTCGAGGTCTTCGTGCCGGCGGCCTCCCCCGGGGTCATTGCGATCTACTTGGCCAACCGGCACTACGATTCCCATGAGTCTTATCTTGGGGCGTTGGCCGAGGGCCGAGGCGATGCGCACCGAGTATGAAACGATCATCGCCGCCGGGTTCGTGGTACAGATCGACTGTCCCGATCTGGCGATGGGCCGCCATGCGCAGTACGCCCACTGCTCAATCGCCGAATTCCGCGCGGCGATCGCCAGGCACGTCGAAGCTCTGAACGCCGCCATGGCCGGTATCGACCCGGACCGGTTGCGCATGCACGTGTGCTGGGGCAACTACGAATCCCCGCACCACCGCGATGTCGAGCTGATCGACATCATCGACATCGTGTTGACCGCCCGACCGCGCGGCTGTCCCTGGAAGCGGCCAATCCCCGGCACGCCCACGAGTGGCAGGTTTTTTCACTGCCCGGTTCAGTGATCATTGACTTGCATGGCGAATCCGCATGGGAGAAGGCGTCCTTCGCGACCGCTGTCGATGGGCAGGTCGCAGCGGTCTTGGGCACGCATACCCACGACCCACGCTGCGTACGCACTTACTTGCCGGCGGCACCGGATACGTGACCGAGGTGGGCATGACCGGGCGGCTTGGCTCACCGGTGGCGGGTTCGACCCGTTTCATTTCGCTGCGCTACTGCGCGGTGAGGACATAGCCGCACTTCCGCCCTATGAGCTGGCGAGCGGAACGATGGCACTGGGCGCCGTTGTGGTCACCGTCGACAACGACGGCACGACCCGCGCCATCGAACGCGTCAGCTAGGTAGCGCGACGTGTTGCCGGGGCCCCGAGCGATGGACCCAGGTGGCCCGCTGCAGCGTGTTACCGCCGCGTTGTGGCGCCAGACATTCACGCAAAGTAGTTCAGAGGCCGACACAGCTGTCCTCGGTCGGAGTCGTCACCGCCGCCTTCTATCGCGGTTCATCGTCGGCAGCGCTACCCGGAGTCCCTCCGGAGCCGGTCGGCGCATCGCGTCCTCGATGAGCGGCTCGGGTTCCCGCAATCCGAGTTCGGACTCCACGAACCGGGCGGCCAGTTCTGACCAGTCGGGTGCGCGGCGGAGCATCGCGTGGCCATCGCCGAGCACATCGAAACGGCACACCCGGGAAGTGACCTGTTTGGCACGCATCGCGAACCGGTAGGACAGTCGCGGATCGGTCGTGTGGTCCCGGTCACCGTGTGCGATGAGCACCGATCGCCCGGCGAGTTGGTGCACCGGCTCATCGTCCGCGATCCACGGCGCCAGCGCACACACCGCGGTCACCGCCGGGTGGTCAGCCACCCGCAGCACCGCGCGCCCGCCCATCGAATGACCCAACAGCGCTATCGACGCCTCCGGATACTGGGCCTGAAGCTGCGCCAATGCCCACCGTGCGTCCTGCACCGGATGCAGCTCGGGTTCGTCCCATCCTCGATAGCGATACCGCAGGATGCGTACCGACATCCCTCGCCCGCTGTCACGCCGGTGCAGTAACCGAGCGAAAGGAACCATGCGGAGATAGCTCAACTGCGTCCGTCGTCGGACCGTGGTCGTGCTGCGGGCCTGCCCCCCATGCAACACCAGGACGATTGAACGGACCCTCGCGGGATCCGTGGGCCAGCGGTCCTCGATCCACGGTGCAGCTGCGTTCATAGGTTGTCATGCTCCCGGCTTCCTGACCCGTAACCACTGACACTGGAGGACGCGATGGACGAGACCACCTGGCAACACACGGCCGAAACCGTGCGCGCCGCCTTCGCCGACGGCGACCTCGCCGGACTCGCCCCGCTGCTCGCCCGGGACGTGCGCTGGCACGGCGCCGGCCCCGGCGGCTGCCATTCGGCCGCGGAGGTGCTCAACGCCGAACTGATGCTCGCCGAAACCGAGGAGCCCGTCGACGCGGCCCGGCAGGGTGTTCTGTTCTACCTCTACAGCTCCGATCTGGTGGGCCTGCGAGCGCACCTGCGCGCCAACGGCGCCGCGCCCAGCGATATCGCCGACGGTTCCCCCGGCCCCCGAGAGGAAATGCGGGTGGATGACCCCGACGTTACTGCCTCATGATCGCTCAACGCCCTGCTTGACGTCGCCGAGGACGACGCGATGGTCCGCCGCGCAGTCGGCGTAGGGGGAGCTCGATGAGACCTACCCGTGCCGATGAACGCCGGGTGGCCTTCCAGACACGGCCCTGACCAAGCCTGGAAGGCCACCGCAATCATCAGCTCGCTTTGGGATCAGCGTGGGGCGACGGCGCTATAGCTGCCGCTCCCGTCCCTGATCCGCAGCTCGTCGTGGAAGAGGATGCGGCGATCGGTGTTCGAGCGAGTCGGGTTGGACGTCCAGTCCCACTTGTAGACACCGAACTTGAAGTAGGTGCCCGCACCATCGGCGTACTTGTTCTTGCCGGTCTGCCGGAAGACCTGCACGCCGTCCTTCCAGACTTCGACGAGGCCGTTCGCTGTCTCGGACCAGCGGATGTGGAACACCCAGTCCGTCCAGCGACCGAACTGCTGGTTGGCCACGACCGTGTGCTTGCCGTTGGGGCCGAGTTGCTCCCAGTGCTGGCTGATCTCCCACTGGCCGTTGCGGCTGGTGAGTGACAAGGGCGGTGAACCTGTGTTCGCGGCGTGGTGCCACTGCGCCAAGATCTCCGCTGACGGGTCAGGCTTCTGCCACACCGCGCTGGGCAGGAACACGCTGAAGCCATACCAGCGCTCCGCGTCGGGCGGCTCGGCGGTCGTGTCCACGAGCTCTGCACGCGAGCTCGCTGCCACGATGGGATCACCGCGGTCGAGCTGGAACCTCACCGCGTGCCCTCCCGAGCGGGTCGGCGTGGTGACCACCTGCGCCGAACGGGTCGGGCAGCAAGTCTGGGTGCGCCAACCTGCCGGTGCCGTCGGCAGTGTTCGCTCCGCGGGATCCTCCCAGGTCAGATCCTCGGGCACCGGGGCCGCAGCGGCAACAGAAGCGGACTGCAGGCACAGCGTGGCGACCGCGAAGAGGATGGCGACAATCCACCGCCACCTGTTTCTCGTCATGTCGATGCTCCCTTACTCAATTTCGTCGGGGACGTCCCCCACGGAAGGGTCGCGAAGCGGGCCTGACAACGCGATGTCATCGCCTTTCGTCCGCATGCCTGTCCACTGAAAGCGTGATGAAATCAGAAAGACATAGAGTGTTTGCGTTTGCTGTCGGCGCGCCGATCACCGCGTACACTTTTCGGAACAGCTTGATCTGTCAGTTCGCCCGGGGGCGCGGACCCTCAGGTGATCATCAGCACTTCAGCAATCTCGTGATCATCTCGGGTCCACGCCTCCTAACTGCAACGACACGCTGGCATCCGCAATCGCCGGACGGCCCACATCAGGGGCAGCTTGCCCGCGCGACACAGGGTCCAGAACCCGCAGGCGGTCGTTGATCAGCGGCGTGAGGTTCCGCATCGAGCCCAACCAGTGGTCCCAAGGATTAGGCGCTGTCGGCGGGTTTGTGCAGCCAGTTGGCTGCGGTGGCGAAGTTCGTCCAACGGTTGGTGCCGCCGAGGCTGGTGTATTGGTTGCCCGCTTCGGTCTCGATGTTGGAATAGAACAGCGAATGAGCAGGATCACCCACCGCCACATCACGTTTTTCTGGTCATCTCGATACTGCCTCACTCAAGTCTCATTGGGGACGCCCCCGTTGAAGGCTCATCGAGCAAGCCTGACAACACGCTGTCATCGCATGTCACCCTTATGACGGACCCTGAAAGTGTGTTGAAATCAGAAGGGCGCCGTGGCGGAGGCGGAACTCGGGTAGGGCAGACGGTGGCAGCGATTGGCGCGTGGCTTCGAGGAAGGACGTCGAGCCATGGAGGTCGAGGTCCTGGGTCCCCTGACCGTGCGCCGTGACGGCCAGCGGCTGGAGTTCGGAGGGCCAAGGGAACAGGCCGTTCTCGCATGCCTGGTGATCCGCGCCGGTGAGGTGGTGAGCACGGATGATCTCGTCCGCGGTGTTTGGTCCGCGGACGACCGGCCTGAGAGCCCGGTTGACGCCGTCCGTACTTCCGTGGCGCGGTTGCGCGCGGTACTGGAACCGGACCGACCGCGCGGCACGCCGCCGCAGCAGCTGCGCACCGCGCAGCGCGGTTACCTCCTCGACCTCGCGCCCGAGCGGGTGGACAGTCACCAGTTCGATGACATGCTCGGGCGGGCGCGGACCGCTCTGCAGCAGGACCGGGCTGATCTGGCGGCCGAGCTTGCTCGGGAGAGCCTGTCGCTGTGGCGCGGACCAGCCTATGCGGGATTAACCGCCTCTCCCGCCGTGGCGGCCGAAGCCGCGCGACTGGAGGACCAGCGGTTGCTAGCCGTCCGGACTCGGTTGGAGGCGGATCTCGCGCTCGGCCGCCACACCGAAAACGTGGCGGAGCTCGACTCGTTGGCACGCCAGCATCCGACTCACGAGCGCTTCGCGGTGCTGCTGATGATCGCGTTGTATCGCAGCGACCGTCAGACCGAGGCCCTCGACGCCTACCTTGCGGCGCGCGAGCGATTGAAAGCGGTAGGCGTCGAACCGGGTCCCGAGCTGAAGTCGACTCAACAGAGGGTGTTCAACCACGATGTGGCGCTCAATCCGCCGCTGCGGACAGGAGCAAGCTCTTTGCCGGCGGCAGCGGCGGTAACCGAGGATCTAAGAGCCGGTCACGCGCGGAAGTGGTTAGGACGGCAGCCCCGCCTTGTTGTGGGCCTCGTGGCACTGGCGCTGGTGGCCATTGCTGCCGGAATCTGGTACAGCGGTGCCCCGGCGCTTTCCGATGGGGGAGACGCCGTGTACCACGAGTTCGATCTTGAGGTGTATCCCGGCATTCAATACGACCTTGATGTCCCGCCAGGCCAGGAGGTGGTGGGCAGAACGCAGGTGCCGTTCGGCTCGCCCGATTACCGGAGGCTCGACTTGTACCGGACGGTGGAGGGGCCCGACCAGTTCGCCGGGGTGGATAGGGACGGCAGCGATCGGGAGGACTTCAATCCCGTCCGAGTCATGCAGGACAGAGATACGGCGGCTGCCTGCAGGCAGTTCATTGGAGACAGGGGTGGTAAGGCGAGGTTGGAAACGCTGAAGCCAGATTCGAAGATCTGTCTGGTGACCAGTGAAGGCAGGCCGACGCTCCTGACCGTGCTGGAGCTGCCGGACAGTCGCGACGGGCCGTTGCGCCTGAGCGCGATGGTGACCGCGCCCTGACCCGTCATGCACCCTGGCCGAGGTTGCGCATGAGCCCGCCGTCCATGACATAGGTGGCTCCGGTCCCGTAGTCGGCGTCACTCATCCAGACGTGCCAACGTCGTGAGGCTGCGTGGTGCCCGACTGGTCGACCAGGGGTGCTGCGCCAGCGATCTTGAGGTATTCGTTGACCTCGTCGTGGGAGGGGTCGATGCTCACCGATTCGGCGTAGGCCTCGGCTGCCTCGGGGTCGTGCTCGCCGGCCGCTTCCGCCGTGCCGGCAGCCGGCAGCCGTTCGTCGGGTGTGGTCATGCTCGCTTGCCTCCCGTTGCCCGCTCGCGTGTGGACGCGGCCCGAGGCTACCCGGATTCTGGTTGTGTCACTCCGGCGTCTCGACTGCTGAGTTGATGTCCGAAGATGGTGAGCATGACCGACGTGACGAGCGAACACCGCTTCTACGGGGAACTGGCCGTGTGGTGGCCGCTGATCTCGCCCCCGGAAGAGTACGCGGAAGAAGCGGCCTATGTGGCCACCGTGCTCAGCTCGGCATCGATCCCCGTGCGAGACGTCCTGGAGCTCGGCAGCGGCGGCGGGCATAACGCCGTCCACCTGAAGGCTCGCTTCGCCATGACCCTCGTCGACCTCTCAGCGGAGATGCTCAAGGTGTCCCGGCGGCTCAACCCTGAGTGCGATCACTATCAGGGCGACATGCGCACAGTGCGGCTTGGCCGCACCTTCGACGCCGTGTTCGTTCACGACGCCGTGGACTACATGACCAGCGAGGCCGACCTTCGTCAAGCTGTCGAAACGGCCTTCGTGCACTGCCGGCCTGGAGGCATCGCCGTCTTCGTCCCCGACTGCATCGTGGAGAGCTTTGAGGCGACGAGCGACCACGGCGGCAATGATGACGCCGACGGTCGCGGGGTGCGCTACTTGGAATGGGTATGGGATCCGGATCCCGCCGACACCTGGACTGTGACCGAGTATGCGTTCCTGCTCCGTGATGCCGACGGCTCGGTGCGCGTCGTACACGAGACACACCGCACGGGGTTGTTCAGTCGCGCCGTCTGGCTGCAGATTCTCGTCGGCGCGGGCTTCGAGGCGGACGCGGTCGTCGAACAGACCACCGAGGACCGAACGCCACGCGAGCTGTTCGTCGGCCACCGTCCTCCTTGAAGGCCGGTGGCGCGGCAGCCGAGACGAAATCCTGGGCCGCGGTCACGATGGCTATGACTGCCGGCGCTCTGAAGACTCATCGGCACCGCTGTCACGGCCTTGGCGTCACGGAGTTGAGATCGTCACGTTAGTCACCGTGGTACACGGCCTCCACGTTGTGGCCATCGAGGTCGCGCAAGAACACGCCGTAGTAGCCCGGGTGGTACTCGGGCCACTCGCGCGGAGCGTGCAGCACCTCCGCGCCCGAAGTCGCAGCGGCGTCGTATACCGCGTCGACGGCGTGACGGTCGGCGGCGCGGAAGGCCAAGTGCAGTTCCCGGGCCTCGGAGCCGGTGGCTGCACTGAGCCAGAAGTTGGGGATGCCGTCGGGACCGGACAGGCCGACGACGAAGGCATCACCGTGTGGGAAACGCATGACCTCACGCATCCCGATCGGGGCGAACGTGCGTAGGTAGAAGGCGAGCGACGCCTCGACGTCGGCCACCTGAACACCGATGTGATCGATCATGGCTGGAGAGGCTAGCGGGGGCATCCGACATTTTCCGCGGCGCCGAGCAGCTGACCCTCCTGCTCAGCGCCACCCTTCCTGACTGACTAGTCGGATCAACGGAGTTGACCCAGACTCTTGACATGGCCGGTGGGATGCTGCTGCCCAGCCCCGGTGGGGGAACGATGATCATGTTGGGCAGAATGGTGCCATATGATCGCAGCGGAGATCCTCTGGCTGGCCCACACCGGGCAGCCGCGACGTGCGAGCGGCGCTCGCCGCCGGCTGGACGGTGGCCGCCACCTACCTGCTACCCGACACCGACTGGGCGGCCTACTACGAGCCGCTGGTCGCCCGGATCGTGCAGCTGCGCCGGGTGCGACCCGGCGACGGTGCGGCGCTCGACAAGGTCGGGCACGAGATCGAGGTGCGGCGCGCGCACGGACGCGACTACGGCTACACCGGCTACGTTCTACGCCCGCGCTGACCGGAGTTGTCCGCAGGCCCCCGTATTTCGAGGCGGGCCCGGGGCGCCCGCGCCCGGCGCCGAATGACCACTCGGGGGGCGGTCAGCCGAGAGACAGGGCTGTCTGTCCGGGCGTCCCGCCGATATGCTGCCGGTTGGGGGGTTCGGGATCACGAGTTCACGAGCCTCGATGGCGGTGAGTCTGCATCGGCTTCGTTTCTGCTCGACGCCGTGTGGTGCGGACGCGCAGGCCACCGTCGAAGTCCGCCTTCCTACCAGCCGAGGATTCGCCGATGAGTGCTCTGCCCGCTGACTTCTTCACCAAGCCGGTCTCCGAGGTCGACCCGGAGATCGCCGAGGTGCTCTCCAACGAGCTCTCCCGCCAGGAGCACACCCTGGAAATGATCGCCTCGGAGAACTTCGTGCCGCAGGCGGTCCTGGACTGCCAGGGCTCGGTGCTGACCAACAAGTACGCCGAGGGCTACCCGGGCCGGCGCTACTACGGCGGCTGCGAGCACGTCGACGTGGCCGAGCAGCTGGCCATCGACCGGGCCAAGGAGTTGTTCGGCGCCGAGCACGCCAACGTGCAGCCCAACGGCGGCGCCTCGGCCAACGCCATCGTCTACAGCGCCCTGATGGACCACGGCGACACGTTCCTGGGGATGAAGCTTGACCACGGCGGGCACCTCACGCACGGCATGCGGCTGAACTTCTCCGGGCTGTACTACAACGTGGTGCCTTATGGCGTGGACAAGGACACCTCCCTGGTGGACATGGACGAGGTCGCCCGGCTGGCGAAGGAGCACCAGCCGAAGATGATCCTCGCCGGCTGGTCGGCCTACCCCCGCGAGCTGGACTTCGCCCACTTCCGCGAGATCGCCGACGAGGTGGGTGCCTACCTGTTCGTCGACATGGCGCACTTCGCTGGCCTGGTCGCGGCCGGCGAGTACCCCAACCCGGTCCCGCACGCGCACGTCGTCACCACGACGATCCACAAGACGCTGGGCGGGCCGCGCAGCGGGATGATCCTGTGCAAGGACGAGTTCCGCAAGAAGATCAATTCGCGGACGTTCCCCGGCTGGCAGGGCGGCCCGCTGATGCACGTGATCGCCGCCAAGGCGGTGGCGCTGAAGATCGCCGCATCGGAACAGTTCCGGGAGCGCCAGCAGCGCACCCGCGCCGGCGCCCGGGCGGTCGCCGAGGAGATGCTCAGCGGCGGGCTCAACGTGCTCACCGGGGGCACCGACACCCACCTCGTGCTCGCCGACCTGCGGGAATCCCCGCTGAACGGGCAGCAGGCCGAGGACCGGCTCGCCGAGGTGGGGATCACCGTCAACCGCAACGCGGTGCCGTTTGACCCTCGGCCGCCGGCCGTCGCGTCCGGGCTGCGGATCGGGGCTCCGGGGCTGGCCACCAGGGGGATGCGGGAAAGTGACTTCCGCGAGATCGGCAAGGTCATCACCGAGGCGCGCACCGGTGATCTGGACGACGCCAAGCGGGCGTCGCTGACCGAGCGCACCCGGGTGCTCGCGCAGCGCTACCCGCTGTATCCCCAGCTCGCCCCCAGCTCTGCACCGCACAGCACCACCCCGGCACCGAAGGGCGGTGGCGGGCATGCCTAACGGACCCCTCCACTTGTTCATCCCCGGTCCGACCAACGTCCCGGACGCGGTGCGCCGCGCAATGAACGTTCCGCAGCAGGATCACCGGGCGCCAGACTTCCCGGAGTTGACGCTGCCGCTGTTCGCCGGCGTGAAGAAGGTCTTCGCCAACGAGACCGGCCGGGTGTTCCTGTACCCGTCGTCTGGCACCGGGGCGTGGGAGGCGGCGATCAGCAACACCCTCAACCGGGGTGACCGGGTGCTGATGTCGAGCTTCGGCCAGTTCTCCCAGCTCTGGGCCAATATGGCGCGGCGGCTCGGGCTTGATGTGATCTGCGTCGAGCGGGAGTGGGGCGAGGGCGTCCCGCTGGACGACTACGCGCGCCACCTCAGCGAGGACAAGACCATCAAGGGCGTTTTCGCCTGCCACAACGAGACCGCCACCGGAGTGACGTCCGACATCGCCGGGGTCCGCCGGGTGATGGACGAGGCCGGCTCGCGCGCCCTGCTGTACGTCGACGCGGTGTCCTCGCTGGCCTCGATCCCCTTCGAGCAGGAGGCGTGGGGCGTCGACCTGGCGGTGACCGGCTCGCAGAAGGGTTTGATGCTGCCGGCCGGGATGTCCATGCTCGGGGTCAGCGTCAAGGCGCTGGATGCGCACATGTCCTCGACGATGGAGCGCTGCTACTTCAGCTTCGAGGACATGCTCAAGACCAACGACCTCGGCTATTTCCCCTACACCCCGCCGGTGCCACTGCTG
>JBOHFX010000104.1:0-8533 GCA_050699875.1 Pseudonocardiaceae bacterium
ACCCCCGCCAACGTGCTGGCGGGGGTCGGCTGCCGTTACGAGCAACTCTTCGGGGGGTTGGTGGGCCTTGAAGAGCCACCAACGGGGTTAGCGGCCAGGGCGGTAGGTAGGGCGATCTCCAGCGCGGCCATCAGCTCGCCGGGAGTCGGGGCGCGCTGTGAATCGAGCAGCCACTGCACCTGCAGGCCGTCATAGACGGCGATGAGGAACGAGGCGACGTGGCGCGCGGTGGGATCGGACAGTCCCTGCACCGAGGCGCGCACCATGTCGGCCACGGTGGCCCGCAATCGCTCATAACACTCGGCGATCTGGGCACGCAGTTCCGGCACGCGCTGGGCCTGGGCCAGCGCCTCGATGAAGGCCACCTGCAACGGGCGGTACTGCTCGAAGGTGTTCACCAGCGCCTCCCATGAGGCTTGCACCCGCTGCAACGGAGTTGCGCTGGCGTCGGCGAACACGATCTGGGCGATCTGCTCGATGTACTCGTCAAAGCATTGCTGCATAGCCCCGTTGAGCAGCGCCTCCTTGGACCCGAAGTGGTAGCCGATCGACGCGAGGTTGGTGCCTGACGCGGCGACCAGGTCGCGTGCCGTGGTGCGCGCGTAGCCCCGTTCCAGCAGGCAGCGCCGAGCGCCGTCGAGCAGCGCCTCCCGGTGTCCCATAACCGGCATGCTACCGAAGCTAGACAAACGTATGTATGGTTGTCGCGCATGGCGAGCGTGTTACCACCCGGCCCGCCCCTGCCCGGACTCCTGCAAGCGGGGCTGATCTGGCTGGCCCCGATCCGTTTCGTGAGCACCTGCCACCGGCGCTATGGCGATCGGTTTACAGTGCGGATTCCGGGCATCGGCACGCTGGTCTTTCTGACCGACCCGGCTGACATCAAATCCGTGGCCCGTGGCGACCCGGCGATCTTCCATGCCGGGGAGGCCGCCGCTCCGCTCAGCCCCATGCTGGGCACCAACTCGCTGGTGACGATCGACGGTGACCAGCACCGGCGCTGCCGCGCCATGATGATGCCGGCGTTTCAAGGTGACTCGGTTCGCAGGCAGGTCGCCGAGATGGTCGCCATCACCGCCGACAACGTCGCGCACTGGCCAGTGGGCGAGCAGTTCCCGCTCTACCCTCGGATGCAGGCGATCACCCTCGAGGTGATTCTGCGCACGGTCATCGGGGTGCACGACGAGGGCCGGCTGGCGGCACTGCGGATCGCGTTGCCGGCGATGTTGGAGATCGGCTCCCCACTGGAGCTGATCCCGCCGCCGCAGGCGCTTCGCCGGTTCGGCGTGTGGCGCCGCCGCGCGCAACGCAGGGCCAAGGCCCAGGCACTGCTCACCGATGAGATCAGCCGCTGCCGCGCCGACCCCCGGTTGGCGCACCGCACCGACGCGCTGGCGACGCTGGTTCGCAGTGTCGACGGCGGGGGCCGTGCGATGGAAGACGATGAACTCGTCGACCAGCTCATCACGCTGCTGCTGGCCGGGCACGACACCACTGCCACCGCGCTGGCGTGGACCTTCGAGCGGTTGACCCGTCACCCCGCACTGCTGCATCGCACCGCTGCTGCCGCCGCGGACGGAGACGACGCCTGGCTAAATGCCGTGTGCAAAGAGAGCCTGCGAGTGCGACCGGTGGTCTTCGAATTCGCTCGCAAGCTCACCGCGCCGCTGCAGCTGGGCGGTTACCAGATTCCGGCCGGCACCATCCTGACCCCCAGCATCAACCTGGTGCACCACAACAGCAGGCATTACCGCGACCCGGAGCGGTTCTGGCCGCAGCGTTTCCTCGACCAGCGAACCGATCCGGCTGTCTGGCTACCGTTCGGCGGTGGAGTACGCCGCTGCATCGGCGCCACCTTCGCCCAGGTCGAGATGCGCACCGTGCTGCGTGAAGTGCTGCGCAGCGTCGAGCTTGCCCCGAGCACCGCGCCGGACGAGCCGGTCCGACCCCGCCACGTGACGATGGTGCCGGGACAGGGCGCGGTGGTGACCGTGCGCCGCCGCATCACCATAGGGGACCGCGTCGCGACGGCCTGAGACTCAGCATGGCAGGCTGCTCACCCGTCGTAGGAGTCCGTAACTGGGGAGGCACGGCAATGCAGCATCTCGCGATCCTGGTAGCTGCGGCAGCGGTGACCATCGGTGCGCTCGGTGGCTGCGCAGGTGAGCACGAGGCCGGCACGGCGCCGGCACCCGGCTCCCGGCCGGCCGGTGCAGGTTCAGCGCCGGCACCTGCTGGCCCGACCGTCCGCACGATCAGTATCACGGTGACTGGCGGTCAAGCCATCGGCGACACCGGCCAGATCACTGTTCCATTGGGTACCCCGCTCGTGGTGACGGTGAACAGTGACGTGTCCGATGAGATCCACGTGCGCGGTTATGACCGCAAGGCCAGCGTGCCGGCGGGCTCCACCGCGTCGGTCACCTTCACCGCGACCAAGCCGGGGGTCTTCGAGGTGGCGCTGGAGAACTCCAAGCTCGCCCTGCTCCAACTGCAGGTGGGCTGACAATCCTGGCGCGCAGTATCCTGCCGGCAGGCCGTAGGCAGCTTATGATCCGTGCGTGACAGGCGGCTCAGACGGTCCAAACGGTTCCCCGAGCGACGAGGCGCTGCGGGCCGCCGCCGAGCGGGCACAGAGCACCAGTATCCGCAACATTCCCGAGTTCACCGATCTGCCGATTCCCGGTGACACCGCGAACCTGCGAGAGGGACCCGAGCTGCACCCCAGCTGCCTGATGCTACTGCCGCTGGTCGGTGTTTGGCGCGGCGAGGGAGAGGTCGTCTACCCGACCATCGACGGGCCTTACCGCTTCGGCCAGCAGATGGTGTTCTGCCACGACGGGCGACCGTTCTTGCGTTACGAATCGCGGGCGTGGTTGCTCGACGCGGCCGGGCAGGTGATCCGGCCGGCCGCCCGGGAGACCGGGTTCTGGCGGCCGCAGCCCGATGACACCATCGAATTGCTCACTGCCCATGGCACCGGCATCGTGGAGCTGTACTACGGGCGACCGCGCAATCAAACCTCGTGGGAACTGGCCACCGACGCAGTCGTGCGCAGTTCTTCGGCCAAGGAAGTCGCCGGCGCGCACCGCCTCTACGGCATCGTCGAGGGCGGCGACCTGGCCTACGTCGAGCAACGCGCGATGGTCGGCCACCCCATGCAGCCGCACATCTCCATCCTCCTGCACCGCGTGGTGGGCTGATCTCCTTACCGCGTTCTGGATGCAGACTGCGGTAAATGGGTGCTTGAAAAGCGCAGTCTGCATCCAGAATGCGCATACGACGGGCCCAGGCAGCAGTCAGCCCCCGGGGAATGCGCCGCAAGTAGCGACGCGCCCGAAGCGGGACTAGTGCTCGGGCACCCCGGGGGCCGGGTGACTGCCTTGGATTCGCCGGCCGCCTCTCGCAGTCCGCCGTTGAGTCAACGCCGTCCAGGTGGAGGTGGCCTTCCACGGCCGTCGGCGGCTCTAGCTGACAGCCACCTCACGAGTCCTATCACCGTTCAACGTTGGACCACCTCCTTTCCCGTGTGCCCGCACGCTAACCACGCGAGGGCGGGTTCGGCAACCCTAATGGCAGCAAGCCACGCAGCGTGTCGGTGAGACCGGCGTCGGGCAGCGGATGGCCGTCCAGAGTGTGCACCCGGGTGACCAGCCGGACGCTCGAACAAAGCCACACCCCTTCGGCCGCGTGCAGGTCGGCCACCTGCAGTGGCTCTACCCGGACCTGCCATCCAGCCATTTCGGCGGCTCGGAACAGGGCCGCCTGGGTGATGCCGGCCAAGATGCCCAACTCGGCAGGCGGAGTGCGCAGGCTGGTGCCCTGCGCGATGACCACAGTGGAGGTAGGGCCCTCCAGTACGGACCCGTCGGCGGCGACGAACACCGCGTCCTGCGCACCTAACCGCTCGGCGTGCCGGATCGCGGCCATGTTGGTGGCATAGGACAACGTCTTGGCGCCGAGAAGCAACCAGGGGGCCTGGTCGGCGAGGTCGGGCGCGGTGCCCCGGGTCAGCGTGACCGCAGCGACCCCGTCCCGGCGCTGGGCCAGCACGGTGGGGCTGACCGCAGTTCCCAGCGCGTACCCGGTGCCCCGCGCGAAAGCCTGCGGTTCGGTGCCTCGCGTCAGGATCAGCCGCAACACCATCTCGGAACCGCCGTCCCAGGCGTCGATGACCTTCTGTGCGCAGGCCCGCCAAGCCGGTAGATCAGGTGCCGGGAGCTCGAGCATCGCGGCGGAGCGGGCCAGCCGAGCCAGATGCGCCTCGAGCTCCACCGCCAGCCCGTCGATGACCAGTACGGTCTCGAAGACACCTTCGCCGCGCAGCACCCCGAGGTCGTCGGCGCGCAGCAGTGCAGCGTCCGGATCGACGACACCACCGTTCAGCAGCGCGAGTACACGCTTGGGCGCAGTGCGTGGCGCTACCATCATGGTTGTGGATACCAGCCTGCGGCGCACCCTGCACGAGCGGGGGATGCGAATGACCCCGCAGCGCCAACTCGTGCTCAACGCGGTGCGAGAACTTCAGCACGCGACCCCGGAGCGGATTTGCGAGCACGTCCAACGCGTCGCACCGGCAGTCAACATCACCACAATCTATCGCACCCTCGACCTGCTGGAGGGTCTTGACCTGGTCCGGCACACCCATCTCGGGCACGGTGCGCCCAGCTACTCCACCCAAGCGCATGAGCACGTGCATCTGGTGTGCCACCGGTGCGGCGAGGTCACCGAGATACCCCCTGAGGAGCTCGACGAACTCACCGAACGGTTGCAACAGCGATTCGGGTTCGTGCTGGACCCCAGCCACCTGGCCCTGTCCGGGCGGTGCGCGCGTTGCACCGCGGAGAACAACGGCTCGTGACGTCACCACTGCTAGAACTGCCAGGTGCGGTGCCGCCACCGGACGGGTCCCCGGACCCCGGGGTGGCCTGGCACCACGGCGACCCGCTGGGCGAGCAGCGCGCCGCCGAGCGTGGCGTCGCGGTGGTGGACCGGTCACACCGGGAGGTCCTCGCCGTGCCCGGCGAGGACCGGCTGGGCTGGCTGCACACCATCACCTCCCAACACCTGCTCGCGCTGGGCGAGGGCGAGCACACCGAGGCGCTGGTCCTGGACTTGCGGGGACACGTCGAGCACCACGCTGTGGTGTCCCACGTGGACCAGACGGTGTGGCTGGACACCGAACCTGGGCGGGCGCCCGGGCTGCTGGCCTACCTGAGCTCGATGGTGTTCTGGTCCAAGGTGTCGCCACGGGACGCGACGGCAGAGCTGGCCGTGCTCTCGCTGCTAGGCCCTGGCACCGAGGCGATAATCGCACAGGCCGGGCGGTTGGGCGGTTTCGTGCGCGCCGGCGCCGAGGGGGCCGATCTGCTGGTACCGCGCGGTGAGCTGGCGCAGGCATGGCAGCGGCTCGTCGAGGCCGGTGCCGCTCCAGCCGGCACCTGGGCGTACGAGGCGATCCGGGCGGCAGCGTTGCGGCCGCGGCTGGGAATTGACACCGACGAGCGCACCATCCCGCATGAGGTCGGCTGGATCGGCTCTGCGGTGCACCTGGACAAGGGGTGCTACCGGGGCCAGGAGACGGTGGCGCGGGTGTCGAATCTGGGTCGCCCACCGCGGCGGATGGTGCTGCTGCACCTGGAGTCACCCGAGAACCTGCCCTGCACCGGTGATCCGGTGCAGGCCGGTGATCGGGTGGTCGGCCGGGTGGGCACCGTGGCCACCCACCACGAACAAGGCCCCATCGCGCTGGCCCTGCTCAAGCGCTCGATAGACCCGAGCACTTCCCTGCGAGCCGGCGAAGCCGCCGCATCAGTCGACCCCGACTCCATCCCCCCCGACACCGGCGAACCCCCCGGCCGAGCTGCGCTGCGCCGCCTCAAGACCTGACGTGCCGCGAGGATGACAGGATGGTCGCGTGATCGAGGTTCGGGCCGGTGGGCGTCGGCGGATCGACCGGGTGTTGGATCCCGCCTATACGGCGGGGATGGCCGAGCTGAGGCTGGGCGAGGTGCGCCGGCGCCGGGACGACGCGGCGCAAGAGGAGACCGACCTGTCGTACCTGCGCCGGCTGCTGCACGCCCGGATCGACATCGTGCGCGCCGAGCAGCGACGCCGCTGCGAGGGCGGCAGTGCTCCGGTCGTCGCTGAGCTGGCCCGCATCCTGGCGGTGAACGCCGTGGGCCCGGCAGTCGGCTCGGGCCGCCACCAGAGGCTGGAGCCCACCCAGGCCGGGGCGCACCGCCGCCACGTCGAGGCGTTGGTCGCCGACGTCGATCTTTCCGATGTCGAGTCGCTGTCCGACGAACAGCTCGACGACGCCCAGCAGACCTACTGCTCGGAGGAGACCTCGGTGTCCCAGCGCCGCCGCGAGGTGCAGCGTGTGGTGGACACCCTCAACGCGGAGATCGGCTCCCGGTATGCCAGCGGGGCCGCATCGGTGGACGAGCTACTCGCCGAGCAACGCCGGCAGTCCGAACCGGGCAATGCGGAACCCCAAGCCGAACCCCAAGCCGAACCCCCAGCCGAACCCCCAGCCGAACCCCAAGCCGAACCCCCAGTCGAACCCCCAGTCGAACCCCAAGACGAGTCGCAAGACGACCACCAGTAGGAACGCCTGGGCGAACACTGACCCGAGCCCGACGCCCTGGGTCACTGCCCGCGTGAGGGCGCTGCCACGTCGCACCCCGTCCACGGAACCCTGTACGGTGGTACCAACAGATTGTCGTGCACGAGGCCGCCGAATCCCCCGGCTGGCCCCGTCCCTGCGTGCGAGGGGGTCGAGCCATGGGGCGCGGCCGAGCCAAGGCCAAGCAAACGAAGGTGGCCCGAGAGCTCAAGTACAGCTCTCCCACCACGGACCTCGAAGCCCTGCAACGAGAGCTGTCGGGTGACAGTGACGTCAACAGAGGATCGGACAGCGCGCTCAACAGCCGCGACGACGGCGACCGCACGGATGCCGCCGACATCGACGGGTACGACGAGTACCGCCGCTGAGGCTGGCCGACCGCCGGAGAGGCCGGTGGCGGTCAAAAGCGCGGATGATCCCCGCGGAGCAGCGCGCGGTCGGAGTCCTTTGCGACAGCGTCGGTCCTGGGTTCGACGTCGCGGGACTTGCGCACTTCGCCGAGTACCCATGCCGGCACGTGCCGAGCGGTCAGCACGGCGAGCGCACGATCCACTTCAGCCGGATCGACCACCGCGACCATCCCCACTCCCATGTTGAACGTGCGTTCCATCTCGGCGCGCTGCACCCGGCCCCGGCGGGCGATCAGCGCGAATTCCGCCGCTGGCGTCCACGTCCCGCGTTCCAGCACGGCGATCAGCCCGCGGGGTATCACCCTCGACAGGTTCGCCACCAAGCCCCCGCCCGTGACGTGGGCGAAGGTCCGCACCTCGGTCTCGGCGACCAAGGCGAGGCAGTCCTTGGTGTAGATCCGGGTGGGTTCGAGCAGCTGCTCGCCCAGCGTGCGGCCGAACTCCTCGACATGCCCGTTCAGGGGCATCCGGGCGATGTCCAGAAGAATGTGCCGGGCCAGTGAGTAACCGTTGGCGTGCAGGCCTGAGGAGCCCATCGCCACCACCACATCGCCGGGACGGACGCAATCGGGCCCGAGGATGGCGTCAGCCTCGACCACGCCGACACCGGTCGCGGCCAGGTCGTAGTCGTCGTCGGTTCGCATCCCGGGGTGCTCTGCGGTCTCCCCGCCCAGTAGCGCGCAGCCGGCCTGAACGCAACCATCGGCGATTCCCCGGACGATATTCGCGATCCGCTCCGGTACCACTTTGCCGACCGAGATGTAGTCCTGCAGGAACAACGGCTCGGCTCCGCACACGACCAGATCGTCGACGACCATCGCCACCAGGTCGATCCCGATGGTGTGGTGCACGTCCATCGCCTGTGCCACCGCGATCTTGGTGCCGACCCCGTCGGTGGAGCTGGCCAGCACCGGCTCCCGCCAC
Organism: Pseudonocardiaceae bacterium; assembly: GCA_050699875.1. Lineage (GTDB taxonomy): Bacteria > Actinomycetota > Actinomycetes > Mycobacteriales > Pseudonocardiaceae. Next base: position 7,963 of record JBOHFX010000104.1, read on the forward strand.
CGGTCGAGCCTGAGCTTGAACAGGCCAGCGAACCCACCCACCGCCCCCAGCACCTCCGGGCGGCGGGTGCGCTCGGCGTGCGGGCGCAGCGCGGCAACAGCGTGCTGCCCGGCCGCGATGTCGACCCCGGCCGCGGCGTAGGTAGTGTGCGAGCGGTCGATGTCGGTCATGGCAGGCGCTCCAGAACACACAGGTGGCGGTACGCGAGAGATGCCTCCACGAGCAGTAACAGCCACGTTACCTGGTCAAGTCGGCCCCTTCACGGACGATTCGCCCCGTCATGGGCGATTTAGGGCGTCCTCGGCGCCCGCCCCCACGTGCGACACCGGCTCAGCGGGTCCCGCGACACCCCGCGCCACCGCGTCGAGGTCTTCCAGTAGGTGCTTGCCGATGGACTCGCTGGGCGGCAGCGGGATCGGGTAACGACCGTCGAAACACGCCGTGCACAGCCGGGTGGCCGGCTGCTCGGAAGCGGCGATGAGGTTGTCGAGGCTCACGTAGCCGAGGCTGTCGGCACCGATCGAGCGCCGGATCCCCTCGACGTCGACACCGTTGGCGATCAGCTCAGCGC
>JBOHFX010000105.1:0-8941 GCA_050699875.1 Pseudonocardiaceae bacterium
CAAGAGTGCGGCGCGCACCGTTGGTCGCAGTCGTGTTGACGGGGTGTGCGGTGCTCGATGAAGGCGCGGCCGTGGCAGCGGCGGCGACAGGTCCGCAATTCGGTGTAGAGCTGCTCGAACGGGTGGGGACCCAGCCGGCACAGCCGGCTCAGTGGCGTGTCACCTAGCACCGGGCGGATGAAGCGGTCGATCAGCAGCTGGTAGCTGGCGCGGGTACCGCCCTCGACCTGGTGCCTGGACAGCCACGTATCAAATAGGTAGCCGAGCGTGACGTTCGTTCGGGCCGCTGTGTCGTCCCGCACTTGCTGCCGCAGCCGGTCGCGGGCACGCGGGGGACCGGAGTTAATGGACAGCCCAATGGACAAGATCCACAGTGTGCAGGTAGAACCAGGACATCCTCGTTGACTCGTAGGGAAGGTCAGCAGCGAGGTTGACACCGCTGCTGCCGATTCTGCGCTCCCGAAACCTCACACGACGGGGCGAGATTAAGTGCTATCCCGCAGACCTCCCCGAGGGCTACCACAGCCGCGTCAAGTGGCAGACCCCACGCAGCCGTCAACCATCGGGAGGACGGATGCTCGCCGAGTTGTAACAAGCCGCCTCCGAGCAGGTATCTAATCGTCCCGCGTCTGCGCGACGTGTGGCGATCCGGAGAATTAGGCGGTGGCAGGCGGTCGCTGGGTACTCCCACGGTGGTCTGTGACCTGGTGGCCCACACACTCAGCCTGCGCCACTGTCAGCGACTGGGCCAACAGCAGAGCTATGCCGCAAGTTCCTCAGCTATCTCATCACGACGTGACCACAGACGCGCCTTGACCTCGTAAGCCTCAAGAGCGTTGAGTATGTCCGCTGGCACCTTCTTCCGGGCGTCATTCACGATCGCATAATAGTCAGTAGCACCGACTGGACGGGCACTTCTTGTGTCATTGACCGCGAAGAGCCAGTTCCCCACTTGGTCCCGTCGTGGGGTGTTCAGAACCTGAACGAACCGTTCCGGCGCCACCCTCGATCTGGGTATTACAAAGCTGATGAGGTGATCTAAACCGCTACGTCCAGCGAACTTAGCAGCTTTAATAGCTCGAATATTACGATCGTACAAAAACTGGGCGACTTCCTCTATGAAGATAGACTGCACTGGAGACTGCGCGAGCACGAACATGTCGTCAACGCTAAGCATCGCTTGTACAAGATTGTGGATTCTCTGACCCAGATTTGCGGTTGTCGCATCTGTCTGAAGTTCGCGACCCTCCAATCTGACCCCATGGCCGGCAAGAAGATCCTTGATTATTTCTGCGCGTCGGCTCCCACGGGTCTCAACACCGCTCGACTTAAGCTCGCAGAGGGTGTAGCCATCGTCAGATAGCAGGAACATGTCTGGAGATCGTCGCTCTGCATAAACTTGTAGATGGTCATTGTGTCGATCCACAAACGGTGTTGTTAGCTCAGTAACCGCATCCTCTAGCAGATTGGCCGTCACATCGTTCTTAATCCAGGACAGGTATGATCTGACAAGAAGTTCCGCATCAGTTGTCACGACATACCTCCATCGGTACTAGGCGCGGGAAGAATGATCCGGTCGCAGAAGTAATTTAGCGCCTCCACCAACCCGTCGAAGGGTCCGCAAGGTTCAGCGAACCTGGCATCGTATCCTTCACGGTATCGATGGAAGTGTGGACCGTCGATTTTAGTCTCATCAGGGTTAGTGTGCGGGACGGCAAGACACATACGGGCCAACACTATACTTCCCCTATACCGAAGCTGAAAGCGAGCTTTTTCAGGATTGCGACCGGGCCCACGGACATCAAATAAGAAGAACTCGGTACCATCATTCGTCTCCACCTGGTAGTCATTGTCGGCACCTCGACTAAGGTCGACAACCGCGCCGGAGCTGTAAATCTTGGGCGTGGCAAGCAACCGGTTGGCCTCCCACTGCTCAAGCATGCGGCTCCCACCGACAATTAGCCAGAAACTACGGACGGTAGTTAGATGAAACCATAGTGTAACGGCTCCGCAGCTGGGCTGCGGTGGGCGGCACCATGCCATGGGATCGTTCTCTTTGAGGGGTGTCCAGTATGACCGGTAAGCGAGAGTCCGCCCAGCCCGCACGGGCAGGCGAGCGTTGGGCCTAGCTGTGGTCACCACGGGTCACTAGCGCGACCCCGTGACCCCCGCCCTACCGCAGGCCGAGGCCTCTGACCGCACGTTGGGCACAGCCTTCCAAATTGGAGCTCAGAGGTGAGAGTGGTCAGCGAGCCGTTTGCTGTATTACTCATACAGTCGTAGTGCAGCCACCGGCCCGCCTTACTGAAGGCGACGCTCTCACCAACCCTGAGCGGCCGTAAATAAGATCTGAGTACGTAAGGTGTACGTACGAGTGAACCAGAATTCCACATTTCATCTTGACAGGTTCTGCGCCATTTACGTGGCCGGACCGCCGGTATCTAATTTCCGGCTGATCGGCGTTTCCCGGCGACTGGCTGAATCTGCGGTGCGTTTGTGCGATTAGGTGATGGATTGGGGCCACCCGACTGACGAGGGTGAGTCGAGTTAGGTTGACTTGCCATTTGTCTGCGGACGTCGGAGCCCGGCGGTTGTGAGGCAAAGCTTGGGTCGACCTAGCTCAGTTCGTGGATAAGGTTCCGCTGGATGACCCGTAGATCCCTGGAGGTAGGGAGTGCGGGGGCGGTTACCCAGGTCTCGGGATTCGGTAGAGGAGCCTCTAGACTGGATGGTGTGACCTTGGATCAAGCAGCTACCGGCCCTGATGGGCAACTTCTTGAAATTCGGGAACTGGACATCGCTGCGGCAGCTGAGTACGCGGACCTCATTTCGATCCGCCACGACTTGGAATTCGTGGTAAACACGTGTACGCGGCTTCTTGCAGAGCTGGCCAAGGTTGAAAGTGATCGGGAATCGATCATCATTCAGACGCTATGGATAGCCGCACTCGTTACGTACGCGCGATGTTTCGGCACTGGGAAGCGCAAACTTGGTTTGACGACCGACGACGTGGCGTTGCTGCCGCTTAAGGGTCAAGTCACTGAGTGGCACAAGTACCTCATGGACATGCGAAACAAGAACATTGCACACAGCGTGAATCCTTTTGAGACTGTTACCGTGGGTGCCCTAATAGGGCTGTCGGGAGAGGTCGAAGGGGTGGGCTTCCTGTCCTTGCGTTATGTCTCATCTGATGAGGGTGGTGTGAGGCAAACAAGAGATCTTGCGTTGGCGCTGTTCAAGTTGACCGAGGGGCGGGCCCAACAAAAAGAGTCGGAAGTCTTGGAGGCGGCGCACGCACTTGATCATAACCATCTCTCCCGCCTACCAATAATGCAGGGAGTTGTGCCTGGCGCCGAGGATGCTGGTACTGCTCGACGGTAGTCCGCACCGTCAGCTACGCCCTCGAAGCGGGCTGCGGCGTCAGCTAGCGAATGTTCTGACGTCCCGAGCCGGAGGGTGGCCGCGCCTACGCTGCTTCTATGGCTGAAGCGCACGGCGGGTGGCGGAAGTTCGGCGAGAAGACGATCTATGACAACCGTTGGGTACGGCTGGGTTTGGTCGATGTGGAGGCGCCTAACGGTGAGCGGTGGGACTACCACGTCGTGCACTTGGGCCGGGTTGCAGTGGCGCTCATTGTGGATGATCAGGAACGGGCGTTGATGCTGTGGCGGTACCGGTTCATCACAGAGCAATGGGGATATGAGCTGCTCGGCGGACTCGTTGATGCGGGGGAGGATGCAGCGGCGACGGCCGCACGAGAGGCGGAGGAGGAGAGCGGGTGGCGTCCGGTGGGGGAGCCGGCGCATCTGGTGAGTTTCGAGCCGCTGCCCGGGCAGGCCACGGCTCCGGTCGATGTCTTCTTGTGGCGGGGTGCAGAGCGGATCGGTGAGCCGACTGATACGGAGGAGACTGGGCGGGTGGGGTGGGTGCCCATGTCGCAGGTGCCGGAGCTGGTGCAGCGGCAGGAACTGCTGGGGTCGGGGACGCTGGTCGGGTTGCTGTACTACCTGGCGTCACGCGGCCCTGTCGCCGCTGCCGGGTAGAACAAGTCGGCTCAGCCGCCGTTGATGCCGGTCGGATTTGATCTGTGCGGCGAGGCGACGGGCTTGTCGGGCGTGGGCGAGGGCGGCGTCACGGTCACCAGCGGCGGCATGAGCGTAGGCGAGATCGACCAGCAGACCAGTACGCGCGCGGACGAAGTCCGCTGGCAGGCGGGCGAGAGCGGTGGTGAGTTGGTCGATGGCCTCGGGTGCGCCGATGCGGGCCAGGGCGTGGCCGCGCCAGCGGTCGAGGTGTGCGTCTGCGAGGAACAGGAACGGCAGTGCGGGGTCGATAGGGTCGGCCGGGAGCAGGCCAATAGCGGTGTCGAAGGCGCGTCGCGCGTCATCGGCGTGGCCGGCGGCGGCGAGGGTCTCGCCGTGCGCGGCGACGAGCCAGGCTTGCAGGAGGGGTGTGGCGGTGCCGTGGGCGATGCTGCGGGCGTGGGCGAGCTGGTCGACGGCGGCGTTGGTCTCGTCGAGGTCGACGAGCACGAAGGCTTGTTCGGCGGTGGCGTGGGCGAGCAGCGCGGGTGAGTCGGCTTCGCGGGCTGCGGTTTTGGCGCGTTCGTAGTGGGTCCAGGCCTGGCCCAGGGCAGCGCGATCGAGTGCTTGCCATCCGGCCAGCGTGGATGCCCCGGCGAGGACCCCGGCCAGCGCGGACCGCTGCGGTCCGGCGCGGTAGCTGAGCAGTTGGTGTACTTGGTCGATCTGGGTGCGGAGCTGTTCGAGTTGGGTGAGGGCGCCGAAGCGTCGATCAACCTTGCGGGCGTGGTCGACTTGGCGGCGGAACACGTCCACGGTCTCGCTGTCGACGATGCGGGCGATAGCGAGCCGGCTGCGTAGTTCGGCCGCTTCGGGGTCTTCCTCGGGCTCGTCGGGGAAGCCGAGTTCGGCGTTGGTTCGGCCGTAGATCTCGCGGAACAGCCGCTGGTAGATCTCGCTGGGTTGTTCTTTTCCGTTCTCCCATCGCGACAGTTTCGTCTTCAGGCTCGTCTTGGTCGCGATTGGCAGATTCAGCGCGTCAGCGCGGCGGGTGAGCAGGTCGATCACTTGGGCTGCGGTGTAGCCCAGCTGTCGGCGCACGGTTTGCAGCGATGTCAGCATGGCCTACTCCGGTGCCGAGTAAACCGGGGTTGACCTGCGTGGTTAATGGTGGTTAATGGCCCTGCCGTTAACCGGAGCCAATTACGAGGTAGCACTTGTTCGATGTTTCGTAGTGCCATGCAACAAATCACCGACACCGCGAGCAGCCAGCGACCGACTGGTCTAGCCATCGCGGGCTGCCAGGTCATCGAGCCGCCGTTCGATGGCGGCGAGGCGGCGGTCGATCGAGGTCAGCCGGGCCGTGACGGGGTCTGCCGGAGAGTTCGCCGGTTGGCCGCGATCGGGCGGGGTGTGACCGCGCAGCACGGCGTCGAGGTGTTCGGGGTGCCATCCCAGCGCCAGCGACAGCGCTTCGAGTGTGCGGGCGCTACGGCGGCGCTGGGTGGTGTTGCGATGCAACTCGCGCACGATCGCGACCGATACCTGAGCCCGTTCGGCCAACTCGCGTTGCCGCCAGTTCAGCTCGGCAAGCCGCGTATCGATCGCTCGCGCGACTGCCGCCCAGTCCTGCTGCACCTAATTCCTCCGCGCTCCGCCCTAAGCGCCGAAGAGTAACCCCGCTTGCCGTTTCGGTAATTCAGCACGCCATCGGGCACTGAAATCAGTGCTATCTACCGATGACATTATGCTTTGATCGGAGCTTCGAGTTATGGATAGCAGCAAAAGCAGCGCCGGGAATCCGGCGTTCTACACCGTCCCGGAGGCCGCCCGCGTGCTCCGGGTGACCCCGGCCACGCTCTACCGCGCCATCCGGGAGGACGCCTTCCCCGCAGTGCCCATCCGCACCCGCTACGTCATCCCGGCAGCGGCCGTCGAACGGCTCGCGGCTGCGGCGGCCGAGTCCGGTGGGTGCGTGGACGTGGCGCGGATGGCGGCGCAGCAGCGCACCGCTCGCCAGGTGACCGGCGCAACCGGTGGTGCGCCGTGGTGAATCACGACGACCCCCCGGACTACGAAGCCCTCGTCGCCGGCCTCGATCGGTGGCAGCAGGTCCCTACCGACGTGCTCAGAGCCCTGGTGATGCGCCGTGGGCTGTGCCTATTGGGCCTGTGGCCACCGCAGGAACCCGACTGGGACGACTGCGCACCCAGCGACCGGGCGCTGGCCACGCGGTTATGCGCCGGGTGCCCGGTAATAGATCAGTGCCTTGAATTGGACCTGCGCACCGCCGGGGCGTGCACCACGGGCGTATGGGGCGCGCTGGCCGAAGACGACCGGCGTGTGCTGCACCGCTTGTGGCAGCGCCGCCGCCAGCACCAACCACACAGCGACGATCGGGAGGGAAGGCGGATGCCGTGACCATCGACTTGAGCCCGACGCAGGTGGTCGCTGTCCTGGGTGTGCTGCTGACGCTGATGATGATGTGGCGCTCGGGCACCCGCCAGGGACGCCGGGCGGCTGAGGGCAGCCACGCTGCCTCCCGGGTTGCGTCTTTGGCCGGGCACGTGCTGGGTACGGCCGGGATGATCGTCGGCGTGCAGTGGGTGGCGATCACCTACGCCCCCGGCACCACGCTGTTCTGGGTAGTGCTCACCCTACCGGCGTTGATCACCGCACATGCGCTTACAAGATCGGTGGCCTCGATGGACACCTACTGGCGAGGTGACCGGCGATGAGCACACCCCAGGAAGCGGCGGTGATCCCAGCGGATCCGGTATTTGACGGCGAACTGATCGATGATGAGCGGCCCAGCGGCCAGCGCGAACAATACCGACCGGCGGCGTCGTGGTGGCAGCGGTCACCGCGCGTCCCCGCTGCATTCAAGAGTCGCGCCAACGCAACACAGGCAGCCAAGGACGCCGCCGTCATCGTGCTGCGCGCACCGTGGCGGTTCGTAGGCGCAACCGCTCGGGGCACCGTGCTGGCCGTTCGGGCGTGGCGGCACTGGGTAAGCGTGCGCGACTACCGGGAGCCCGCTGAGCAATCGGAGAAGCTCGCGGACAAGTACGTCGAGATCCGCGAGCTGACCCTGTTGCGGTGGCGGGTCACCGGCGCCGTCGTCGGGGTCGGCACGGCGGGCGTGGCGGTGGGCGACCTAGTCTACGGCCACCTCACGTTGTGGATCACGGCCATGATTGCTGCGGTCGTGTTGGCGATCACCGGCCGGCGCAAGGACGGCAGCCCCGGCCGCACGCCGGTGCTCGCCGGGCCACGGTCGCTGACCTGGACCATGGACCCGCAGATCCTGGTCGACGCCTACCGCGACGCCAAACTCATCGGCAAAGACGAAACACTGCGACTGGTTGAGCGCGCCAGCCGGGTGGGGGCCGGCTGGGCGATCACCGTCGACCTGCCGGCCACCCGTAAGGCAGCCGACGTGGTCAAAAACCGCGAAGCGCTGGCCTCCGCGCTTGCCGTGGACGAGGTGCAACTGCTCGTCGAACGCGTGCGCGGAAACGGTGGCCACGCCGGGCGGGTCGCCATGTGGGTCGCCGACGCTGACCCCTACGCCACCCCGCCACTGCGCACCCCGCTGCTCGACGTGGCGTGCTGGGACGCTTGGCGGCCGGTGCCCTTCGGCCGGGACGCTCGAAATCGCCGCATCAGTCTCCCGCTGGTGTGGACTTCGCTGCTCGTCGGCGCGATCCCTCGCCAAGGCAAGACCTTCGCCGCCCGCCTGGCCGCTGCCGGTCTGATCCTCGACCCGCACACCCGGCTGTATGTGGCCGACTTCAAAGCCGGCAAGGACTGGGACGCCGCCGCCCACGTCGCGCACCGGTTCATGTCCGGTGACGAACCCGCCGATGTCCTGACGCTGGCGGCGTGGCTGGTCGAACTCGTCACCGAAGTACAGGGCCGCTACCGGCGCATGCGAGACCTCGACAACGACACCTGCCCCGAATCGAAAGTCACCCCTGCAATGTCGCGCGACCCATCGCTGAACATGCCGATCACCGGCATCCTCATTAACGAAGTCCAGGTACCTCTGGAAGAACGCACACCCATCAAGGTCCAAGGTAAAATGATTCCCGCCGGCCAGTACATCGGCGAATTGTTGACCTGGTTGGCGAAGAAAGGACCCGCTGCCGGAATCGTTCTTGTCCTGGCCACCCAACGACCCGACACCAAAACAATCCCCTCGGCGCTGCGCGCCGTACTCGGCTCGCGGTTCGCGCTGCGGGTCATGGACTGGCGCGACAGCAACATCATTCTCGGCGAGCAGATGAACACCCGCGGCTGGGACAGCAGCCGGCTGCTGCCCGCACACAAAGGCGTCGGCATTCTCCGCCCGGACGGCGAGACCGCAGCCGGCGCCGACGTGCTCGCCATAATGGTCCGCACTGACTACATGCCCAATGACGATTGGGCCACGCTGTGCGAGCGCGGCCGGGCGCTACGCGCGGCAGCCGGCACGCTGACCGGCCACGCGATCGGCGCCGCGTCAATTCCCGTGCTCGATCCGGCCACCGTGGCTCACGTCCTCGGGCCAAGTCAGCCGACCGACGACACACCGCCAGCTCGTGACGTGCCGGAAGACTTGCCGGAGCCACTAGCGTCGGTGGTCGAATACCTGGGCGCCGATCTGAACGACGGCGGCCGTGAGTTCGTGCCCACCGCCGAACTCGTCGACGCCCTCGACGTCGAGCCCACCGCGTTCGGACGGCAGATGGGCGAGCTGGGCTGCCGACCCCGCCCCGGCCGGGTCGTGAGCGGAGACGGGACCAGCCGGCAGGCACGCGGCTACCTCATCACCGACATCCGCACCGCCATCGAACAAGCGTTTCGCGACGAGTCAGAGCCGGATGACGGACCAGCTTGAACCCGTCACACGGCAGGGCACGACCCGTCACAACGCT
>JBOHFX010000106.1:0-10894 GCA_050699875.1 Pseudonocardiaceae bacterium
ACGCCCCTACCACCACGCAACACGCCGAGCGTGCCGCACAACCCCAAACCCAGACATCAACCCACCACAACCCCCACCCACGATCACGCGACGCCAGACCAGCCCCACGGGATCACCAAACACTTACTTCTGGGGAGATGGTTAATGAGTGGGGGTGTGCCGTTGTGCGCCGAGGAACGGGAGACAATTTCCCGCGAGTTGCGCCGGGAAACGTCGGCTCGTGGTATCGCAAAACTGCTTGGCCGACACCATAGTACGATCGCCCGTGAGGTCAATCGTAATGGTGGTGCTGCGAATTATCGGGCAATCGCGGCGCAGGAGCGTTATGAGTCATTCATGGTGCGGCCTAAGGAGCACAAGCTGGTGGCCTCGTCCCGGCTTCATGACGCGGTGAACGAAGGCTTGGAACAGAAGGGGTCTCCGGAGCAGATCAGTACCAGACTGACCGAGGAATATCCCGATGACCCGGAGATGAGACTGTCCCACGAGACCCTTTACCAGACACTGTATCTGCAAGCGAAAGGCGAGTTGCGCACTGAGCTGAAGCTCGCGTTACGGCAGGGCCGGGCGAAGCGAGTGCCCCGGTCCAGGGCCTCTGTGAGCAGGGGAAAGATCCCAGATATGGTCAATATCAGCGAACGACCCGCCGAGGCCGAAGACCGCGCGGTACCCGGTTTTTGGGAAGGAGATCTGATTATCGGTAAAGGGGGCAAATCGCAGATCGCGACCCTGGTTTAGCGGACCACTCGATTTACCATGCTTGTGCGGATTCCCTACGATCGCTGCGCCGATCGCGTCGCCGCGCTCTTGGCCAAGAAAATGGAGACCCTTCCCGAGTTCCTGCGTAACAGCGTGACCTGGGACCAGGGCAAGGAAATGGCTCGCCATGCAGATTTCACGATTCGTACCGGCCTGCCCGTCTATTTCTGTGACCCGCACTCACCGTGGCAGCGCGGCACCGGGCTGCTCCGGCAGTACTTTCCGAAAAGCACCGACCTGTCCTTGCACACCCAGGACGAACTTGATAGAGTAGCGGCAGAACTGAATGGCAGACCACGCAAGACACTCAACTGGCAAAAGCCGATCGAGGTCTTTGGAGAGCTTATCAAGAAGCATTGTGTCGCCATGATCGATTGAAACCGCCCAGCCATTGAGTCCTGTCGAGGGCGCCCGCGTGAAAGAAATGGAAGACGAGATCCGTCAGCTGAGAATGGAGAAGGAGGTTTGATAGAGCCGCGGCCTTCTTCGCGCGGACGTAACCGTAGCGCAGTGGTGTGCGTTTATCGACGCGGAGGGGGGCTGTGAGATACCTGGATGTGTCTGATGCTTGGCGTGGTCGCTAAACGCGCGTCACCGGCGCTCGGTCCGTATTCGAGGTCAATTTTTCTACAAGCAGCGCTGCTTGGCCGATCAACTGCGGGTAAGAGTCTTGGACGTAAGCGTACACAGTGGAGGATAGTCGGCGGCGAATATTCGGCGGGCTCCCTGGGCGCACTCCTTTCCCGGGTTCTAGCTCATTTGAGCAACTCTCGGCCGCGCCGCATGGGGCCGAAACCACCTTGTCAGGGATCAGTGACCAAGGTCCCGCCTACGCGGCGTTCTCATTGACCGCGGTCAATCGCCTAGGACTTTGTGGCGGAGGCCGAGGTTGCTCTAGTAGCGGGCGTTGCTATGGCCGCTGACGGCGAGTCGCTCGGCGGAGCAGTGAAGCCCCGCTGGCGCAGCGGGTGATCTCACCGGTCGTCGGTGGGTGCGCCTTCAATAGTGCGCTCAGGAGCGGGGTGCTACCTGAAAGACCGGAACGCATGTTCCACCGGCGCTGATGTTGATCAGAACGGTCGGTGATAGCCGGCAGATGCAACCGTATGCGGTGGAGGCGAACAGGAATGGGTCGGTGCTTTCGTGGTAGGCGTCGATGCGCACGCTGTTGTCTGCCCACGTCGGGTAGAGGGCCTCGGGGATGGTGATACGTTCCTGGATGACGTGAGGCTTGCGCATCGCACGCGTTAGCGCCTGTTGCCAGTCGTCGTTGGTGGTTTGCCAGCCACATACGATGCCCTGGCCACCGTAGGCGTCGTTGGGCTTAAGGACGAGGCGTTCCCGGTGGGCGCGGGCGAAGGCCGGTAGGTCGATCTCTTGCCCGTCGTAGGTGGTGGGTCCGGGGCGCACCAGCCGGGTCCAAGGTAGATGCTGCTGGGCGGCAGTCGCTTCCTGCGGCGAGAGCATGACGCTGGTGCGGGGATCAGCGAACAATGTTAGGGCGGATTTCTTGGTGGCCAGCTGGCTGGTGAAGGAGTTGACCATAACGCAGGCCCCGGCGGACCAGGCGCGAGCCAGGGGGTGGTCAGTAAAAGCGGCACCGTAGCGGGACAGCAGGTCGCTCAGGACTGCGCGCCGGTGAACGACGGTAATCGGGTGCCGATGCCCGTGGGCGTCGTGGGTGTAAAGGCGGCGCTGCCCGGAGTCGTATCGCAGGTCGTCGGTGGAGCAGATCACCGTAGGCATCCCTTGGCGGTGCAACTCAGCCTGCAGCATGGTGAACTCCCAGTTGAACTTGGACTCCCCGCACTCCACGATGGCGACTTGGGGGCCATCCCCAGGCATGGCGCCGGTAGTCCAAGCGTGGGTGAGGTTCTCTACGATTCGCCGGCGAGCCGCAGCAGCCTGCATGCGATAGTCACCGGTGAAGGCCTGCATTGCTGGGGTGTCAGCAAAAATTTCGGCGAGCGCTTCCTGAGTGAGCGGGCCCACCGGGGAATCGGGATTGAATTCCACGAAGGCCAGCCGGTCGGCGGTGAGGAAGCCGTCCAGTCTAGAGTGGAGACTGTGCCCGTCCGGCGGCGGAGACATCGCGGCCAGTGCCGTTTCCACCGGCGTCAAGGCCAGGACCTGGCGTACGTGCTCGCCGAGTTCGCCGTCGTGCAGAGCATATCCGGCCAGTCGCTGAAGCGCTCCGGCCAACAGTGCGCCGGCTGAGCACACCCGCGCGTGGTCGGCGCCGCTAATCAGCCGCGGACGCAATATCTGCGTCAGAGGCTGTCCTCCGTTATGCAGGCCGATGGCACGCTGCCCGTCCATAAGCGATCGTTGTGTGGCCTGTGCGGTGTCCTGCTCCCCCAGAATCTCATGAAATCGTTCGATCGCCGCCCGTGTCGTATCAGGTTGTGCAGTATCCGCCTTGACCTGGTCACCGTCGCTCCGGTCGCCGTTGCCGGGAGAGGTCATCGCTTGCCTCATGCTCAGTAGTTGGAGTCGGCAGGCAGAAACCGAGGGTAGGTCACGATGCCGCCACCCGCTGGATCCCGCCGACCAACCAGGTCAGGGTCAGAGTCACAAACACAAACACAAACACAAACACAATGGTGTACCCGAACAACACATGTAGCACAGAGGCAATGAGTCTGTCGCTCAACAATGTGGGTGAAGACTACCGGTCGGCGACAGTGATCTTGAGCGACACGTTGGAAGGTCATACACAGGCCGTGCAGGGCAACCCCGTAGATGGTGGGGAACATGAAGCGATAGGCAGAACGAGACCAAGACCAGCGCGACGACCCCCGTGATGTTGGGTGCGGCCATGGCGTAGAGACACAGCAGCACGGCGAGGACGGCGAGGACGGCGAGGGCGGCCAGCACCTTCGTCGCGCGGATCTTCCCGATCACCCAGGTCATGAGAAACCGGGACAGCAGGAAAACGACAAGGCTGACCTGCAGCAGGTAGCCGCCGAGCTCCAGACTGCCGTTGATGGCCTGCTGGAGGTACTGCAAGATGAAGGTCCACGTGCAGACCTGCGCGGCGACGTTGAAGAACTGGGCCACCACACCGAACCGGTACCGTCTGTTGTTCCAGAGCATCCGGGCGAGCGCGCCCTTGCTGGTGTCGCCGACGTCTGGAAATCCCTCGATGATCGGCGCCCTCTGGGTGGCAATCACGACCCAGAGGGCTAAGAGCAGCATGCCGAGCCCGAGGTAGGGACCCATCACGGCGCCGAGCTGCCCCGCACGGATGGCTTGGATTTGCTCCGGCGTGCCGAGGTCAGGTCCACCGGGGACTCCAGCTTCGGCAAGATCGGGTTGCGGCGGCGATCAGCACGCCGATATTGGTGCCCAGCGGATTGAAGGCCTGCCCGAAGTTCAGCCGTCGGGTCGCCGTCTCCTCCGGCCCCAAAGAGAGCACGTACGGGTTGGCATAGATAAGGCGCTGTTTCGTCGGCCCCGCGCGCTCGGCGTCGTGGTTCGAGACGACTTGCGCCATGACGGACACGTCCCTTCGAGACAACGCCGATGTGGCCTCGTGGGATCTGTCGCGAGGATCTACGACAGAGCTAAACGCTCGACCGTACGTCGTCCCCGAGTCAGGCGCAATGGGTTGGGCTGTCACCGGAGATTCGGCGCGAGGCGAGCACAGCCGCGCTTGCGGCGACACCAGCACGGTGACCGTGCAGCCGCGGCCCCATGGTTGGCAGCACCGCCGCATAGGACCTAGTAGGCAGGCGGACTTGCGGCTGCAGTAGCTGGTGGTGATCGAAGTGTGCCGCAAAAGCTTCTGTACGATCTCGGCCGGCACCTGTCGACGCACGAGCGCGGACCTTAAGCCCCATATCTGCGATACTCTCGAAATACTCGACCGTGAACGTCTAGGTGCCCGCTGGGCGGCGATGTTGCAGAAGTGCGCGATGACGCCGAACCGATTGCGTCGGTTCCCCAGAGCCGCCCAATGATCTCGCCGCGTAACCCTCAGCTCGGGCTTGCTGCCGGAAATCCTCCCGGATCGTCGGCGCCTCTTGGACCGCGATGACGACCCGGATCACCAACAGTAGGATGACCAACCCGAGGTAAGGCACCATGACCGCCTCCAGCTCCTCGGCCCTGGATGGCGCGCAGCTGCTCGGGTGCCACCGAGGTACGGCCGATTGGCGAATTCAGCTGGGACAGGACGAGGACGGTGGCGAGTAAATCTGCCGACGTATCCAGGATGGGCAATCCGGCGCGAGCACGAACAGCGCCACCAGGAACAGACTAAATCATGATCTTAATGGCGGCTTTTCCCTTCGCCGCCCGACGTGCCAGGGTCACGTCCCGTGGTAGACGTCAGTGGCGCACCTCACGTGGTTGGCAAGTGGCCAGGTCTGGCGCCTGTTGCGCCGCTGGAGCAGTCCCGGGCCGCGAGCAGCGCGTCGATCTCGGCTCGTGTCGGCGGGTCGGCCCCTGGCCGGGAGCACGTGATCGCCGCGGTCAGAGCCGCCGCGTCCACGACGCTGGCCAGCGTCGACTCGTCAATCGCCGCTACCGCCTCGCGGCGCGAACCGCCGATCAGGTCGGCCCGGTGCAGCGCCTCGAGAAGCCCGGAGGTGAAGGAATCACCCGCGCCGACAGTGTCTACCAGGTCAATCGGCACGGCCGGTCGGTGCAACTCAACGCGGGCGGAGACGGCGTAGGCCCCCACCCCACCGCGGGTCACCACCACAAGGGCCGGTCCCAACCCCAGCCAGTCCTGCGCCACGAGCTCATCGGGCTGGTCGGGATAAAGCCACCGAAGGTCTTCGTCACTGACCTTGACCACATCGGAAAGGCCAACCAGACGCTCGATGCCCGTCCGCGCCCGCGCCACGTCACCCAGCAGCGCCGGCCGCACATTGGGGTCGTAGGAGATCGTCACCCGACCCCTCGTGCGCTCCCGCTCGACCAGGTCCACGACGTTCGCGTTGCCAGGCGCCAGCGCCGTCGCCAGCGAACCGGTGTGCAGGCAGCGGGTCTCGATCGGCAGGGGCCTGAGGGCGGGCATGTCCCATTCGATCCGGAAGTCATACGACGCGACGCCCCCGGCGAGCGTCGCCATGGCGAGGCTGGTCGACACGTCCTGAGCGGGACCTCCGTCAACACGGACGCCGCTAGCCCGCAGATGCCCAAAGATCATCTGACCGAGTCCGTCGTGCCCGAGGCGCGTCATGAGCGTCACTGAAACACCCAGCCGCGCCAGACCGAGCGCGACGTTAGCCGGGCTACCGCCCGGATGGGCGACGAACGTCCGACCTCCCCGCTGGCCGACCAGGTCGACAAGCGCCTCCCCGACGACAACAAACATGCACCTCACCACCCGGACCGAGCGCAGCGGCGCAGGCACCATACAAGCTCGGCGAGCTGGCGGCGAGCACCGGGTGGCCGGCCCTGTGTCTCACACTCGCGCTGGCTATCACGCCCGCACGTATCCGAGTCGCCCATGCCCTGCGCATACCCGCTAGACCGGGCACGGGACACCACCAGTTGTCCCGGATCCCGCAGGCCCGCTACGTGCTTCGCGGCGGTGCGACCCACAGCGGGGTGTATTCGTGTATCAGCGGCAGCCGACGTCGCACTGAGCAGGAACAGCGCAGCGGCGACGACGAAGCCAGGAAACCCGGCGCCCCTCCCAAATGTCTAAGAATGGGCCAACACCGCCCCGTTGATCACGGCAGTGTCGAACCCGAACAGAAAGCCCCCGAGGACGGCTACCGCCCCGCCCGCGGCGTACAAATGGCCTATTAAGGCTTGCTCAACTCGGGAAGACCTGGACCCAAGCACGTGTTAGCGTCGGGACTTGCCTCACAGCAGATTCCGCTACGTGAAGTAGATGAACTCTCTACGCAAGGTAGGTGCGGTATGCCGGCCTCGATTGCACCTACGCCGACGCGCCGACGACCATGACGACGCAGGCGTCGACCGTTCGCGAGCTGCCCGACGCGCTGCACGACGGCGAGGAGTTCAGCGTGAGGCTGGCCGGTCGCCGACCGGCCGTGTTCCTCGACTACGACGGCGTGTTGACCCCGATCGTCGATCGGCCGGAGGACGCAGTCATGTCCGACGACATGCGGGAAGCGGTCCAGACCCTGGCGCAGCGCTGCGTCGTGTGCGTGGTCAGCGGTCGCGACCGACCTGTCGTGCAGCAGTTGATGGGCATCGACACCCTCGTAGTGGCCGGCAGCCACGGCTTCGACATCTGGACTCCTCAGGAGGGCACCATTGCGCACGACGCGGCGAGCGGCTTTGAGGCCCTGATTTCCGAGACCACCGACCGCCTCGCCGCCGAGGTCGGATCGATTCCGGGTGCGGTGGTGGAGCCGAAGGCGGCGTCGGTCGCGGTCCACTACCGGCTCGTTGATCCTGCGCACCGCGCCAAGGTCACCGCGCTGGTGAACGAGCTGCTGGAGGAGTTTCCGGGGCGGCTGAAGGTCACACCCGGAAAAATGGTGTACGAGCTCCAGCCGAAGATTGACTGGCACAAGGGCAAGGCCGTTCTGCATCTAATGAAGACGCTGGATCTCGACACCAACAATGTCGTGCCGCTGTACCTTGGGGACGACATCACCGACGAGGACGCCTTCCGGGCGCTGGCCGGACGGGGCGTCGGCATCATCGTGGGCAACCCGGATGATCCGGAGTTGGTGAACCGGGCCACCGCGGCCGACTTCGTCTTGCATTCGACTGTTGAGGTGAAGCAATTTCTCAACACGCTGGCCCGCTGACACACGCAAATTCTCGGAAGGGACCGGTGCCGGACTTCACGCTCGTCTATCAGGGCTTCGACCCCGCGCAGGAAGGTCTGCGCGAGGCTCTGACCTCGACCGGCAACGGCTACTTCGCCACCCGGGGAGCAGCCGAGTGGGAGGATGCGAATGCAATCCATTATCCGGGCACCTACGCCCACGGCTGTTTCAACCGGGAGACGACCATTCTGGGCGGTCGCCCGGTCCTCAACGAGGACCTGGTCAACCTTCCCAACTGGTTGCTGCTGAAGCTGAGAATCGAGGGCGAGGAAGCGATTCGGCTCGACCACGTCGAGGTGCTCTCTTATCGCCACTTCTACGACATCCGCAATGCCATGGTGGGGCGTGAGATCCAATTTCGTGACCGAGCCGGCCGCGAGACGACCCTGCGCAGCCGTCGCTTCGTCAGCATGGCCAATAGTCACTTGGCTGGTATCGAGTGGACGGTGACGCCGGACAACTGGTCAGGCCGCATGGAGGTGATCTCCGGGCTCGATGGCCGCGTGACGAACCATATGGTTGCCCGCTACCGCCAGCTTGAGGGGCGGCACCTCAACCCGGCATTTCCGCGCACGTTCGGCCCTAAGATAATCGCACTGAAGGCGCAAACCCGGCAGTCGAACATTTATATCGCCGAAGCTGCGCGCACTCGCGTTTTCCGCGGCGGTGAGGTTGAGGAGTCGTTGGATGTTGCCCGCAGCCTTTATCAGATGGAGGACTACATCCAGCAGGTCCTCGCCTTCGATGTCGAGCAGGGCAGCTCGGTGCGGGTGGAGAAGATGGTCTCCCTATTCACCTCTCATGACAACGCAATCTCCGAAACTCTGGTCGCTGCAGGGACGCATGTCGCGCGTTACCCGGATTTCGCCGTAGCGCTGACCGAGCACGAGTCAGCGTGGACCGAGCTGTGGGACGTGGGTGACATCCAGCTTCCACGCGAGCCCCACGTGCAGTTGCTGCTGCGCTTCCACATCTCCCATGTGCTCCAGGTGTGCTCGCGGCACACTGCCCGGCACGACGCGGGCGTTCCCGCTCGTGGGCTCAACGGGGAGGCCTACCGCGGGCACGTGTTCTGGGACGAGCTGTATGTCTATCCCTACCTCAACTTCCGGCTGCCCGAGATCACGCGAGGGCTGTTGATGTACCGCTACCGCCGCCTTGCCGAGGCGCGGGCCGCAGCGCGGGAAGCTGGTTACCGAGGCGCGATGTTCCCGTGGCAAAGCGGGAGCGACGGTTCCGAGGAGACGCAAGTCGTCCACCTCAACCCGCTGTCCGGGCAATGGGATCCCGACCACAGCCATCACCAGCGCCACGTCAATGCGGCGATCTTCTACAACGTCTGGCAGTACTACCAGGCGACCGACGACCTGGCATTTCTCCGCGACTACGGCGCCGAGCTCATGCTCGAAATCATCCGCTTCTGGGCTTCAATCGCGCACTACAACCCGGAGCGTGACCGCTACGAGATCCACGGGGTGATGGGGCCGGATGAATTCCACGAGCGCTACCCCGACGCCGAGGAAGGTGGGCTGCGCAACAACGCCTACACCAATCTGATGGTGGCCTGGATCGCCGGTACTGCCCCGCGGGTACTCGACCTGCTACCGACGAGCCGTCGCGCGGCACTACGGACGCGCCTCGGGCTGACCGACGATGAACTGCGCACGTGGAATGAGATGAGCCGCAAGATGTTCGTCCCCTTCCACGGGGACGGCATCATCAGCCAGTTCGAGGACCACGCCGATCTCGAGGAGCTGGACTGGGATCGCTACCGCGCCAAGCACCCCAACATCGGGCGTCTAGACCGCATCCTTAGGGCCGAGGGCGACGACCCCAACCGCTACCAGCTAGCCAAGCAGGCTGACGCCGTGATGCCATTCTTCCTGTTCTCCGCCGACGAACTTCGCGAGCTGCTCGAGAGACTCGGGTATCACTACGACGCCGACCTCGCGCGGCGAACCATCGACTACTACGACCAGCGCACCTCTCACGGATCGACCCTGAGCCTGGTCACGCACGCCGCCGTGCTCAGCGGCCTCGACCCCGCAAGCTCCTGGAAGCGCTTCCTCGGCGCCCTGGAAAGCGACATGAGTGACGTACAGGGCGGGACCACCAAAGAGGGCATTCACATGGGTGTCATGTCCGGCACTCTGGATCTCCTGCAGCGCGGTTACCTCGGCGCCAGCGTGCGCGATGGGATCCTACACTTCAACCCGACGCTCACCGACCGACTCAATGGACTCACGGTCCCAATGCAATTCCGCGGTACGTCGATCAGGGTCAGCATCTCCGGTGATGAGCTGACGGTGCACGCCCTTGCTGAAGGCTTCAGTCGGCCCGTCCGGATCGGCATCGGTGACGAGGTCCGAGAGCTGGCCGCCGGACAGGACTGGGTAGCACCGCTGTGCCGGCGTGCAGATCTTCCAGAGGACTTAGACCATCCCGGGGAAGGAAGCAATCGTGCCGACACAAAGCTTTGAGGGAGCAATCTTCGACGTGGACGGCGTGCTCGTCGACTCCCCGCACGAACGCGCCTGGAAGGACTCGCTGCGGGAGCTGATGGAAAACGACTGGGCCGATATCGCAGCCCAAACCTTATGGTCTGATGAGCACTTCACCCCGCACGTCTACCAGCAGCTGATGTCGGGCAAACCCCGAATGAGCGGAGCGCTGGCGGCTCTGGAGTACTTCAAGGTTCCCGATGCCGCCGAGCGTGTGGGCACATACGCCGCGAACAAGCAGACCATGGTCATCAAACTGATCGAGGCCGGCGAATTCGAGGCCTACCCCGATGCGTTGCGTTTCGTGTTTGCCGTGCGGGGCGTGGGAATTCCCGTAGCTGTGGCATCTTCGTCGAAGAACGCTGCACTGTTCCTCCGCCAGATCCGGCTCGACAACTTCGCCGCGGAGCAGGGCGTGCACTACGACTTCCTGCGGCCCGGCTTGAGCCTGCTGGAGTTCTTCGACGTCGACATCTCAGGACGCGACTTCGTCCAAGGCAAACCGCACCCCGAGATCTTCCTGACTGGTGCCACCGAGCTGGGCACCGCCCCGGAACACTGCTTCGTTGTTGAGGACGCAGTCAGCGGCGTACAGGCGGCCAAGGCCGGTGGCATGACCGCGTTAGGTGTGGCCAGAGCCGGCGACGAGGAGCTACTGACAGCCGCAAACGCCGATCTCGTCGTCACGTCGCTGGATGAGGTCGACGTCCCGGGCCTTGGCGAGCACCAGCTACGGCGGCGGACGTCGTAATATCATTTCGGTGCGCTCGGGCACCCCGACAGCATCGAACCGCTCCTCGCGGCGCACCGCCGCGGCGGGGAAGGTCTGCGTGCGGTGCTCGAACGGGGCCTTGCACTGCACCCGTCCTT
>JBOHFX010000107.1:0-83202 GCA_050699875.1 Pseudonocardiaceae bacterium
GCTGACCTGACACTTACGTTTTCGATCCGGGTGTAGCTTGACGGTCAGCAGGTCGTTTGAAAGATTCCTTTGGACTGGCTGATGACTGCCACGTATCCGAGCATCATCACCACCGTGACGGTTGCCGTGGCGAGGTTCCATGAGCGCGTAGCGGCCGAGCGGTGACGGGCGAGCGTGGTGAGAATCCCGGCACCGATGAGCAGCATCATCGACGCGCCGACGACCTGGAACACGTGAGCCTGGCGGAACTCCCGGTCGCGGGTGACGGAGTCGAACGAGCCATCGGGGAGTGCGTAGATAGCGTCACAGAAATCGCCGCCGCCCTGGGTGAACAGGCCATAGCCCAGCAGGACCAGTACTGGCCCGAGGATTACGGACGTGATCGCGTACACGACCGCGGACCGCGTGGGCGTCAGCATTGGCATGGTCGGCGATCTCACCACAGCAGCGGATGCGACGTCCACCCGCTGGACGAGCACTTCTGGCGTCCCGGCCCAGCAGCCACGCCGCCGGATGAGTGGCGCCAGGTGCACTCGCTGACCGCCCCGGATCGGTGGACATGGATGGACCTGGGACGCTGCGACGCACCCGCTGCTCGGCTGAGGAGGCCGACACCGTGTTGGTACTCGGCTTCTCCTTGGTGCGCTGTGCGTGACGTGCAGTGCGACGATCACGTGAGCGCGCCGACTTCTGGTGGCGGCTGCTTACCCGGCGACACCGAACAGGGCCACCGTTCCTCATAACAGCACATCTTTGCTCCGGCGCCGACGTCGCCTCAGTTCCGGTCGATTGCCATGGCGCGAGGGTTAGGTCGTGGAGACTGTGATCATGGCTGAGCGTTACCCGGCGGTGGAGCCCTACGAGTCCGGCATGCTAGCCGTGACAGACGGACACCGCCTGTACTGGGAGATGTGCGGCGCCCCCGACGGAACCGCAGCGGTCTACCTGCACGGTGGTCCCGGAAGCGGATGCACCCCCGGCGCACGCCGCAATTTCGATCCCCGCTTCTACCGGGCTGTGCTGTTCGATCAGCGCGGGTGCGGGCGCAGCCGACCCCTGGCCGCTGACAAGGATGCCGATCTGTCGACGAACACCACGGCGCACCTGATCGGGGACATCGAGCGGCTGCGCGAGTACCTGGGGATCGACCGGTGGGTTGTCGTCGGCGGCTCCTGGGGCGTCACCCTCGGACTGGCCTACGCCCAGCGCCATCCCGACCGCGTGATCGTGATGGTGCTCGGCGCCATCACCGCAGGCACCCGTCGGGAGATCGAGTGGATCACTCGCGACATGGGCCGGGTCTTTCCCCAGGAGTGGGGAACAGTTCGTCGGCACCGTCGCGGCAGCGGAGCGGGCAGGTGACCTCTGCGCGGCTTACGCGCGACTGCTGGCTGACCCGGATTCGCAGGTGCGCGCAAAGGCGGCGCGGCAGTGGTGCGCATGGGAGGACACGCACATGTCGCTGGCTCCGGGGTGGTCTCCTGACCTCAGATACCGGGAGCTGGAGTTCCAGCTGACCTTCGCCCGGCTGGTCACGCACTACTGGCGCCACCGCTGTTTTCTCGCAGAAGGCGAGATCCTGGCCAACATGCACCGTCTGGCCGACATCCCCGCCGTGCTCATCCACGGCCGCTACGACATCTCCGGCCCGCTGGACACCGCATGGCACCTGCATCGCTGCTGGCCGAACAGCAAGCTCGTCGTGCTCGACGACGCCGGCCATGGTGGAGGCAGCTTCACCAGCGAGCTTGTCGGTGCCCTCGACTCCTTCCGCGCCCTGCGCTAGCAACGTCCGCTGGTGAGACGACGGGCTACCGACATGGCCAACGCGCTGTCATGCCGCTGTGCGCGTGATGACGCCGGGCATGAGCGGCTACGCGGGGCGGGCTTGGATGCAGGCATTGCCGTGCGGATTTACCCTGGCCCGGCGGTGGCATCATCGGTGTCGTGCAGACCTTCCTGCCGTATCCCGACTTCGCAGTTAGCGCCGTGGCATTGGACCGCCGTCGGCTTGGCAAGCAGCGCGTCGAGGCCCTGCAGATCCTGCGGGCGCTGACCCGGGAGCGCTACGGCTGGAAGCACCATCCCGCGGTTCGCATGTGGGCGGGTTACGAAGAGGCATTGGCCTGTTACGCGATGGAGATCTGCGCGGAGTGGGTGCGCCGTGGGCATGCCGACACCTGCGCGGCGAGCATCTGCGCCGATCTGACGGCCGCGGGGCTGCCGGCGCCGCGGCCCCAAGCAGAACTCGCAGCCAAGCGGCGGCTGCCGCCCTGGCTCGGTGACGAGCGGCTGCACCGCAGCCACCGCGCCGCGCTGGTCCGCAAGGATCCCATTCACTACCGGGACCGCTTCGACGGCGTCGAGGACGACGTAGCGTATTTCTGGCCGGTGCGCGGCTGGCTGTGCATGTCACGGTGCGCGGCCTCACGGCCTGCGCCTGGGTGATGTCCCGTTGAGGCAACCGTGCGAACAGCGAAATACCGGCACGTATCTCCGGGCGAAGGTACGACGGTTGGGTCCGGTGTGCTTAAGGCCGGCTGTGGTGTTGGGCCGCTCGTCGCGTACTTATCGAGTGGGACGGTGGGGGGTCGACTGCGTCCAGTCCGGCACCGCGGCGACCAGTTCCTCGGGAGCGGACAACCGCCAGGCCTCGAAGACCAACTCGGACAACTCGTCGGCTTCGATGCCTGCCAGATAGACGACCACCCAGCCGAAGCCACCGGTGGTGAACTGCTCCTCGAAGACATCCGGCCGTTCGGAGATCAACGCCCGCTGTTCGGACAGGGTCTGCTTCAAGCCGACGGTCTGCGTTCGCGGCCAGTAGTAGCCGAACCGTTTGGCGCGCACGCTCAAGGAGGTGTAATGCGCGCCCTCGGCGCGCTCCACGGCGACGAGTGCATCCACGATCCGCCAGAACTCGTCACTCCGCACAGTCACCACGAACCCCCTACAAGCCAGAGTCCGCAGTATAAGTGCGTCCACTGCCCCGCTTCAGACGTCGGGCATTCGCTGTGATCGCGGTCGGATTTCGATCTTCAGAGGAGCCATCGTCCGGGAAGCAGTCGGTGCCGTCCGGTCAACGGCCGTCCGCACGGCCGTGAGTGCATGGACTGTGCTGTACCGACGCCTCGGTGATCATGTGCTTGTGGAGTATGGGCCGGCGGGCCAGACCGGTCGGGCGGAGAACGGCTCGGTCTGAAACGCCAGCCCCACTCCGCCGTGGGGATCCCTCATCAGAACCCAGTCCGGTTTCTCGACCGTGATCTCCCAGCCCAGGAGCTGCTGGTAGAAGCGTGCGAGGGTACCCGCTCCGGTGCACCGATGTTGACGGTCGTGAGTGTCAACCCGTGAACCATGGCGCGAGCCCTTCCGAGTGGGGAGATGTGACGCTTCCACAACGGGGGCCGATTCCGGTCTCAAGGTCATCGTGACAGGGGAGCCCAGTTATTGCTTACTCAACGCGGCGGTGGGTGTCTGTTGTTGCTGGGCGGCGGTTGCTGGACAAGCTAGTCACGTCGGTGTGAAAAGGAGCCGATCCCGGATAACTGCCAGCTGGTACGAGTGACTGTCTCGCAGTAAACAACAAGATCGTCAGCGGAATAGAAGCCACCGACCCTCGTCCGCTGCACGACTGAGAGTAGTTAAGGCTTTCTCCGCCGTCAACGACCGCGGAGACCCCTCACTCGTCCCACGATGTGGGAGCTACTTCTCTTATTGAGTCGGCCCCTGCGCCGGAACGTGACTGGGAACCCGAGTCCGCAACGGTGGCCTGAACCTCCAGCGGCACCGGTGCCAATGTCGACGGGCGAGGATCGCCGGGTCAAAGGGGGTCAACACTGGAGTCAGCGAGGGCGTCCCGTCCGGCTGCGCGCGATGAGCAGCGTGAATCCGGTGGTTGCCGGTACCAAGATGCCCAGCGCGGCGTCGCCCATGAGTCCGGGACTTCGTGCCATCCGCGCGGTGTCCGCCGCCTCCACTGCCGTAATCGATCACCTACTCAGTCGAGCCCGACGCTAGCTCCGAGAACGCAACTCAGCGATCTCATCGCGGCACGAGCGGATCCGGCTGCACCGCACCCGCCAGACGGCCCCGCATCCAGGATCAGCGCCCCGAAGCGCAACACGCAACGGATTCAAGTGCCCGCCACGGGGGTAATCGGTCCTCGTAACGAAAGAAGGGAGGCTGGAACGGACATGGGTACTGGCGACAAGGCCAAAGGCAAGTTGAAAGAGGCGCTCGGGAGCGTCACCGGCAGCGATGACCTCCGCAGGGAGGGCCAGGCGCAACAGCACAAGGGACATCACGAGGAGAAGGCGGCCCAGGCACGCGCGATGGCCGAGAAGCACGAGCGCGAGGCCGAACTCTTCGAGCACGAGGAGCGTAAACGCCAGGGCAGCTGATGTGAGTCCAGACGACCCTCGGCGCGACTGCCGGGCGCCGTCTTCTCAGTGTGGCAACGCTGGTCTTGACCGTGCCGGACCGGCTGTCACCGAGCGACCGCGTAAGACCGACCCTCGTCAAGCCTGAGTGAGCGCTTGGCGGCAGCGCTGCAGGAAGGCGCGCTCGGGCGAGTTCTGGGTGCAGGAGATCGCCGCCTCGTAAGCGAGTGCCGCCTCGACGTCGCGGCCCCAGACGTCGAAGCAAGTCGGCGCGGATGGCGTGGACGAGGCGGTAGTCACCGAGGTCGAGGCCGTCGACGAGGGTGAGTGCCGCGTCGGGTCCCTGGATCTCGGCCACCGTGACCGCGCGGTGCAGTGCCACGACCGGGCTCGGGGCCAGCGACATGAGCTGGTCATAGAGCTGCAGGATCTGCCACCAGTCCGTGGCGGCCGCGACTGGCGCGTCGCGGCGGCGATACAGACGGCGAACTCCCGGGCGTCCGTGTCAGCGGGCATTGCACCCGCCTCGACGTCGGCGGTGATCCGCTGTTCGAATCCTGCGACGTTGGCATTGCGGCGTCTCCGGAGCAGGTCCGCAACGTCGGCGGACTGCCGGGTGCAGTTCGCGCCCATAGGCATCGACAACCTGCCTACAGTCACGATCTATATCGATCCCTAAAAAAACGCGTGCCCAATTGTGCCGACACAGCGGCACGGGGTGATCCATTTCGCCACCGTGCGGGACTATGTTGTCCGGTCA
Source organism: Pseudonocardiaceae bacterium (assembly GCA_050699875.1). Taxonomy (GTDB): domain Bacteria; phylum Actinomycetota; class Actinomycetes; order Mycobacteriales; family Pseudonocardiaceae. The sequence goes on from JBOHFX010000107.1 coordinate 5,143, forward strand.
ATGACCGCGGAGTACGGCCCGGCAGCGTGGTCGTGAACGGTCGCTGTTAAGGGGTGACATGGTCGGTGATGCTCGTCGCTGGTGGATGCGTGGACTAGCGGGGATGGTGGTGCTCGCGGGGCTTGCCGGCTGCCTTCCGTGGTTCGCTAGTGGCGGTGAGCATGGCCAATCAGGGCAGGTGACGTCTTCGGACGGGCGGGCGGCGCTCGAACGCAAGATCGGTCAGATGGTGCTCGTCGGATTTCGGGGCATGAGCGTGGGTGACGCGGGCCCCGTTGTCGAGCAGATCCGGGCGGGCCAGGTCGGTGGCGTCGTTCTCTTCGATGTTGACGTGCTCACCGGCGAGCCGATGCGCAACATTCGCTCGGCCGACCAGGTGCGCGCCCTGATCGATGGCCTTCAGCGAGCGGCTGGCGGGAGACTTGCTCGTGGCGGTCGATCAGGAAGGCGGCCGCGTGACGCGGCTGAAGGAACAACACGGATTTCCACCCACCGTGTCGCAGCGTGAATTGGCTCAACGCGGAGTGCAGGCTACCCACGAGCAGGCGGTAGAACCGCAACCTTGATCCAGAGTGGCCGGCCACGCTGTCGGCTTCGACAATCACCGGGCTGCTTCGCCAGCGGCTCGGCTTCCACGGTGTGGTCATTGCCGACGATATGCAGATGGGCGCTATCGCTGACCAATACGGTCTGGAGACGGCGCTGCGTCAGGCCATCGTCGCTGGCGTCGACATCGTCACCTTCGCCAACGACAATCCTCGGGTCTACCAGCCCGACATCGCCCCCAGAGCCATCAACATCATCGCGGCGATGGTCGAAGACGGCACCATCACCGAGGCCCGCATCGACGAATCGGTCCAGCGCATTCGGACGCTTAAACAGCGGCTTTCCCGCTAGGTGATCGCAAAGCCCTGGAGTCAGGATGTGGATGCCCGGGCCAGGGACGGCTTGATCTGCTCCAACCCCCACCGGATGCTCAGCACCGTCGGGGTCCGCAGCGAGGTCGCGGTGGGAAGATCGATCACGATGTACCGCCCGTCGCGCACCCCCTGGAGGTTGCGGAACAGCTCGAGTTCTTCGACCTGGCGCTGCAACTCGTTGGTGGCGTAAAGCATGATGACGATGTCGGCGTCCAGCAGCGAGATGTTCTCGAAACTCAGGTCGCCACCTGGGTTGCCGGGAGCGATGTCCGGCAACTGGCGGACCGACGCCGGCACCTGCATTCCCAGCTCCTGTAGGAGCTTGACGCTGGGGTCCTCTTCTGACTTGAGGGTCACGATCTTGCCAGGGGCGTAGGCGTAGGAGTACGTGACCGACCGGCCGACGAGACCAGGATTCGCGTCCCGTGCCGCGCGAATGGCTGCCTCGGTCTCGGCCACGATCTGCCGGCCGCGCTCCTCCAGGCCGAGTGCCCGGGCATCGACCATGGTTTGTTCCTGCCAGCTCTGCTTGCCCCACTCGGTCGCGTAACCGACGGTGGGCGCGATCTGGGACAGATTGGGATAGTCCAGCTCGAGTCCGAAGTCGTTGACCGCCAGGATGAGGTCAGGGTTGAGGGCCGCCACTTGCTCGACGTTCACCCCGGCGGCGCCTTCACCCTCCGCTCCGGGCGGGACGTCGATCAGCGTCGTTTTGGCCAGGTCGATCCGATCTTCCAGCCAGGGCGCCACGCCGCTGTCGAAGCTGCTGCTGCGGGTGATGCCGATCGGGGTGACACCCAGGGCGACCGTGGCGTCCTCGTCGCCGACGGTCACGACCCGCTCGGGCGCCGCGGGGATGGTTGTGCTGCCGAATTTGTGTTCGATGGTGACAGGGAACGCGGCCTCGTCGCTCGGTGTGCCCGGCGCGGCCGGAGTCGTGGTCGGCGATGAGCCACACGCGATGAGGAGCGACCAGACCAGCCCGGTCAGTGCTACGAGGACCCGAGTGCGCGTCACCACGGTGCCCCAGGGGCGCGGTGACGCCATGGGGTGGCCGAGGTCTCGGCAGTGGTTGCCTCTCACCGTAATCACGAGCCTCCTTAGGGTCCCTTACATCCCCTATGTCGGCTTAAGTTTGCCTCACCTTACCTCCTTGTCAAGAAGGACTCGTCGACTAGCGGGGCGTTCGAGGGCCGCAAGTGGTGGCATCGCATCGCTCCTTGGCAAGGACTCTCATCCCGGTTTGCGCGCGGAAGCCGGATCGACGCCGAAGGTCTCGGCGAGGTCGTCGAGCACCGCGTGCGCGGCGAGTAACCCCACGCCGACGATCCACACGTCATTGCTCACCTCGCGCAGATCGCCGGTCAATCGGCTCCATAGTGGGTTGGCCATGAACCGATCCCGGACGATCGCTGAATCGCCCTCGGAAACGGTGAGGAAGATCTGGTCGGCGTCGGCATCGAGGATCCGTTCCTGGCTGAATTCCACAGCGAACTTGTCGACGTCCTGGGAGGGCGGGCGGGCCAGGCCGGTGTCGTCGAGCACGACGCCGGAGAAGCTGGCGCGCTGGTACAGGCGAGTCTGCATCTCGCTGAACCGGACCACCGAGATCGTCGGGTTCTTGGCCTTGATCGCGCGGATCGCGTCGCCGATGGTCCTGGCGCGCTGCTCGTACTCGGCGAGCCGGGTCTGCGCCAGCTCCTCTTTTCCGGTCGCCTAGGCGAGCAACCGGAGGTTGTCCTTCCAGATGGCGCCGGTGGTCTCGCTGAACACGGTGGGCGCGATGCGGCTCAGCTCGTCGTAGATCTCCTCGTCGCGGATCTTCGACGAGAGGATCAGGTCCGGCCGCAGCGCGGCAATCTGCTCCAGGCTGGGGTTGGCCAGCTCGCCCACTGAGCGGGCATTTGGCGCCAGCCGGGCCATCGGCTCGGCGAGATAGGGCGGTCCCCCACCGCTGCTGCCGCGGACCTCGGTGAAGCCCACCACCGGCATGTCGAGGGCGAGCGCGGCGTCGACGAAAGTCTGGTCGAGTGCCACGATGCGGGTTGGCCCGGCGGGGATCTCAGTACTACCCATCGCGTGCGTGACGGTGCGTGGAAAGGTCCCACCGGACGCGTTGCGGGGTTCCTTGGTGGGTTCCGTGGCCTGCCGCGTGCAGCCGGCAGTGACAAGCAGCACGATGAGCAGCATCGCAGCGGTACGGACGACCGCGCTGGTCACGAGCGCGGTTTCGTGGCCGGGTCGCCGTCGATGGCAGCCGCCAGCATGGGGCTGATTCGGTCGAGCGCGTAGGGCAGGCTCAGCGGTGATGCGAAGATCACCGCTCCCAGCAAGACCTTGTCGGAGAGGAACACGTCACGTCCCTCCCGCGCAACCTTAAGCTTCGGATACAGCGGGTGGTTGGCCAGCTCATCGGGAACCAGGCCTTGCTGACGGCCGAGGTCGTCGGTGTCGACAAACAGCTTCCACACCACTACCGACGCGGTGTCGAGGAGTTCCATGCGTTCGTCGCTGATGTTGCCCGAGTACCCGTCCTCGTCGGTGAGGAGCTCGGCGATCGGCGCCGGCTGGGTGAAGCCCAGGTCGCGGAACAAACCGTTCTGTGGCTCCTTCGCGGTCCGGATGAAGGTACTTCCCGCATTGAACCTCTCGGCCACGATCAGCGGCGCGTCTACGAATTCCGGGTGCTCGCCGCGGGCCGCAGCGAAGCGGGCCTCAACATCCGCGATCAACTCCTCGGCGCGGGCGGACCGTCCCAAGGCCTTGCCGAAGGTCCGGGTGGTCACTTGCCACGGCATCAGGTAGTCCTTGTGGCCCCCGGACTGAGCGACGGTGGGTGCCAGCCGTGCGGCCCGCTCGTACTCATCCTTGGTCATTCCCGTGTACTGCCCGATGATCAGGTCTGGTCGGAAGCTGGCGACCAACTCGAAGTTGATCTTGTCGCCTTCTGGGCGGGGCATGACACCCGGTTTCGCATCGCCCAGCGCCGGCAGGGCCCACGGCCAGATGCCGTGGGGATAGTTGCCGTACCAGTCCGTGATTGCCACGGGCTTGACGCCCAGCGCGAGCACGAAATCCGGGTCGGTAAAGCCGACCGTGACGACGCGTTTCGGCTCGTCGGGGATAGTCGTGGAGCCGTACTTGTGCGCGATGGTGACCGGGAAGTCCGAGCTGTCGGCCGTACCGCCGGTCGATGGGACCGGATTGGACTCGGTCCCGCAGGCAGGCAGCAAAGCGGCCAGCGAGATGCTGCCGCCGATGAACGTTCGGCGGGTGAGGTCGTTGGACACGTCCAATCGGCGGTTATGGAAACACCCGATCACGGTTTCGTCCTTTGTCCTGGGCATATCCCCACGCTGGTTAACTTAGGCTTGCCTAAAGTAGTGTCAAGGCGACGTTTGCCCTAAGGCATACGTACAGTTGGGCGCTTCGTGAGGCGTCACGCCTGGTCAGAACCCTCGCGGACCGCTGGCTCGGTCAACCATAAGGCCGGCATTGGGTGCCAGCTACTCAGCGGCTCCCCGGGCCCGGGACCAGGCTGTCCACAGTCGGGCGTACGGCCCGTCACCGATAGCGAGTTCGGCGTGGCGGCCGATCTCGACGATGCGGCCGGCGTCGAGGACCACGACCCGGTCGGCGGTGGCGGCTTGGGTGAGCCGGTGCGCCACGACGAGCGCGGTGCGGCCATCGAGTGCGCGCCATGCGGCCGCTTCCAGGATCCGGGCGCCGGCGCTGCCGGCCTCAGCGGTGGCCTCATCGAGGATGGCGACCAGCGGGTCGGCCAACACGACCCGGGCCAGCGCGAGCTGCTGGGCTTGCGTGGCAGTCAGCCGGTGCCCGCCGGCGCCGACCACGGTGGCCAGGCTGTCGGGCAGCGCGCGTGCCCAGATCAGCGCCCCGACCTTGGCCAGCGCCGCGGTCAGGTCGGCGTCGGTGGCGCCGGGACGGGCCAGCCGTAGGTCGTCGGTCAGGGTCCCGGCGAAGGTGTGCACCTCTTGGGTGACCAGCGCGACGGCGGCTCGCGGGTTGGCCGGGTCGAGCGCGGCCACGGCGACGCCGCCGATCTGGATCTGCCCGGCAGTCGGAGCGTGCACGCCGGCGATGAGCTTGGCCAGGGTGGTCTTGCCGGCACCGCTTGCACCGACCAGGGCGATTCGCTCACCGGGGGCCAGGGTGAGATCGATGCCGGTGAGGACGTCATGGCCCGGGGTGTAAGCATGCCCGACGGCGTGGATGGTGATCGACGAGTCGGCCGGCTCCCTGGCCTGGCTGTCCGGGTGCGGCTGGGGAAGTTGCGTGACGCCGACGAGCCGGGCCAGGCCCGCGGTGGCCTGCTGGGCCTCGTCGACGAGTCCGAGCAGGGTGTTGATCGGGTCGAAGAGCCGGATGAAGTACAGCGCGGCGGCGGTCGCGGCACCGACGGTGATCGCGCCGGCCCGGACCAGGAGGAAGCCGGCGATCAGCACCGCGGATGTGCCGATCAACTCGGCGACGTTGAGCCGGCCGAAGAACCTGGTCTGCATGGCGACGATGCGAAGCGAGATCGTGACGGCATCGCGGCAGCGCTGCGCAATGCGTTCGGTGTGCAGGCCGGCCAGCCGGAACGCCCGCACGGTAGCTGCGCCCTCGATGGAGCCGAGCATCTGCTGGGCGCGCGCCCCCTCGGCAATGCGCTCCCGGGCATACATCGGCGCGGCCCGGCGCAGGTACCAGCGCAGCGCCAGGACCTGCACCGGAACGGCGACGAGGCCGGCCAGGGCCAGGCGCCAGTCCAGGATGGCAAGGCCGACCAAGGTAAGCCCGACCATCAAGGCGGACCGGACCAGTGCCGGCAGCGCCTCGCCGAACAGTTCAGATACCGCGGCAACGTCGCCACTGACCCGGGAGACCAGGTCGCCCGTGCCTGCTCGCTCGATGGCCTCCGGCGGTACCGCGAGTGCCCGGTCGACCACGTCCTCCCGCAGGGTGGCCAGAATCGGCTCGCCGCTACTGGCCACCAGGGCCCGGCCGATCGCGTCGGAAGCCCCCGCGGCGACCGCCACCGCGACCAATCCCAGGACCGGCCCGGTGATCGCGGCGGCTGGCGCGCCATCGACGACCAGGTCGACGATCACGCCCAGCAGCGGTGGCGCGATGAGGACCGTTGCGGTGCCGGCCACCAGTACCAGCCCGGCCAGCCCGATGCGCAACCGGTACGGGCGGGCGAGCGCGGCCAGCGCACGGCGGACCTGCAGCGCGGTTGCGACGGGCAGCAGCTCGGTCATATTGCCGCCTCCGCGCGGGGAAGTACGTCGGCGGTCATATTGCCGCCTCCGCGCCGAGAAGTACGTCGGCGGTCATGCCAGCACCGCCTCGCGGTACGCCGGCGAGGACCCGGCCAGCTCGGCGTGTGTGCCCTGCCCGGCGACCGTCCCGTCGAGGAGCATGACGACGCGATCGGCAGCGGCGAGCAGCGCCGGGCTGCTGGTCACCAGCACCGTGGTCCGGTCGGCCCGCACGGCGCGCAGGCGGCTGGCGATGCGGGCCTCGGTCGCGGCGTCGACTGCGGTCGTGGGGTCGTGCAGGACGAGCACCGCCGGGTCAGCGGCGAGCGCGCGGGCCAGCGCGACCCGCTGGCGCTGCCCGCCGGACAGCGACCTGGCCTGTTCGGTGAGCACCGCGCCGTCCGGCTGGCTGCCGGCGACCTCGTCGGCGCCCGATGCTGCCATGGCGGCGGTGACCTGATCGGGGCCGGCCGCGGTGGTTGCGACGTTGGCGATCAGGGTGTCCTCGAACAGATCGGTGTCGTGTGCGGCGACGAGCAGTGCCGCTCTCGCGGCGTCGAGGTCCAGCTCGTTCAGCGGGATCCCGTCGAGCTCGATCTTCCCGGTTTCGGGGTCGGCTTCGCGCGCCAAACAGTCGAGCAGAGCGACGGCGGCCGCGGGCTCAACGGCTACCACCCCAACCAGCTCACCCCGTCTGATATCAAGGTCGACGTCGTGCAGCGCGCCGTGCGAAAGGCTCGACAGCCGCAGCGCGCACGCTGCTCGGTTCGGCAGCGTGCCGGAGCCGCCGGTCACGGCCGGTGGCGCGGCGAGCACAGTGGCGACCCGGCCCGCCGACGCCCGGCACTGGGCGATCAACGCCACCGCCTCGGCGATCCCGCTCAGTGGACCGATCAGGTATTGGGTCAGCCCCACAGCGGCGATCAGCTCACCGATGCTGATCTGCCCCTGGGCCGCTAGCCGGCCCCCCACGAGCGCGACCAGCGCGAGGAATGCGCTGGTCATCGCCAGCGTCGCGCCCGAATGTACGGCGAGCAGCCTGGTCGCGCGAAGCCGCGCCGCTAGCGACGCGCGACTCGCATCCCGGTACCGCGCCGCCGCGGCCCGTTCCGCCCGTAGCCCCTTGAGTACGCGGAGCCCACCGACCAGGTCGGTGGCCACCGCTGCGGCGTTCGCCGCCTGCTCCTGCTCGGCCGTGCTGCGCCGCTCCAGCGGTCCGGTCAGGAGGTTCAGCGCGATGAGAACCGGGGGCAGCCCGACCAGCACGACCAGGCCCAGCTGAACCGAGGCGCTCAGCAGGACCACCGCCGCGACCGTCAGCCCGGAGGCCGCTACCACGGCCCTCGCCACCGCCTCGTTGAACCGCGCGACCCGGGACACGTCAGCGGTGGCGATGCTCAGCAGCTCCCCGGGCGGCCGCCCTGCCCCGGCCCCGCCCCGGGGATCGAGGATGCGGCCCGCCACGGTCAGCCGCAGATCCAACCCGGCGTGCTCGCTAACGCGTGCCGTCAGCCGAGCACCGAACCGGAAACCCATCGTCAGCGCGGCGAACAGGACGGCAAGAACGGCCAACCATCCGACCAGGGCGGTGGCGTCGCCGGTCGCGATGGCCCGGTCGATGATTACACCCACCAGCACCGGCACGAGCGCCTCAGCAGCCTGCCAGCCGGCGAGGAGCAGCACGGCCCCGAGCAGCACCCATCGCTGGCCGGCGACCGCATGCCTGAGCAGGCGCGACCCACTTCCGCCGGACTTCACGCGCGCCACGCTATGTGGCGGCAACCGCCGTGGATCACCGCTGAACGGCGCAACCGGAGTTGCCGGACGGTGGAGGAGTCATGGTGCTTCCAAACCTTCGGGCGATGAGGCGCTGTGGTCAGCGGGGATCTCGCGGTTGGTCCGCTCACGGTGGCGACGGCCAGCGGGGACCACCAGTGGGGTGCCGGCGATCGGGTCGGTGAGCACCTGCGCGTCCAGCTCGAACACCTCGCTCAGCAGGGGCTCGGTGAGCACCTCCCACGGGGTGCCCTGAGCGATGATCCGCCCCGCGCGCATCGCGATCAGGCGCTGCGCGTAGCGGGCGGCCATGTTGAGGTCGTGCAATACCATCACCACGGTGCGCCCGGCCTCGGTGTGCAAGCGCTCCACCAGTTCGAGCACGTCGACCTGGTGCGCCAGGTCGAGGAACGTGGTGGGTTCGTCGAGCAGCAGCAGGTCGGTACCTTGAGCCAGCGCCATCGAGATCCACGCGCGCTGCCGCTGACCGCCGGAGAGCTCATCGACACTCCGTTCGGCGAACTCGGTCATGCCGGTCCAACTCAGCGCCTCGGCGACGGCGGCCTCGTCATCCGAGGACCACTGCCGGTACCACGCCTGATGCGGATGCCGGCCGCGGGCGATCAGATCGGCGACGGCGAGACCTTCCGGGGCGATCGGAGACTGCGGGAGCACCCCCAGCACCTTCGCGACCTCCCGGGTGGGCAGCTTGTCGATCCGTTTGCCGTCCAGCAGCACGTGGCCCCGTTTCGCCCGCATGAGCCGGGCCAGCGCACGGAGCACAGTCGACTTGCCGCAGCCGTTCGGCCCGATCACGGCGCTCACGGTGCCGTCGAGCACGGCGAGGTCCAGCCCGTCGACGACGACGTTGTCGTCGTAGGCCAGCGCCAGGTCCCGGGCCTGCAGGCGGATCCGGTCTGTCATGCGGCGGATACCTTCCGGTTGCGGCGGGCGAGGAGGTACAGCAGGTAGGGGGCGCCGATCACGGCGGTGACGATGCCGACCGGCAGTTCGGCGCCGACGACGGTGCGCGCGATGAAATCCGCGGTCACGGTGAGCAGCGCGCCGTAGACCGCTGAGGCGAGTAGCGGGGGGCGGGCCGCGCCGATCATGCGCTGGCAGATCTGCGGTACCACCAGCGCGACGAACACGATCGGGCCCGCGCTCGATGCGGCCACCGCGGCCAGGACCACCGCCACGGTGATCAGCGCCGAGCGGGTCAGGTTCAGCTGTAACCCGAGCCCGCGGGCGGTGTCGTCGCCGAACTGCAGCGCGCCCAGCCCGAAGGTCAGCAGCAGCGCGACCGGCACCAGCACGGCCAACGCCAGCGCCACCGGTACGACGTGCTCCCAGCCGCGGCCGTTGAGGCTGCCGACGAGCCACACCGTGGCCTGGGCGGCGGCGTAGATCTGCGCGATGACAAGCAGCCAGGAGATGATCGCCCTGGACACCGCGTCGATCCCGATGCCCACCAGGATCAGCCGGTAGCCCTCGATACCGCGTCGCCAGGCCAGCGCGTAGACCAGCGCGGCGGCCCCCAACCCGCCGACCAGCGCGGCGATCGGTACCCCGACTGTGGCCAGTGTCGCTCCGGCAGCGCCGTAGCTACCGCCGAGTACGATTACCGCGACAGCAGCGGCGCTGGCCCCTGCGGTGAAGCCGAGGAAGTCCGGGCTGGCCAGCGGGTTGCGCGCGATCGCCTGGAGGATCGCGCCGGACAGCCCCAGCGCGGCGCCGACCAGCACCCCGGTCAGCGTGCGCGGCAGCCGCAGCTCCAGCACGATGAACTGCTGGGAGCTGTCCCCACCGCCAAAGAGCACCGCGAGCACTTCGCCGACCGAGATCGGGAAGTCGCCGCGACCGATATTCACCGCTGCCATCAGCACCAGCAGGGCCAGCCCGACCACCGTCACCGTGATCATCCTCGGCCGCCACACCCCGGAGAACCGACCGATCCGCAGCGGCGGGCGGCCGCGCACCTGCTCACGGTGCGGCGTGTCGACCGTCTTCGCTGTCCTGGTCGTCACAGTTTCACCAGCCGGCGACGGCGCACCAGGGCGATGAAGAACGGGGCCCCCACCAGCGCAAGTACGATCCCAACCTGCAGCTCGCCTGGCCGCACCACCACCCGGCCGATCACGTCGGCGGCCAACAGCAGCACGGCGCCGGCCAGCCCCGAGGCGGGCAGCAGCCAGCGATGATCAGGCCCGGTCATGGCCCGTGCCACGTGTGGTACCACCAAGCCGAGGAAGGCGATCGGCCCGCACGCCGCCACCGCAGAGCCGGTCAGCAGGGTGATCGCCGCCAGCCCGGTCCAGCGGGTCACTGCGACTCGCTGCCCCAGCGCGCGGGCCACGTCTTCACCCAGCGCCAGTAGGTTCAGACCCGGTGCGTTCAGCACCGCGAGCAGCAGTCCAAGCAGCAGGAACGGTGCGACCTGGCCCGCGATTCCGGCGTCGCGGCCGGCCAGCGAGCCGACCACCCAGAACCGGTAGGCGTCGAGTGTCGCAAGGTCGGCCAGCAACACCGCCTGGGTCAGCGCGTAGAGCAGGTAGGTCACCGACACCCCGGCCAACGCGAGCGTCACCGGTGTCGGTCCGCCCCGGCCCAGCGACCCCAGCGCGAACACCAGCACGCTGGCTGCGAATGCCCCGGCGAAGGCGAACCACACGTAGCCGAACAGGCTTGTCACGCCGAGCGCGTAGATGCCCAGCACTACGAAGAAGGCCGCGCCCGCCTCCACGCCAAGTATGCCGGGGTCGGCGAGCGGGTTGCGGGTGTGGCCCTGCATCAGCGCCCCTGCCATCCCCAACGCGATGCCCACCCCGATACCGAGCACGGTGCGCGGCGCCCGCAGCGAGCGGACCACGATGTCGTTCTCGGTGCCGGTCGGCGACCAGATCGCGTCCCATACCTGGCCGATCGGGATCGGTTTGGCCCCGACCGCCAGGCTGGCCAGCGCCACCAGCGCCAGCAGGACCAGCAGGCCGGCGACGATCAGCAGGCGGCGGCGCCGCAGCCTGCTTGCGCTGGTCGACACGGGCGCTGGCGGCTGGCCTGGCTGTGGCGGATGGGTGGCAATCGACGTCATGAGCCGCTCCTCCTGTCCGTCGATTGAGGGTCACCCAATTGAGGTTCGCCTACAGTAAGTTAGGCATGGCTTAGACGCCTAGCCCCGCGCAGGCCCCTGCCGCGGAGCCCGGTGATCCCGGACGACCGCTGTGGATGCCGGCAGGCAGGCGTAGGACGGCTCGCGGTGGGGGAGTTGTGTTCCAATGGCTACCAGTCGCGAGTCGTTGTGAAGGGGCTACTGGACCGCTTCGGTCAGACGTCGGCGGAGCAGGCCGGCATCCAGCTGGTCGATAAGCCGTCGCCGCTGTACCAGTTGCTAGTCCTCGCCACCTTGTTGAGAGCCCGGATTTCCGCGGATATCGCGATGGCGGCCGCCAAGGAATTATTCGCCGCGGGATACCGGACGCCGCAGCGGATGCGCCGGGCGAGCTGGCAGGACAGGGTGGACGCGCTTGGCCGGGCAGGCTATCGGCGGTATGACGAGCGGACCTCGACCAGACATGCGGGTCACGCAAGGAGCCAAAAGGTCGGCCTGCCCTCGAACGCTGGTGATCTGTCCGGACTGGTCACCTCGCCAAGCGACCTGGCGAGGTTATCGGCGGCGCTGGTTCGGGTCTCCCGTGGGTTCCGCGCTGCAGAGGAGATCAAGCAGGTCGGCGACAGCTCGTCGACCTAGCTCAGAACGTCTTGCCGAAGGAGATCGTCCAGCTCAGCACCGTGCAGGGCGTTGGACTCCAACAGTCGGGTTGCGGCGAACTCAAGCTGGATGCGCTGCCCTCGGAGATATGTTTCCACCCGGTCCATGATACCGATAGTATTGCTAATGCCTAGCTGCCGACATAAAGTATGGGCCAACAGTAATTCATCCTGTTCAGGCGGCGTGACAATTGGTAACCATTTTCCAAACACTATCTTTTCCGCAAACGGGCCACCATACAAAATCCATACCCGGTCGAGGGTTGACGGTCTCTTGCAAAGACGCATACCGCCCGCGCCGTCGTTACCATGCAGCTCGATGACCGCCACGTCGAGGCCACGTGAGGCAGCAACAAGGGCGTGGCCGGCTTCGTGCACGGCCGCCCTGTTCCGTTCTGTATCCGCAAGGCCCATGCCGGGAGCTTAGCCGTAGTGATCAAGTCGGCGAGAACCGGCGCCATGAACTCGATCCCGCAGACGTTTCCGCGGCAACGACGCCACGGTTACCGCGGGTCGCGCGAATGAGTAACGGGCTGCGCCGATATGGCTGCCGGCGCAGAGTCGTTGAGCCGGACGGGGATGGCGTCGTAGCCGCGGAGCACCCGGGTGGGACGCCGGTGTGGAGTGCCGGCGAGCCTGAGAGGGCGTCTGGGAACGGTGATTACTGGTTCTCGGTATGGGCGAGGCGGCGGGACATTGTCATGATCATGGCTATGTGGACCATGGCTTCGTGATGTCCAGGCAAGGTCTCGTAGTCGCGAACGCAGCGGCGGTGCTTGGTGATCCACCCGAAGGTCCGCTCGACGACCCAGCGCCGGGGCAGGACCGCGAATCCAGTGATCTTGTCGGTACGTTTGACAACCTCGACGGTGAGCGCCAAGACGTTGTTCGCCCAGTTCAGCAGACGTCCGGCGTAGCCGCCGTCAGCCCAGACACAGGAGACGGTGCAAAAGCGGGCGCGCAGCGCCACCAGCAGGCGGTGAGCGCCGTTGCGGTCTTGTATCGAGGCGGCCGTGACCACGACCGCCAGGAGCAGGCCCAGGGTGTCCACGGCGATGTGTCGCTTGCGGCCCTTGGTCTTCTTGCCGGCATCGTAGCCAGAGCTGGCCAAGGGCACGGTGTCCGCGCCGCGCACCGTCTGGGAGTCGATGATCGCGGCGGTGGGCAACGGCTGGCGACCCGCGCGCACACGGACCTGGTCGCGTAGCGCGTCATGAACACGTTGCCACACGCCGGCTTTCGCCCAGCGGCGAAAGAGGTCATAGACGGTCATCGCGGGCGGGAAATCGGCGGGCATCTGGCGCCAGGCGATCCCGCCCCGAGCCAGGTAGAAGACCGCATCCAGGATCATCCGGCGTGGATGTTTCTCCGGCCGGCCGCCCTTGCCAGCGGTGTTGCCCGCAGGCGGCAGTAAAGGCTGCAAGACCGCCCACTGCGCGTCGGTCATCGACGAGGACGGATACACCGGGCACGGCAGTGGCGTGGCGACCAACCCACCATGGGCCGGACATGACAAACACTGGCAGGCAAGCAACACTGACACGCGAGCTCCTGGCGGACCGGTCGGCGTAGAGAACCAGCCAGTCCTACCGGGAGCTCGCCCATCTCCCGGCCATCACCACGCCGACCACCACCATCAAGTTCCCAGACGCCCTCTGAGATCGGGAAACCGGCGGAACAGCGCCTGCAGCCCTACCTCGCCCTCGAGGCGGGCCAATGCGGCGCCGATGCAGTAGTGGATGCCGCTGGAGAAGGAAACGTTCCGGTCTGCCTCGGGACGCTGGACGTCGAATCGGTGGGGATCCGGGAAGACTGTGGGATCGCGGTTCGCGCCGCCCAGCAGCAGGATGATCAATGAACCGGCCCTCAGTGGGCAACCGGCAACCTCGATATCCCGCTGGGCGACCCGACCGGTGCGCTGCACGGGTGACTCGTAGCGCAGGATCTCTTCCACCGCGCCGGCCCACCGCTGCGGTTGGGCCTGTAGCACATCCAGTTGGTCGGGGTGACGCATCAGGAGCACGGCACCGTTGCCCAACAGATTCACCGTGGTCTCGAATCCGGCGGCGAGCAGCAGCATGGCGATGCTGCTCAACTCATCGAGGCTCAGTTGATCGCCTTGGTCGTGCGCGGTCACCAGAGCGCTGAGGACGTCGTCTCCGGGAGCGCGCCGGATCTCCGCGAACTGGCTGAGCATCCAGCGGTGCAGCGCTGCCAGGTCGTGCTCGGAGCGGCGGAAGTCGCGGTAACTCAGTCCGACGTCCAGCGACAGTGCGGCGCCGGCCCCCCACTCGAGGAACTGGCGGCGCATCGCGACCGGCGCCCCGAGCATCTCGGCGATCACGGTGGCCGGCAGCAGGCTGGCGTAGCGCCCTACCAGGTCCACCGTCGGGCCGGCGGGGGCCAGTCGAGCGATCTCGTCGAGCAGCTCCTCGGCGATCTCCTCGACGCGAGGACGCAGGGCGGCGACAGCCCGCGCACTGAATGCCCGAGTCACCAGTTTGCGGTAACGGGTGTGATCGGGCGGGTCGGTCGCCAGCATGGATGGTGGCTCGATGGGTCCCAGCACCGCGCGGCCGCCGATCTTCATGCCCAGTCGTAGGACTCCGGGCAGCGCATCCAGGCGCAGCTGGCCGAAGTCGGGGCTGCGCAGGACGGCCAGGCAGACGTCGTGGTGCGCCGAGATCAGGGCGAGGCCGGTGCGGACCAGTGGGCCCTGCGCGCGCAGCTCGTCGTAGTACGGGAAGGGATTTTCACGGATCGCCGGATCGATCATCAGCCGCGAACCGAGATCGCCGGCGCGCATCTGACGCTGCACCGTGCGCCGGACGAGCCCGTGCCGGACCACCCATCGGATCCCTCGTCGTAGCGCCATCGCGGCCTCCCACTGCCGGTCCTTGCTAGACAAACGTATGTATAGCATCAAATGGCTCCCGCCGAGTACCTGTTCTGGTTGAGGGCGAGACCCGGACGGGCGGGCACGTCGGCTTGCGGAGGCGGCTGAGACATTACGGGCCGATCATGACACTCGGTGATCGTCGTTGATACGTTCGTCACAGGCGAGCGGCCGCCGCGATCGAGTCGAGGAACGTGTTCCGACCAGCGCGTTGACCGGCAAATAATGGTCGGTTGACAGGTGATGACACGTTTCTGAACAGCATCCAAATGAAACGCCGAACACCGGCCCAGAATGACCGTTCGGCGCTGAAAGAGGACTCACGGCTTCCGATGCCGTGTACCCGGGTGCGGAAATGTTAGGGCAACCTACACCCCCCTTCGGCGACCTTTACAGGTGGCCGGGAAACCGAGTTCACGTGTCCAGAGGTAAGCACCGAGCGCCGACCCCACGCCGCCTACCCGGTATTGTTGCGGCAGCTGTTGTTCCAGTCGCCGCCGGTGGTCTACTCACTGACACCGCAGCCGCCGCGCCAACCGTGAACTGGGATGCGATCGCACGATGTGAGTCAGGCGGGAACTGGGCCATCAACACCGGTAACGGTTACTACGGTGGGCTACAGTTCACACTCTCGACGTGGCGGGCCAACGGGGGCGTCGGTAACCCCGCCGCCGCCACTCGGGATGAGCAGATCGCCGTAGCCGAGCGGGTGCTGGTCACCCAAGGAATTGATGCGTGGCCGGTGTGCGGGAAACACGCCAGAGACGCCGTCCGCCGCGCCCCGACGACGCCGGCGAAGCCAGCAACGCCCATTACACCCAGCGCACGGGCACCCTCAACTGGCTCGATGCTGGCCTACACCGTGGTTTCGGGTGACACGCTCTGGTCGATCGCTGCTAGCCACCAAGTGCCCGGCGGCTGGCGGCGGATCTTCGAGACCAACCGGGACAGCATCACCGATCCGGACCTGATCCGGGTCGGGCAATCGCTGCGAATTCCTCTGTAGCCATCTGGAGTGCCAAGGAGAATCAACCATGACCACGCATTCAGCGCCGACCGCGGCACAGAAGCTCGATGAATCAGGGGATGCCGGGCTGGGAGTTCGGTCCGTTGCTGAACTCGTCACCTCGACATTGTCCGGCCTGTATAGGCTCAATGACCAGTTCGTGCGCATGAAGGCCGCCCTCGGTGACGACGGGTACATCGATGTGGAAGTCACCCGCGTGTGTTTTGATGGCGATGACGCCACCGTGCGGGTATTGCTTTACCCCACCGCACCGGTTCCCGTCGTACCTCAATCCGTCACCAAGATCGGCGCTGGGCCCAGGGGCGCGGCCTGAGCCCTGTCGCAGTCCTCGATCCGAAAGTTCGGTGATCAACGCAGCTTCGCCGTTTCGGGCCGGCAACGGGAATGTCCTGACGCGTACTGCCCGTTGAGCACAGTGGCGCCCTGATACGGCGTTGCCGTGAGAACTGACAAGATCGAGGGTGGGTGGTGGGCGTGGACGCGGGGCCGCAACCGACGTCCACTGGCGCCGCAACGGCCGCGCCCCGGCTGCCTGGCGAGGTGTGGGTCCTCGTCGCGGTCAGCTTCGTGATCGCGGTCGGTTTCGGCATCGTCGCGCCCGCGCTGCCGACCTTCGCCCGCAGCTTCGATGTCAGTGTCACGGCGGCTTCGATCGTGATCAGTGCGTTCGCCTTCATGCGGCTGGCGTTCGCACCGGTCAGCGGCAAGCTGGTGTCGGCACTCGGCGAACGTCCGGTGTACATCTGGGGCATCATCGTGGTCGGCCTTTCGACCGGAGCCTGCGCGTTCGCGGCTGGGTACTGGCAACTGCTGGTGCTGCGGGCGCTCGGGGGTATCGGGTCGACCATGTTCACCGTGTCGGCGGTCGGGCTGTTGATCCGGCTCACGCCGCCGGCCTTGCGGGGACGGTCCACCAGCCTGTGGGCCACCAGCTTCCTGCTCGGCAGTGTCACCGGGCCGCTGGTCGGCGGTGGGTTGATCGCGATATCGCTGCGCGCGCCCTTCGTGGTCTACGCGCTGGCCCTGTTCGTCGCAGCCGCAGTGGCGTGGCTGTTTCTGCGGCGCTCGGTGGTGGTCGGTGTCGCACCGGCCGGGCACATCCCAGCGCTGACGGTGCGTGAGGCGTGGGCAAACCCGGCCTACCGCGCCGCGCTGGCGTCGAACTTCGCCAATGGCTGGGCGGTATTCGGTGTGCGCATCTCACTGGTGCCGCTGTTCGTGGTCGAAGCGCTGCACCGACCCGAGTCGCTGGCCGGCGTCGCGCTGGCGGTTTTCGCCGCGGGCAACGTGGCCATGCTCATGGTCTCCGGCAGGCTCGCGGACTCGCTCGGGCGCCGCCGACCGATGCTGGTCGGGCTGGTGGTCACCGGTGTTGCCACGATCTGGCTGGGTTTCACCGGCGGGGTAGCCGAGTTCCTGGTTGCCGCTTTGATCGCCGGCGCCGGCACCGGGTTGATCACGCCGGCGCAGGGGGCCACGGTGGCCGACGTGATCGGCTCCCAGTCCCGGGCTGGGCCGGTGCTGGCCGCTGTTCAGATGACCGCTGACATCGGCGCGATTCTGGGGCCGATCGCGGCCGGGCTGCTTGCCGACCAGATCTCCTACTCTGCGGCGTTCGCGCTGACCGGCAGCATCTCGTTGCTCGCCGCGGCGATCTGGTTGCGCTCGCCCGAGACGTTGCCGCCGAAGGACGCTCAACCCGCGCCGGTGCCGATTGGTGTGCCGACCAGCTAGGTCGCTCCGGGACCCTGGTGCACCGCGCCACTGGCTAGTCTCATCGGATGGCCGGTCTGTCCCGTTCTGTCGCCGATGTGCTTCGCACCGTGGCGCGGCTGGTGTTGGCGGCGGTGTTCCTGCTCTCCGGCGCGCTCAAGGTGGTTGACCCGGCGCAGACCCGGATCGCGGTGGGGGCCTACGAGCTGTTGCCGTCGGGTCTGGTCGGGCCGGTCGCCACCGTGTTGCCGCTGGTGGAACTGGCGCTGGGAACCCTGCTGGTGGCGGGCGCGTTCACCCGGTGGGTCGCGCTCGCCTCGGCAATGCTGCTCGCGGCGCTGATGTTCGGGGTGGCGCAGGCCTGGGCGCGCGGGTTGTCCATCGACTGCGGCTGCTTCGGCGGTGGCGGGCCGGTGGCCGAGGGCGACACCCGATACCCGCAGGAGCTCGCGCGGGACGCCGGCATGTTGCTGCTGGCATGGTGGCTCCTGGTGCGGCCCCGAACGGCGTTGAGTGTCGATGGGTGGCTGCACGCGAGCCCCGACGCCCGGCGCAGCCATCTTGATCAACCGGTTAGCTGAACCCGGTCACATGATTAGCTGAACCCGGTCACATGAACTGTGAGAGGGGACATGTCGTGGGCGGTGCCGAGCGGGCCGAGCACAAGCGCAAGCGTCAGGCTGCTCCGGCGGTGACGGCGGCCAGCGGGGGTGGGGGGTCCAACCGCACCCTGATCGCAGCCGTCGCCGTTGTTGTCGCGCTCGCCGTCGTCGTCGGAGCCGGGCTATTTCTGCAGAACCGCAACAAGCCGGATCCCCTCCCGGCCACGATCCCGCTCGCTGCCGCCGGCCCGGGATACCCGGTGACCGTACAGGGCGACGCCGTGGTGACCGGCAGCCCCCAGGCGCCCGTGACCATCGACATCTACGAGGACTTTCTGTGCCCGGGCTGCGGGCAGCTCGAGGAGCGCTATCACCAGCGGCTCGAGCTGGCTGCTGCGGACGACAAGGCCAAGGTGGTATACCACCCGGTCGCCATCATCGATGACCTCTCTGAGCCCGCCGGGTACTCGACATTGGCCGCCGGCGCCAGCTTCTGTGCGGCCGAGGCCGGCATCTTCCCGCGCTTTCACAACAGCCTGTTCGCCGCCCAGCCGAGTGAAGGCGGTCCAGGGTGGACCAGCGCCCAGCTCCAGCGGCTCGGCCGCGATCTGGGTGCCGGCGACGGCTTCACACGCTGCGTGCAGACCGGTGCCGAGCAGCGCGTCGCCGCCGCCACCGAGAACGCCCGCCGGTACGTCAGCGGTCTACGACCTGATGGCCGGTTCGGTACTCCCAGCATCGTCGTGAACGGAGCGGTCGTCGACATCACGGACGAAGGCTGGTTGGACAAGGCGCTCAGCGGCGCCGTCCAACGCTGAACCAGTCCTGTTCAGGGATCACCACCGGTCTCATGTACGGTTGCCTACACGCTGCGGTGGGATCGTGGCGATCGCTTTGGGGCTGTAGCGCAGCTGGTAGCGCACCGCACTGGCAGTGCGGGGGTCACGGGTTCGAATCCCGTCAGCTCCACCGACGAACGCCCAGGCCACTGGCCTGGGCGTTCGTGCTTCTCTGGTGTGCGAGTAGTCCCTCTACCCGTACGGAGAGAGTCGTGATCCGTATCCCGTTCGCGCCGCATGAGTTAGTGACGTCCGCACTTGGCTCCCCTCTATGTCAAGACGGCGGCGCGGGGAGGCGTAGCGTTCGGTGGGCGGGTCCGGAAAGTGACTGTTCCGAAGAGTTGACTGTAGGGGTTGGGTCGGCCGCGCTGGTGTGAGAGTCGTTCCCCGGTGTCCTTCCGGGTCCGCTTCTGTGTTGTGGTTATCGATGACGCCAGTCGGTGACGAGTTGTTTGTAGACGTTGGACAGGTGTCGTTTCAGGCAGCGTAGGGCTTCTCGGGGTGTTTTACTGTCGGCGAGTTTGCGTCGGTAGTAGGCGCGGCCTTTGGTGTTGTGGCGGAGCTGGACGATGGCCATGATGTGGAGGACTCGGTTGATACGCCGGTTGCCGGCTCGGGAGAGCGGTGGCGTTGATGGTCGCCGCTGGAGGCGTCGATTGTGGTGGTGGCGTTGCAACGGATTTCGAGCCTACTGACAGCTCTCGATGTAGCCCCTGTCGAGGCCGCTACCGCAGTACGTCTTGTTCAGGCTGTTGAGCGCCCGGTCGCGGGCCGGCGATCCGGCCTGCGTGTAGTAGTTCGTCAGGTCGATGAACAGCGGATTGCCAACCCTGTAGACGGATGGTACGGATGACTCGGGCTGGCCCGTCATCGTCCACGACCGCGGATCGTGGGCCGTTTCAGCGATCTTGAAGCGGTTGTAGTTCGCGCCCGTCTGGGTCAGGCCTGGGTGCCAGAACAAGTTGTAGTTGCTGTCGATTGCCGTTCCTTCATTGACAATGTCCACCCACAGGCGTGGCTCGGCGCCCGTGGTGGTCGTATGCGTGATGATATTGTTCCAAATGTCGACATTATTAGGGATTGTTGCCGGATCTTTCACGATGATGTCCGCGGACAACTGGATACCGGTCGTCGGAACGTTGCTGAGCGTGTTGTTGTAAACATCGACGTGGTTGGCATTGGTCAGCTGGATACCGCGTCCGCGGCACCGGCCTTGGTCGTCAGTGTCACCCCCAGGCTGGACCTGGCGGTAGTAGTTGTTTTCAATCAAGTTGTTACGGATCAGGACAGCTTGGACTTTCTTTTCTTCCGTGCCGACTAATATACCCCCGCAGGCGTTGCTGATGCGGTTGTTCTCGATCAGTATGTTACGGGCGAACTGATGGATCACAATACCGGCACCGTTAGAGTTGTTGTTGTTACGCACCGCGTCGTAGCGCATGGTAGTCGGCCTGAACTCCTTGACGCTGCTGGCATTCGCATTAGTGCTCAGCGGCGAGGAACTTCCGCTGATGGTAAGGTATTGGCATGATTTTATGTCAAAGCCGTCTTCTGAAACGTTCTGGTTGAAGACTGTAGGATTGGCGATGTCGTTCACTACCTTGTTGTCGACGATAGCGATGTCCATCGGGTCGCCGGCATCATTACGCGTCTCAGCTACCCTTGAGCCCAGGCACTGGAGACCGTCGCCGCCATTGTTCTTGAAGGTATTAAGGTCTACGCGCAGCCGCTTGACCGATGCCCTGGTTGGCTGCGGCGACGGTTCTTGGGATGTCATCGGAGGCGTATAACTCTTCAGCATCATGCCCTCGACGGCTACGCCATGGGCATCCCAGCGGTAATGCTTGTCTGACGCATGGGTATACTGCGGGTCGTCAAACCTGAGTTGGCCGTTCGGTTGTGACGGGTTGACAGGAGTTTCTGTCATCCAGCGCTGGAAGTTTTCGATGGTATTCCGCCGCAGCAAGGTGTCGTGTACGCGGCCGCGCACCAGAATGCCCTGTCCCGCCTTACCGTTGCGGATCTTCATGTTCTGGATGATGATGTGATGCACCGCGCCGGTTACCGCGCTCGGATTATCCACTCCGTTCTCATCGACCTCATTGGCACCATGGCCTTCCAGGCGCACTCCTGGGCCGTCTCGCTGCTGCCGGTCGATCGTGAAGCCGTCAAGGATCCAGTACCCCATTGAGGGTAACGAGTTGTTGCCGAAATCGAAGACCGGGTAGTCGGCACCCGTTTTCACCGTATCGGGTACGATAGACATCGCTCCCGTAGTGAGGAATGTAATTGGTTTGTCCCACGTGCCCGTCGCGGCTGGAACGATATGGTTCTCCTTGTACGTGCCGCCAGCAACGCAGACGAAGTTTCCTTCTTTTGCCTGAGCGAACGCATACTTCAATGAGCGCCAAGGGTCAGTCTGCGAAAGGCCGCTGCCGCCGCCCGTCCCGTCTGGGCTGGCTACCACCCACCGGTTGCATGGACTGAATGTCCGGTTAGTCCATGCCAGATGTGGGTCAGCCCGGTTGCCCACGCCTTCAGGCAGATTCAGGCCGGGTTTCAATGACGCGTCGACTGAGCTGGTCGTGGCCTGCGCCGGCACCGCAGGCACCAGCAGCGCCGTAATATACGCCAGTGCCATCACGATGACGCACTGGACCCGCGATCTTTTTCTCATATTCCACTCCCTTTGTGTTGTAATTTAACCAATTATAAATTTAGTCCGCGCGTACCGGTAAAGGGGAATGCCACAGCAATTCGCAGGCTTTTGTGCTAGCCGCCGCAGCTCCGTATCGTCGCCTTCATCATGATGTCGGACGACTCTATAGAGAAAGGGCGTGCCGCTCGTGGTAATGCTAATGTAGACGTTGTCGCAAACTAGGACTCATTTGATTTATAAAAGGCAATTTCCAAGCCTTCTCTCCTTTGAGCTCGATTTGCCCAGGAAGTATCCACCGACTGCTGCGACCCCACGCCACTCTGGGGCGGATCAATCGCGACATTCACCGCACTCGCCCCGGAGACAGGCCCGTCACCAGCAGGCTCAAGCTTATCCCTAACAAGCCGCGTTTAACCATGAACACCATCGTGCTTGCTTCACGCACTCCACTTCCGTTATTACCCATCCGCCATGAAAATGACCACAACGTCTAGCATTAGACGGCATCTCCCAAATCTCTCCTCAATTCAATTTATCAGTAAAAATGTGAGGTATTTCAGATCAACCACTGCGCTAGGAAACCATAGCGAGGATCTCCGTGCCTATCTAGACAATACACAAAAGTCCCTTCGGGGTCTTTGGGTTAAGCATATGCGCCGGCTTCCGCTGTCCCACTTCAAGGTCTGCCTATCAAGACACGAGCAGCTTTTCATGACTTCCCGTGAACGTGCCTGCCGGCCGCCCCGACCCCCGAGGTGACCTAAACCCACCCTCGGCTGGATTCAGGACGGTTCACGCAACTCCCGACTCTCGATTCCGTCACGCCGGCGGAAGGGCCGTGTGCTCAGCTGGCCAAGTTATCCCGCAGTCGGCGGAGCAGGCGTACCACCCGCTGTATTTCCTCGACCGACGGCCGGGGCCTCATCGCCTTGCCGAGAAATTCGACGAGGTAACCCCAGTCGGTGAGGTCGAATTCGGACTTCTCCATCAAATCGATCAATGCGTTGCCGAGACGGAGGGTGAACAGTGCATTGAGTGCCGCATTTGCCCCGATTGCCGGCGCCATTGTGAAGGGAATCTTGCTGAGGATTATACCGAGCACCTTCGAACCGGCCCAATATGTACCGGCGCTTGCGGCCACGGCGACCGCCAGTCGGCTAGCGGTTTCTCGTTCGATTTCATGCCCGGCCTGGCGGCAGATCTTGTAGATCATCCCCGTCCAGATTCCCGCCACCACCGGCGCATCACTGACCACCGAGACGACGATCAGTGGTGAGGCACCAGCAGCCGATGCAGCCGCTGTAGCGATGATGATGTCGTAGTCTTCGTCAGCCATTGTGTGGACCCCTTACCCGTGCAGTTGTTATGGCCCGATCATGTGCGGGCTGCTCTGCGAAGTGAAACTGGCTCCCCAGGCGTTCCATAAGAGAGGAAACCCTCGACTCTCTCCTGAGCATGTGCTGGTGATCTAACCCGAGGGTTTCCTCGCTGGCGTAACGCCGCCGACGCTGGGAGTCTGGCCGCGTGAACGGCAACCCGGCCCAGCACTCGGCCTACACGGTCTACGTCGATGGACGGAAGGTGGTCGACTCAGCAGATTCGGCAGGTGTCGGCGCCATCCAGGCGTTGCAGCGGTGGGCACCAGTTGCGCTGGCAGCTGCGGTCACCGCACTAGCCATCCTGCTGATCGCCAAGGCCTGGGATTCCTACGAGGGCCCCGCCTGGCTGGCGATTCCACTGCAGTTGGTCGGTTTTCCGTACATACTCGGCGGCGCCGCATTATGGATACACCGTCCCGGAAACTATCTTGGGCCGGTCTGCATGCTGTTCGGCGCTGCCTGGTATCTCGGTGATCTGCAAGCATTCGACCAGGAAATACTGTTCGCGATCGGATTTGTTGGCTATCACCTGAACGTCGTCATATTCGCACACCTTGCCCTGATGGTGCCGGGTGGCCGATTGGTTGGCCGATTGGACCGCTCCGTGGTGGTTGCGCTCTACATCATGGTCCCGGTTACGCAGTTCCTGCGATATCTTGAAGTGCGTCCCGTCATCGACCGCACTACATTCGGCGATGTCACGGCCTATTACTCCAGCTGGGCGCGAGTCGCGACGTATCTCGGGGCGCCGCTCGCCGTTGCCGCGGCCGCGCTGGTGATTATCCATTTCCGGCGTGCCACAACGGTCCAGCGGCGGTCATTCAGCTTGTTCTGGGTTGCTGCGGCCGCGGTAGGTCTCTCCGCCGCCGCCGCTGCCGGCCTCGAATTCTGGTCATTTGAACTGCCACAGCAGATCGCGCTGCTTGTCTACTCCATCGCCATGATTTCAGCCGCGGTTGGTCTGATCGTCGGCGCCATCAACGTGGCCGCCTCCAACTACGACGCCTGGCAAAGTCTTGCCGGGGATGTCACCGACCTCGAGCGTGCCATCGCCGCCGCGGCCGGCGATCCCGGCTTGCGCTTCTACTTCCGCGACAACCATGCGTGGCGGCGTGGCGAGAATACTTTCAACGGAGAGCTACCGATCGGCCCAAGCGCGGCCTGGACTGAACTTGCTGTGGGCAGACAGCCCGTGGCCGCCATCACCCATGATCGAGAACTGGCCTATCAACGTCCCCTGATTCAAGCTGTCGCCGCGATGACGCTGGCAGCTCTGGCCCGCCTGCGACTGACTCAGGAGCGCAACGACGCAGCGATCGACGCCCAACACGCCGAGCGCTCCCGGATCGGCCGTGACCTGCATGACGGGGTCCAAACCATGCTGGCCTCCGTGGTCCGCGGTATCAACGGAACCGCGGACCAACTGCCGGCCGATCATCCGGAGCGGCGCAAGCTCGAACGGCTCGCCGAGGACGCTGTGGCTGTGCAGTCACGCCTCGAGCAAATCGTGCACGACGTGTATCCGCGCGGGATGCGCGATTCCGGATTGGCGGGTGCGATCACCACGCTCCTGGACAGCATCGAACCTGCTCGATTCGGCATCGAAGTGATCGAGGACATTCCTGATCGCCATCCGAACCAGCGCGGCCGAGAGCGGATCGAGTTGGAAGCATACTTCCTTATCAGCGAGGCGCTGCAGAATGCGATCAAGCACAGCGGTGCGACGCGGGTATGGATCTCGGTTGCGGAGGTTGAAGCGGTATTGCAGATCACCATTGATGACAACGGAAGAGGATGGCCAATGCGTGGCCCAAAGCGCCCCGGGAATGGGATGGCGAACCTGGCGGCACGCGTCGAGCTCTTGGATGGAATTCTGTCGAAGGGTCAATCTGTGCACGGGGGAGCTCGTGTGCAGGCGGTGCTCCCGCTCCCGCGAGGGGAAGGGGCAGAAACTGAATGACGAAAGAACAGCGCCCAAGCCGCGTGCTGTTGTTCGACGACCTGCCTCGTCACAACAACTCGTTTGCCCATGAGCTTTCGGAAGCAGGAATCGAAGTGGCCGGCGTAGCATCCACGCCAGCCGACATGCACGAACTGGTCCGGTCCGTGGCGTTCGACGTGGCCGTGCTGGACGTGCTTGTCGGCCCAAGCGAGGACCTGGTCGGTCTCAGCATCGGCCTGTGGCTCAGAGAACACCTGCCCAGGGTCGGCGTGCTGATGTTCACCAGTTACGAATCTCCGTTTCCAGCGCTGCGCCTAATGAGTGTCAATCCGATTGGCGTCGGTTACCTGCTGAAGAACCGCGTCCATCACACCAGCGAGATAGCCTCCGCGATTTCTGCTCTACGGCAACGACAGAACGTCCTGGACAGCCGGATCAAGAAGAAATTGGTACCGCTGCAGGGCAGGGAATACCCTGGCGAGCGACTCACTGGTGCGGAGCTGGATACCCTTCGGTTGATCGTCGACGGTAAAACGAACGAACAGATCGCGCATACCCTCAACGTGTCGCCCAAGACCATCGAAGCGCGGTGTACGCTGATCTTCCGCAAGTTGGGAATCTCTGAGGTAGAAGCATCCGCGCAACCGAACCTACGGGTCGCCACAGTGATTCTCTGGGTCAACAGCCTCGAGAAGTTCAGCCAGGCTCGGGATGTCGCACCGATCGACTGGCCACCCCGACTCGACTCAGCCGATCAGTAGGTCAACCCTCCGCTAGCCCAGATCTTTCGTGCGCCAGGCCAGTCATGATCGTGGCCGGTTACTGGCCGCTGTGCAGCCGCGAGTCTGGCAGGTGGGGGATCTGTTACGTAGACGGGAAACAGACGAGATTTCCGGCGTACTGCCTCGTCAGACCTAAATCCGTGAGTAGTGGGCGACACGGGTCGTGGGGATAGGTTCCCGTGTGAGCTGGGATGATGAGTTTTCTACGTCATGATCATCGAGGGGGAGACGCCCACCGATGTCGCACTCCTGGCGATGCCCCGGCCTCCTGGCGATGCCCCGGCCGCCACAACTAGGGACCACAGTTGCCCTGATTCACGGCTCCTGAGTAGTCGCCAAAGATTAACTGTCTCCCTCGTCCGGCCCGGCTTACGCTTCAATCGCGTCTTTCTCGACGATCGTCCTTTGCCCACGACATCCACACCCCGCCCAACCGCAGCATCAACGCCGCTCATCATGCCGCTGCACCCCGACGGTCGGCGTGGGTGTGTCGTCCCGCTTGGCCTGCCCTGATGGCCGCGACGAGGGATTCACCGCTCCCGCCCCTGCGCATCCCGAGTTCTGAGGCCGCGTTCCCACAGTCGGTTCAGTACAGTCGTACCGTTTATGCCCAGTCGCTGGCCGATCGGGCCAGCGACCAGCCGGATTCGTACAGCCGGACAGCCTCGTCAACCTGCTCGGGCGAGAGACCACGTCGGCGCATCGGTACGTTATGTCGCCTCAGTATCTCGCTGACAGTTCGGCGGTCGAGGCCGAACTGCTCGCCCAGTTTGTACACCGTCGCTCCGGCCCGGTAGCTCTCGATGAGTTTCTGTACCCGACCGGCATCGAGCCGCCGCGCGGTGCCAGGCTTCCGACCTCGGGGCACCCGGTGCACCGCGTCAGAGGGATCGGGCATCTTTCTGATCAAGGACTCCAGTTGAGGATGTCCCGTTCGTCGTTGAACTTCGGCGGCGGGCCCCGTTGTGATCAGGCTGCGATCACGGGTTCATTGTGCCGGGTGGTACTAACAGTTTCCGCGGTGGCGTGGTGTTGGAGGGCTTGACGTAGTGTGGGTAGGTGCAGGTGGCCGTTGATGTGGCGGAATTGCTTGCCGGCTTCGGCCATGCCGGCGGCGCACCAGCGCAGCGCCATCTGGCCGTTTTGCCAGTGTTTGACGTTGCGGCAGTGGGTGCGGGCGATCGAGATCATCGACTCGATGCTGTCTGTGCTGCGCAGGGTGCGGGCCAGCGTCGGCGGCACGCTCAAGCGCAGCACGGTCAGCGTCTCTGTCATGCCTTCGCGCAGCGATGCGGCGGCACCGGGATGGGTGCGATCGAATTCGCGGGCGAGTGCCTCGAGCTGGGCTTGGGCGGCCAGCGCTGACTCGGCGTGGTAGGCCGTGCGCATCCGCTTGGTCACCGTGGCGGCGAGGTGATCGGGCAGCTTGTCCGCGACGTTTCGGATCTTGTGCAGCTGGCAGCGACCGATCACCGGGTAGTCGAAGACCCGGAGCACCGCGGCCCGTAGCGCCTTGGCGCCATCGATGCCCACGAAGATTGGCCGGGTGGTGTCCAGGCCCCGTTCCCGCAGCCCGACGAGCAAACTCGGTGACCGTGGTGGTGTTCTCCGTCGAGCCCTCGCCAGGGCCAGCGGATGCTTAGTGCCATCGATACCGATACCCAGCGCCACCACACACACGTGCTCACCGAAGTGCACCCCGTCGATCATCAACGTGACCAGATCCAGTGCACCCAGTGGAGCGGCGAGCAGCTCGGCAAGCGCGGTCTCGGTCGCCGCGACGAACCGTTGCGAGATCGCCGACTTGCTCGTCGCGGTCGCAACGCGCTCGGTGCGCTGACCGACCGGTTCCAGCCGACCGGGTAGCGGCGAGTCGAGATCCCGGCCAGCATCTTCTGCATCGCCATCCGGCCCAAGATCTCGGTAGAGCTGAACAACTCATACGACGCCACCGGCACCTCGGCCGCGCCGTCGGCGGTGCGCATCCGGGGTCGACGCACCGGCACCCGGCGCCCGCCCAAGGTCACCGAGCCGGCCTCACTGCCATGGCGCACGGCCTCCCGCGCCGGGTTGTGCTTGCCCTTCGGCCCGCACACCGCGGCCACGTCGGCTTCCATCAGCTGCGCCATCACCTGCAGCCCGGTACCGACCGCGAGCGCCAGCAGCCCCTCCCGCATGTCGGCGGCGATGTCCTCCAGCGCCACGCTCACCGTCTCTGGCAACGCCAGGCGCCCGGCTGCGCTCGAATCGAGCACCCCACTCTGATAGTTATTGCTCACGGCGGTCCCCTTCTCATCGGAGTGACTTGGCGGTCGCTCGACACCTACCACCAGGCAGGCACCGAGCGGGGGACCGCCACCTCAACTTCTACGACTCGCGGGACAACCTCCTCCAGTTCGCTGACCTGGTGTTTGTGTTGTAGTAACGTCCCCCAGGGTCCACCAGAGCAGGCCCAGGTCTCTGACCTGGGCGTTCATGCTTCTCCGGTGTGCGAGTCCCTTCTTTCGCTGGGGAAGGAGTTGAGATTCGCATCCCGCTCGCGGCCGCATTAGCCGACCACAGGTTGACGGGCTGGACGTTCGGTTCCAGCACGTGCGACGGACGTGTCTCATGCCAGCGCTCAGATTGTGATCGTTTGGCCGTGACCCAGCAGCGTTGGCCCGATCGAAGGCGATGTCGTGGACGCCCCACTACGAAGGTGGTCATGACGCGCTCGGTGTGTCGGGTGGATTGGGTGAAGCGAACGCACGTTCGTGTCGCTGTGCGTCGTGAGCTTTGGGCATGGGTGGGCTATCGATTCTTGGCTGTCGGTGTAGTCGTCGTGGATCGTCGGGTGGGTGGCGTTCGGCGGATACCGGCGGCGTGGAGGAGGCGCTTGACGCTCCTGAGGCTCACGTCGTGGGTTGCGGCGAGGGAGGTGGCGGTGCCGCCGTCGCGGTAGGCGGTGATCAGCTCGGCGATATCACGTTCGGTGAGGCGCTCGCGCAGGCTCCACGGACACGTCGCCGTTGGTCTGGAGGTACGCGGAGGGCTGGCGAGCGCCACGGTGTGGCAAAGCCGCAGGTCAGCGGCTTGTGTGGAGTGCGAGTAAGCGGTAAGTAGCTTCACCCGAGAATGCCCAGGTCGATGGCGTGGGCATGCATGCTTCTCCGGTGTGCGAATCCCGTCTCTTGCTAAACGGAGAAAGTCGCGATCCGTATCCCGCTCGCGCTGCATGAGCGGACGGGGCGATGACTTTGCCGTGCGGGTTAGATCTACACGTGGCCGGCCAGCGCAGGGGCCGCCCGACCAAGGGAGTACTGATGCAGGTCGTCCTTAGTGAGTTCATGAGTCTGGACGGTGTCGTGCAGGCGCCCGGCGGCCGCGAGGAGGACACCGACGGCGGGTTCGCCCACGGCGGCTGGTCGATGCCGTACTTCGACCCGCAGACCATGGGCTCGGCGATCGATGAGGTCCTGGCGGCCACGGAGGCGCTGCTGTTCGGCCGGCGCACCTGGCAGGCGATGGCCGCCGCCTGGCCCGGCCGCGCCGGCGACCCGTTCGCCGACCGCATGAACGAGATTCCCAAGTACGTGGCGTCCCGCACGCTCACCCCAGACGACCTCGCCTGGTTCGGCTCGACCCTGCTACCCGCCGACGACGCGATCGGCGCGGTGCGCGAGCTGCGAGCACGAGACGGCAAGGCGCTGCAGGTCATGGGCAGCGCGTCGCTGGCTGCGCAGTTGATCGAACACGACCTCATCGACGAGTACCGGCTGATGATCGAGCCGATCCTGCTCGGCGGGGGCAAGCGGGTGTTCCCCGACGGCGGTGCGGCCCGCCCGCTCGAGTTGGTCTCGACCACGACAACCGGGACCGACGTCCTGATCTGCACCTACCGGCCGGCAGGCCGCTGAGTACAGGCAGTCGCTTCGGTCGATCGGCAACGGCCGTCTAATCCCTTACGCCAGTTAGTTAGCCCGCTCAGATCTAACCTGTCAAGCAGCTACAGTGGTCTTATGACGAAGGGGAGCGCGGTCGCCGAGGCGAACCGCTTGGTGGCGTTCATCAACACATTGCACCGTCCCGACGGTGACGACGTGCTCGCCGACGAACGGGCGTCGGCTTGGCTCGCGGATTGGCTCGGTCTCGGCATCCCCGAGCGGGTTGCGCTCGTCGACCAGGGCTCGTTGGCCGGGCTGCGAACCCTGCGCGAGGGCCTGCGCCAGCTCGCCGCTGCCAACAACGGTCAGAACCCTGACGGCCGAACGGTCCTGGACGCCGCGACCGTGCTGCAATCAAAGCCGCTGGTCGTCGAGCTCGGCGACGACCAGCAGGGACCACGCCTCGTCGCTCAAGCCGACGCCGACGCCGCCGGGCCCGGAATCGCTGCCGCAGCCGGATATTATTTCGCCGTACGGGCCGCCAACGCATGGCCCCGGGTCAAGGCGTGCGCCGCGCCCGACTGCCGGTGGGCCTACCTGGACACCTCACGCAATCGCTCGCGCCGATGGTGCGACATGGCCGACTGCGGCAACCGGGCGAAGAACCGAACCTGGCGACAGCGACAGCGAGTGGCCGAGGACCGGCTGGCGACCTCAGCCTAGGCCGATGCTGCAGTTCAGGCTCCGCGTCGGAGTGATTGGTGATCGTCAGCGGGGTGAGTGAGACCAGGCCAGTCGTCGTTCAGATCGGGAACTCGGACCTCGATGAAGTCGGTGTAGTCGGGCAGGGAGGGATTGCGCCCGCCGACAGAACCGAAGTTGTTGTCGTTGACGATCGCCAGGACGTTGTTGCGCAGCGGTAGCACCGCTTCGGTGGTGACGTAGGGGAACGTGAACCGCTCGCCCAGCCCGATGTCGCCGGGGCGGGCGCCGACCAGGGAGATCCTTCTGGGATCGGCGATGTCGAGCAGGTCCACCACTTCCCGCTTGCTCAACAAGCCTGATCGATCGCTGTCATCGAGCTCGACGACGAAGATCTTCTCGAACAGGGCCGCGGCGCCCTGCCGGAAGTCCCGTTCGATGACGACGTAGCGGTCGTCGCCGATCGCCGTCAGGTCGGCGATGACATGCTGGTCCTGGCCGGGCGGCGTGGTCGGGATGGCCGGATCCGCCGGATAGACGAAGGTCTTGCCGGTGTAGACCTTCCGGCGCAGGTCGAACTGGAAGACCAGGCGCCGCGTCTTATCCGGCTCGGTGGTCAGCGCACGCTCCAGCGCGGGGTACAGGAACCGGCCGTCGGTGGAGATCGCCATGCTCTCGAATCCCGAGCTACCTGGCAGGTTCACCGGTTGGCCGGCGGGCGAGAGCATGTTTTCCGGCGCGCGTACGCCGGGCGTGGGGATCGGGGCCTCCAGCACCTTGCCGGTGCGGTCGGTGTGCAGCAGGTAGGGCCCGAACTCATCGCCGAACCAGAAGGTCCCCTCGCGGTCGATGCGCACCGACTCGGGGTCGAAGTCCCAGCCGGTGAGTAGCCGTTCGGGGCTGGCTTGGCGGTAGATCGGGAACGGGATCCTGCGGTCCGGGTCGCGGAGCTGGAACGACTCGAGTACCTCGACCTTGCCAGGCTCGGTGGAGGACCCCGAACGCAGATGCTCGACGCGCACCCGATCCACCCTCAGGATGAAGTCGCACGAGTTGTTCTTGGCGCCGTACCCGTTGTCCGGCAGTGCCCACTGAGAGCGGCGGGGCCCCTCGATCAGCGCCGAGTAGCCACCGCGGGGTTGCGGCTGCGGCACGGGGGTGACGCTTGCCGGCGGTGAGGTGGGGCAGTTGACGTTGGTTCCGGGCGGTGCCGCCTCGGTCGGCAGGATTGCCCGGCCGATCAGCGTCGGCCGCGCGGGCCGGTCGTCGTCGGCGGCGGCTGAGCCGGCCAGGCCGACCACGGCCAGGCCGAACACGGCCAGACCTGCCGCAGCGATCGCGAACGGGATCCGGTGTCGTGCCATCACGACCTCCTCCAGCGGTGCCGGCGAGGATGCCAAGCAGGGCTGAGCGGACCAGACGTCGGCAACATCCCGGTCGAGGGAAATCGACGCTGCACTGAACGAGGGACGTCTTGTGCTGAAAACCGGTTCGCCCGCGCTGCCCAGCCGGGCGAACCACTTGCGGTGCAGGCGCTCTGGCGCTCGCGCTCGGTCAGTCAGACCAGCCGGTCCGATGGTTGCGGAATGCGTGTTGCTCGACCGGTGTTGCCCATGGCACGGACGACATCATGCGGAGGTGGCAATGGCGACGGTTGAACTGACGAAGGACAACTTTTCCGAGGTCGTGGGCAGCGCCGAATTGGTGCTGGTCGATTTCTGGGCGTCATGGTGTGGACCATGTCGCAGCTTCGGGCCCGTTTTCGATGAGGCCTCCGAGCGTCACCCTGACGCGGTGTTCGGCACCGTCGACACCGAGGCGCAGCGCGAGCTCGCCGCCGCATTCCGCGTGATGTCCATCCCCACCTTGGTGGTGCTGAGGGAAGGGCTCGTGCTCTACGCCAAGCCGGGCGCCCTGCCGCCGGAGATCCTGGACGACCTCGTGGGTCGAGCCCGTGCACTGGACATGGACCAAGTCCGCCGCAACCGCGCCGCTCGGCAGCAGACCGCCTGACCTCTCCCTCGATCCGGGGGCCGAACCGACAGCCGGCGCTGGCGCAGCTACTATCTGGTCGGGAGCACGATCACTACGGTTGCCTTGGGTCGGTACCGTGCGCGGTGATTCGTGGACTACCAGGAGGCAACCTGTGACGGCCGTTGCGCCCCCGCCGATCGCCACACGTCCGCACCCGGTGCGCCGCACGGTCAAGGGATCGGCCCTACTGGGGCTGCTCCAGACCACCGATCACAAGGTGATCGGCATGTTGTACCTCGTCGCCTCGATGGCCTTCTTCTTCATCGGTGGCAGCATGGCAATGCTGATCCGTGGCGAGCTGGCCCAGCCGGGCCTGCAGTTCCTGTCCAACGAGCAGTACAACCAGCTGTTCACCATGCACGGCACGATCATGCTGTTGTTGTACGCCACGCCGATCCTGTTCGCTTTCGCCAATTTGGTGTTGCCGCTGCAGATCGGTTCACCGGACGTCGCCTTTCCTCGGCTCAACGCGTTCTCCTTCTGGCTGTTCCTCTTCGGCGGCATCATGGTGTTATCCGGATTTCTCACTCCGGGTGGCGCTGCTGACTTCGGCTGGTTCGCCTATACCCCGCTGTCCGACGCCATCCACTCCCCGGGTGTGGGCGCGGACCTGTGGATCATGGGTCTGGTGGTCGCCGGCCTGGGCACCATCCTGGGCGGGGTCAACATGGTCACCACGGTCGTGTGCCTGCGAGCGCCCGGGATGACGATGTTCCGGATGCCGATTTTCACCTGGAACATCCTGGTCACGTCGCTGCTCGTGCTCCTGGCGTTCCCGATCCTGACCGCGGCGCTACTGGGGTTGGAGGCCGATCGGTTGCTCGGGGCGCATGTGTTCGACCCGGCCAACGGCGGCGCGATCCTGTGGCAGCACCTGTTCTGGTTCTTCGGCCACCCCGAGGTGTACATCGTCGCGCTGCCCTTCTTCGGCATCGTGTCGGAGATTTTCCCGGTATTTAGCCGCAAACCGTTGTTCGGGTACAAGACTCTGATCTTCGCCACGTTGTCGATCGGTGCGCTGTCGGTCGTGGTCTGGGCCCACCACATGTACGCCACGGGTGCTGTGCTGCTGCCGTTCTTTGCGTTTACCACTTTCCTCATCGCGGTGCCCACCGGTATCAAGTTCTTTAACTGGATCGGCACCATGTGGCGAGGACAACTCACGTTCGAGACTCCTATGCTGTTCTCGATCGGATTCCTCGTCACCTTCCTGCTCGGTGGGCTGACCGGGGTGTTGTTGGCCGCCCCGGCGATCGACTTCCACGTCGCCGACACCTACTTCGTGGTGGCACATTTCCACTACGTGCTCTACGGCACGATCGTCTTTGCCACGTTCGCCGGGATCTACTTCTGGTTCCCGAAGATGACCGGCCGGATGCTCGACGAGCCGCTGGGCAAGTTCCACTTCTGGGCCACGTTCATCGGCTTCCATCTGACGTTCCTGGTGCAGCACTGGGTAGGCAATGAGGGCATGCCTCGCCGCTACGCCGACTACCTGGCCAGCGACGGGTTCACCACGCTGAACATGGTCTCCTCGATCGGCGCGTTCGTGCTGGGCGCCTCTACGCTGCCGTTTTTGTGGAACGTGTTCCGCAGCTACCGCTACGGCGAGGTCGTGACCGTTGACGATCCGTGGGGCTTCGGCAACTCCTTGGAGTGGGCGACCAGCTGCCCGCCGCCGCGCCACAACTTCACCGAACTGCCCCGCATCCGCTCCGAGCGACCGGCATTCGAACTTCATTACCCACACATGTCAGAGCGCATGCGAACCGAGGCGGAGGTAGGCGGCGGGCACCCGGCGCCCAGCGAGCAAGCGGCAAAGGCCGTGCAGCAAGAAGAGATCGACGACCCCCGCGAGAAGTGACCGGCAACCCACGCACCACCCTGCTGGTGACGGTCACCGGGCGGGACAAGCCAGGGGTCGTGTCGGTGATCTTCTCAGCGCTCACCAGGCATGGGGTCGACATCCTCGACGTCGAGCAGGTCGTGATCCGGGGCCGGATCATTCTCGGCGTCCTGGTGGCTACCACGGCTGATCCTGAGGGCTTGCAGGAGGCCGCCGAGCAGGCCATGGCCAGCATCGGGATGCAGGTGGAGGTGGAGGTCGGTGCAGACGCGGTAGGCGCGAGCGTCCGCGGGTCCACCCATGTCGTGCTGGTGCTGGGCCGGCCGGTGACGGCACGCGCCTTCACCGAGACGACCCGCGCGTTGGCCGCATTGGACATCAACATCGACGGCATCCGGCGAATCGCGGACTACCCGGTCACCGGCCTCGAGCTGCTCGTGTCGGTGCCCAGCAACGGGGCCGGCGAGGCCGCTGATGCTCTGCTGCGTTCCACGTTGGTCAGGATCGCGGCACAGGGCGAGGTCGACCTCGCTGTCGAACGGGTGGGCATCGCGCGCCGGGCCAAGCGTCTGGTGGTCTTTGACGTCGACTCGACTCTGGTGCAGGGCGAGGTGATCGAGATACTCGCCGAACACGCCGGGTGCGGGGCTGAGGTGCGCTCGGTCACCGAGGCCGCGATGCGGGGTGAGCTGGACTTCACCGAGTCGCTGCGTGGCCGGGTGGCGCTGCTGGCGGGCCTGCCGGCCGGCGTGCTCACCGAAGTGACCAACTCCTTGGAGCTCACGCCCGGGGCTCGTACGACCGTCCGGACCCTCAAGCGGTTGGGGTATCGCTGCGGAGTCGTCTCAGGTGGCTTCACCCAAATCGTGCGACCGATCGCTGAAGATCTTAACTTGGACTTCTGCACCGCCAACGAGCTCGAGATCCGCGACGGGAAGCTCACCGGCCAGGTGATCGGCCCGGTGGTGGACCGACCCGGGAAGGCTGACGCACTGCGCAAGGCCGCCGAACACTTCGGGATCCCACTGGCCCAGTGTGTCGCGGTGGGCGACGGCGCGAATGACATCGACATGCTCACCACTGCCGGACTGGGTGTCGCGTTCAACGCCAAACCGGCACTGCGGGAGGTCGCGGATACCGCGATCACCCAACCGTTCCTGGACATTGTGCTGTTCGTACTGGGCGTGACCCGCGAGGAGGTCGAAGCCGCCGACGCAGCCGACGGGTTGCTGCGCAGGGTGCCACTGTGAGCGTGCTGGCACCCCTGGCCGCGCGGTACGCGAGGTGGTTGAGCTTGCCGGCAGCAGCGACCGCCGACATCACCAACGAGGACCCGGAGTCGGTGCGCGCGATGCCGCTGGTGCTGCGCATCGAGCGGGACGCGGCGCCGCCGCGCAGCGCGCTGCTGGAGGCGGCAGCGTCAGCTGCGGTGGTGGTATGCCTTGACGAGCGTTCGCAGCCCGGCGGTCCGTGGTATCCCGAGGTTGCGCCCTGGGTGGCGGGCCGGATCCGCAAGGTCGCCCGGCGCGCTCGCGGCGCGCACTGGACCGCGGTGACCGAGCTGCCGGGCAGCACCGTCGAGCGCCGGGGCGCGCAGGTGCGGGCGTTGCTGCCGTGGTTGGTCGACGAGACCCCGAAAGCCGTGACCCGGCTGCAGGTCGGTGGCACCGACGTGCCTGCCGACGACGCCGGCCCGGCACCGGAAGGGATCCCCGTGCTCTGGCTCGCACCGGAGCCGATGATGACCGTGGGCAAGGCCGCCGCCCAGGTCGGGCACGCCACCATGCTGCTGGCGGCGCTGCTGACCGGCGACGGCCGAGCAGCAGAGCTGGACAGGTGGGCGGCCGACGGCTACCGCTGCGCCGTGCGCATCGCCTCGGTGCAGCGGTGGGCCGCGCTGGCTCCTAGCGACCGGCCAGATCGGGCCTGGCGGGAGCGCGGCGTACTCGCCGTCCGCGATGCCGGCTTCACCGAAGTGGCGCCCGGCACCGTCACCGTAGCGGCGCAGTGGCCTGCTCGGTCGTGACGAGGCGGGCGAGGGCCGCGTGCACCACGGCCGGATCGGTGGTGGGCCAGAACGGCGGGAGGGATGCGCGCAGGAAAGTGCTGTAGCGGGCAGTAGCCAGCCTCGGGTCCAGGATCGCCACCACGCCCCGGTCTTCGGTCGAACGCAGCAGCCGACCGGCGCCCTGAGCAAGCAGCAGCGCGGCGTGCGTTGCCGCCACCGCGAGGAACCCGTTGCCGCCACGGGCGGCCACCGCGCGCTGCCGCGCCGAACTGAGCGGGTCGTCGGGCCGCGGAAACGGGATGCGGTCGACCACCACCAGCGACAGTGACCGGCCCGGCACGTCAACGCCTTGCCACAGCGACAACGTACCGAAAAGGCAAGTCGATTCGTCCTGCGCGAACTGTTGCACCAGCAGGCCGGTCGCATCGTCGCCCTGGCACAGAATGCGAACATCCAGCCGCGACCGCAGCGCCTCGGAGGCTTGCTTGGCGGCCCGCATCGAGGAGAACAGGCCGAGAGTGCGCCCGCCCGCCGCGGTGACCAGCGTGGTGAGCTCGTCGAGGTAGGCAGGCAGCAGCCCATCACGACCAGGCGGCGGCAGGTGCGCGGCGGTGTACAGAATCCCGGCTCGGCGGTGCACGAACGGCGAGCCTGCATCCAGACCGGTCCACGCCGGGCCGCCGTCGTCGTCGGCCGGTGGCGGCCGTTCGGTGGCAGTTCCGGCGGCTGGTGCTGGGTCCGGTACCCCGGATGGACGCTGGCGGGGCAGGCCCCACTGCGCGGCGAGCGCGTCGAACGTCCCGCCCAAGGTGAGGGTGGCGGAGGTGAGCACCACCGTTTGCTGCTCGAACAGCCGCTGCCGCAACAGCTCGGCGACGCGCAGTGGGGCGACCCTCAGCACCCGCCCGCGTACCGTCTCCTCCGCCAGCCAGACGACGTCGCGCCGCTCGGCCTCACTGTCGGGGCAAGCGACGAGCACCCGGGCGGCAGCCGAGTGCACCTGCTCCAGCGCGGCCAGCGCGAGCCGGCGACGGGCGGCGGCGTCTGGATCCTCCCGGCGCTCGGTCCCCAGCGCGGTGGTGCACCGGTGCGCCGCGTCGCGCACCACGGTGAGCCCGCCGGCCACCCCAGTGCTCAGGGTGTCCCAACGCTGCACCGCCGCGTTCCCGAGCAGCAGCGCCAGGCCGTCACCCGCGGCGGCCAACTCGTCGGCGATCTGCTCGTCGATCAGCCGGGCGCAGCGGCGGGCCGCGGTCTCGACCATGGCCGCGGTGAGCTCCTCGGTGGCCGCGCTGGTGACCCGGTCGACCAGATCGTGTGCCTCGTCGACGACCACGACGTCGTGGTCGGGGAGCACCTGGCGGTCACCCATCGCGTCGATCGCCAGCAGCGCATGGTTGGTGACCACCACCTCGGCACGGCCGGCGCGAGCCCGGGCCTGCTCTGCGAAGCAGTCCATGCCCACCGGGCAGCGGGACAGGCCCAAGCACTCGCGGGCACTCACCGACACCTGCCGCCAGGCCCGGTCGGTCACGCCGGGCACCAGCTCGTCGCGATCCCCGGTGGTGGTGTGCGACGACCATTCATGCAGCCGGGCGATCTGGCGGCCGAGCATCGAGCTCGGCGAGGCCAGCGACGCAGCCTCGAACAAGTCCTCACCCTCGTCGGTCGGCCCGGTGTTCAACCGGTGCAGGCACAGGTAATTGCGCCGGCCCTTGAGGATCGCGAAGCTCGGGGCCTCTCCCAGCAGCGGCTCCAGCGCACCGGCCAGCCGTGGCAGGTCCCGGTCCACGAGCTGGCGCTGCAGCGCGATGGTCGCGGTGGAGATCACCACGGTGGTGCTGGCTGCGACGGCGTGCCGGATCGCCGGAATCAGATACGCCAGCGACTTGCCGGTGCCGGTGCCGGCCTGCACCGCGAGATGCTCGCCGGTGCGGATCGCCCGATCCACCGCCTCGGCCATCAACACCTGACCCGACCGCTCGGCTCCTCCCAGGGCCTCCACCGCCGCAGCAAGCAGCGCGCCGACGTCCGGCAGGGTGGTGACGGGGTCGGGCACAGCGGCAAACGCTACCGTCAGCGACGTGAGGCCGTTACGGACGTCGCCGACCTTCGATGCGACACACCGGTCAAGGCCGAGCAACCCTGATTCACATCGACGTCAGGCAAACACCGTGGGGATAGCCGGCTCTCCAGGAGATAGTCGCAGACCGTCGAGCGGCAGGCTGACCAGCGCGGCTCGGAGCCGCTCGCGTCCCTGTTCCAGCGTGGACGGCGGGCCAACCGGCTGGCCATCGCGCAGCATCGGCACCGGCAGCACCCGGTCGTGCTCCTCGAGCTTTGGTTGCTGACCACGCCGGAACACCACCTCTTCGATCGCGGTGCCGCAGGGTTTGTGCCGGCGCAACGCGCTCTTTGCCCAGCCCCGCGACACCTTGGACGCGCTTAGCTTGGCCACCGGATGTCCGTCCACCTCGACCAGCTTGTAGATCAGCCCCGCGGTCGGCACGCCCGAACCGGTCACCACCGAGGTACCCACCCCGTAGGAGTCCACCGGATCGGCGCGCAGCGCCGCGATCGAGTATTCGTCCAGGTCCCCAGAGACCACGATCTGCACGTCCGGCGCACCCAGCCGATCGAGTTGCTCCCGAGCCTGCCGGGCCAGCACCCCGAGATCTCCCGAGTCGATCCGGATCGCGCGCAACCCCGGACCGGCGACTTCGATGGCGGTGGCGATGCCCCGGGTGATGTCGAAGGTGTCCACCAGCAGGGTGGTGTCGGTCCCCAGCGCTGCCACCTGCGCTGCGAAAGCGTCCGCCTCGCTATCATGCAGCAGGCTGAACGCGTGCGCCGCGGTGCCGGTGGTCGGGATGCCGTAGCGCTGCCCGGCCGCCAGGTTGGACGTCGCGCTGAAACCTCCGAGGTAGGCCGCACGGGCGGCGGCCACCGCCGCTTCCTCGTGGGTGCGCCGGCTACCCATCTCGACCAACGGCCGATCTCCCGTGGCGCTGGCCATCCTGGCCGCCGCCGAGGCCACCGCGCTGTCGTGGTTGAGCACCGACAGCACCAGCGTTTCCAGCATCACCGCCTCGGCGAAGCTGCCGGTCACCGTCAGCACCGGGGAGCCGGGGAAGTACAGCTCACCTTCGGGGTAGCCGTCGATGTCGCCGCTGAACCGGTAGCTGGCCAACCAGTCCAGGGTGCGTGGGTCCAGCATGCGGTGCAGGAACGCCAGCTGCTCTGGACCGAACCGGAACCTGGCCACCGCGTCGAGCAACCGGGGGACACCGGCGACGACCCCGTAGCGGTGGCTGCGCAGCCCGCGGACGAAGACCTCGAACGTGCAGCGCCGGGAGGCCGATCCGTCGGCCAGGGCACTGGCAAGCATGGTCAGCTCGTACTGGTCGGTCAGCAGTGCGGTGCTGGTGGGTGTAAGCAGGGGCATCTCAAGAGCGTAGGACCGGTCGTGGTGGGAACATGGGGGTATGACCACACCCGTCGAACTGGAGCAGACCCAGGTCGACCC
Organism: Pseudonocardiaceae bacterium; assembly: GCA_050699875.1. GTDB lineage: Bacteria > Actinomycetota > Actinomycetes > Mycobacteriales > Pseudonocardiaceae. The sequence continues at coordinate 44,689 of JBOHFX010000107.1, forward strand.
GGCGGTGAACGAGGCTGGCACCGCGGACCGGCCTTGGCTGACGATCGTCTGGAACGACCCGGTGAACCTGATGTCCTACGTCACCTACGTGTTCCAGAAGCTCTTTGGATTCAGCCGCGATGAAGCCACCAAGTTGATGCTGGACGTACACCACAAGGGCCGGGCCGTAGTGACCAGCGGTTCCCGGGACAAGGTCGAGGTCGACGTCGCGAAGCTGCACGGCGCCGGGCTCTGGGCGACCATGCAGCGCGACGCGTGAACGGCTGGCGGCGTCGCGGCGGACTGGTGGTGACCGACCTGTCCGAACGGGAGGCTGGGCTGCTGCGCGGGCTGGTCGGCCAGGTTCGCGACATGCTCGGTGCCCGGGTCGCGGCGAACCCGCGCGACGAGCTGGCCGAGCTCACCGGCATGACCACCGGCCCCACCACCGCTCCTACCGACCGGGTGCTGGCCCGGCTACTACCCGATTTCCACCGTGAGGACGCCACGCTGTCCGGTGGCCTGCGCGCGCTGCACGAGCCGGAGTTGGTGGCCATCAAGGACGGGGTGGCCGGCGTCGTGCTGGACACCTGCCCGGCGCAGGGCGGGCGGGTACGGCTTTCCGACGATCAGGCACAGGCGTGGCTGTCCGCTCTCAACGACGTCCGGTTGGCCCTGGGCGCTGTACTCGAGGTCACCGAGGACATGCCCGACGAGCTTTCCCCCGGTGACCTCCGGGCACCGCACCTTGGCGTCTACCACTGGCTGACCTGGGTGCAGGAGTCCCTCATCGATGCGCTTTCCGGGACGTAGGATGAGGGTGTGCTGACGATCCGCCGCGACCTCGTCGACGCGATGGTCAGGCACGCCCGCCGGGACCACCCGGACGAGGCGTGCGGTGTGGTGGCGGGACCGGTGGGCTCCGACCGTCCGGAACGGTTCATCGAAATGGTCAACGCCGAGCGCTCGCCGACCTTCTACCGGTTCGACGCAGCCGAGCAGCTTCGGGTATGGCGTGCAATGGACGCCGCCGATGAGGAACCGGTGGTGATCTACCACTCGCATACCGCAACCGAGGCGTATCCGTCCCGTACCGACATTTCCTATGCCTCCCAGCCGGATGCGCATTACGTGCTGGTGTCCACCCGTGATCCGGACACTCACGAGCTGCGCTCCTACCGAATCATCGACGGCGTGGTCACCGAAGAGCCGGTCGAGGTCGTCGAGTCGTACATGTTCTCCCATACGGGCGCCGACGACGTCCCCGACGCGCCCTGATCCGCCTCCCGTCCCCGGAATGCCCGGGGCCGGATGTGCGTACAGGTACTGGTGAGTCGACCGCGCTCTACAGGAGGATCTGACAATGGCCGTCACCGTCTCCGTTCCCACCATCCTGCGCACCCACACCGGGGGCGAGAAATCCGTTGCGGCGTCCGGCTCCACGGTTGCAGAAGTGATCGAGGACCTGGAGAGCCGGCACTCCGGGATCAAGGGCCGGCTGGTGAAGGATGGATCCCTGCACCGTTTCATCAACGTCTACGTCAACGACGAGGACATCCGCTTCGCCGGCGGTCTGGCCGCTGCGGTACGCGATGGCGACAACGTGACGATCCTGCCGGCTGTGGCTGGCGGCTGTGCCGCTCGTGAGTGCGAAACAGTGTTATAGCACCGTTTCGCGCACGGGCGCGACCGAAGGGAGCCGCAATGGCCCGGTATGACTCGTTGCTCGACGCGTTGGGTGACACCCCGCTGGTGGGCCTGCCTCATCTTTCGCCCTCATCCGACGTGCGGTTGTGGGCCAAGCTGGAGGACCGCAATCCCACCGGTTCGGTGAAGGACCGCCCCGCGCTGGCGATGATCGAGGACGCTGAGCGCTCCGGTCGGCTCACCAAGGGTTGCACCATCATGGAACCGACCTCCGGCAACACCGGGATCTCGCTGGCGATGGCGGCGAAGCTCAAGGGCTACCGGCTGGTCTGCGTGATGCCGGAGAACACCTCGATAGAGCGGCGGCAGCTCCTCGAGGCCTACGGTGCGGAGATCATCTTCTCGCCGGCGGCCGGCGGCTCGAACCAGGCGGTGGCGCGGGCCAAGGAGCTGGCCGCCGCACACCCCGACTGGGTCATGCTCTACCAGTACGGCAACCCGGCCAATGCTGCGGCGCATTACCGCACCACCGGACCGGAGATCCTTCGCGATCTGCCCACCATTACTCATTTCGTCGCCGGGCTTGGTACTACCGGCACGCTGGTCGGAGTGGGGCGCTATTTGCGGGAGCGCAAGCCCGACGTGCAGATCATCGCAGCGGAACCGCGCTACGGGGAGTTGGTTTACGGCCTGCGCAATCTCGATGAGGGATTCGTGCCCGAGCTCTACGACCCGGAGGTACTCACCGGCCGGTTCTCCGTCGGCTCCTTTGATGCGTTGCGCCGCACCCGCGAGCTGCTGGAAGCCGAGGGTATCTTCGCCGGCATCTCCACCGGCGGGATCCTGCACGCCGCCCTTGCCGTCGCCGAGAAGGCCGCGGGAACCGGCGAGCCGGCCGACATCGTCATCGTGGTCTGCGACGCAGGGTGGAAATACCTCTCCACCGGCGCCTACTCAGGCGACCTAGACGAAGCCGCGGCCCGCCTAGACGGGCAGCTGTGGGCGTAGCGCTCACGGGCTGTTCACAGGCACAGGATTCTCTTAGGGAGCGCGGGTAGTGTCGGTGGACGTGCCGACGCCTTCCGGAAGTCTTACCCGTCCGCGGGTGTTTCCGGCCCGTCCCGGACAGGCCGCGATGATCATTGCCGCGTTCACCGGCCTGCTGTATGTCACCGAGGCGGTGGACATGGTCCTCGGTGGCGAGCTCGACCAGAGCCGCGGGATCGAGCCTCGGCGGCTGGACGGGCTCGATGGTGTGTTATGGGGTCCGCTGCTGCACGACGGTTGGCCCCATCTGGTGGCCAACACGGTGCCGGTGCTGGTACTCGGATTCTTCGCGCTGGCCGGCGGCGTCGGCCAATTCGTTGCGGTGACCGCCACGATCTGGCTGGTCGGCTGCCTAGGAACATGGTTGACGGGCAGCCCCGGGGTGCACCTCGGTGCGTCAATTTTGATCTTCGGATGGTTGGTCTTCCTCCTCATCCGAGGTTTCTTCGCCCGCAGTCCGGCGCAGATCCTGCTGGCGGTGGCACTGTTCGCAGTCTGGGGTGGCGTGCTGTGGGGCGTGCTACCCGGTACGCCCGGGATCTCCTGGGAGGGGCACCTATTCGGCGCGCTGGGCGGTCTGCTCGCCGGCCGGCTGGTCGTCCGCGCTGACCAACCCCGCATCGATCCACCCCGTACCGATCGACGCGGTACTGACCGACCTTGGGCCAACAGGTCGTGACCCGTCCGGACGCCCCGATCGGCGTCTTCGACTCTGGTGTCGGGGGGCTCACCGTGGCCCGCGCGATCGCCGATCAGTTGCCGCGCGAGCGGCTACGCTACGTCGGCGATACCGCGCACGGTCCGTACGGTCCGCTACCCATCGCGCGAATCCGTTCACACGCGCTGGCGGTGGCCGACGAGCTGGTGGAAAGCGGAGTGAAGTTACTGGTCATCGCCTGCAATACCGCTTCGGCGGCCTGCCTGGCCGACGCTCGGGAGCGCTATTCGATTCCGGTGGTGGAGGTGGTGCGCCCGGCCGTGCGGCGGGCTGTCGCCGTCACCCACTCCGGCCGGATCGGAGTGATCGGAACGGAGGCCACCACCCGATCCCGGGCCTACCATGACGCCTTCGCCGCAGCGCCGCACGTCGAGGTGTCCGGGGTGGCCTGCCCGCGGTTCGTGGACTTCGTGGAACGCGGAATGACGTCAGGGCGTCAGATGCTCGGCCTGGCACAGTCCTATCTCGAGCCGCTACAGCGCGCCGGTGTGGACACCCTTGTACTGGCGTGCACACATTACCCGCTGCTCACCGGCGTATTACAGATCGTCATGGGCGACGGGGTGACCCTGGTGTCCAGTGCGGAGGAGACCGCCAAGGACGTGCTGCGGATGCTCACCGAGGTCGAGTTGCTGCGTGCCGAGCCCGACGAGCCCGAACATCAGTTCAGCGCCACTGGGAATCCCGTGTCCTTCGCCCGGCTGGCCCGCCGCTTCCTAGGACCCTCGCTTGCCGCGACAGCGCCCGCAGGGGGACTGGTGGGGCCTGTCGGGGGACTGATAGGAGGCTGAGATGCTGCTGACGGTGCTGGGCTGCGCCGGTAGTGTCCCGGCTCCGAAGTCTCCCGCGTCCGGATATCTGGTCCGGGCCGGGGACACCAGTGTGGTTCTTGATCTGGGCAACGGGACCTTCGGTGCGCTGCAGCGCTATCTTGACCCCTTCACCCTCGACGCACTCGTCCTGTCTCACCTGCACCCGGATCACTGCGCCGATGTGTCGGCCCTGACCGTTTACCGCCGCTACCACCCGCATCCGCCGCCGAGCGACCCCATGCCGCTGTACGGACCGACCGATGCCGCCGAACGTCTGGTGGCCGCCTACGCCCCCAACGCCGTAGAGCGCAACACGACCGACCTGTCCGACATTTACGACTTCCGGTCCTACGCCGGGGCCGCCTCGATCGGTCCCATCGAAGTACGCGCCGCACGGGTCGACCACCCCTGCGAGGCCTACGCATTGCGGGTGCATCATGCAGGACGGGTGCTGGTCTACTCAGGAGACACCGGCCCCTGCTCGCAGCTGGTCGAGCTGGCCACCGGCGCGGACGTGCTGCTCGCCGAAGCATCCTGGCCGCACCAAGCGGACAACCCGCCGGGGATACACCTTTCTGGCACGGACGCCGGACGGGCCGCCGCAGCGGCGGGAGTCGGCCGCCTGCTGATCACACACGTGCCCCCGTGGACTGACGCCGAGCAGGTGCTCGGCGAGGCGAAGGACGCCTTCGACGGGCCCATCGAGCTGGTCCGTCCCGGCGCCGACTATGAGATTTGACGGCTCGGCCGTCGCGACATTTCACGGCTCGGCCGTCGTGCATCTCACTGTTGAATGCCGTGGGTAGGCTGGCGCGGTGACACGAGCGGACGGTCGGGCCGACGAGGCGCTCCGGGAGGTTCACATCACCCGTGGCTACCAGCAGTGGCCCGCGGGGTCGGTGTTGATCGAGTGCGGTCGAACCCGGGTGCTCTGTGCGGCCAGCGTCGTCGACGGCGTGCCGCGCTGGCGCAAGGGTTCCGGGCAGGGCTGGCTCACCGCCGAGTACGCGATGCTGCCCTCGTCAACCCATACCCGCAGTGACCGGGAGTCGGTCAAGGGCCGCCTCGGGGGCCGCACGCACGAGATCAGCAGGATGATCGGGCGCGCCCTGCGCTCATGCATCGACCTCGCCGCTCTTGGAGAGAACACCGTCTCCCTTGACTGTGACGTCATCCAGGCCGATGGCGGCACCCGCACCGCGGCGATCACCGGCGGCTATGTGGCGCTGGCCGACGCGGTGACGTGGTTGCGGGCGGCCGGTCGGCTTCGCGACCCACACCCGTTGTCCTGCTCCATCGCCGCGGTGAGTGTCGGTGTGGTGGAGGGCCGGATCCGGCTGGACTTGCCCTACGAGGAGGATTCCCGCGCCGAGGTCGACATGAACGTGGTGGCCACCGACACCGGCACGCTCGTGGAGTTGCAGGGGACGGGGGAAGGCGCCCCCTTCGCCCGATCCACCCTCGACCACATGCTTGATCTGGCGCTCAAGGGCTGTCAGGAGTTGACCGTGATCCAAACCGCCGCGCTGGCCCAGCCCTACCCCGGCGCACTACCCCGGTCGTGAGCGCTGTTCGGTTGTTGCTGGCGACGCGCAACCCGAAGAAGTTGATCGAGCTCCGACGGATCTTGGCGTTGTCCGGCACCAGCGGGGCACAGGTGCTGCGGCTACAGGTAGTGGGGCTCGACGACGTGCCGGCGTTCCCTGAGGTTCCGGAGACCGCTGCCACCTTCGAAGGCAATGCGCTGGCCAAGGCCCACGGCGCGGCGGCAGCCACTGGTCTGGCCACGGTCGCCGACGACTCAGGCTTGGAGGTGGACGCGCTCAACGGCATGCCCGGGGTGCTCTCAGCCCGGTGGGCCGGCCGCCACGGCGACGATGCCGCGAACCTGCAATTGGTGCTCGATCAGCTGACCGACGTTCCGGACGACCGCCGTGGTGCAGCGTTCGTCTGTGCCGCGGCACTCGCCGTGCCGCGGGGCGGCCAGGCCCCCGGGACCCGAATTCCAGGGACACAGACTGTCATGCGCGGTGAGTGGCGCGGCACCCTGGCCCGGGTCGCTCGTGGCAGCAACGGCTTCGGCTACGACCCGATCTTTATCCCGGACGGGCAGTCGCGCACTTCCGCTGAGCTGGACCCAGCCGAGAAAGACGTCGTGTCACACCGCGGCCGGGCCCTACGCGCGCTGTTGCCTGCGTTGCACCGGCTCAGCTCACAACCTGTACGACCTGGCCCACCGACAACTGCTTGAAGAAGGTCGCGGCCGCGTTCTGGCCGAGGTGGATACAACCGTGCGATGGCTGCTTGAGACTGCCCTGATGGAACGCGATACCGGTGTTGGTGAAGAACACCGAGTACGGCATCGGGGCGTTGTTGAACGTCTTGCTGCGGTGGTGGCGATTCTTCCACTGCACCTTGAACGTGCCAGCTGGCGTGCGCCAGCCAGGCTTTCCGGACGTGATCGGAGTCGGCCCATAGGTGACCTGACCTCCGTTCATCAGCCAGGCTTGCTGCCGGCTGAGGCTGATACAGGCTGCTGCAGACGAGCCGCACGGCGCCGCGGCGGACTCGGCCGCGGCTGCTATCGCCGGAGTCAGCACCGTGCACCCAGCGGCGATGGCGAGCGACAAAACGGCATGCCGAAAGAAACGCATCATCACTTGAGACCCCCCTCAGTAATTCGCATAAGCATACCGCTCCGGGCGCCCGACTCGTAGGGTTTGGTTCGCGCGCGGCCCCGGCCGTCCCCGGGCGGGGGGAGGGTGTCCGGCTTCGGCCGGGTCCGACGCGCCCGCCCGTCGGATTCGGCCCTGGGCGGTGTCTCCCGGGAGCTCCCGGGAAGAACGTCAGTGAGACGCCGCTGATGTGCGGTTGGTTGCCTAGCGTAAGTGGCGAGTTCGTGATCCGATTCAAGGATGAACAGCGACATCTCCCCGTCCGGTCCCGTCGCCGACGCGTCGCAGACCGGCACTGATCGTCATTTGCCCTGGTTTGATGACCTACCGATCGCCATGGACGCCGTCACGCTGGGACACGGCGTCGAGCTGCATCCGCAGTGCGAGTTGTTGGCGCCGCTGATCGGGGTGTGGCGTGGCGAGGGATTGGCGCAGTACCCCTCGCTGCTCGGCGAGTTCCGCTATGGCCAGCAGATCACCTTCGCGCACGACGGCAGACCGTTCCTGGTCTACGAGGCGCGGGCGTGGCTGCTGAGCCCATCCGGCCAGGTACTACGCCCCGCGGCTCGTGAAGTCGGGTGGTGGCGGGTGGACGAGGACGAGACCATCGAGTTGGTCCTCGCGCACATGTTCGGCATCGTTGAGATCTACTACGGCGGGCGCACCGGCGAGACGGCGTGGGAGGTTGAAGCCGACGCCATCGCGCGCACCGACACGGCCCGGGAGACGACCGCGGCCGTCCGGCTGTACGGCATCGTCGAGAACGGTGACCTCGCCTACGCCGAGGAGCGGGCGCTGCGCGGCCTGCACCTCAAACCGCACCTGTCAGCTCAGCTCAAACGCATCGCCGGCTAGCCACCAGCGGCGTCCCAGAATCGCCATCCGGCTCCGAACGGCGCCCGGCGTAGTACCCGGACGCTATTCGGCGCGCCGAATGGCGGTCCCTAGCGGGTCATCGGAGTGTAGCCATGGTGGGTGGCTGGTCGAACTGGGTTCGGTACAGCTGCTCGTACCGGCCGCCGGCGGAGAGCAGGTCGGTGTGTGTGCCACGCTCCACGATGCACCCGTCCTCGATGACGAGGATGAGGTCCGCGGCCCGGACGGTTGAGAGCCGGTGTGCGATCACGATCGCGGTCCGCCCGGCAAGTGCCTCGCTCAAGGCGGCCTGCACGGCCGCTTCGGACGTCGAGTCCAGGTGCGCGGTGGCCTCGTCGAGGATCACCACGCGCGGGCGCGCCAGCAGTAGCCGAGCGATCGTCAGCCGCTGCCGCTCGCCACCGGACAGGCGGTAGCCGCGCTCTCCAACGACGGTGTCCAGCCCATCGGGCAGGGTCGCAACGAGGTCGGCGAGCCGCGCGCGGCGCAGCACCTCCCACAGCTCGTCGTCAGACGCCGCTGGCTGGGCCAGCAGCAGGTTCGCCCGCACCGACTCGTGGAACAGGTGCCCATCCTGGGTCACCATCCCGAGCGTCTCGCGGATCGACTCGGCCGACAGGTCACGGACGTCCACGCCGGACAGTCGCACGGCGCCGGCCTCGACGTCGTACAGTCGCGGTACCAGTTGCGCGATCGTCGATTTCCCCGCGCCCGACGATCCGACCAAGGCCACCATCTGCCCTGGCTCCGCGCGGAACGACACGTCATGCAGCACCTCCACCCCACCGCGCTCGTCAAGCTTCGCAACTTCCTCCAACGAAGCGAGGGACACCTTGTCCGCCGACGGATAGCCGAAACACACGGAATGGAACTCGACCGATACCGGCCCGTCCGGCAACCGCGTGGCGTCGGGCTTGTCCTGGATCAGCGGCGTCAGGTCCAGCACCTCGAATACCCGCTCGAAGCTGACCAGTGCGCTCATCACCTCCACCCGAGCACTGGCCAGCGCGGTCAGCGGCGCGTAGAGCCGGGTGAGCAACAGCGCGAGCGCCACAACCGCGCCCGGTTCCAGCTGGCCCCGCAGCGCGTAGAACCCACCTAGCCCGTAGACGACGGCCAAGGCGAGCGCCGAGACCAGGGTCAGCGCGGTGACGAACACCCACTGCACCATCGCGGTGCGCACGCCGATGTCGCGCACTCGCCGGGCCCGGGCGGCGAACTCCGCCGACTCCTGCGCGGGCCGGCCGAACAGCTTCACCAGGGTCGCGCCCGGCGCGGAGAACCGCTCGGTCATCTGCGTGCTCATCACCGCGTTGTGATTGGCCGACTCTCGCTCCAGCCCGGCCAGCCGGGTACCCATCCGCCGCGCAGGCAGCACGAACACCGGTAACAACAGCAGCGCCAGCAGCGTGATCTGCCACGAGAGGCCGATCATCACCACGAGTGTGAGCGCCAGCGTCACCAGGTTGCCGACCAATCCGGACAGCGTGTCACTGAACGCCCGCTGCGCGCCGATCACGTCGTTGTTCAACCGGCTGACCAGCGCGCCGGTGCGGGTACGGGTGAAGAACGCGATCGGCATGCGCTGCACGTGATCGAACACCGTGGTGCGCAGATCGAGGATCAAGTCTTCGCCGATTCTCGCGGACAGCCGCCGGGTCGCCAGCCCGAGTCCGGCCTCGGCTATCGCGATGACGGCGATGGCTGCGGCCAGTCCCAGTACGAGCTCAGTGGCTGCACCCTGCACGATCGCGTCGATGACCTTGCCCGCGAGCACCGGTGTCGCGACTGCTAGCACCGCCGTGGCGACGCTGAGCAGCAGGAACCATCCTAACCGCGTGCGGTGCGGGACAGCGAACCCGCCGATGCGCCGCAGCGTGGCCTTGGAAAACGGGCGCCGATCCTGCTGTGCATGCATCGCGTTGTACAACGACATCCACGCGGTGACTTCCATGTCCATCACACACCACCAAGATCGGGGAACGTCCTGAGCTCGCAGGCGTTCTTGCCTGACGATCCGATGAAGGCTAAGACCTCAACTAAAGTTATGGTCAAATTTGCCGGATTCATCCTATCTGCGTCGGCGTCGAGGGGGAAGGCAGTGCTGACCGCAATGCTGAGGATTGTCGATCTATCCTGGAGGGGGTCCGGAAGGCAAGGAGAACCGTTGAGCGAGGTCTGGCTGGGGGATATCCGGCTACGCAACCGGCTGGTCACCTCCGCCAGCCTGCTCGGCTACGGCGCCTCTGACCCCGGTCTGGTGCCCTACGGGATGAGCCCGATCTCGAAGTTCGTGCCGCTGGAGCGATTCGGTGCGGTCACCACCCGCACTCTGACGGTGCACCCTCGCGATGGGCATTTCACCAACCGCACCGATTGGCCTGTGGGGGCTCTGCCCGGCCTGCTGCGCAGCTACGCCACGGTGCTGCGCCACGTCGATGGTGGCTGGATCAACGCCTTCGGCTGGTGCAACGTGGGGATTGAGGCCTACCTGCGCGACTATTACCCACGCAGCCGCGCTCAGAACACCATCATCTCGGTCGGTGGATTCGCGGCTGAGGACTTCGTCGCCCTTGTCGACACGGTAAACGCGGCGATACCCCCTGGCGAGATCGCGGCCGTGGAGTTCAACGTCTCCTGCCCGAATGTCGATCACGACTTCGAGCCGATCCTGGATGGTGTGCTCACCGACGCGGTGCCCCGCAGCAGTCACCCGGTCATCCTCAAGCTGTCACCGGACCGCGACTATGTCAGGCATGCCCGACGGGCCGCCGCGGCCGGAGTCTCGGCGCTCACCGCGATCAACACCGTGCGCGCCCTGCGGTTGGACCCACGAACCGGGCAACCGTGGCTGGCCAACCGCTATGGCGGACTGTCCGGCCGGGCGGTGAAGCCCATTGGGCTACGGGTAGTGGCGGAGCTGCGCGACGCGGGAATCACCCTGCCGGTGATCGCGACCGGCGGGATCCGCACCTTCGACGACTGCCGGGAGTACTTCTGGGCGGGCGCCGACGCCGTCAGCCTGGGCAGTGCGAGCTGGCTGGCGTCCTACCCTGGCTACCTGCTGTCCCCACTGTGGGGCTGGCGGATCCGCTCGATGCTGCGCAGGATCGAACTTGTGAGTGGCAAACAGTGTTATAGCACTCAATGGCACTCACAGGGGTCCATTAGGCTGCCGCCTAATGGACCCCTGCACCTACCGTCCGACACCGGGGACGATTCCTGACGAACCCGGGGTGTATCGCTTCCGCGACGACCACCACCGAGTGATCTACGTCGGTAAAGCGAAGAGCCTGCGCAGCCGGTTGAACTCGTATTTTGCCGACCTGTCCGGCCTGCACCCGCGGACCCGCCAGATGGTCACCACGGCAGCCTCGGTCGAGTGGACAGTGGTTCGCACCGAGGTTGAGGCACTGCAACTGGAATACAACTGGATCAAGGAGTACGACCCGCGGTTCAACGTCCGGTACCGGGACGACAAGACCTACCCAGTGCTGGCCGTGACGCTGAATGAGGAGTTCCCCCGACTACATGTCTACCGGGGCCCACGCCGTCGCGGAGTCCGATATTTCGGGCCATACGCGCACGCCTGGGCGATCCGGGAGACGCTCGACCTGCTCACCAGAGTGTTCCCGGCCCGGGTCTGCTCGGCCGGTGTGTTCAAGAGACACGGCCAGATCGGCCGGCCCTGCCTGCTGGGATACATCGACAAATGCTCGGCACCGTGTGTGGGCAACGTCACTGCCCAGGAACACCGCGCCATCGTCGGTGATTTCTGCGACTTCCTGTCGGGCCGAACCGACAAGATGATCCGGCGGCTGGAGCGTGAGATGGACGCCGCAGCTGCCGATCTGGAGTTCGAACGTGCTGCCCGGCTGCGAGACAACCTGGGGGCCCTGCGCCGCGCGATGGAGAAGCAGGCGGTGGTTCTCGGTGACGGCACCGATGCGGACGTGATCGCGTTCGCCTGTGACGAGCTCGAGGCTGCGGTGCAGGTCTTCCACGTCCGCGGCGGCCGGGTCCGCGGCCAGCGCGGCTGGGTGATCGAGAGGATCGAGCAGGTCGACCTGGTCGGCCAGTTCCTGACCCAATTCTATGGCGAACAGGCTGCGCTGGCCGGGTCCGCCGATGATGCCATCCAGCCGGTGCCCCGGGAGGTGCTGGTTCCCGAGCTGCCCGAGGACGCCGACGCGCTGACTGAATGGCTGTCCGGCTTGCGTGGTGCGCGGGTGGCACTGCGGGTGCCGCAGCGGGGGGACAAGCGGGCGCTGGCCGACACCGTGGCGCGCAACGCCGGGGAGGCCTTCGCCCAGCACAAGTTGCGCCGTGCCGGTGACCTGACCGCCCGCGCCGCGGCCCTGCAGGAAATCCACGAGTACTTGGGGTTGGACACCGCCCCGCTGCGTATCGAGTGCATCGACGTCAGCCACGTGCAGGGCAACGACGTGGTGGCCTCGCTGGTGGTCTTCGAAGACGGGCTGCCCCGCAAGTCGGACTACCGCCGCTTCGCGATCAGGGACGCGGCCGGCGATGGACGCTCCGACGACGTCGCCAGCATCGCCGAGGTGGTACGCCGGCGCTTCACCCGTTACCTTCAAGACAACGAGCAACCCACCGGCAGGGCGGGCCTAGATCCGGACACCGGCCGCCCCCGCAAGTTCGCCTACCCGCCAAACCTGCTCGTTGTGGACGGCGGCCCGGCTCAGGTGGCCGCCGCCGCCCAGGCGCTGTTCGAACTCGGTGTGACCGATGTGGCCCTCGCCGGCCTGGCCAAGCGGCTGGAGGAGGTCTGGCTGCCCGGCGAAGCCGACCCGGTGATCCTGCCGCGCAACAGCGAGGGCCTGTACCTGTTGCAGAGGGTGCGTGACGAGGCGCACCGGTTCGCGATCAGCTACCACCGGCATAAGCGCTCGGTACGGATGATCAGCTCGGAGTTGGACGGCGTCGCCGGGCTCGGGCAGGCCAGGCGCACTGCGCTGCTCAAGCACTTCGGCTCGGTACGGCGCATCCGGCAGGCCACCGTGGCCGAGCTCACCGAGGTACCCGGGGTCGGTCCGAGTACCGCCCGCGCGGTACTCGCCGCGCTGGGCAGCGTCAGTACAGGGGCCAGTACAAACGAAGTCAATACAAACGAAGTGGATTACGGAGCCGTGCCGTGACCGAGGCTCAGGGTGGTATCGAGGTCGCTGTGGTGTCGGGGTTGTCCGGTGCCGGTCGCAGCACGGCCGCCAAGGTGCTCGAAGACCTGGGCTGGTTCGTGGTGGACAACCTGCCGCCCGAACTGATCGCCACGATGGTTGAGCTCGGCGCGCGCTCGCAGGGTGTGGTGACCCGGGTAGCGGTGGTCATGGACGTACGTAGCCGGGCGTTCACCGACGATCTCGCCGCGGTGATCAAGGATCTGGACGCCCGCGGCTACCGGCCCAAGGTGCTCTACCTGGAAGCCACTGACGCGGTGCTGATCCGCCGCTTCGAGCAGGTCCGGCGCAGCCACCCGCTGCAGGGCGATGGCCGGCTGGCCGACGGTATCGCCGCCGAGCGGGCGCTGCTCGCCCCGCTGCGCGACGAGGCCGACCTGGTGCTCGACACCACCGGGGTGTCCGTGCACCAGCTGCGAGCCAAGATCGAAAACGCGTTCGGCGGAGAAGCCAGCACCCGCACCCGAATCACTGTGGTGTCCTTCGGCTACAAGTACGGGCTCCCGATGGACTCCGATCTCGTGATCGACGTGCGATTCCTACCCAACCCGTTCTGGATCCCGGAACTGCGGGACTTCACCGGGCTGAACCCCGATGTCCGCAACTACGTGCTGGCACAGGAAGGTGCCGAGGAGTTCCTGGACCGCTACCGCGAGCTGCTAGGGCTGATCAGCGGGGGCTACCGGCGCGAAGGCAAGCGCTACCTCACCCTCGCGGTGGGGTGCACCGGTGGTAAACACCGCAGCGTGGTCATGTCCGAGGCGTTGGCCGCCCGGCTCGGCAAGGAGGACGGAATCACCGTCAAGGTGGTGCATAGGGACGTAGGTCGCGAGTGACTCGGGCGCTCAAAGCCGTAGCGCTGGGCGGCGGCCATGGACTGTACGCCACGCTGCTGGCGTTGCGAGCCATCACCGACGACGTCACCGCGGTAGTCACGGTGGCCGACGACGGCGGCTCATCGGGGCGGCTGCGCCGGGAGCTGGGTGTCCTCCCGCCAGGCGACCTGCGGATGGCGCTGACTGCACTGGCGGCCGGCGAGGGTGGCGGGGACCGCTGGCGGCAGGTATTCCAGCACCGCTTCGGTGGGACCGGGGCGCTGGCCGGTCATGCTGTGGGAAACCTGGTGATGGCAGGGCTGCTGGAGGTACTGGGTGATCCGGTGATGATGCTGGACGAAGTGTGCCGGCTGCTCGGAGTGACCGGACGGGTCCTGCCGATGAGCGTCGAGCCGCTGGACATCGAGGCCGACGTGGCCGGCCTGGACGGTGATCCGGGCGTCCTGCGACGGATCCGCGGCCAGGTAGCGGTGGCCACCACGCCGGGACGGGTACACCGGGTGTGGCTGCGTCCTGAGCGGCCGCAGGCGTGCACCGAGGCGGTCCGAGCGGTCGGCGAGGCCGATCTCGTCGTGCTGGGGCCGGGGTCGTGGTTCACCAGTGTGCTACCCCATCTGCTGGTCCCCGACCTGGCCACGGCGCTGGCCACCACGGTGGCTCGCCGGATCCTGGTGCTCAACCTCGTCCCGCAGCCGGGGGAAACCGCCGGTTTCTCCCCGGAACAGCACCTGACCGTGCTGTGCGACCACGCACCGTCTGGATTCACGGTGCAAGCGGTCCTCGCCGATATCGACACCGTCGCCGTGCCGGCTCGATTGCACCGCTGCGCAGCGGAGCTCGGGGGGCACGCGTACCTTGACCGGGTCGCGGACAACGGGTCTGCCGATCGTCACGATCCGGTAGCACTGGCCTCAGCGTTGCGTCGGATACTGAGATCTGCGGGCAAGCCGCACCTGCAAGGGGAGGAGAAGCGCCGGTGGCCATGACCTCCGCCGTCAAGGACGAGCTGAGCCGGCTACGGGTGACCAAGACCTGCTGCCGGCGAGCCGAAGTCTCCTCGCTACTGCGCTTCGCCGGGGGACTGCACATCATCGCGGGGCGGGTCGTGGTCGAGGCCGAACTGGACACCGGCTCCGCCGCCCGCCGGCTGCGCCGCGAGGTGCACGAACTGTACGGGCACAACTCCGACGTGCATCTCATCACGGCAGGTGGCTTGCGCAAGGGCACCTGCTACGTGGTGCGGGTGGTCCGTGACGGGGAGGGGCTGGCCCGCCAGACCGGGCTCCTGGACGTGCGGGGCCGTCCGGTTCGGGGGCTGCCCCCGCAGGTGGTCTCCGGTGGTTTATGCGATGCCGAGGCATCCTGGCGTGGGGCGTTCCTCGCGCACGGGTCGCTCACCGAGCCGGGTCGTTCGGCCGCGCTGGAGGTCACCTGTCCAGGCCCGGAAGCGGCGCTGGCTCTGGTCGGTGCGGCTCGCCGGCTGGGCATCTCGGCGAAGGCGCGCGAGGTCCGCGGTGCCGATCGAGTGGTGATCCGCGACGGGGACGCCATCGGCGCGCTGCTCACTCGGCTCGGCGCGCACGACTCTGTGCTGGCCTGGGAGGAGCGCCGGGTACGTCGCGAGGTCCGCGCCACCGCCAACCGGCTGGCCAACTTCGATGACGCGAACCTGCGCCGATCCGCGCGTGCGGCGGTGGCTTCGGCGGCGCGGGTCAGCCGGGCCCTGGAGTTGCTCGGCCCAGGTATTCCGGGTCACCTGCTCACGGCCGGCCGCTTGCGGCTGGAGCACCGGCAGGCCTCGCTGGAGGAGCTGGGTCAACTCGCCGATCCGCCGCTGACCAAGGACGCAGTGGCGGGCCGGATCCGCCGGTTACTCGCGATGGCCGACCGGCGTGCCGAAGAGCTCGGAGTACCGGACACCGAATCTGCAGTCACCTCCGACATGCTGGAGGCGTAGCGAACACCCCGCAGCTCCCCCTCCCGGGGGTCCTGCGCGATGGCAACCGCCGATAGGGTGGCGCCCTAGAGCGTCAGGCTCAAGACCGTCAGGCCAGATGCCAGGCGCAGATTGTGCCGGCATGGGCGGCCCACCGTGCGCTGGTGTGGAGAGGGAACTGTGTTGAGGGAGATGGCAACGTGACCGTTCGGGTAGGGATCAACGGATTCGGCCGCATCGGGCGGAACTTCTGGCGCGCCGTGCAGTCCGGCGGCCACGACATCGAGATCGTGGCGTTCAACGACCTCGGCGACGTCGCGACCATGGCGCACCTGCTGAAGTACGACAGTGTGCTGGGCCGGTTGAAAGAAGACGTGCACGTCACCGATGACGGCATCGCGGTGGGCGGCACGACCATCAAGGCGCTCGCCGAGCGGGACCCGGGCGCATTGCCCTGGGGCGACCTTGGCGTCGACGTGGTGCTGGAATCGACGGGCTTTTTCACCACGGCGAAAGACGCCCGAAAGCACGTCGACGAGGGTGGCGCGAAGAAGGTGGTCATCTCAGCGCCGGCCAAGGGTGAGGACCTCACGGTGGTGCTCGGGGTCAACGACTCCAAACTGGACGGTTCCCAGACGGTGATCTCCAACGCCTCGTGCACCACCAACTGCCTGGGTCCGATGGCGAAGGTGCTCCACGACGCACTGGGCATCGAGCGGGGCTTGATGACCACCATTCACGCCTACACCCAGGACCAGAACCTGCAGGACGGCCCGCACAAGGACCTGCGCCGGGCCCGGGCCGCCGCGATCAACGTCGTGCCGACGTCCACCGGGGCCGCCAAGGCCATCGGGCTGGTGCTCCCCGACCTCAACGGAAAGCTCGACGGCTACGCGCTGCGCGTGCCGATTCCCAACGGGTCGATCACCGATCTGTCCGCCTCGGTTTCCCGTGAGAGCAGCGTAGAGGAGGTCAACGAGGCCTTCCGGGCGGCCGCCGATGGTCCGCTGAAGGGCATCCTGCGCTACAGCGAAGAGCCGATCGTGTCCTCGGACATCATCACCGACCCGGCATCGTGCATCTTCGACGCGCCGCTGACCAAGGTGATCGGCCAGCAGGTCAAGATCGTCGGCTGGTACGACAACGAATGGGGTTACTCCAACCGGCTGGCCGACCTCGTCGTTCTGGTCGGCTCCCGGCTGTGAGAACGCTCGACGACCTGCTCGCCGAGGGCGTTTCGGGGCGGACCGTGCTGGTCCGCGCCGACCTCAACGTGCCCTTGGATGGGGAGCGGATCACAGATGACGGCCGGATTCGTGCCTCGCTGCCCACCCTGCGGGCGCTGACCGGGGAAGGGGCCCGGGTGGTGGTGACAGCCCACCTGGGCAGGCCGAAAGGCGCACCCGACCCGGCGTACTCGCTGGCCCCCGTCGCAACCCGGCTCGGTGAGCTGCTGAGCGCACCGGTGACGGCGGCGACCGATGTCGTCGGCGAGTCGGCTCGCGCCACGGTGGCCGATCTGTCGGACGGTGGGGTCGCGCTGCTGGAGAACGTCCGCTTCGACCCGCGGGAGACTGCCAAAGACGCTGCTGAGCGAGGCGCGCTGGCCGACGAGCTCGCCGCCCTTGCGGGTCCGGACGGCGCGTTCGTCTCCGATGGGTTCGGCGTGGTGCATCGCGTGCAGGCCTCGGTGGTCGACGTAGCCGAGCGGCTGCCCGCCTACGCCGGAACCTTGGTGCTTGCCGAACTCACCACGCTGCGACGGCTCACCGAGGCGCCGGACCGTCCCTACGTCGTGGTGTTGGGCGGGTCGAAGGTGTCCGACAAGCTCGCCGTGATCGAGGCCTTACTGCCGAAGGTGGACGCCTTGCTCGTGGGCGGCGGGATGTGCTTCACCTTCCTTGCCGCCCAGGGCTATTCAGTGGGTAGCTCGTTGCTGGAGAAGGACATGGTGGAGGTGTGCGCCCGACTGCTGAAAAGCGCCGGTGACACCATCCTGCTGCCCCGAGACATGGTCGTCGCCGACGAGTTCGCGGCTGACGCGAACACCCGCACGGTGCTCGCCGACAACATCCCGGACGGCTGGCTGGGCCTGGACATCGGCCCGGGAACGGTGCGCGACTTCGCCGCGCCGTTGACCGGAGCTGCCACCGTGTTCTGGAACGGTCCCATGGGGGTGTTCGAACTGGGTCCATTCGCGGAGGGCACCCGCGGTGTCGCGAAAACCATCGCGGGCTCGAACGCGTTCAGCGTTGTCGGCGGTGGCGACTCGGCTGCTGCAGTGCGGCTGCTGGGCCTGCCCGAAGACGGGTTCTCGCACATCTCCACCGGCGGTGGCGCGTCTCTGGAGTTCCTTGAGGGCAAGGCGCTGCCCGGCATCGCGGTACTGGAGGGACAGGAGTGACCCGTCAACCGTTGATCGCCGGCAACTGGAAGATGAATCTCAACCACCTCGAGGCCATCGCACTGGTGCAAAAGCTCGCCTTCGCCCTGCCGGAGAAGTACTTCGCCAAGGTCGAGGTGGCCGTGCTGGTGCCGTTCACCTCGTTGCGCAGCGTGCAGACCCTGATCACGGGAGACAAACTGCTGATGCGTTACGGCGCGCAGGATCTGTCCCCGAAGGACTCCGGTGCCTACACCGGTGACGTGTCCGGACCGATGCTGGCCAAATTGGACTGCCACTACGTCATCGTCGGCCACTCCGAACGTCGTGAGTATCACGGTGAGGACGACGGGCTCGTCGGCAGCAAGGTGCGGGCTGCCCTTCGTCACGGTCTGGTGCCGATCCTTTGCGTGGGCGAGGGTTTGGAGATCCGTGAGGCCGGCGGGCATCTGGCGCACAGCACCGAGCAGTTGCGTGCCGCGCTGAAGGGTCTGTCCGCCGAGCAGGTCCGCACCGTGGTAGTGGCCTACGAGCCGATCTGGGCGATCGGCACCGGGCGGGTCGCTACCCCGGCTGACGCACAGGAGGTCTGCGCTGCGCTGCGGGAGGCGCTCGCGGGTTCCTACGGCGAAGCGGTGGCCGACGACGTCCGGGTGCTCTACGGCGGATCGGTGAAATCGAGCAACGTCGCCGATCTCGTCGCCGAACCCGACATCGACGGCGCACTGGTCGGCGGCGCCAGCCTGGACGCCGACGATTTCGCGAAGCTCTGTGCGCTGGCCGCGGGCGGACCGCTACCTTGACCCCGCAGAGGAGGGCGGGCCCACACCGGCCGCCGGACCGGGGTACCCTTGCGAACTAGTCGTCGTCCGACGAGGGTGTGATGAAGCTTTTCCTACAGATCGTGCTCCTGGCCACCAGCATGGCGCTGATCCTGCTGATCTTGCTGCAAAAAGGCCGTGGCGGGGGTCTGTCCACTCTATTCGGCGGTGGCATGCAATCAAGCCTGTCCGGGTCCAGCGTGGCGGACAAGAATGTAGTCCGGCTGACACTGTTCGTCAGCTCGGTGTGGGTGATCTGCATCGTGGGGATCGGGCTTCTGATCAAGATCGGCTGATCGCTCCGGGCGGCGCCCGGGCGGTTCCGCGAGGTGAGGCGATCGATGGCAAGTGGTAACGCGATCCGCGGTACGCGGGTCGGCGCAGGTCCCATGGGGGAGTCCGAACGGGGGGAGACCGCTCCCCGCCGCCGGGTGTCCTATTGGTGCGCGAACGGGCACCAATCTCAGCCGTCGTTCGCGGTCGAGGCCGAGGAACCTGAGGTGTGGGACTGCCCGCGGTGCGGCTTCCCAGCCGGGCGAAACGAGCAGCGGCCACCCGACGCGCCGCGCAATGAGCCCTACAAGACCCACCTGGCCTACGTGAAGGAGCGCCGCTCTGACGCCGATGGCGAGGCCATCCTCGCCGAGGCGCTGGCCAGGCTCAAGGAGTCCCGCGAGCCCTAGTTGGGCCACCCGCAGCCCGGGCTAGCCCGCCACAGTGACGCCACCCGTGACAGGCGCGCCAGCCGCTGGGTGAGCCGAGGCTTGTCCGGTAGCGAAGTCAGCGGGTGAGCAGCTCTGACGGGAGCTTTGCGGCGGCGGCTCGGTCCAGCAGCCACAGCGTGCGGCGGCGACCCGCCGCACCCGCCGCGGGCACCCGCACTTCGCCCGCGCCGCGTAGTGCCATCGTCACCGCCGCAGCCTTCTCCGACTTCGAGACGATCAACCACACTTCGGCGGAGCACCGGATGGCGGGCAGGATAAGGGTGATCCGGGTGGGCGGTGGTTTGGGGCTGCCCCGCACCCCGATGACCGCGCGTTCGGTTTCATAGACTGCGGGGGAGCCGGGAAACACCGAAGCCACGTGGCCATCCTCGCCGACGCCGAGACAGCAGATGTCGAACGACGGCGCGGGGCCGCGGTCCTCCGGCCGCCGCTGGCGCAATAGCAGATCTTCATAGGCCCGGGCGGCGGCGTCTGGATCGTCCCCCCAAAGACCGTCGGATGCGCCCATCGGATGGACCCGGGCGGGATCCACGTCGACGTGGTCAAGCAGCGCCTCGCGCGCCTGAGTCTCATTGCGGTCCGGGTGGCCACTGGGCAGAAAGCGTTCGTCGCCCCAGTAGATGTCCATGCGGCGCCAGTCCACCGCGGCCGCCGGCTGTGCGCTCGCTAGCTGGCGGAGCACTGCAATGCCGATGCTTCCTCCGGTCAGCACCAGCGACGCAGACCCAGAAGCGTTCTGGATGTCCACGATCCGAGTGACCAGCCGAGCTGCCGCCGCTGCGGCGAGGGCCTCTTCGGTGGGATGAACCACCACGTCGGGACGGCTCATTGGCTGTCCCGGATCCCGCCCCCGGTCTGGCCAGATCCTCTCGCCGGGACGGTGCGGCGACCATCCACCTCGGTCAGCGCCTGCAGCGCCTCGTGGTAGATCTCGTCAGGATCCAACCTGCGCAACTCCTCGGCCAGGCACTCGCGCACCGGACGCCGTTTCAACGGCACCCGGCGTTCGGGCTGCCCCGGCTGCCGCAAAGTACCCACCTTCCCGTCGGGCCGGATCAACTCGACAGGACCGGAACGACGCTCCAACACTGTTGAGCTGATCCCACCGCCGGGGGGGCTGGCGCGGCGGCGCACCGGGACCGGCAGCCGGGACCGCAGCCAGCCGGCGAGCAGGTCTGCGGACGGGTTATCGGCGGCGCCGGTCACAGTGACCGCGTCGACATCGTCATACGGCGGCAGCTCCAGGGCCGCGGCGAGCAACGCGCGCCACGGAGTGAGCCGGGTCCACGCCAGGTCGGTGTCGCCTGCGATGTAAGACGTGCGGCGACTCTCCAACGCCTTGATCGGATGACGGGCCGCGGCGGCGTCAGTGATTCGGCGCTGCGCCAGCCTGCCGATGGGATCCTCAGCGGGAATCGCGGGGGCCGCTCCTGGCCACCACGTGACCACCGGACAGTCCGGCAGCAGCAGCGGTATCACCACGCTGTCACCGTGGTCGGCCAACGGGCCGTACAGCCGCAGCACGAGTACCTCGGAAGCACCGGCGTCACCACCGACGCGGATCTGCGCGTCCAGCCGCGTTCCGCCCCGCTTGAGGCCACGGGCGACCACGAGAACCCGGCAGGGATGCTCCTTGCTGGCCTCGTTGGCGGCCTCGATTGACTCCTCCACCTGTGCGGAGTCATCGGTGATGATCACCAGGGTGAGCACCCGACCCAGCGCCACTGCGCCGCCACGCTCCCGCATGTCGATCATTGCGTGGTTTACCGCCGACGTGGTCGTCGAAGGCAGATCGACGATCATTGCTTGCCCTCGGCAGGGGCCGTTGCGTGCCTCCAACGGGGGATACCCATTGCTTGCCTCCGGCAAGTCATTTGTTCTCCTCGGGCACCAACCCGCGCCATGCTATCGGTTTTGGTCGCGAATGGTCGCCTCTCGGCGCTGGGTGTGGTGATGCTCGGCGGTGCTGGTGATGTTGCGGACCATGCCGCCGAAGACGATGCCGTGGAACGGAGCGATCGTTTTCCAGTACAGGTGTCCGGCCAACCCGCGGGGTTCGAAGAGGGCTCGTTGACGGTAGCGGGCGCCACCGTCACCGTCAGGCATCACCGCAAGTTCGAGCCAGGCGCGGCCGGGTAGCAGCATCTCGGCGCGCAGTCGCAGCAGCTGGGGGCGGTCGAGATACTCCACACGCCACCAGTCCAGGGCTTCACCGACGTGCAGCCGCCGGGGGTCGCGGCGACCGCGGCGCAACCCGACGCCTCCGATGAGCCGGTCGATCCAGCCGCGTACCGACCACGCCAGCGGAGACGAATACCAGCCGTGCTCACCGCCGATCGCTTCGATGACGTCCCAAAGGGTGCGTGGGTCAGCCGCGCAGCGGCACTCGCGGATGTCCTCGTAGAGGGTACCGCCGGACCAGTCGGGGTCGGTGGGCAGCGGATCCGATGGCGCTCCTGGCAAGGACGCGTCCGACCAGCGGGTGGGTACATCGGCGCGGCGGATGTGCATCAGTGCGAGCTCGACGGCGTGCTCGTAGTGGGTCAGGCCACCGTCGGGATCAGCGATGTAGCCGGCGACGTCCTGGTTGTGGCAGACGACCTCGTGCACCAGCGACTCGATCAACGGGATGGCAATGCTGCGGGGCACCGGGGTGACCAGGTTCACCCACTGCGCCGACAGCCACGGAGTCAGCACCGGCACTGGCAGCACCAGGCGGCGAGGCAGGCCGGCCGCCACCGCGTAGCGGCGCATCATCTCCAGATAGCTCAGCACATCGGGTCCGCCGATGTCGAAGGCTCGGTTGACCGACAGTGGAAGTGCCGCTGCGTGGGTCAGGTAGTGCAGCACGTCCCGGACCGCGATCGGCTGGACGCGGTTGTGCACCCAGCGCGGCGTAACCATCGCCGGAAGCCGTTCGGTGAGGTAGCGCAGCATCTCGAAGCTGGCCGACCCGGACCCCAGGATCACCGCGGCCCGCAGCACGATGGTGGGCACCCCGGAGTCGAGCAGAATCTCCCCGACCTCAGCACGTGAGGCCAAATGGTCAGACAGGTGCTCAGCGTCGGGTGTGATTCCGCCCAGGTACACGATACGGGCTACACCCGCGGCACGGGCTGCGTCGGCGAGCGCGTGCGCCGCGCGGCGGTCGACGTCGACGAAGTCACGCCGATTGAGCGAATGCACCAGGTAGTAGACGACGTCCTTGCCAGCCACCGCGTGCCGAATGCTGCTGAGATCGGTGACGTCGCCTTTGACGATCTCGACGCGATCCCGCCAGGGCACCTCGGTCAGCTTGTCGGGAGTCCGCGCCACCGCACGCACCTGATGGCCGGCCGCCAGCAGGGCCGGAACGAGCCGGCCACCGATGTAGCCGGTTGCCCCGAACACTACGCATCGCATGTCAGCAATCCATCTGCGGATCAGGCCGCGCCGGTGGTCACGGCCGTCTCCAGGTGCGTCCGGTCCTGGCGATCATCTGGTCCGCGGAGGGCGGTCCCCAGGTGCCCGCAGGGTAGGGCTCCGGTCCGTCCAGCTTCTTGGCCCAGTGTTCGAGCACCGGATCCAAAATCGCCCAGGACAGCTCCACTTCGGCATTGACCGGAAACAACGACGGCTCACCAAGCAGCACGTCCAGCAGCAGCCGCTCGTAGGCCTCGGGCGAGGATTCGGTAAACGCCGTTCCGTAACGGAAGTCCATCGTGACGTCACGGACCTCCATCGCGGTTCCGGGCACCTTGGAGCCGAACCGGATCGTGACACCCTCGTCCGGCTGAACGCGGATGACCAGGGCGTTTTGCCCCAGCTGCTCGGTCATGGTCTCCTCAAAAGGCAGGTGGGGGGCTCGCTTGAAGATCACCGCTATCTCGGTGACCCGCCGGCCCAGCCGCTTGCCGGTGCGCAGAAAAAACGGCACCTTGGCCCACCGCCGGTTGGCTACATGCAGCATGATCGCGGCGAAGGTCTCGGTGGCGGAGTCCTCCCGAATGCCGTGTTCGTCGAGGTACCCGATGACTTTGGTGCCGCCCTGCCAACCGGCGGTGTACTGGCCGCGCGCCGTGGTCTCATCCAACGGTTCCACGAGTTTGGTGGCGGACAGCACTTTGATCTTCTCGCCGCGCAGCGAATCGGGGGAGAAGGACGATGGTTCCTCCATCCCGGTGAGGGCCAGCAATTGTAGCAGGTGGTTCTGGATCACGTCCCGGGCGGCCCCGATGCCGTCGTAGTAGCCGGCGCGGCCGGCCAGCCCCATATCTTCGGCCATGGTGATCTGCACATGGTCCACGTAGTGGCTGTTCCAGATGGGCTCGTAGAGCTGGTTGGCATAGCGCAGCGCGAGAATGTTCTGGACGGTCTCCTTGCCGAGGTAATGGTCGATGCGGAACACCGACTCCTCGGGGAAGACGTCATTGACGATCTCGTTGAGTTCTCGCGCGCTGCGCAGGTCATGCCCGAAAGGCTTTTCGATGACCACCCGGCGCCACTGGTCGCCGTTCTGCGCGGCCAGCCCGGTGCGGGCCAGTTGCTTAAGTACCACCGGGAACATCGCGGGCGGGATGGACAGGTAAAAGGCGTAGTTGCCGCCGGTTCCCCGTTCCTGATCGAGCTCTGCGACGAGGGATGCAAGCCGGTCGAAAGCCGCGTCGTCGTCGAAGCTACCGGGCATGAACCGAATGCCCTCGGAAAGCCGGGCCCAGACCTCCTCCCGGAATGGGGTGCGGGCATGCTTCTGGACCGCGTCGTGGACCAGTTCGGCGAAGTCCTCGTCTTCCCACTCCCGGCGAGCGAAGCCGACCAACCCGAAACCCGGCGGCAGCAACCCGCGGTTGGCCAGGTCGTAGATTGCCGGCATCAGCTTCTTGCGGGAAAGGTCCCCGGTCACGCCGAAGATCACAACACCGCAGGGTCCAGCGATCCGGGGCAACCGCTTGTCCCGGCTGTCCCGCAGTGGATTCACCCACCCGCCCGAGGCCCTGCTGCCACCGGTCACCTGAGCTCCTGGACCGCTCGCATTACCTGAACCAGGCCGGCGGCCCGGTCGCGCAGGTGCAGCCGCAGGACGGGACGGCCGTGCGCGGCCAGCACCTCGGCGTCCCCCAAGGCTTGAGCCCGCTGCAGCTCACCGAGAGTGAACGGAGTGTCCGGCACTGGGATGTCCCGCTCGACCGCACCGGTCAGCTGCAGGAATGCCCCGTTCTGGTGGCCGCCCTTGTGGTACTGGCCGGTCGAGTGCAGGAAGCGGGGGCCCCATCCGAAAGTGGTCTGCAGATGCGTGCGGCGGGCCAGCTCGGCGCGAAGCACCGCCGCGGAGGCGTCGGCAATGCGGTCCAGGTAGGCCTGTACCGCGAGGTAACCCAAACTGGGGACGGCGGCGATCAGCGCGCGCAGCGCGTCGTCAAGGGTACTGACGTCTGCTGGCAGCCAGTAACCGGCAGGGTACACCGCGACATCACCGTCGACGAACGCGGGCGCGACAGCCGGACCGGTCGCGTCGGTGAGCTGGGACCGTGCGGCGACCTTCGCGGCCTCCACGTCGGGCTGGTCGAACGGATTGATCAACAGCATCCGGCCGACCACCGCAGTGGCATGCTCCCAGATCAGGAACTGCGCTCCCAAGGTCCCCTCGACGGATACTGCGGCCGCCTCGACGGCCGGACCGATAGCGACCGTGGTGACGTCCGGCCCGGCGTCGGCGAAGCCAGGCGCGGCGGGGCCTTCCACGACGACCGGCAGCAGCCCGGTGCCGTCTTTGCCGGTGGACTCGGCGATGAGCTGCTCGGCCCAGTCGGCGAAACCCACGATTTCCGAGCCGGTATCGGCGAGCGCGACCTTGTCCGTGCCGGCGGAATGCCCGGCGGCCAGCGCTGCGGCCAGCCGCAGCGCCGGGTTGGCCGGATCGTCCCCGGCCAGCAGGGGAGCCACCTGTGCCGCGTCGTCCAGGAGGGTGGCGATGTCTGCCCCAGCCAGGCCGGCTGGGACCAGGCCGAAGGCGGTCAGCGCCGAGTAGCGCCCGCCCACGTTCGGATCGGCGGTGATCACCGAGCGGTAGCCCTGTGCCTCCGCGATCTGCTGCAGCGGTGATCCTGGGTCGGTCACCACCACCAGGTGCGCTGCTGGGTCCAGACCGGCAGCAGCGAACGCCTCCGCGAACACCCGCCGGTGGCTGTCGGTCTCCACCGTGGAACCCGACTTGGAGGACACCACGAGCACGGTGCGTTCCAGGTCCCCGGCCAGCGCGTCGGTCACCTGGCCGGGATCGGTGGTGTCCAGCACCGTCAGCGCCACCTCGCCCGTGGCGCAGATGACCTCCGGTGCCAGCGACGAGCCACCCATCCCGGCCAGCACCACGCGGTCGATGCCGTCGGCGCGGAGGTCCGCCCGCAGCGCCTCAATAGTGGCCAGTAGCGGCCGTGACGTCTCGGGTAACTTCACCCAGGCCAGCCGCCGGGCCGCCTCCGGTTCGGCCTGCGGCCCCCACAGCGTCGGATCCTGGTCGGTGAGCGCGGACGCCACCCGTTCCGCGACAAGCTTGTCCACCCATGACTCCGTCGCGCCGGCCAAACCGGGGGTGCGGAGTTCAACGGCGAGCTGCGCCATCGTCGATCAGGCCCCGGCCTGTGGTGCGGCCTTGGCCAGCTGTCCGGCCACCGTCTCGCCCAGCTCACGCCAGGATGCGTCGAACTTCTCCACGCCCTCGCGCTCGAGCACGGCGTACACCTCGTCCATGTCGATCCCCACCGCAGCCAGCTCGTCGAAAATGCGTTGGGCATGGTCGGCGGTGCCCGACACCTGGTCGCCAGCCACCTGGCCGTGGTCGGCTAGCGCGAGCAGGGTTTTCTCCGGCATCGTGTTCACTACCCCCGGCGCGATCAACTCGGTGACGTACTTGGTGTCTGGATAGGCCGGATTCTTCACCCCGGTGGACGCCCACAGCGGCCGCTGCGGCCTCGCCCCGACCTCCTGCAGGCGAGCCCAGCGGGGCGTTGCGAACTCCTGCTGGTAGGCCGCAAAGGCCAACCGGGCGTTGGCCACCGCCGCCTGCCCTCGCAGCGCCAGGGCCGGCTCGGTGCCGATCGCCTCCAACCGCTTGTCCACCTCGGTGTCCACCCGAGACACGAAGAACGAGGCGACCGACGCGATCGTCACCAGGTCGTGCCCGTTGGCTCTGGCCCGCTCCATGCCGGCGAAGAAGGCGTCCATCACCTCGCGGTAGCGCTGCACCGAGAAGACCAGGGTGACGTTGACGCTGATCCCGTCGGCCAACGCGCCGGTAATAGCGGGCAGGCCCTCCGGCGTCGCCGGGATCTTGATCATGAGGTTTGGTCGGTCGACCACCTTCCACAGCTCCGCCGCCTGCGCGAGGGTGGCATCGGTGTCATCCGCCAGAGCGGGGCTGACCTCCAGCGACACCCGGCCATCCACCCCGCCGGTGGTCCCCCACGTCCCGCTGAACACGTCGCAGGCGAGTTGCACATCGGCCACTGTGATTTCGCGCACCGCCTCATCGACCGAGGCGCCGCGGGCCGCGAGCTCGCGTACCTGAGCGGCGTAGTCGTCAGCGTGCGTCACCGCAGCGGCGAAAATCGTCGGATTGCTGGTTATCCCGACCACGTGCCAGTGGCGGATCAAGTCGGCCAAGTTACCCGAGTTGACCCGCTGCCGGGACAGATCATCCAACCAAATGGACACGCCCGCCTCGGAGAGGGACTGCGGGGCATCGGTTCCGCTCACAAGAATCCTCCGGTCTGTCAGGCCGGGCTAGCCGATTAGTCCGGTATACGTCCGAGAGTACGGCGGGCCGCATCGGCCACGGCCTCACCGGTGAAGCCGAACTCGCGATACAGGGTTTTCCAGTCAGCGGAGGCACCGAAATGCTCCAGGGAAACCACCTCGCCGTAATCGCCGACAAAGCGGCGCCACGGCATGGCGATACCGGCCTCGATGGCCACCCGAGCCTTCACCGACGGCGGGAGTATCTGGTCGCAGTACGCCTCGCCCTGCTCGTCGAACCATTCCACGCACGGCATCGACACCACCCGGGCGGTGATTCCCTCGGCCGCCAGCGTCTGCTGGGCGGCGACGGCGAACTGCACTTCGGAGCCGGTGGCGATCAGCAGCACGTCAGGCAGCCCGCCGCCGACTTCGGGCGCGGTGTCGGAAAGCACGTAACCCCCGCGCGCGACGCCCGCGGCGTCGGTGCCTTCAAGGACCGGCACGCTCTGCCGGGTCAGGGCCAATCCAGTAGGCCGCGTACCCTTTTCCAGGGTTGCCTTCCACGCTGCCGCGGTCTCGTTGGCGTCTGCTGGCCGCACCACGTCGAGTCCGGGGATGGCTCGCAGCGCGGCTAGGTGCTCGACCGGCTGGTGGGTCGGGCCGTCCTCGCCCAGGCCGATGGAGTCGTGTGTCCAGATGTAGACGACCGGTGCCGCCATCAACGCGGCGAGCCGCACCGCCGGACGCATGTAATCGCTGAAGATCAGGAAGGTTCCGCCGTAGGGCCGGGTCGGGCCATGCAGGGCTATCCCGTTGAGGATCGCCCCCATGGCGTGCTCACGCACTCCGAAGTGCAGCGTGCGGCCGTAGGGATGCGCGGTCCACATCTTCGTGGAGATCTTCTCGGGCCCGAATGAGTCGGCCCCCTTGATCGTGGTGTTGTTGCTCTCCCCGAGGTCGGCAGAGCCACCCCATAGTTCAGGCAACACCTCGCCGATTGCGGAGAGGACCTCCCCGGATGCCTTGCGGGTCGCCACGCCTTTGGCGTCCGGCTCCCAGGTGGGCAGCTTCTCCGCCCAGCCGGCGGGCAGCGCCCGGTCGATGAGGCGATCGAACAACGCGGCCCCGGACGGATTGTCCTGCCGCCAGGAATCGAAGGACTCCTGCCACTTCGCGTGGGCGGCCTGGCCGCGGGCCACTGCCTGCCGGGTGTGCTCGAGTACCTCGGGTTCCACGGCGAACGAGCTCTGCGGGTCAAAACCTAGGATCTTTTTCACTGCGGCGACCTCGTCATCGCCCAGCGCAGAGCCGTGCGCGGCCCCGGTGTTCATCTTGTTCGGCGCCGGGTAGGCGATCACGGTACGCAGCACGATCAGCGAAGGACGGCCGGTGTCGGCCTTGGCTGCCGCAATCGCGTCCAGGATGCCGACGACGTCCTCACCACCCTCGACGGTCTGCACGTGCCACCCGTATGCCTCGTAGCGGGCGGCGGTGTCCTCTGACAGCGCGATCTTGGTGTCGTCCTCGATGGAGATCTCGTTGGCGTCGTAGAACACCACAAGGTTGCCCAGCGCCTGGGTGCCGGCCAGCGAGGAGGCCTCAGAGGTGACACCTTCCTGGATGTCGCCGTCGGAGGCGATGACATAGATGTAGTGATCGAAGGTGCTCTCGCCGGGCGGGGCATCGGGATCGAAAAGGCCGCGCTCCCGGCGGGCCGCCATGGCCATCCCGACCGCGGCGCCCAGGCCTTGGCCCAGTGGGCCGGTGGTGATCTCTACTCCGACAGTGTGCCCGTACTCCGGGTGACCCGGCGTCTTGGATCCCCACGTGCGCAGCTGCTCGATATCTTCCAGCTCCAGCCCGTAGCCGCACAGGTACAGCTGTAGATACAGGGTCAGGCTGGAGTGGCCGGCGGACAGCACGAACCGGTCCCGCCCGGTCCAAGCCGGGTCGGTGGGATCGTGCCGCAACACCCGCTGAAACAGCATGTGAGCCAGCGGGGCAAGGCTCATGGCGGTGCCCGGGTGGCCACTGCCGCAGCGCTGCACCGCTTCGGCGGCGAGCACCCGGATGGTGTCCACCGCGCGGGTGTCCAGATCAGTCCAGTCATCAGGCGTTCGGGGCGTAGTGAGCTGGGTCAGATCCTCAGTGACGGACACGCTCTGCTCCTGACTGTCCTCGGTGCGGCTGGCCCGTGGCGCGGATGGCCTGTGGGGGCCGATTCTCTGCGATTCCACCCTAGCGAGGTGGCGCCGCCCTGTGACCCTTATCGACCAGGTGCCCCCCACAGAGGGTGATGCGCACCACGCGACTACCATCGTCGATAAAGCAATACCCGCCCGGACCGCTGCTCATTCCTGCTGCCGTCCGCGATGTGTTATCACGAGGAGCGACGGTGAGCCCAGCGCCCAAGCTCTCGAGGTCACAACCTCCGGGAGCGCGGTGAGCAGCGCCGTCCAAGCTCCCACAACACCCCGGATCGGAATCCGTGGTGGAGTGCTGCGCAGCTACCTCGCCCTCACCAAGCCACGAGTGATCGAGCTGCTGCTGGTCACCACCATACCTGCGATGTTGCTCGCCGCCCGGGGAGCGCCTTCCCCGTGGCTGATCATCGCTACCCTGCTGGGCGGCAGTATGGCCGCAGGAAGCGCGAACGCGCTGAACTGCGTGGCCGATGCCGATATCGACGCCAAAATGAAACGTACCCGCGCCCGGCCGTTGGCCACCAATGAAGTGCCCATCCGGCATGCGCTGATTTTCGGGATCGTACTAGGGGTGGGTTCCTTCGGTTGGTTGTGGGCGACCACCAATTTGCTCTCGGCGGTGCTGGCGGTAACGACGATTTTGTTCTACGTCTTCGTCTATACCCTGCTGCTCAAGCGCCGCACTTCGCAGAACATCATCTGGGGTGGTGCTGCCGGCTGCATGCCGGTGGTGATCGGCTGGTCAGCGGTCACCGGCACGGTAGGTTGGCCAGCCCTGGTGATGTTTGGGGTGATCTTCTTCTGGACCCCGCCGCACACTTGGACGCTGGCGATGAAGTTCCGCGAGGATTACCAGCGGGCGGGCGTGCCGATGTTGCCTGCGGTGGCCCCTGCGGTGTCGGTGGCCCGCCGGATCGTGCTGTTCAGCTGGCTGATGGTGGTCTGGAGCCTGCTGCTGGTGCCGGCCACCAGCTGGGTCTACGCGGCGGTGGCGGTACTTGCCGGCGGTTGGTTCGTGGCGATGGCGCACCGGTTGCTCGCCGCGCTGCGCCGCGGGGCAGCGGTGAATCCGATGCGTCTGTTCCACCTGTCCAACACCTACCTGGCGGTGGTGTTCGTGGCGATCGCCGTCGACTCGGTACTGGGTTGGGCTCCCCTGATTTGATATCTGTGCCTGATTGCTATCTGTGGGCCAGGACTCAGGCGGGCTTAGTCATGTCGGGTAACGGGCGGCGGCTCGCTCGCGCGCCTTGGCGGCTTCAACCTCTCGATCCTTCGGCGGCGAAGAGGTCACCAACTCGTTCAGCAGGCGCGTCGAAACGTCGGCGATGTCATCGACCGCCCGTTGGAACGCCTCCACGTTGGCCCGCGACGGCTTGGTGGACCCGCTGATCTTTCGCACGTACTGCAGCGCCGCACTGTGCACCTCGTCGGGCGTCGCAGGGGGGTCGAAGTTGTACAGCGGCCGGATGTTCCTGCACATGCTGAAATCGTACGTGTGGACGCCCGAGCCGCTATTGTCGCTTCGAGATACGGGTGGTCACGACCGCATTGCTGGCGCACCCAGGGCTGTTGCCCGCGGCAGCCGGCCCACTTTCGCGACGAGTGGGCGTTGTACATGGCTCAGTAGGGTGCAGTGGCGGGGTATAGGCGGCGGGAGCTGCGGTGCGCCCCGGCGGTGCGGCGGAGGGTGGTCGCCAACTCGTAAGCTATATGCACTTCTGACATACCCCAGCGCGCGGGATACTCGCTGGGATGAGCGCCACGCAGCAACCGTTTGACCAGCCTCCCGATTACCACTCCCGGTCACCGTCGCACAGCCACGGAGGTCGGCGGGCGGTAGCGATCGCGATTCGGGTCGCAATCCCCCTGCTTGTCGTCGGGATTCTGTTGATCATCAAGCCTGAGATCATCACCGGCACGCTGGAGACGACCGGGGCTATGCTGCGGGTCGGGGCGCTGTTGCTCGGCTGGCTGGTGTTCTCCGTTCTGGTCCGCCGTTTCGTGCGGCCACCGGCACTTCGTACCGGGTTGATTGCGGCGGTGGGCCTGACCCTGCTCGCCGTGACGGTCCGGCCATACTTCATCGACACCAGAGCCAATGACGCGCTGCTCACCGGCCCGGCGGCTGCCAGCACGCAGGTTGTCACCGGCGGCCCCCGAGGCGAGACCTCACAGAGCACGGCGGTCCGGGTGTCTTCGGGTCAATTGAAGGGCCTTGCCGGACATCGCGGTTCGGGTTCGGCGTCGATCGTTCGCGCTCCGGACGGATCCCGCGTCGTCCAGCTGGAGGATTACGACGTTTCCAGCGGGGTCACCCTGTTCCTCTACGTGGTGCCCGGCGTGAACCGGGAGCAGCCAACGGCCAACAGCGTCAATCTCGGCAAGCTGGTCGAGAACACCGGCAACCGGGTGGTGCCAATCTCCGAGGAGGTCGATCTCTCCGGCCCGCAGACCGTGCTGATCTGGTGCGAGCCGTTCACCACCCCGATTGCGGCGGCGACTCAGATTCCGGTGTAGGCGTCTCAGCGCGCCCGCGAAAATTCAGGCTGACCTCGTGACGCTGGCGCTGTGAGGCTGTTGCCGATTTGCGCCGTGAACTCCACGCCGCCGACGTCACCGGGCCGTATACACGTCGGTACCGTTGAGTTCACGGCGCGCGCCCACCCAGGAAACAGCCACCTGTAGTTTCTCGATCTTGCCGACTGGTTCGCGTGCCAGGTCGGTATCTCCCTTGTGCACAGCGGCCCTCGGTTGCCGACTCGTTACCGCTGGTCAGCACCTCGATCTAGCACTCCGAGATCACGAAACTTCGGGCTAACGAGCATCACGCACCGAGCGATGACCTGGATGGTCACGCAGGCGGGCGGGTTGACCTCGACCCTGATTGAGGTCTTAGCGTCGAAGTGCGACGCCAAGGAGTCCGGGTGCGAAAACCGGTCGCTGCCGCGACCCGTTGCACGTCAGGATTGTCAGACCCGTCGGGCAGGTTGAGCGCTACGACATCGGGACAGGAGCCATCGATGAATCACGCGATCTTGGCCGAGGGGCTGGTCAAGCGCTTCGGCGAGACCACTGCCCTGAACGGGGTAGACCTCGCGGTCCGCACCGGCACCGTGCTCGGCCTGCTCGGTCCGAACGGCGCCGGCAAAACCACCGCCGTTCGTGTCCTCGCCACCCTGCTACGGCCGGATGCCGGGCACGCTGCGGTCGGCGGCTACGACGTGGTCCGTAACGCCCATCAAGTGCGTCAGCTGATCGGGCTGACCGGGCAGTACGCCTCGGTCGACGAAGCCCTCACCGGCACGGAGAATCTTCAGCTCATCGGTAGGTTGCTCGGGATGCCGCGGCGGGACGCCAAGCAGCGCGCCAGCGAGCTGCTCGCGAGGTTCGGCCTGACGGACGCTGCGGGACGAGCGGCCAAGACCTACTCCGGAGGAATGCGCCGCAGACTGGACTTGGCGGCGAGCCTGGTAGGTCGGCCCCAGTTGCTCTATCTCGACGAGCCGACCACGGGGTTGGACCCACGGAGCCGTCTTGATCTGTGGGCCCTGGTGCGGAGCCTGGTGGCCGACGGTGTCACCGTGCTGCTCACCACGCAGTACCTGGATGAGGCCGACGAGCTCGCCGACGAGATAGCCGTCATCGACGGCGGCAGGGTCATCGCGACCGGGACGCCGGACGAATTGAAGGCCAAGACCGGCGCCCAATCCCTCGCCGTGCGACCGGCACATCACACCGACATGCCCGTCGTGATCTCTGTGGTGAGCGAACTCGCCGATATCGCGCCAGAGGTGAACGGCCAGTTGGTGACGGCACCGGTCACCGATACGGCCTTGCTCCCTGCCGTGGTGCGCCGGCTCGACGACGCCGGCGTTGTCATCACCGAGCTCACGCTGCGCAACTCCAGCCTCAACGAGGTGTTCCTATCCCTGACGGGGCATCCGGCGCAGGAGTCCGCGAAGACCGAAGAGACCGAAGGGGCTCTCACATGACCGCCGCGATCGCGACCACACCGCCGGCGCGGGAACTGGCTCCTCGGGTCACGCCCGTGCAAGGGCTACAGCAGACGATGACCCTCGCCTGGCGCACGCTGGTGCAGATCAGGCACAACCCGTGGGAGCTGGCGGACTTCAGCATCCAACCGATCATGTTCGTGCTGCTGTTCACGTACGTGTTCGGCGGCGCGATCTCGGGAACGACCGGCGACTACCTGACCTTCGCGCTGCCCGGACTCATCGTGATGAACATGTTCTTCGTCACCATGTATGTCGGCATGGGTCTCAACACAGACCTGACCAAGGGCGTGTTCGACCGGCTGCGCTCGCTGCCGCTCGCGCGGTGGGCGCCACTTACCGGCCGCATGACCGCCGATCTGGTGAAGCAGGCCTGGTCAATTGTTCTCTTGCTCGGTATCGGTGCTGTGCTCGGCTTCCGGGTCGGTACCTCAATTGTTGCTTTCCTGGCGGCGATCGCACTGATCTTGGTATTTGCGCTGGCCTTCTCCTGGGTCTCGGTGCTGGTTGGAGTGCTCGCCAAGGACCCGGAAAGGGTGCAGCTGTTCGGGATGACCGTGCTGTTCCCCCTCACCTTCGTCAGCAACGTCCTCGTGCCGACCAATACAATGCCGGGCTGGCTGCAGGCGTTCGTGAACGTCAACCCGGTGACGCTGCTCTCCGACGCAGCCCGCGGGCTCATGGTCGGCGGACCCGTCGCAGGACCCGTCCTCGGATCGGTGCTCTGGGCTGCCGTGATCACCGCGGTCTTCGCGCCGCTCTCGTTGTGGGCACTCAGGCGCCGGGTGTAGGTGAACGGTGTCGAGACGTGGTGGGTGCCGTCGTCGTAAGGTGCCGAGCTCTTGGAGTTGGTCGATCTACTTGGCCTGTGCGAGATCGTGACCGGGGCTGCCGGCCTACGACCCGAGGCGGGTGGGGAGCCCGAAGGCGGCGAACAGGTCGGTGTCGAGGAAGTTGTGATGCCCGACGATCCGGTCACCTGACATCTCGATGACCTGCAGCGCGAACGGTTGGTGACCACCGCCCACGTCCGGGCGGTACGAGCCGAACGCGGCGCAGCCGTTGGCCGCCGTCGGCACCAGCCGCGAGCCACGGCATCCGACGCCCTGCCCTAGGAACCACCGGCCCATCTCGACCGGCCCCCGAAGCCAGAAATCGTAGGGTGGCATCGACATCACGGCATCGTCGTGGAGTAGCGAGACCAGCAAGGTGATGTCGTAGCGCTCGAAGGCGTCCACGTACCGGGCGAGCAGCGCCCGCTGGTCAGCGTCCATCGCGTGGCCAGGGGCGGCGTCAGCGTCGCTCACGTCGCGGGTCGCAAGGGTGGCCCGGGCTCGCTGCAGCGCACTGTTGACCGACGCCACGCTTGTCTCGAGTAGCTCGGCCACCTCGGTTGCTTGCCAGCGCAGCACTTCGCGCAAAATCAGCACCGCTCGCTGCCGGGCGGGCAGGCGCTGGAGGGCGGTGACGAATGCCAGGCGAACCGTTTCCCTCGACGCCACGAGCTCGGCCGGGTCACCATCGCTCGGTAGCACACAGGCGTCAGGGACGGGCTGTATCCAGGCGTGCTCCGGCAGAGTCGGGCCGGGGGACGAATCCGCTGTCGAGGATGGCCCGAGGTCCACGGGCAATGCTCGGCGTTGGCGGCCTCGCAGCTGGTCGAGGCACACGTTGGTGGCGATGCGGTAAAGCCATGACCGTAGGGCCGATCGGCCTTCGAAGCCGTCGATACCCCGCCAGGCCCGCAGCATCGTCTCCTGCACGGCGTCATCGGCCTCAAAGAAAGAGCCGAGCATCCGGTAGCAGTACCCGGTGAGTTCCCGACGGTGCTGCTCCAGATCCTCGGGCCGGACTTCGCTGATGTCCACGGCGTCAGGTCGGACAGGCACGGTGTTCCACTCTACCTCTACCGCCACGCTCATCGTTAACGTCGTTATAGCCGCAGTGATCACGTGTCTCAGGTGCCAAGTGATCCATGATACCTGTAGCGGCATCGTGGCACTCCGGCGCGAGCGATGAGTTCGTGCCCCACAGGTCGTCATACGGGGTGATGCTCGTTGGTGATAGCCGGAAGCCGGTCGGAAGGGGATACGGGTGAGTGGAGTACGGGTACTGGTTGGGACTCGCAAAGGCGCGTTCGTCTTGACGTCGGATGCCGATCGCAAGCGGTGGGACGTCAACGGGCCCTTGTTCGGTGGCTGGGAGATCTACCACCTCACGGGATCTCCCGCTGACCCGGACAGGCTGTATGCATCCCAGTCCGGTGGCTGGTTCGGACAGGTGATCCAGCGCTCCGACGACGGAGGCACAACGTGGGAACCGGTGGGAAACCAGTTCACCTATGACGGCGTTCCGGGCACTCATCAGTGGTACGACGGCACGCCGCATCCCTGGGAGTTCGCGCGTGTTTGGCATTTGGAACCATCGCTGACCGATCCGGACATTGTCTACGCGGGAGTCGAAGACGCCGCGTTGTTCCGCTCGAACGACGGCGGGCGGTCGTGGCAGGAACTGTCTGGCCTGCGCGAGCATGATTCAGGCCCCTGCTGGCAACCAGGTGCCGGTGGGATGTGCCTCCATACCATCGTGCAACATCCCAGCGATCCCGGACGGATCTTCGTGGCCATCTCGTCTGCGGGCGTGTTCCGGACCGGCGATGCCGGCAAGACGTGGCGGCCGGCGAACCGCGGTCTGCGCTCCGAGGGCATCCCCGACCCAACTGCCGAGGTCGGCCACTGCGTTCACCGCCTGGCGATGCACCCCGCTCGTCCGGACGTGTTGTTCATGCAGAAACACTGGGACGTGATGCGCAGCGACGACGCCGGCCAGTCATGGTACGAGATCAGCGGTAACTTGCCGACCGACTTCGGGTTTCCGATCGACGTGCACGCGCACGAGCCCGACACCATCTACGTCGTTCCGATCAAGAGCGACTCGGAGCATTACCCGCCTGAGGGGAAGCTACGGGTGTACCGCAGCCGGAAAGGCGGGAACGAGTGGGAGGCGCTCACGGACGGTCTGCCGCAGCGTGACTGCTACGTCAACGTGCTGCGCGACGCGATGGCCGTCGACTCGCTGGACTCGTGCGGCGTGTATTTCGGAACGACTGGGGGACAGGTGTATGCATCCGCCGACGCTGGAGACAGCTGGACGCCCATCGTCCGAGACCTTCCGGCCGTGTTGTCGGTCGAAGTCCAGACGCTTCCATGATCCGCGTCAGACTTCCAGCGCACCTGCGGACGCTCGCACAGGTCGACGGCGAGGTACAACTCCATGTCGCAGGCGAGGCCACGCAGCGCTCGGTGCTCGACGCGCTCGAGGACCACTACCCGATGCTGCGCGGGACGATCCGTGACCACGTCACACACCGGCGCCGGGCGTTCGTGAGATTCTTCGCATGCGAGCAGGATCTGTCCCACGAGCCACCGGACGCCCCGCTGCCGCCTGCGGTGGCGATGGGCACAGAGCCTTTGCTTGTGGTAGGAGCGATGGCGGGTGGCTGAGTCCGAATCCGAACCGCGGACGGCTGACTTGACCCGAGGATCGTGACGCTAGGTGAGTCGGCTGAGGAAGCGGCCGACCCTCGCCGCCGTGCTGGGGTTCTCAGTCAGCGCGTAGTCGTACAGGGCGATCGGGATCGCGAAGGAATAGGTCGGGTAAGCATGAATCGAGCCGATGATCGCGTCCACGGTGAGGTCGTTGTTCATCGCCAAGGTCAGCTCATTGATCATCTCGCCGGCGCAGTGCCCGGCGATGTGGGCGCCGATGAGCCGCCGCTTGCCGTTGACGAGCAGCTTGATCATGCCGACGGGTTCGGCGTCGGTCACGGCGCGCTCGTTGTGGCTGTAGGGGAAGCGGATGATCTCGCAGGTGTTGCCGGCCGCCCGTACCTCCGCTTCGGTGCGGCCGACGTGCGCGATTTCCGGATCGGTGAAGGTGACCCACGGCAGGTGCCCAGGGGCGAACTTCGCCTTGATCGGGACAAAGATGTTGCGCACCGCATGCGCCGCCTGGTGGCCGGCGTAGTGGGTGAACGCCGGCCCACCGGTGACGTCGCCCACGGCGTAAATGTGCGAATGGTTGGTCTGCAGCAGGTCGTTGACGACGATGCCCCGCGCCGAGGTGGTGACTCCGACGGCGTCCAGGCCGAGCATCTCCACATTGGGCACCCGCCCGACCGCGCACAGAATCGCGTCCACCCGCAGCTCCTCTGCGTCGAACGGGGAGCCGAGTGTGAGCACGTTGTCTGCGCCGTGCCGATGCACGGTGTGGAGCGAGGTATCAAGCCGCACATCGATTCCCTCGTCGGCGAACTGGAGCTCCAATATGTCGATCATCTCGGCATCGTCGCGGGGAATCAGACTCGGTCCGCGCTGCAGCACGGTGACGGTCGAGCCGAGCCGGTGAAACGCCTGCGCGAGCTCTACCCCGATGGGACCGCCGCCGATCACCGCTAACCGGCCCGGTAGATCGCTCAGGTCGAAGACGTCCTCGTTGGTGAGGTAGCCGACATCGGTCAACCCGTCGATGTCCGGTACCGCGGGCCGGCTGCCCGAGGCGATCAGGATGAATTTGGCGGTGATGTCGCGGTCGCCGACACGAAGCGTGTGCGGGTCGCGGAACGTCGCGCCGCCGAGCAGGACGTCGACCCCGAGCTCGGACAACGCCAGAACGTCGTCGAGCTTGCCGACATCGGCAATGGCCTGCTGCACCCGGGCGTTGACCGCGGCGAGCCCGGCAGGCCGGCGCTGCGCGGTCAGCCCCCATCGCTGCGCGGTGGCGCTCTCATGCGCCACCCGGGACGCTTTGATCAGCGCCTTGCTCGGCACGCAGCCGTAGTGCAGGCAGTCCCCACCCAGCCGATCCTTGTCTATCAACGCCACCCGCTTGGCGAAGAATCGAGCCAACCGGGCCGCAGTCAACCCGCC
>JBOHFX010000108.1:0-36567 GCA_050699875.1 Pseudonocardiaceae bacterium
CGCCTGTTGCACGACCTCGTGCAGGGTGCGCCCGACGGTGCCCGCCTGCTCGGCGGCGGCGTACGCGGCGCGCACCTGACCAAGGATCTGGGGCTCACCGACGACCATCGAATCGAGCCCGGCAGCCACCGAGAACAGGTGCTCCACACCGGCTGCCGCATAGCGCACATAGAGGTGATCGGACAGCCGGTCCAGCGTGATCGCGGACTGCTGGGCCAGCACGTCGGTGATCTCGGCCAACCCACCGTGGAAGGCCGCCACTACCGCATAGACCTCGACCCGGTTGCAGGTGGACAGCAGCATCGCCTCCGCGACGTGCTCCCGCTTCAGCAGCTGATCGGAGACCTTGCCGACGTCCGCGCAGGACGCCGCGACTTGTTCCAGCACCCCGACGGGTGCACTGCGGTGGGACAGCCCGACGACCAGGAGACTCATCGGCCCACCACGATCGAACCGATCGGTTCAGCCACCGAACCGTTCCCGCCGGAGCGACGGGCCTGGTGAAACGACAGGATCTGCAGCTCTACCGCGAGGTCCACCCGGCGCACCTCGACATCACCGGGCACCTGCAGCACCACTGGAGCGAAGTTGAGAATGCACCGGACGCCCCCGGCCACGAGCAGGTCACACACCCATTGCGCAGCAGGCGCCGGAGTGCAGATCACCCCGATGGTGACCTCTCGTTCGAGGCACACGGCCGGGATGCTGTCGACGTGGTCGACAGGCAACCCGCCGACCGGAACTCCGATCAGGTCCTCGTCGAGGTCGAACAACGCCGTGACCGGAAACCCACGGTCTGGGAAGCCGCCGTAGTTGGCCAGCGCATGCCCAAGGTTGCCGATGCCGACCACGGCAACGCTGTGGTGCCGGTTGAGCCCCAGCAACCGCTCGATGTGTTCCACCAGCCGCGCTGTGTCATAGCCCACCCCGCGGGTGCCGTAAGAACCCACGTAGGACAGATCCTTGCGCAGCGTCGCCGAGTTCACCCCTGCAGCACCGGCGAGCTCCTCGCTGGACATCTTGGTCACGCCCTGCTCGATCATCGAGGTGAGCACACGGAGGTATACCGCGAGGCGACCGACTGCTGCCTCGGGTACGGCGCGGGAAGGCAGGTCCTCGACCGGTGTGCCGTACCTGCCGTGCTCCTGCACCGTCACGCTTGGCTTCCTCTCAGATCGCGTACTGGCGAACCCCACTCGTTGCCCGTCTCGGCGGTACGCCCACCGTTGCGGGTATCGCTGTCCTGCCGGGCGTCCAGCGATGCGGCCCCCACGGTAGCCGCTCGTGAACGCAGGAACAAAGTTGCGATCTCTGCCGGCTCATGACATGCGTCAGGGGCGGCT
The DNA here is from genome assembly GCA_050699875.1 of Pseudonocardiaceae bacterium. Classification (GTDB taxonomy): domain Bacteria; phylum Actinomycetota; class Actinomycetes; order Mycobacteriales; family Pseudonocardiaceae. The sequence continues at coordinate 1,344 of JBOHFX010000108.1, forward strand.
CCATCATGGGAGCCGCCCCTGACGACGCGGGTGCCTAGGACTACTTCGGGCTCAGGCAGCCGGCGGTGACAGCACCTGCCCGATCACGAACACGGTGGCGTTCTTGGTGGGGATGTTCCCGCACAACACCTGGGCACCGTTGACGGTCGGCGCCGCCGCCGTACCACCGATATTGACCTTGCCGCCTTGCAGGCTGTCCAGCGTGCCGGCCGCAACGATTCCGTCGGCGTCGTAGCGCTGACCGACCACGTGGTAGGTCAGAATCTTGGACAGCTGGCTGGTCGGCTGCGCCACGTCCGGTGCGGTGGTGAGCTGGTTGATCGTACCCGGGTTCTGAGTCTCCAACGCCTGGAACGCCGGGTCAGCCGGAGCGAACACCGTCAGCGACGGGGCACTGTTCAGGGTGTCGCCCAGCTTGGCAGCGGTCACCGCAGCCGTCAGGGTCTTCAGGAGGGGGTTGTTGCTCGCCGCCGTGGCGACCGGGTCGTCGACCATGCCTTGCGCCGAACCCTCGCCCTCGGTGGGAACCTGGCCGCAGCCTGGGCCGAAGATGTCACTGATCTGTGTGACGCCACTACCGGTGACCGCCGGCGCTTCCGAGGTTGACTGAGCCGGCTGGTCGGCCGGCGGGGAAGCTTCAGTCCCGGTGGCCGGCTCTTGCGCACCGCTGCATGCGCCAACCAGAACGGTCAGGGCCGCCATAGCGCCGACCGCGGCCAGTCGCTGGATCTTCCTCACTCGATACTCAACTCCTCATCGGGCTGCCCGGCTGGTCCGGGCCTCACATTGATATCTTCGACGATCAGTAGTCACAGGTTCACCGCGAGCGGATTACGAATGGGACACGTTTGCCCTGCATTCGGCACGTCCTCATAGGACGGTGAACCGTACCGAGTGCCACCCACTTGCGCCGTCCGGGATGGGGGCCGCTCGGTCTTCGGTCTGGGTGTAACCGGTCTTGTCCGTGGCACGCACCTCGGCGACGTGATTACCGCGTTCCCACCGTCCGCGCAGCCGAAACATCCGCCAGGTGTCCACGTTGACCTCGGTGGACAGCTCCGCAGGCTGCCACTCGCCGCGGTCGACGCGCACCTCGACCTGTTCGATCCCTCTGGTCTGCGCCCACGCGATCCCGGTGATCGGAGTGTCCGAACCGACCCGTCCGAAGGCGCCGGGACTGTCAATCCGGGACATCGTCTTGATCGGCGCCCGCTTCGCCCAACCACGCTGCAACCAGTAGGCCTGGCGCGCGTCGAAGGTGGTGAGCTCCATATCAGTGATCCACTTGGTCCCGGACACGAATCCGTAGAGCCCGGGAACGAGCATCCGAACCGGAAAGCCGTGTTCGATCGGCAGGGGCTCGCCGTTCATGCCGATCACCAGCATGGCCTTTCGGCCCCGATCGGTGAGGGTCGTGGTGGGGGTGCCGCAGGTCCATCCGTCGACGCTGGTGGTGAACACCTGGTCGGCGCCCCGCCGCAGGCCTGCCTCATCGAGGATGTCGGTCAGCAGCACGCCGGTGAAGTTGGCCGTCGAGATGTAGGGCCCGCCGATCTCGTTGGATACACAGGTCATGGTCACGGTGCGCTCGACCAGCCGGCGGGAGGTCAGGTCCGCCCAGTCGAGGGTGAGCTCCCGGTCGACCATCCCGTGGATGCGCAGCCGCCAATCCTCGGCCCGCAACTGCGGCAGCGTGAAGTTGACGTCGACCCGATAGAAATCCCGGTTCGGAGTGATGAACGTCGGCGATCCTTCGGCGGCGAAGTCCGCCCCGGCGGGGATCGGCGGGGCGGCCACGGTGGGCACGATCTGCCCGACCGCCTGCCGGGAGGCTTCCACCCCACGGCGACCGGCCAGCAGCTGACCACCGGCCGCCGCGATGCCGGCACCCGCGGCGACCGCCGCCGACCCGGCGAGCAGCGCGCGGCGAGACACCCCCACCGCCCCGTCTCCTGCCGGCGGCTCGCTGAGCCGGCCCAGACGGTGCAGCACGACGAAGATCCCCGCACTCAGGACCAGCCCGGCGATCGGGGCGAGCACGTCGAGCGAGCCTGCGGTGGGACGGGACCGAACCGCGACCGTGGCCACCGCGCCGAGCACCGCGATCAGCACCAGCCCGGGGGTACGGGAACGCCGCGACAGCAGGCCGGCGGCCACCCCGACCAATCCAATCATTACGGCCATGCCCAGCAGCAGGACCACCTTGTCGTTACTGCCGAAGGTGCGTATCGCGAAGTCCTTGAGCCACGCCGGGGTGAGGTCTATCGCACTGCCGCCCACCGCGATGAACGGCGAAGCGGTCGGCGAGATCAGCCCCCCGACCAAGTGCCCCGCGGCCAAACCCGCAGCCGTAGACAGGAGGCCGACCAGCGCTGCCACCGGGACGGACAACCGGGTCGATGTCATGACGACCCGTTCGAGTGCCCACCGCCGGACGGTTCACTCAAACGCCGGATCGTAATGGTGCTCACCGGCTGAGGGCGGCGCGCAGGCGCTGCTCCTGCACTGCCCAGAAGCCGTGTTCCTGCCCATCGACAAGGATCACGGGGACCCGGTCACCGTACTCGGTCCTCAGCTCCGGATCGGTATCAACGTCGCTGGCGTGCCACGGAACGTCCAGCTCGGCGCAAATCCGGGCAACGTCCTCCCGAGCCGCTGCACACGGAGGGCAGCCCGCCCGGACCAACAAGGTCACCTCGTGTTGCATCCCCTTACCCTGCCACCTGACTCAGTCCGCGCCGGGGTCGGCCGCGTTCTGCGGACAGATTGCGGTAATCGAGACCTGAATGTGCGTTCTGTCCCCAGAACGTGACTTACCGGCGGAAGAACGTCACTCACAGCGAGCGACATGTGACCGAGAAGTAGCGCTACCTACCGTCCGCAGCCCGGGAGGCGCATCGCGTAACGTGCCGCCGTCGTATGCTTCCGCACGCCTTGGGCGACCGTTGATGCGAACGGTCGGCACGATCGGACGAGGAGTGGCTTATGCCGCAACCGAGATGGTCCTCGGAACTTCGGGGCCGACCTGCGACGGTGCGCTGCCGGGCAGGCGGCCCGCCTGCGCAGCTACGCCGGATGCGGCAACCGGCGCTAGACAGTGTCGAGCGCCGACGACCGATCGCGTGAAGTTCGCCTCGCGCCCCGACACCCAGCCGGTCCCGGATCCGAGTACCCCGGATCGGGGCGCCCCCCAGCCGGATCCGGACCCAGCAGGTGTCGGCACTCCCGATCAGGCCGGACCGGAGGTCGACTCCGCCGCGTGGGAGCTCGTCGCCGCCGCCCAGCAGGGCAATCAGGACGCCTTCGGTCAGCTCTACGATCGATATGTCGACGTAGTCTTCCGTTTCATCCTGTTTCGAGTGGGAGATCGCCCACTGGCCGAAGATCTCACCAGTGAGACCTTCCTGCGCGCGCTGCGCCGGATCTCCTCGGTGACCTATCAAGGCCGCGACGTGGGCGCGTGGTTCGTCACCATCGCGCGTAACCTGGTTCTCGACCATGTCAAGTCCAGCCGGTACCGACTGGAGATGACCACTGCTGACATTCTCGACTCCAGCGCGAGCGACCGCGGCCCTGAGCACGAGGTCGTCGAGGAGGCCACGGCCGCCGAGCTCATGCGCTGCGTGGCGCAGCTGGGCCATGATCAGCAGGAGTGCATCATGCTGCGCTTCATGCAGGGCTTGTCAGTCTCGGAGACTGCAGCTGTGATGGGGCGCAATGAGGGGGCAGTCAAGGCGTTGCAGCATCGTGCGGTCCGCAGGCTGGCGCAGCTCCTGCCCGAGGGACTGCGATGATTTTGTCCCAGAGGGACGGCGATGATTGTCACGTTCGCAGCCGGAAAGCGCCCGCCCGGCGTAACCACCCGGACAGCCGCTCGTTGCTCCGAACGACATGGCCCGAGGGCCCGAAGGCGGTGAGGACGACGCGCACATCCGGGAATCGCGACAGCGGCGGGCAGGAGCAGGAAGACTTCGCCCGTGCTGTTGATAACAGCGTGTGCGACGTTTCCGATCGCAACGTGCACCGCCAGCTGGCTATCGTGGCGACGCTGCGTCAGGTGGGCGCGGCAGCTGGTCCGCATTCGATCGAGCGGGATCGGATGCGTCAGCGGGTCATGGCTGAGTTCTCCACCGTCGTGCACGATGGTGGTAGCCCTGTCCTGTCGCTACAGACGGCCCGCGACCGGCGCTGGCATCGGCACTGGATCCCCGACGAGACACGGGGACGGCTGGTGGTCTCAGCGGCTGCAACGTTGTGCTTGCTGATGGCGCTGTCCGGGATGAGCGTGCTTTTGTCCCGCGACGCCCTGCCCGGCGATGCGCTGTACACCTTCAAGCGCACCGCCGAATCGGCTGAACTCGGGTTGACCTTCGGAGATCAGCCCAAAGCGCTCAAGCATTTGGAGTTTGCCGCCGCGCGGGTGAGCGAGATCGAGGTCCTGGCAGACCTCGCGGGGACCGCGAGCAATTGGTCTGCTGGACAAGCAAAAGTCCTCCGTGCACTCGACGACTTCGATTCAGACACCACCGCTGGAGCGAGGCTGCTCACAGCATTGGCCGCCAACGGTCAACGCAGCGGCCTGCCGGGACTGCGCGACTGGGTCCAGCAGCAGAACGCCCGGCTGGAGTCCGTCCGGTCCGCGTTGCCGTTGCCCACCAGCGCTCGGCTGGACAGCACGCTCAGGCTGCTCGATCGGGTTGTTGCGAGGACCTCGGCACTGACCGAACGGTCCAACTGCGTGACGATCACTTCCGGCACGCGCGACGATCTCGGTTTGCTGCCGGCCAGAGACGCCTGCAAGCCGGTTCCTGTTGACGGTACGTCTGCCGCAGTGCCACTGCCGGACGGCGCGGGCGTGACACCGGACAGCCCACCCAACGTGATCATGCCGCCCAGCCTGCTCCAACCGCCTGCGGCCAATGCGGTTCCGTTGCCTGCTCAGGACGACCAGAGCACCCCGTCCCGACTGCCGACCACCCGAAGCCCAGGTGACGTGTTGCCGGATCGGGATGACGCTGCTGGTTCCGAGCCTGCGCGACCCTTGCCTGCAGACGACTCCTCACGGCCCAGCGTCCCGCTTCCACCGGGGATCTTGTTGCCGTCGTTGCTCCCGCCTGAATAGCCGTCACACCAACACATCCGATGTGATGTCAGGTGCTGTTGGTTGCTCAGGAGAAATCATCACGGCAGTCTGGTGATCGGCGTGCCCCCGAGGGGGCTGGAGAGTAGGACCGCAACTCCGATATCAGGGCAGGTTGCAGTGCCAGCACGGCGCGCTCAAGACAACCGAGGGGAAAAAGCCGTCCTGGCCACTCTCGCCGGGGATGCCAGCGTCGAGTTATTGCCCGGAGGTGCGGCCGTCTCGGAGGTGGATGCTCCGCTGGTCATCCCCCCGGACCTCACCGCAGCTGCCTTCTTCGACGTCGACAACACCATGATGATGGGGGCGTCGATTTTCTACTTGGTTCGAGGTCTGGCAGACCGGAACTTCTTCCCAGCCGGAGCCCTGACGTCTTTTGCTTGGCAGCAGCTGAGATTCAGGGTGCTGGGCAAGGAACTCAGCCTCGCGGAGATGCGCAGCAGCCGCGAGTTGGCACTGTCGTTCGTCGCCGGTAAGTCCAGCCAGCAACTCATCGAGCTCGCCGAGGACATCTTCGACGAACTGATGGCCGACCGGATCTGGTCCGGAACTCTGGCGTTGGCTCAGATGCACCTCGACGCCGGCCAGCGGGTGTGGTTGGTCACTGCGACTCCGGTGGAACTGGCCACGATAATCGCCAGCCGGCTCGGGCTCACAGGCGCACTGGGCACCGTGGCGGAGACCGTCGACGGTGTGTACACCGGCCGGCTTGTCGGCGACATCCTGCACGGAGCAGCCAAGGCGCAGGGGGTTCGTGCATTGGCCGTCAAAGAGGGGCTCGACCTACGGCGCTGCACCGCCTACTCGGACTCGGCAAATGACATCCCCATGCTCTCGGCGGTGGGCACCGCAGTCGCGGTGAACCCCGATCCCGTGCTCCGCGATACCGCTCGCGCGCGGGGCTGGGAGCTCCGGGACTTCCGGACCGGTCGCAAGGCCGCCCGGATCGGGGTGCCCTCGGTCCTGGGCGTAGGCGTGGTTGGTGGTGCGGTCGCGGCTGGCCTCGCCTACCACCGTCGCTCTCGGGTCTGACTCGCGTCCACCTCGGGCAGCCCGGTTGGAGCCACCGGGATTGGCGCTCATCAAGGCGTGCACCACGGTATCGACCTTGCCGAAGAGATCACCTTGGCGATCAGCGGGTTGCGTTGACGCGACATGCTGCGCCTAGAGCCCCGCGCGGCTGCCGCCCGTGCAGCGCTGGTGTGCGCGGCGACTACTTCTTCAACTTGCGCCGCTGCACCCGCGTCTTGCGTAGCAGCTTACGATGCTTCTTCTTCGACATGCGCTTGCGACGCTTCTTGATCACCGAGCCCATACTCGGCCTCCTTGCTGAATTGTGGCTGCCCTGGTCATGGATGTGCTGAAGCGCCGGCAACCGGAGTGAGCGGATGCCCAGGCTACCCCCGGTCGGATCCGCGACCAGCACCCGACCCGATCTCAGCCGGCATCGAAGTAGGCGTTTTCCAGGTAACCGTTCACCGCTACCTCCGGAACCCGGAAGGAGCGTCCGACCCGTACCGCGGGCAGCTCACCGGCGTGTACCAGCCGGTAGACGGTCATCTTGGACACCCGCATCATCGCGGCCACCTCGGCGACCGTGAGGAACTGCACCTTGGCCGGCCCGGCTTGCTCGTTCGTCAGCATGGATTATCGCGTCCTCACCACGTCGCGCGCCGCTGGGCTTCCCCTCCCGCGGTCCGTGACGCACCTGTTGTGATGAGAGTAGCGGGACTGGTGGTGACAGTGCGACTGCTGTCACTCCACGTGAGCATCGTCGTGGTGGGCGGCTCCGAGCTCGGCCGACCGTTGCCGGGCCGCCTCGATGGCTGCCAGCAGCGCCGCTCGCACCCCGTGCCGCTCCAACTCCCGGATCGCCATGATCGTCGTGCCCCCCGGCGACGTCACCGCCTCTCGGAGCAGGACCGGATGGTCACCGGTGTCGCGCAACATCCGGGCGGCACCGACCGCGGACTGAGTGATCAGTTCGGTCACCATCGGCCGAGGCAACCCGATCAAAATCCCCGCGTCGATCATCGCCTCGACCAGGTAGAAGAAGTAGGCAGGGCCGGACCCGGACAGCGCGGTAACGGCATCCTGTTGGCTTTCCGGCACCCGAACCACCTTGCCAACGCTGCCCAGCAGTTGCTCGGTCAGCCTTAGGTGGGCATCGGTGGCGAAGCGGCCGGCGGATATCGCGCTCATCGCCTCGCCGACCAGCATCGGGGTGTTGGGCATGACCCGCACGACCGGCACCCCATGCGGCAGCCGACGCTCGTATAGCGCGGTAGGTAAGCCGGCACACAGGCTGACGATCAGGGTGTCCGACCCGACCAGTACGGCGAGCTCGGCCAACAGCGGGTCGATGTCCTGCGGTTTCACCGCGACGACCAGGACATCGGCCTTGCGCACAGCGGTGGCCGTGTCGACCGCGCGCACCCGGTAGGTCTGCTCAAGCGTGGCTACCCGGTCGGGGTAGCGCTCGGTGAACATCAGGTCGTCCGGGCTGCGGCCGGCACTGAGCAACCCGGACAGCAATGCCTCACCGATCTTGCCAGCACCCAGCACCGCAATCGCCGTCACGCGGGCAGCGTGCCACAGCGGGCCGTCCCAGCGCGTTCTGGGGACAGAAGTAATCAGCTCCCGCTTTACCGCAAGCTGTCCCCAGACTGCAGTAGGGCGCGGAGGAAGAATGCGACGTTGGCGGGTCGCTCGGCAAGCCGCCGGGTGAGGTAGGAGTACCAATCCGAGCCGTAGGGGACGTAGACGCGGACGGTGTCCCCGGCAGCGGCCAGCCGCCGCTGCTCAGCCGGACGCATGCCGTAGAGCATCTGGTACTCGAAACTGCCCGGTGCACGCCCGTACCAGCGGGCCCGCTCACCGACGATCTCAACCAGCCGGGGATCGTGGGTGGCGAACATCGGGTAGCCCGGTCCGGCGAGCAGGACGTCGGCGCAGCGCACGAAGCTGCGTGCGACCTCGTGTGCGGTCCGGAACACAAGTTCGGGCGGTTCGGCGTAGGCGCCCTTGCACAGCCGGACCCGGGCGCCCTTGACCGCCAAGGTCCGGCAGTCGTCCAGCGTGCGGCGCAGGTAGGCCTGCAGGACTGCCCCAGTGCTGGGCCAGTTGCGGCGTAGCTCGGCGTGCACCCGCAGGGTCGAGTCGGTGAGGGTGTGGTCCTCGGCGTCCAGGGTGACGGTGGTACCGGCCTGATCGGCGGCGGCGCAGAGCCGGGATGCATTGCGCAGTGCCAGTGCTTCGTCAAGCCGCTGACCTACCGCGGACAGTTTCACGCTGACCTCGGCCCGGTCGATCAGATCCGCTGCCTGCAACCGATCCAACAGTTCGAGGTAGGCGCGCACGGTGGACTCCGACCCGGCCTTATCCACGACGCCCTCCCCCAGGTGGTCCAGGGTCACCATCAGCCCGGCGTCCACCAGGGTGGCGGTTGCCGTCACCGCCTGCTCGGTGCTCACTCCGGCCACGAAACGGCCGACGATATACCGGCTGATCGGGGCAGTAGCGACGAGCCGGCGGACGGTCGGATTGCCTGCTGCGGCCAGAATGAGTGAGCGCAGCACGGGCTGCACGGGTCAGGCCCGCTCGGCGACCTCGCTCGGGGCTTGCTCTGTGTCGTGCTCGCTGTTGCGGGCCGGCGGCTCGGGGGCGGGCTCAGGTTCGGATTCCGGCTGCACCCCGGCACCACGGCTGCGGGCATCACGCATCGCAAACCGCACGACCGCGGCGAGTACCACGAGCCCGATCACGATTTCGACGACAATGGCTACGTTCATGTAGGCCTTCACGCTCCTTTGTCCTCGTTCACAGGTGCGAGCGCGCGAAGAGTAGCGCCTCGGTCAGGATGGCGCGGCGCTCTGGTCGGGTTCGGGCCCGTCGGGTACTCACCTCGAGCACAACGGTGCCCGTGAAGCCGTCCTCCACCAGTACCCGGCACACTTCCGCGCATGGCTGGCCGCCTCGGCCGGGCACCAAATGCTCGTCGCGGGGGGCACCGCTGCCGTCGGCCAGATGCAGGTGCGCCAACCCCGATCCCATCCGCTGCGCCATCGCCAGCGCGTCCACCCCGGCCGTGGCGGTGTGTGACAGGTCCAACGTGTAGTGGGAGTACCCGGCATCGGTTGGGTCCGGCGACGGCGCATAGCTGGACACGACGAGCCGACCACGGCGCACCGGGAACATGTTTTCCACCGCAATCGTGAGCCTGGACGAGGCCTCAAGCGAAGCGATCTGCGCAGCGAAGCCCGTGGCGTAGTCCCGCTGCCAACGGAACGGGGGATGCACCACCACAACCTTGGCGCCGAGCTCGACAGCCGCGTGCACAGTGCGGTCCAGCCGGACCGCCGGGTCGGCCGCCCACACCCGCTGAGTGATCAGTAAACAGGGAGCGTGCAGGGCGAGCACCCGCATCCGGTGGCGAGCCGCCAATGCTGCAACGGCGGCGACGTCTTGGCTGATCGGATCCCCCCAGACCATCACCTCGACACCGTCGTAACCGAGATCGGCGGCTAGCTCGAAGGCCACCGAGATCGATTCGGGCCACACCGAGGCGGTGGACAAGGCCACCCGGATCGGAGTTGCCGGGGGCACCGGCTATCGGCCGACAAGTAGGAGTGCTGCCGGGGACACCGTGATGAACAGGCCGACGAGCACCGCGACCAATGTCGTCTGAAGATCCTCGGCACGGCGGACGCGGCGCACTATCCAGACCAGCCCGGCGATCACTGCCAGGGCCACGATCAGCGCCACCACCGGAATCCGCTGCCAGAGCCACTCGCAGATAAGCCACAGCGCGGCGCCACCGACAACCCCCATCCCGACCTGGCTCACCATCACGGCCCACTGCCACATCGGGGAACCGGACTCCGGCGCCGGCTCTTCGTCGGCCGTGGCGGCGAACTCGTTCGGCTCTGGAGTGCTGGCGACGGCGAGCCCCGCGGGTGGCTGGGTGCTCGCACCATAGGTACTTGCACCGTAGGCGCCGGATGTGCTTGAACCATAGGCGCTGGCCGGGCGGCGGTTCGGCCAAGACGCGGGACCCACGGACGCCGAATCCACTCGCGGTAGCTGGTCGGTGACCGGGCCGTCGGACGGCGCTGACGGAGTGCGGGCCGTCGGGGTGCGGGCCGTCGGGGTGGGGGCCGTCGGCGTGAGGGGAGTGCGCCGGGGCAACACCGACGGGGTGACCAACGACGCTCGGCCTGCGGACACCGGCGCTTGGCCCACCGCCGGCGCCCACCCTCGGCCGCCGCGGCCGTTGAGGTCCAACGGTCGTGATTCACTCCGGGAGGATTCACTCCGGGAGGATTCACTCCGGGACGATTCACTCCGGGACGATTCACTCCGGGACGATTCTCGTCGAGACGGATCATGACGGCCGGGAGAGTCGGTAACCTGCAGCTGAGCTGACGCTTCCCAACCGGCGTTGCGGCCGCGTTCGAAGAGTGATTGTGCTGCGGTGTCAACGGCGGCGGTGCCGCTAGTACCGTCGTCGGTGGCTCGGCGGCGGCGCCGGCCGGCGCCGGGGGCAGGCTCGCCATATCGGGCCAGCAGTTCAGCCACGGTGAACTGGGCCCGCTCCTCTGGCTCGCTACTACGCCTCATGATCTCTCAGCGTGCACCCGGGGGCACCGTGCGTCCAGCCCGTCGAGGTGGGCGGCGCTTCGGCTGCGCCGTCCGGTCGATTCCGTCCATCCAGTCCAACCAGTCCAACCTCCGTAGAATTACCCCTTCACGCAACGCCCACGGGCACAAATCCAGTCCATCGACGCCCAGTGCGCGCATTGCGGCCTGCGCCACCAAGGCTCCGGCGACGAGCTGGTGGGAGCGGCTGGCGCTGACGCCTTCCAGTTCGGCCAGGTCGTCGGCACTCATCCGGGAGATGAAGTCGATCACCTGGCGCAAACCCGCATCGGAGAGTGTACGTCGGACCCGTGGACCCGCCGACGACGGTGCGGCACCGCTGAGCCGGGCCAGCGATCGGATCGTCTTCGAGGTGCCCACTACCCGATCCGGGGTGCCGATCTCCCGCAGCTTCCGGGCTGGTTCCTCAAGTTGCTCGGCGATATGTTCTCGCAGGTTTTCCAGCTCGCGGCGGCGCGGCGGGTCGTTGGTCAGCCACGATCGGGTGAGCCGACCGGCGCCCAGTGGCAGCGACACCGCCACGTCGGGTTCCTCGTCGATCCCGCTGGCGATCTCGAGTGATCCGCCACCGATGTCCACCATGAGTATCCGACCAGCCGACCAGCCGCACCACCGGCGCACCGCGAGAAACGTGAGGATCGCCTCCTGCTCGCCGGAAAGGATTTCGAGCTCAACCCCCGTTTCGGCCTGCACCCGGTTTAGCACCGCCACGGAATTGGAAGCGTCGCGCATTGCGGAAGTCGCGAAAGCCATCACGTCCTCGCAGCCCATCGCATATGCCGACTCGACAGCATCGCGCACGGTACGGATCAGGTGATCGGCCCCCTCGCGCGTGATTTTCCCCCGCTCGTCCATCTGCTCGGCGAGCCGCAACACCGACTTCACCGACGTCTGCGGCATCGGGTGGCCACCGTGATGCGCGTCCACCACCAACAGGTGAACGGTATTCGACCCCACATCGAGCACACCAAGCCGCACGGAAGGCCAGACTACGCCCTGATTAGGTGTCGTATTTGTAGCCCAGGCCGCGGACCGTGAGGAGGTGTTGGGGGGAGGAGGGATCTTGCTCGATCTTGGAGCGGAGCCGCTTCACGTGTACGTCTAGCGTCTTGGTATCGCCGACGTAGTCGGCTCCCCAGACTCGGTCGATCAGCTGGCCGCGGGTCAGCACCCGGCCGACGTTGCGCAAAAGGTATTCCAGCAGGTCGAATTCCTTGAGCGGTAGTGCCACCTCCTGCCCTGCCACGGTGACGGTGTGCCGCTCGACGTCCATCCGCACCGGCCCGGCTTCCAGCACTGCAGGACCGAGGGCGGCCTCACCATCCGGAATTTCCCCGCCGCGGCGCAGCACCGCGCGAATCCGCGCGATGAGCTCACGGGCCGAGTACGGTTTGGTGACGTAGTCGTCGGCGCCCAGCTCCAGCCCGACCACCTTGTCGATCTCGCTGTCCCGGGCGGTCACCATGATCACCGGCACCGCGGAGCGCGCCCGCAGCTGCTTGCAAACGTCGGTGCCGCTCATCCCGGGCAGCATCAGGTCGAGGAGCACGATGTCGGCACCGTTGCGCTCGAACTCCTCCAACGCTTCGGAACCGGTGCTGGCGACCGCCGGCGAGAAGCCCTCCTTGCGCAGCAAGAAAGCCAGCGGATCAGCGAAGGATTCCTCGTCCTCGACAATCAGCACCCTGATCACAACGACCCTCCCACATGTTCGGGTATCGACGGCATGCGCGGCGCGCGTTGCGGACTGTCCGTATGCGCGGGAATGCGTAGGGTGAAAGTGGAGCCGGTGCCGGGCTTGCTCCAGAGCTGGACGTCACCGCCGTGGTTGGCCGCGACGTGCTTCACAATGGCCAACCCCAGCCCGGTGCCGCCGGTAGCCCGGCTGCGCGCCTGATCGATGCGGAAGAACCGCTCGAATACCCGTTCCTGCTGCTCAGGAGCGATGCCCAGGCCCCGGTCGGTGACCGCGATCTCCACGAAACCGTCCGCCAACCGCCTGCTGACCGACACCGGGCTGCCCGGCTGCGAGTAGGACACCGCATTGTCGAGCAGATTGGACAGCGCGGTCACCAGCAGTGTCGTGTCTCCCTTGAGCAACAGCCCACTGGGTGAATCGACGGTGATCCGGATGTCGGCCGATTCTGCGGCCAGCCGGCACCGCGCCAGCGCCTCACGCACCACCTCGTCGGCCCCTACAGTGGCCAGCTCAGGGAGCCGCTCGGCACCCTCCAGCCGGGACAGCGCGATCAGTTCGGTGACCAGCGCGCCCAATCGGGTGGCCTCATTGAGTATCTTGGTCCCGAACCGGCGCACCTCGTGCGGGTCGTCGGCGGCGTCCAGCACTGCCTCGGCCAACAGCGCCATCGCGCCGACCGGGGTCTTCAGCTCGTGGCTGACGTTGGCCACGAAGTCTCGCCGGGTCGCGTCCAGCCGGACCGCATCGGACTCATCGGACGCGTCGATGACAACAAAGTCGTCACCCAGCGGCCGGACCTCTCCGAACACGGCGGTGGGCCCGCGACCGGATCGGGCGCCGTGGTCCAGCGGCGACAAATCGACGCGGACCACCTCGCCGGTGTCGAGTACCTGCTCGGCGGCCTTCCACGCGCGTTCATCCGGGCGTGATCCGTGGACCAAGCCAAGCTCGACGGCAGGAGGGTTGGCCAACACCACGTCGCCCATCCTGTTGAGTAGCACGACGCCGTTGTGCGATGACTGCACAACTCGCTGGATCAAGTCGGCTACCGTCGTGTCGTCCGGGGATGGCGCCGGCGCCGCGGAGGCGGCGCGCCTACTGATCAGGAGCCCTCCCACGAGCCCGACCACCAGCGCGCCGATCGCGGTGAGCACGACGACGACTGCGAGTGTCACGGGGCAATCGTAAGCACCTGACCGGGTGTATCCCCTAGTACCGGCGCACCGGGAGTGACCCCATCTACCCGCAATAGGGCGAATTTTCGTCCCTCGTTCACCGTGGGTTCATGCCGCCCACCCACCGGCGGCGTGCACACCGGCCTACCGGCCTTGCTGGGCGACCATAGCGATGGCGTCGGCGGCTGCGTAAGGATCGAGATAATTCCCCCCGGCAGTGACCGGCTGTAGCTGGTCATCGAAGTCGTACCGCAGCGGGATGCCAGTCGGGATATTAACCCCGGCGATGGTCTGGTTGTCGATTCCGTCCAGGTGCTTGACCAAGGCACGCAGCGAGTTCCCGTGCGCCGAGACCAGAACCGTGCACCCGGCGCGCAGCTCAGGCACGATCGCCGATTCCCAATACGGGATCATTCGGGCGACCACGTCCGCCAGACACTCTGTGGTGGGGACGTCGACGCCGGCATATCGCGGGTCACCGCCCTGGCTGAACGCGCTCCCCGGCTCGATCGGCGGTGGCCGGGTGTCGTAGGAACGGCGCCACAGCGCGAACTGCTCGTCGCCGTACTCCACGCGGATTTGCGCCTTGTCCATGCCCTGCAACGCACCGTAGTGCCGCTCGTTGAGCCGCCAATCCCGGCGCACCGGAATCCAGTGCCGGTCGGCGGCGTCGAGCGCGAGGTGGGCCGTGCTGATCGCACGGCGCAGCAGCGACGTGTGCACCACATCAGGTAACAGCCCGGTCTCGCACATCAGCTCGCCGGACCGCACCGCCTCGCGCTCGCCTCGAACGGACAACGGCACGTCGACCCATCCGGTGAACAGGTTCTTCGCGTTCCACTCGCTCTCGCCGTGGCGGAGAAGGACCAAGGTGCCCATGCTCATGGCGGCAGCCTGCCAGGCGCAGCGATGCCACGATGCGGCGAGGTCGGCCCGGTCGCCGGAATATCCTGCAGATGCAGGCTCGACGTTCGGCGGCAGAGGGCAAAGACGGAAGTTGTCAACGCCGAATAGGGATCAGTCTTCCTAAATCCAAATGGCCCGAACGGGCGCTGGCCGGGACTGCCAGGTTACCCGTAAATTAACTCCGAACGACGGTGTACTGGAACCCCCTGCTGACACCCCCACCGTCGTTGCAGGGAACCGCTCGCCACCCGCTTCCCCCGCCCCCCGGGAAAGGCTGGTTGTGCAGCGGTTCCTTGCGCATTTTCCGCCTGTACCGTGTTGGCCGCCAGTCTGGTTACGACCTCGAGAGTGGTGGCGACATCCAGGTTTGTGCTTGATTGTCAGTAGGGGTCAACCGTTGCGGGCGGCGTGACGGCCGCTGAAGGTGCCCGGCAACCCACCCTCGTAGAGATACTTCGCTTCCTCGGCGACCTCCCTGGTCAAGCACGGCCACGGCGCCGCGACGCCGTGCTCGTCCCGGCAAGCCCAGCAGCGACCCTGCGGATCAGGAACGTGCGTGTTCAACGCACTCCGCCACATGTCCGGCAATTCGGCCAGGATCGCTGCCATGCTCATGATCTATCTACCTCCCGGAGATCGATGCATCCTACAACCGGGGACGGTGGAACCGTTGCTACGGCCCGGCCCGGTCGCACTTCATACCAGCGGTATTCCGATCCCCGAAGCAGCCGATCGGGGGTGATCTCGCTTTGCGACCGACCGTATACGGGGCGTGGCCACTGTCTCGGCCATTTGCTCGTCGACACTCCGACGCCGACTCGCTGCTCCGCTGCACGCCGAGCGCGCGTGCCGCGTGGCGGCCAAGGTTGCTTGCACGGACTGTGGTGAAGGGCATACTCGCTGTGTTGAAGTGTGACCGTGTCATCGCGCTCACCACTGCGGGCGTTACGTCATCGCAGGATCTTCGGGGGTACAGCCGTACTCGTGCGGGTCAGGATGGGCACTGCGGGGGCAACCGGACCGCGATATAGGCCAATCGGGTCACACTCGAAACAACTGTCACGAAGGCCTTGAGATCCGCTCCTCTGACTGAGAGTGTGTGTCCGCTCTCCTCGCCGCTCCCACCGCACTCCCGGCGAGTGAGCACAAGCCCGCGGTTCGTCCCCCCCGTCGGACCGCGGCCCGCCAGGACCCCTGGGTGCCCCTCGTCCAGAAGGGATCCGTTCACGCGGGACACAGTGGCGGGGCGGGCCCGAGCGTGCGACTCCCCCCTCTCCCCCGGGCCGGCCCCGCCACCAGCTTCGCCAGTCAGCTCACCAGGTGTTCGAAGGCAGCGAGGTTTCGTAGGGACTCGCCACGGGCCACCCGCCAGTCCCATTCGCGCCTGATCGATGTGGCGAACCCGGTCTCCAGCAGGGTGTTGAAGTCACCATCAGCGGCCTCGACCACCTGGCCCAGCACGCGGTCCAACTCGTCGGCTGTCACCGCGTGATGGGCCATCCGACCGATCAGGTAGATGTCGCCGGCCCTGTCCAGTGCATAGTGCACGCCGTAAAGCCTCGCATTACGCTGCAGCAGCCAGCGGTAGACGTCCTCATGTGCCTCGTCGGGATGCCGGCACACGAAGGCCTCTACCAACACCCCGTGCCGACCAACCAGCACCAGGCATGCGGTCTGCAGTCTCGACCGGCCCGGTAGGGCGATGACGAAGCGCCCCGGCTCCGAGTGTTCGTAGTCGAGCGCGGCGCAGGCCAGTACCCCCACGATGACCCGATCCAACTGTGCCGGGTGGCTCACACCGCCACCTCGCGCTCCAGGGCGTCCACCCGGTAGGCGGCCGCAGCCTCGGCGTAGACCCGCAGCAGGGCCTCGGTGGTGTGCTCCCAGGAAAATCTCCGGGCATGCCGGGCGGCTCCATCCGCGAGTTCTTCACGGCGCTCTGGGTGCAACACGACGGCTGACAACGCGTCGGCCCAGTCGACCGGATGATGGCCGGACACCAACCGACCGGACACTCCGTCGGCCACCGCCACCGGCAGGCCGCCCACTGCCGCGGCGACCACCGGCGTGCCGCATGCCTGGGCCTCCAGCGCAACCAGTCCGAACGACTCGCTGTAACTGGGCACTGCCACCACGTCCGCGGCGCGATAGACCCCGACTAGCGCGGACCCCCCCTGTGGTGGAGCGAACACGACGTGATCAGAGATGCCCAGTTCCGCTGCCAACCGGTGCAACGCGGTGGGTTCAACCAGCCCGCTACCCGACGGGCCCCCCACCATCATCACCCTCAGCCGGTTGCGCAGGGACGGGTCGCGGCGCACCATTTCAGCCACGGCGCGCAATAGCACGTCCGGCCCCTTGAGCGGCTGGATGCGGCCGATGAAGGCGAGCACCACGGCGTCAAGTGGTAGGTCCAGCCCGGCGCGGGCAACCAGCTGGGATCCCGGTGTGAAGAGCTCCAGGTCGACTCCCGGCGGGATGGTGGCGGTGCGGGCCGGATCGGCGCCGTAGAGCTCGACGAGCTGAGCAGTCTCGGCGGACGTGTTCGCGACCAGCCGGTCGGCTTCGGCGACCACCTGCTGCTCTCCGATCACGCGGGTGTGCGGCTCTGGAGCATCGCCCTGGGCCAGCGCTGCGTTCTTCACCTTGGCCAGGGTGTGCGCGGTGTGTATCAACGGCACTCCCCAGCGGTCCCGGGCCAACCAACCGACCTGGCCCGACAGCCAGTAGTGCGAGTGCACCACGTCGTAGTAGCCCGGCTCACGCCGCGCCTCGGCCCGCAGCACACCGGCGGTGAACGCGCACAGCTGCGCAGGTAGGTCGTTCTTGGCCAAGCCTTCGTAGGGCCCGGCCGCGATGTGTCGGACCGTGACACCCGGGGCGAGTTCCACCGCCGGTGGTAGCCCCGAGGAGGTGGCCCGGGTGAAGACGTCCACCTCGACGCCACGGCGGGCCAGCCGGGTTGCGGTCTGCACGATGTACACGTTCATCCCCCCGGCGTCACCGGTGCCCGGCGCATCCAGCGGAGAGGTGTGCACGGACAACACCGCAGCCCGCCGCAGCGCCCTTCCGATCCGCCCAAGCACCTGCTCATCTTGCCGTCATCCCGGCCGCGCCCGCATTCAGCGGGCCGAATGTGGGCCTAGGATTTGGAATCGTGAGTGCTGAGCGCCCGGTCGCCGTTGTGACGGGGGGTAGCAGTGGAATTGGTGCGGCCACTGCCCAGGCGCTGGCTGCGGAGGGTTTCCATGTGGTGCTCGGGGCGCGGCGGGTACAGCGCTGTCAGGAGATCGCCGACGAGATCGCCGGTACCGCGGTGGCGCTCGATGTGCTCGATCCTGACTCGGTGGCCGCCTTCGCCGCAGCGGTGCCCGCCGCTCGGGTGCTGGTGAACAATGCCGGTGGCGCGCAGGGATTGGAGCCGGTGCTGCAAGCCGACGAGCAGCATTGGCGCTGGATGTGGGAGGCCAACGTGCTCGGCACGCTGCGGGTCACCAAGGCGTTGCTGCCGAAGCTGATCGACTCCGGCGACGGCGTGCTGGTCACCGTGACTTCGATCGCCGCACTGGAGGCCTACGACAACGGCTCCGGGTACACCTCAGCCAAGCACGCACAGTCGGCCCTGCACCGCACCCTGCGCGGCGAGCACCTCGGGCAGCCGGTGCGGTTCGTCGAGGTGGCACCCGGCATGGTGGAGACGGAGTTCTCTCTGGTGCGCTTCGGCGGCGAGGTCGACAAGGCCAAGCAGGTCTACGCCGGGCTTACTCCACTGACCGCCCACGACGTCGCCGACGTCATCGCGTTCGCCGTCACCCGGCCCGCGCACGTGAACCTGGATCTGATCGTGGTCAAGCCACGCGACCAGCACTCCGCGATGCGCACCTTCCGGGTTGGCGGGCCCACCAGCTGAGACCGGACAGGTGCGACAGGGGGTATCGACGCTGGGAGATGATGGCCGGGTGACTATGTTGACCCGGTCAGACCGTGATCGTCTCCATGGCGTTGACTATTCGATCATCGACTTTGCATCGACTGCCGGCGACCCTCGCGAGATCCAGCGGTGCACTGCAACGTGGCTGGACTCCGCTGAGATGACGGAGTTGCTAGCGCGCTTCGATCGCAAGCTGACAGCTACTGGCTTGCGGAATCGGCTAGCAGAAGCCGAACATATTTCACGCGAAATTTTCGACTTCCGGCAGGGCGGCGAGCGGTGGGAGGCCAAGAAGACTGAGTTTCCCCAGCAAACTGCGGAGGCGGTTGACGCACTCATCACACGCATCTATCGCGACCCACAAGCCCTCCCAGCGTCCGAACTCGGCGGGGCCGCCCATGGCCTCGTACTTGGGGGAAGCATCATTAGCTGCCTGCTGCGCGCCGAGTTGCTTGCCAGCCTTCTCCAACAGGGTCTTCACGTCGGACACATCTGGGGCCTTGGTAGCCGGCGCGACGTGGCCGACAGGGAACGCACCGTTGCGTCGGAGCTACACCTCGGTCCTGTCGATGATGAACTGGACGCTATGTGCGCGGCGCTGCGCCACGCTTTGAGCCTCCCCAACAGCGCGAAGAGATCGCGACAGTCTCCCACGGAGGTGCGCGAACTAGCCATGTCTCCGATCCCGGTGATGGGCCTTGCCGCCGAGCCCAGACCAGGCAATGCACGAGCCACGACCAGTGACACTTACGGGTTCTTCCTGGAGACCGCTGGAAGTGTGACCGAGCAGGATCGTATCCTCATCGTCACCTCTGCCATTCACGCTCCTTTTCAACACGCTCAGGCACTCGCCGAGCTGAGCGTGCCTACCGGTGCCACCATCACATCGGTTGGCGCACACATCGCTACGAGTCGAGAGGCTGCGGTTCGTGCTGAGTGGACAACGGCTGAGTGGCTCCAGGAGATCCGTTCCGCGCTCTGGTCAATGCGGGTCATGTACGACAAGCTGCTCGCTACCTATCCCGATCTTGAGTAAACCTGAGACTCTAGCCAAACTTGCAATTCACCAAGTCGCACTCAGGCCCCAGGCGGATGTCGAACCGCTGCTCAACGCCGTCCCGGATGTGCGCGGCGAACTCCATGACCTCGGCGGTCGTAGCGGTACCGCGGTTCGTCACGGCCAAGGCGTGCTTCGAGGACAACGCGACCGTGCCACGACCCCAGTCAAGGCCGTACCCGCGGGGAAACCCCGCATGATCGATGAGCCACGCTGCGGACAGCTTGATCCCGGCGGGATCGGGGTATCGCGGACAGTCCCGGGCCTCGTCCGGCACTGAGCTGAGTACGGGATTGATAAAGAAGGATCCCACGCTCCACGTGTCGTGGTCGTTGGCATCAAGGATCATGCCCCGCTCATGGCGCAGACCGAGGACTGCGTCCCGTACTGCTGCGGTCGGCGCGATCGCGCCGGGGTCGATGCCGAGCCGTTGCGCAAGGCCCACGTAGTGGATGGGGCGTGACCTGGTGGAGCGGCTCAGCCGGAAGGTCACGTCGAGCACCACGTAGCGGTCCGTGTGTTTAAATACCGACTGCCGGTGGCTACCGAAGCCACACCTGTCCGGTGCCCACTGCTCGGTCGTGCCAGTCGCGCGGTCGTACACCGTCAGGCGGTGGAGCAGCTCCGAAGTCAAGGCGCCATACGCGCCCACGTTCTGCACAGGGGTCCCGCCAGTCGAGCCGGGGATGCCTGAGAGGGGCTCCAACCCCGCAAGTCCCGCGTCAAGTGTGGTCTGGACGACGGTGTCCCACTCGACGCCAGCGTCGACGGTGACATCCTCCCCGTTGATTGCCAGCCTGGAGGTGGCGGCCTGCACGACCAGACCTTCATAGCCTTGGTCGCCGACGACAAGATTGGAGCCGCCGCCCATCACGAGAAGCGGCTTGTCGACCAGGTCCGCTTCCCGGATCAGGGCGACAAGATGTTCGGTCGCGTGTGCGAGCACATACTCGCTAGCAGGGCCGCCCAGGCGCATCGTCGTGAGCTCGGCGAGCATGGTGTGCACGCCGCGCACGTTACCGTCGCACCATCGGCCAGCTGGCGACGGCCGCAACCGGGACGCCCCGCGCGCCGGCTGAATGTGTAGTTCAGAAGATGCCGAGGACAGCTGACTCATCGCTATGTGTTTGCCAGTAGCCACCCCAGCTGACGAACAGTGTCACATCCGGCGGAGACCTTGGGATCTGGCCATCGTACAGTATCATCGATACAGTATGAAACTACCTTCGACGAGCGAACAAACCCCTCATCCACGGCGCGCGACACGTATGATCGAGTCGGATTTCTTGTGACGCTGAACGTAGACAATCTCTTTGGAGTGTCATGCCCAGGTCAAAGTATTCGTCGTAGTCGGAGACCGCGTGCACTGCCAAGCCCTGCGAGGAGTACATCGTATCGCCCATCGCTTTAGCGGGAAGCACTTTGTTGGTACCGTGGCGCCGTGCAACGCGCGCAGTGACTGGCGAACGGACAGGATTGCGATCGCATGTCAACTAGACGACCTATCCAGAGACCCACCCGTCGCCGAGCGATGCACGTCGAGACTTCCCAGTCGGACGTCCACAAGGAAGGGGCGGCGCGAGTACTCGCTCGTGACGATCTCCTCCAAGTCGCCCATGACGCAGAGGATGCGGTCGGGATCGCCCAGCAGAAAGATCGTCTCGGTCACACCTCGTTCACCGAGCCCGAACTCTTTGACCTTGCGCTCCGGCAACACCTGCAGGGTGCCGACGAGTCCGAGAGTTGGGCGATTCGAGGGCAGCATCTGGCGTATGCGGGAACAATCGTCCGGTTCTGCAAACTTACCGATACCCGCATCCCGTCCGAACACGACTCCGTTGCCCTCTACGAACAAGCTCTCGAAGAACTGTCTGCAATTAAGCGGCGACCGCGTTCCCTCACCCTGAATCATGAAGATCTTACTCTTGGAGTGATAACGACTTACCATGCGGTACGCAACCTTCGCCTCGCCGGGAAGTCGCTGGACGCATTGCGCCTGGCTTCGCAGCCAGACGAATATTTCTACGGTTCGGGTGCAGAACCACATCGTGGACACTTCGAGTTTGAATATTCTGCCTGCAAGCTCGCACTTTCCCAGTCGTCTCAGGCAATGGCGGCGTTGAACGAATCCGAGGGTCATTGGACGTCATCCCGGACAGCGGTATGGCCCACGCGAAATCGTTACGAGTTCGCGCGCGCGCTCGCCGCTTTTGCAGAAGGCGACGCCGACGCAACCGAAAGGCATCTCGTAGCCGCGCTCACCCACCTCATGAAAACACGTAGCACAGAGACACAACACGATGTACAAGAACTCTCCCTGACGTTGGCGTTCACCGACTATCTGCTGATGAGGGAGATGAGCGAGGCCACTATCCAGCGGACGCTCACCCTCATTAAACGAGCTGTGAAACTCGTCGAGCAAATCCGCGGACGCTGGCGGGTGGTCGCGCGTTCGCGCAGCCCGCTCTCACTCGTGTTCCAGCGCATCTACGGTGACATTGCCCTGCTAGTGTCGAGGTTGCCGGGTCCTGAGGCCGCCCGCCTCGGGCTTCGGGTTTCGATGTCGGCGAAGCAAACCGGCTTCGCCAGTCTCATGAGAGCCAACCGTTCCCTGATGAACGAACGTGTGCGCGTCTTGTTGGACGACATCGTCGCGCGCGAAGATCAGCTCGAATATATGAATTTCACAAGTGACAACGAGCAGGATAGACTCTATGGCGAATTGGCCAATTCGCGAGCCGAACTAGAAGATGCCTTTTCCTCCTTACTTGCAGATTTCGTACTTCCTGAGCCAACCGACGTAGGGCCTGTGATCGAACGCGTCGGTACTCGGCATGTAGTTGACTTCGTCGCACTACCAGAGACCGCGACCCACGATACCAACTGGTTTCGCACACTGATCCAGCCGGATGGCTCCATCGAATTCGGCCGCTTGCGACCGGACAAAGCGTTCCAAGAATATTTTTACGGACGTGACGGGCGTCCGGCGCTAGTCGGTAGAGTCAAAGCCGCAACGGTCGAACACGATTGGATGTGGCATGGGCTTGCTGAGGAGCTACTTCCGACATCCTTACTCGTCAAGCTCGCTGCAAGGCCGACGAACGGGCCGATCGATCTGCTCATCTCGCCACATTCCGACTTGTGCCTCGTTCCGTGGCCGGCGCTCGAGATCAACGGTTCCGGGACTCGTCTGGTCGAGCGTGCAATCATCACTCAGACGCCGGCGTTGACGTGTCTGTCTCATGCAACTGTCCCTCCGGTTTGTGGCCCTGCGCTCGTCCGCCTCGTTGCACCGCCACACGGGGTCAATGTCGCACACGAGCGCGAAGCGTGGGGCCTTCCCATCGACCACTATGACGACGACCATAGACAGGTGCTGCTGCACCGTTGCGACCTGCGACCACATCGCAAACCTGTCGAAGTGCTCGGAAACCTGGCCTCTGCCCTGGGCGACGAGACCTCACAGTATGGATTTGTGCATGTCGCAGCACACGGCGACGGCACCGGCTTCACGCAAGAAATCAGGCTGCCCGAAAGAAGGCTTACAGCTGGCCATGCGCTCGGGCTCCATTGGCCGGCAGCGGTACTGCTGGCCGTTTGCCACATGGGTAAGGTGGAGAACATCTGGGAGGCCGAACCTTTCGGCTTCCCCATCGCCCTCCTTGCTGGCGGCGCCCAGTGCGTCGTAGCAGGCATTGAGGCGGTTTCCGACGAAGGGACCGGTGTGATCGCCGCCGCGATGGTGAACAGGCTCCGCCGAGGTACGCGGCTCGATGTCGCCCTGAGGGATGCACAGTACACGTTGCTCAGAAAAGGGTGGGATGTGTACCACTGGGGACTCCTCAGTACCTTCGTTCGCTAGTCACCGGCTCTCCAAAGAAAGGCCAAGAACCTGCTCAACACGGGCCCGGCGCCCCGGCTCATCGGCATACCTGTCGAGGTCGAACCAGTGGCTTCGCCATTGCCGGTATCCATCCTCCGCGCCCACCTCGGCCCAGCACGCATCGACTGCTCGAATGTAGCTCGGCATCGTGGCGCTGCCGATCACATTGGCGTCTCCCCGTTTCTTGCCATCGACAGGCTCAGCAAGCCAGCGCGACAGTGATTCGACCGCCCGGTTGTCGAGCGGATCCACTTCCAGACAGGTATCGAATGTGAGCTGCGTCGGCAACGAACACCTTGGAGCAAGCAGGGCCAGATTGAGGCGGAGCTGGACGAGCGAGCGACGGTGGTCCGCTATCAATGGTTTGGGTTCCCCCTCCACATCGGCGACAGGCCGCTCGATGGCCCGATACGCGCGTTCGAAACGAGCGAGGAAGTCTCGGCGGGCAGCCTCCCAGGACTCGTGGTCTCCCGGAGGGCGCCTGCGGAGCGTCTCCATCTCAGTGCACATCGGCACGAGCAGTAGCAATGCGCGTGCCGTCATGATTCCCGGGTTCCGGTAGGCCGTCACCATCGCAAGCCGTTCCTCACTCACTTCCTGTGCGAGGCCGTAGTCGTGTTCGATCCTCGCTACCAGATCGAGCGCCTCCTCCCCCACCGCTGCTCCGTCACACAATTCCCGAAACATTCGCTGTATCCAGCGCGTCTCATCTTCCGATTCCCACAGCTCATCGTCGATACCCTCCGACCAGCGGCCGATGACACGTTCGGCAGTACGGCAGGCCGTGCCGGTCTCGGCGAGGGCGAGCTGGAGAAGCGTCTCGTCCAGCGCCAGCAAATATCGCGCGTCAGCACCTTTGACACTTTCTTTGTAGCTGCGGTATTTGACACGGCCCTCCTGGTGCAGAACCCAAGCGTCGTCGTACCCGCGTTCCGTATCTCGCTTCGACGAGGCCAGTGCCTGCGCCCGGATGGCTCCCAGAGCACGAGGAGCCAACTCCGGCCAGGGCAGCCGGCGTGTGGCATCGGCCAGCCTTACGATGAGTGCAACGTCCGTCTCGTTCTTCTCCCGTTGCTCGCCGCCGAGTAACTCGAAAGCCGGCGAGAGACGCTGCACCAGGGCCCACGACGCTTCATAGATGAGCCAGCCCATTAACCAGAGTCCTGTGGTGAGGTCGTCCGGAGGCAGCTGTGCAGGGTTACGATCCCGAGCGCCTCGATACTGATCGACATCCGACTCAACATCGGTGACTAGCATATCGTCGACCTGCATCCGGCGTGCTCGCACCGCCCGGCAGAGTTCACGGAGCCGCTGGGCAGTCATCATAGCCATTTCCTTATCGTGCGGTCATAGCAAGTCACGCTCGTCGAGGACGAAGAAGCATTCCGAGTTTGACAGGTAAAATATGTTACGGGGTACCGCGTACACTATTAATTCATAAATACCGGCCGCAAGGTCAGTGAATGTCGTCGACCAGACGCCGCCATCACCACGGCCGAGGCGGCCATTGCGAAGGTGCATCCCATCCTCCCCATTGCAGGTCAGCGTGAAAGCCAACAATAACCTTGGGTCGTCAAGCCGAGGCGTGAGCCAAGCCTGCACATCAACCGGATAGCCACGCAGGTATGAGTCCTCAACATCGAGCCCAATCATCGACGGCAAATGGTCCCGTGCTGCACGATTTGGCGGTCGCATTCCCATGAGTAGCCGAGCGAGTTCTTTGGTGCACTCAGGCGCAGTCACCAACCTGCTATGACGTTCAGTAACATCAAGATCATTTCTGAGACGGTTGGCTTGCTCGATTGGAATGGCCGACAGCTCAGGAACAGTCCCATCACCGCGCTCCTCCGGCGCCATTTCCTTTCTTAGCCAGATCGGCCGCTTTTTGCTGGAGATGAGTCGCTTCCCATCCCAGGATGCCTGTAGCAGGGTTCCGTGACCACGGCCAAGGTAGGCGATGCAGTCGGTCTCTACAGCATTGCGTTCCCATGCGTCTTCGATATGCTGATGCACCGTGAATGCGTCAGCGATTCCTTTCTGCAATCCGGGCAGAGACAAGTCCTTGGGGTACAGCGCCAGGATCTCGGTGTCGCTGTCGTTTTGCGAACGTATGTCTGCAACAGACCGGTACCTCGGCACCAGCTCGTACACTGATGGCCAGTCTCTGATGAGATTTCGCAACAGCTCACGCCTGCCCGGAACCCACCACGGCGGTCCATTGACAAGGTATTCCAACGCCTTGGGGGCACCGCGATGTGGCGTGCCCAGCGTCAGGACCGCACGGCACAGGCCCCAGTGGCCTTGAGCAACCCAATAACGCGCGATCAGGCCACCCATCGAGTGCGCGATTATAATGACCCTGTTGGGTTGATTCTTCCAGCCAAGATGCGTGAGACGTTCGTCTATCTCCTTTTCGAGCTTCTCGGCGGATTTTACAATGCTCTGACGGAAGTCATAAGGAAATGCGACGACGCGGGCGTCGAGGTTCCGGTTTTTCGGGTGCCCCGCATCGGTTTCCGTGTTGACTCCGACAGCTTTACGAGTCTGCTCCAGGAGATTTTGGTAGCCGTGTAGAACAGTGAACCCTGGTAGTAGCGCCCAGTTTTTAGTCAGACCCACAGGACTTGCGATCTCGTCGCGAGCGAACCTGTCCGGATGCCTCAGGAGGCGCCCGATAGCAGGAAGAGTCGCCTTCCAAAGCACATCCCCTTCGGGTGATTCCAGAATGCTGCCGCCAATGCCGGGTATGATCATGACCAGGTATGCGCTTGAATCGTTGTCACGGGCCCTCAACCTTGGCATACTTGTTCATCGCATGCGTACCACCTCAGCGTTACCTTTATCCCTCATCCGAACTCCGTCATGTCGCAGCGCAATCGTTCGTGCACGTATCGGGGTCAACGCTCGACACGCACGCCAGAGCTGGTGGCGCGGTGTGACACAACGGATTAGGATGTCGCTAGTTTGTCCGGAAGAGTTCGATTCGCGGCCGTGCCGGCCTCATGCTTCGGTGCACGTGGCGCGTATCTCGTGTCCGGCGGAGGTGAGGCAGCGTCCGGTGGCGAGGTCGAAGCGCCAGCCGTGCAGCGCGCAGGTCAGCACGCCGTCGCAGATGCTGCCGAACTTGGTGAGGTCGGCGCGCAGGTGCGGGCAGCGTCGCTGCACGCGCCAGCCGTCGAGCTCGATGTCCTGGCCGTCGTCGTTCTGCTCGTCGTACCAGTTTTCGACGTAGTCGATGCGCTCCTCGGACAGGCACTTGAAGAAGATGTAGACATACTCGTTGTACTGCCCCACGCGGCTGGCGGTGAACCGGCACGACAGGAACAGGCTGTTGGACCAGTCGACCTCGCGTCGTGCGACGTTTGCCGCGATGAGCTCCGCGGCGGTGGACAAGCGGTAGCGGCAGCTCTCTCCGGCGTAACGGCGTACCTCGCGGGCAGGGAAGTCGACGACTATCGACAGCCCGCCAGCGTCGAGGCGCACCGGACCGCCCACCCCCTCGCAGATGTTGCCGGCCCGCTTGAGCAGCGGCTCCCACCAGGCCTTGAGCGCCTCGAGCAGATCCGCAGGCACCTCGGCGCGGCTGGCCCGCTCCCGGGCTAGCTCAGGCTCTTTGCGGGCCTGCAGCTCGTGCAGGTACTCGATCTTGTTCTCGAAGATGTGCCGGATCTCGGTTTCGGTGTGCCGCTGGTGGGTCAGCGTGCAACGGGGGCCATCGAACTCGACGACTGTGCCTGGCAGCAGCAGGTGTGCCGACACCCCGGGACGTGCGGCGCGCAGCTCGGCGAGAAATTCGACCTGGTCGGTGAAGATGCTCTCGCCGTCGACGCCGTGGCCGTTGAGGTCGAACAGCTCCTCGTCCAGGAAGCACGGCGGCCCGGCGTTGGGAAACACGTGCGTGGCACCGACGGCGTCTATGTAGCGCAGCGCCCGGTCGGACTGCCCGGCGCGCTTGCGCCGCGCGAACTCCCGCTTGGCGCCCGCGGGCAGCTCGTACACCATCGGCCACCAGATCGCGCCGGAGAACTGGGTGAAGTAGGCGTGCACGTCCCCGAACTCGCGCAGCGCCTCGATGTCGAGCGGGTGCGCGTCGTTCTGGTTGAGCAGCACGGTGCGCCCATCGTCCAGCGACAGTGCCGAGTCCCCGATCGGGCCGTCACTCGGCCCCGTCAACGACGTAATCATGATACGCAGTCCGTCCCGCTCGACGGGCACCCCGCTGTCGGTGCGCAGAAACTGCGTGAAGCCCAGCGCCGCCAGCTCGCGCTCCAGCTCGTCGGTGGGATATTCCGGCAGCAACACTGTGGTGTCCTTGCGAACGTGGCGGCGCAGCAGCTCGGTGTCGAAGTGGTCGCGGTGCAGGTGCGAGACGTAGAGGTAATCGGCCTGACCGAGGCGGTCCCAGTCGAGCCCACTGTTGTCCGGGAACGGGAACCACGAACCGAAAAACGCCGGGTTTACCCACGGATCGCACAGCACACTGCCCGCGTGGGTCTCGACGAACAACGCGGCGTGCCCGAGACCTGTGACGCGCATCAATCTCCTCCATATGCCGTAGCTGACACATCAATGGCCCGCACCGTCGACGCAGGCGCGGGAATCATCACGGGCGACCACGGTAGTCTTGCGCGCCATGGCCAGCCGTTTGGCGCTGCAACATCGGTATCCCGAACCGCTGGAACGCATGCGCGAAGTACTCACCGACCCGGATTACCTGCAAGACAAGCTGCGCGCGGTGGGCGGGCCAGGTGCCGAGCTGGTGTCGCGGAAGCAGGATGAGCGCGGCGTCACAGTTGTCCTGCGCCAGGCTGTTCCCGACGATGCGCTGCCGTCCTTTCTCCGCTCGGTGCTGCCCGGCGACCTGACGATCCGCCGTACCGAGACCTGGGCCGGTACCGGTGGCAGCGTGCGGGCCGTCGTCGACGGGGCTCCGGGAACGGTCAGCGGGGCGATGCGCCTTGAGCCTGACCCGGACGGATGCGTGCTCGGCGCCCAACTCACCGCCGAGGTCGAGTTACCACTGATCGGCGGGAAGGTCGAGAGGGTCATCACCGACAGTGTCAGCAGGCTGATGGAAGCCGAGTACCGGTTCACCTTGGAGTGGCTCCGAAACCGTCCGGCTTAGAGCGGTCAGCGCCCATCGAGCGCGGGCACACGGACAATCAGCAGGTGTGCTCGTGGTCGGCGTGGTCGTCGTGCTCGACCTGCAGAGTGCTGTGGGTCAGCCCGAAGTGGTTACGCAGCGCCTCAGCGGCGGTGTCAAGGACCGACGCGTCCCCGCAGTGCAGCGAGCGGACCTCATCGACCACCAGGTGTGCAGAAATCGCGTGGCGGCCTGAGGTGATCGTCCACAGATGCAGGTCGTGCACATCGAGCACTCCCGGCACGGTCCGCAGAACCCGCTGCACCTCCGCGGTGTCCACGCCTCGCGGGGTACCTTCCAGCAGTACGTGCGCCGCCTCGCGAAGCAGGACCACCGCCCGCGGCATGATCATCGCGGCGATCACCAGTGATGCCACCGGGTCGGCCTGATGCCAGCCGGTGGTCAGCATCACCAGCGCCGCGCCGATCACCGCGACGGAACCGAGCGCATCACCCATTACCTCCAGTAGGGCGCCGCGAAGGTTGAGGCTACGTTCTTGTCGGGGATCGTGGTGCCCGCGGCAAGCGAGCACCGCCAACGCGGCCAGGTTGCCAACCAGGCCGAACGCCCCGAGCACC
This sequence comes from Pseudonocardiaceae bacterium, assembly GCA_050699875.1. GTDB lineage: Bacteria > Actinomycetota > Actinomycetes > Mycobacteriales > Pseudonocardiaceae. Next base: position 30,514 of record JBOHFX010000108.1, read on the forward strand.
AGCAGCGGCACCGGGGGGACCGGCGGCGGAGCGGCCAGCCGGCCTACCGCCTCGACCGCCACTACCGCGCCCACCACCAGCAGCACCAGCGCATTGAGCGCAGCGGCGAGAATCTCCGCGCGGCCCAACCCGTAGGTCCGATAGCGATTCGGCGGACGCTGCGCCAGCACGGCGGCGATCAGCGCGGCCGCCAGACCCAGCACGTCGGTGGCCAGGTGTCCAGCATCGGCGAGCAACGCCAGCGAGCCGGTCAGGCCGGCGCCGATGATCTCGATCAGCAGCACCACGGAAGTGATCGCCAGCGCGCATCCGAGCCGGCGACGGTCCGAAAGCGCGCTGCCGTGCCCGTGCCCGTGGCCGCTCATGCATGTCACCATACATGCACGGTCGTGCATGAGTTAGGTACCGGATCGGGTGTTAAGCGGGGCGGCCGAGGCAGTCGACCACCTCGGCATCGGGCAGTGCAGCGAGCACCGCGCCAGGCAGCACCAGCTTGCTGCGCCGCAGGCCGGAGCCGACCACCACCTGGTCGGCGGTGGCGACGGCAGGGTCAAGCAGCACCGGCCAGCCGGCAGGCAGCCCCAGCGGGGTGATACCGCCGTACTCCATCGACGTCCGCTCGACGGCCTCGTCGTGCGCGGCGAAGGACGCCTTACGCACGTCCAGCCACCGCCTGACCACACCGTTGACGTCGACCCGGGTAGTGGCCAGCACCACGCATGCCGCCCAGCGCTGCTCGCCGGCTCGCCTGCCGGTGACCACCACGCAATTGGCCGATACGTGCAGCGGCACCTGATAGTGCTCGCACAACGCAGCGGTGTCGGCCAGTGCTGGATCGACCTCGGCCACCGCACAGCTAGCCGCGAGCTCGGGGATCAGCGCGGCAAGCGCTACCCGAACCGGCTCCGCGAGCAGCTCAGGGGCATCCAGTGCCGGCCGAACGTGCAGCCGTCCGACCAGCGAGCCCAGCGATCTCACCAGCGCGGACCGCGCTGTACCTCGGTCACCGCAGGCTTGACGTCCACCAGGTAGACCAGCACTGCCACCAGGCCGATCAGCCAGAACAACAACCATCCAGCGGGGTTGAACAAGATCAGGGCGACGGTCGAGCCGCCGGTGATGCCCAGCCAGGCTGGCTTGGTCAACTTGTCGGTTGCGGTGTACGCGTCGGCTCGCTGGAGCGCAGCGTGAATGAACGCGAAGAACCCGACCGGGATCGCGAGCAGGTACAGGATCAGGAAGACCCATAGGTCCAGCCGCTGCAGCACCTGCCCAGGATACGCAGACAAGAGCCGGCCCGGAGACCCCGAACTCCCCAACCGCGTAGCTCGTGGCGTTACCGGCTGTTACCGCGCTCGCGAAGCGGGTTGGGACCAAGGCGGGAGGTCATCGCCTGCTGATCACCCACGATCGCCGCTCGCTAGGCACTGTTGCGACCGCATCATCGAGCTGCTCCCTTCACAGGAGGAGTTGGGAAACGGTGTGAATGGCCAGGCCAGCCAACGCCCCGACCACCGTGCCGTTGATCCGGATGAACTGAAGGTCCCGGCCGACCTGCAGCTCCACCTTGCGGGAGGTCTCGTCGGCGTCCCAACGCTGCACCGTGTCGGTGATCAGGGTGACGATCTCTCCCCGGTAGTTGGAGACCACGTAACTGGCCGCACCCTCCAGCCAGGTGTCCACCTTGGCTCGCAGCTCCGCGTCCCCGACCAGCCGCAGACCTAGGGCGACCAGCCCGTCCCGCACCCGGCGTCGCAGCTCCGACGACGGGTCCTCAGCAGCCTCGAGCAACATCTTCTTGGCAGTCCCCCACGCCGACCCGACCATGGTCTGGACCTCAGGATGGGCCAGCACCTGTTGCTTGACCGACTCGGCGCGCTCGATCGTCGCAGGGTCCGTGCGCAGGTCCTGAGCGAACTCCAGCAGGAAGGTGTCCATCGCCTTACGCATGGGGTGATCGGGCTCGGTGTGCACCGCCCAGGCGAACGCCAAGACTTCGGCGTACAGCCTGTCGGCGACCAGCTCGTCGACGAACCTCGGCGACCATCCCGGCAGACGCCGGCTGACCACCCGCAGCACCGCGCCATGGTTGTCACGGACCCACTCGTAGATCCGCTCGGCAAGCAGGTCGACGAGTTTGTGGTGCGCCCCGTCGGTGAGCAACTGACCGAGCAACTGGCCCAACGGTGGCCCCCACGGCTGCGCTATAAGGCGCTTAACCAGCGCATTCTCCAGCACCGCTTGAACGTCCTCGTCACGCAACACGGTGACAGCGCCGCGCACCGCGGTGGACAACTCGGCGGTGACCCGATCGGCGTTGCTGGGCTGCGCCAGCCACCGGCCGAAGCGGGTGCCGATCCCCACCCGACGCAGCTTGTCCCGCACCACCTCTTCGGCGAGGAAGTTGGCGCCGACGAAGTCACCGAGGTTGTCCCCAAGCGCGTCTTTCTTACGCGGGATGATCGCGGTGTGCGGAATGCGCAATCCGAGAGGATGCCGGAACAGTGCGGTCACGGCGAACCAGTCGGCCAGCGCGCCGACCATGCTGGCCTCGGCCATCGCCCGCACATACCCCACCCAGGGCGCAGTGACCCCAGTGGGGTCCTCGTACAACCGCGCCACCACGTACACCACCGCGGCACCCAGCAGGAACCCGAGTGCGACCATCTTCATCCGGCGCAGATCGCGCTGTTTGTCCTGTTCGTTCCTCGTCAACTGCACGCTGCCGATTGTGCCCCGGCCGCGGTGTGCATGGCTCGACCCTGCAAGCAGGTCTCGCGCGTGCAGCAGGATGGGTGTCGTGCGAACTCACGGACTGGTGCCCCGGCTGCAGCCGTTCGCTTCGACGATCTTCGCTGAGATGACAGCGCTGGCTGCGCGCACCGGGGCGGTGAACCTTGGTCAAGGTTTTCCGGACACCGATGGCCCGGCCGGCATGCTCGAGGTCGCCCGATCGGCAATCGCCGGCGGGCGCAACCAGTACCCGCCCGGGCCAGGCACCCGCGGGCTTCGCAATGCCATCGCCGAGCATCAAGCAGCCCACTACGGCCTGGTGCATGATCCGGTCACCGAGGTGCTGGTCACCGTCGGCGCCACCGAAGCGATCAGCGCCGCGCTGCTCGCACTGGTGGGCCCAGGCGATGAGGTGCTGCTCGTCGAGCCCTACTACGACTCCTACGCCGCTGCGGTCGCGCTGGCCGGCGCGACCCGGCGGTGCGTGCCCTTGGTCTCCGACGGCGACCGGTTCGCACTTGACCTCGACGCGCTGGCCGCCGCGATCACGCCGGCGACCCGGGCGCTGCTGCTCAACAGCCCGCACAACCCCACCGGCACGGTGTTGCAACCCGCTGAGTTGACGGCGCTAGCGGCGCTGACCGTCGAACATGATCTCCTTGTGATCACCGACGAGGTCTACGAGCATCTGGTCTTCGACGGAGCGCGGCACCTGCCGATCGCCACGTTGCCAGGGATGGCGCCGCGCACCCTGTCCGTGTCCAGCGCCGGCAAGACCTTCAGCGTCACCGGTTGGAAGATCGGCTGGGTGTGCGGGCCCGCACACCTGGTGGCCGCGGTGCGGGCGGCCAAGCAGTTCATCACCTTCGTGGGCGGAGCACCATTCCAGCCGGCCGTGGCCCATGCGCTGCGTGCCGAAAGCGGCTGGGTGGCAGCACACCGCGCGGCGATGCAGGGCAAGCAACACCGGCTGGCCGCGGGGTTGCGCGCGGCGGGGTTCGAAGTTCGCCGCTCAGAAGGGACGTACTTCGTCTGCGCGGACATCCGGCCCCTCGGATACTCCGACGGCCTGCAGTTCTGCCAAGAGCTGCCCGTACGCGCCGGTGTGGTGGCGGTGCCCGTGCAGGTCTTCGTCGACGAGCCGGCGCCGTGGCGGCATTTGGTGCGCTTCGCGTTCTGCAAGCGTGACGAGGTGCTCGACGAGGCGATTGGTCGCCTCGCGTCGGCCGGGCGGGACGTCGGGAAGCTGACCTCATGATGATCGCTACTGATATTACGTAAAGCGGTCACAGCGTGTAGTGTGACGATACGACTGTCCCGGCAGAACCGGCAGTTCTGGCAGAAACCGAAGTAGGCGGAAGGGCTGAGGGGGATCCAGTGGCCGCCATCCCCGACACAGGTGGCGCGCGGTACGCGCCCGGTGGGGTGATGCGCGCATTGATTCGGCTCGCCGTGCTCGGCGGGCTGGTCATCGCCGGGTGGCTGCTGGGCTCAGGAATCAGCCACGCGGATGAGGACTTCGGGCAACCGGACACCGGCCTGGTCCAGCTGGTCAGCACCGGGGTTGACCGCGCCACAGCGTCTGATAGGAATTCGGGCAGCCCAGGGGGTGAGCCGCCGGCAGTTGGGTCGATCGTCAAGAAAGCGCTTTCTGCCGCCCCGATTAAGCGGCTGCCGGTTCAGCCGCCAGTGCACGTCGACGTTCCGAAATCTTTCGGTGCGCTCCAGCCCGCCGTTCTGAAACCGCTGGCTCCGGCCCTGGCGCCGGTTACGAAGACGGTTTCAGGGGCCGCGGCCGTTATCCGGCCGCAGGCACCGGCCGAGAAATTCGTTGCCGTCCCGCCAGCCGCACCCATCAATGCGACGATCGCCGCACCGGCACCCGTGCTTACTCCTGTGTCCACTCCCGGGCCGGCCATCATGGCAGCTTCTGAACCCGCCAGTGGCCTCGCCGACGCTCCCGCACGCACCAGCGTGGACCGTGTCTCGCCTGCCGTTCCGGTCAGAGCCTCCGCCGTCGGCTTGCCTGCACCTGGCAACCCTGCACCTGGCAGCCCGGTGGACCCGGTGCCGGCGAGCCCACCCGCAATCACCACCGCGCCAACCCTGGCCGGCAGTTCTGGCGGCGGTGCGGGGGCCAAAGGCGCCCCGATCGCCACGATGAATGACTCCTGGACGATGGCGGGTCTGACCCCGACGCATCGCCTCCGGTACCGAGGGGCGGGCGATCTCCCACGGTCGCCTGCTGAGGACCCCTCCACCTCGCCGGACTGATTTCGCGACACCGGGTGGGCCGCCGTTGTGAGCGGCCCTGGGTCGACCAACCTTGTCGACAATCCCTGCCGTAATGAACCCCCGATCTGTCCGACCGCGCCCGGGCGGATCGGGTTCACGGCCCCGGCGTCGCGTTGCCCCCGTGACGCCGGGGCCCCTCTACACGATCGCCCATACCATCGAGGTTGGGGCGAGCATTTAGTGGGAGGCGCGCCATGTGACCACCCACTCATCGGTGGCAATCGTCGGGAGCAGAAGGGGCCAGGCCTCATCGATCCGCTGCCGTAGTTTGTGGCGGTTACCCTCGGCATCACAGATCTGCCGGTGGCCGGCTACCAGCGCAACGATCTGCCGGGCCGCCAACTCGGGTTCGATGCCCTCCCGGAGCAGACCTTCCTGCGCGGCTTGGGTCAACAGCGCGAAGGCGTCGCGTTCACCTAAGACGTAGTGCCCGCATTCATCCTGGGCAAGCGCCGGCAGGTCGTTGAGCAGTCGCGTACCGCCCCGCGCAACCGGGTTGTTGATCAGCCGCTCGATCACTTCATCGACTAGCGCTAACAGTGCCGAAAGCGAATCGAGCCCGCGGCCACTGATCTCCACCCGGAGAGCTCCCCATCCCTGCACCATCTCGGCGATGACGGCTCGCGCCAAGGCCTCCTTTGAGGCGAAATGAAAGTACAGTGCACCCTTGGTGCCGCCGCTGTCGGCCAGCACGCTATCCAGTGAGGTGGCGTGGTAGCCATTGCGAGCGAAGTGCTCAGCTGCGGCGGTCAGGATCGCCAGCCGGGTCGCCCGGGCCCGCGGCTGCAGCCTGGCCCGACGGGTGTGGGCGGTGCTGTCGCCGGCTCCTGGTCTTCGCGGACCGGTGCTGGACATGACGCCTCGAAGTTACTCGTCTCAGACCCACTGGGCTGCACTTTGCCTTTGAGTGGCGGGCAAACACACCCACTGGTATGTTTTATGGGTCGATCCGGCCTCCCGGTTGAACGACATTCGGTAGGCATTTGACTCGTGTGGGGGTCCCGCGGGGGGTGTGGTCGCCCGGGG
>JBOHFX010000109.1:0-41774 GCA_050699875.1 Pseudonocardiaceae bacterium
GGCCGTGCGTTCGCAGCGACCGCACGGCCCCCGCCTTGGGAAGGGCTCCTGATTCGATGCCATCCGGAGCAAAGCTCATTACCCGGGGAGATGATCCCAGCAGCGAGCCGTTCAGAGGCTATTCGCCTGGTCGTACCCACTCGCCGATCGCGGGTGACTGATGGCCGCCCCGCTCGTATACCAGGCTTCTTCCGGCGCCTTCGTTCGAGTGCGCGGGAACCGTCGACTGATGACTGGCGATCGGCGGCTGCCCAACATCCACTGGCCTGGTCTTACCGGCGTCGACGAAGTCCCGACACAGCTGTTCGAAGATCGGTGTGCCTGACATCATTGCGGATCCTCTCCTTGTCGTGGGGGAGACTCGTGACGGGCCGGCTCGCTGTCAACACCTGATCAGCCACCTGCGCCACTCAAGACGGTGAGCGGTACCCAGGAGTCGATCAACGGTCGTCCCCCGCTCCGTACCCTTGGGCTCGTGAGCCGGCGTCTCGTGGCCGAGCTTCACCCGGGGGCGCTTGAGCCGGCCAAAATCACCGTTGCCACGGCACCGACCCACCTGCTCGACCGAAACCCGACCCACAGCGCGAGTAATGTCGGCACTGTCCGGTCCGTTTCGCGAGGAGGCCGTCGTGAGCACGCTGATCTCGGTGCTGATTCTCGTGCTGGTGATCGGTGGTGGTGCCGCGTACTACCTTCAACACCGGCAAGCCAGCCAGCAGCGTGATCTTGACGACTCGAAGGCCGAAGCGCGCCGCTGGGTGGAACGACTCGGCGGACAGGTTCTCAACCTCGTCGGCACCGACGAGCCCTCCAAACAAGCATTGGCCGACGCCGCTGAGCGCTACACGGCCGCCGGCTCCCAGCTGGAGTCTGCACGCACCGCGACGCAAAGCCGCCTGGTGACCCAAACGGCGCTGGAAGGGCTCTACTACGCGCGAGCGGCCCGCACCGCCATGGGTATGGATCCGGGTCCCGACCTTCCGCAGGTGGCCGGGCAGGGCGGCGCCGGTTCGGTCACCGAGGACCGTGAGGTCAACGTCGAGGGTCACGAGTACGCAGCCTCTCCGCGTCCCAGCGACCGCACGCCGCACTACTACCCCGGCGGTCGGATTGCCGGAAGGCCTGTTCCTCAGGGCTGGTACAGCGAGCCGTGGTGGAAACCGGCGCTGATTGGCGGTGCCTGGGGACTGGGCTCGGTGCTTCTGTTCAGCTCGCTGTTCTCCGGAATGGGGGGAATCGCGTCGGGGCAGGCTTGGGCAGAGGGCTATGACGCTGGGCAGGAAGACGCCTTGTCCGACGGCGGTGGGGACTCCGGTGGCGACGCCGACGGTGGCGACTACGGCGGCGGGGGGGACTACGCCGGCGGAGACTACGGCGGCGGGGACTGGGGTGGCGGCGACTTCGGCGGCGGCGATTTCTAGGACCTAGGACGTCGCTGGCAATTGGGACACGTCTGCAGGCATGGCATCCCTGCTCCGGGTGGCCGCATTTGACCTATACAAAATATATTGCACTATTACGCGTCATGAGCGCCCAGCAATTATGGTGCTTCTTCGATCTTGCGGCGCGTCGGGTCGGTCTCCGGACTGCTCGCACGCCGGCGAGATACATGGTGAGGATTTCGTCGCGCGTCGCGGCGGCCGTGGCGTCGGTGGTGCTTGTGATGACGGCGGCCTGCAGTGGCTCCGGGCCTGAGCGGGATGTGAACGCGATCACGGTATGGACCCTGGAGAACCTGCCTGAGCGGCTGGCCGCCCAGCAGGCCATCGCCGCCGAGTTCAGTCGGGCCACCGGGGTCGCGGTGGAGGTCGTGGGGATCGACGAGGACCAGTTCAACCAGCTGGTCATGTCCGCCGCCGCATCGGGGAAGCTGCCGGACGTGGTAGGGGCGCTGTCCCTGGCCAGGGTGCGCTCGCTGGCAGCGAATGAGCTGCTCGATACGGAGGTTCCCGGTGCGGTCGTCGCAAACCTGGGTATCAGCACCTTCTCTGAGCGGGCGCTCACCCTTACCCGCGACGGCACAACCCAGCTGGCCGTGCCCAGCGACGCGTTCGCGCAGTTGCTGCTCTACCGCCGCGACCTGTTCGCCGCAGCCGGGCTGTCCGAGCCGCGGAACTACGCCGACATCACCGCGGCGGCACGCACGCTGAACACTGGCGGCGTCGCCGGGTTTGTTGGATCGACGACACCTGGTGACAGCTTTACGCAACAGACCTTCGAGCACCTGGCGCTGGCCAACGGCTGCGAGCTTGTCAGCGCCGGCGGCGAGATCAGCCTGGACAGTCCGTCGTGCGTCGCCAGCTTCGCCTTCTACAACCACCTGATCCGCAACTACTCGGTGGTGGGTGCCCAGGACTCGGACACGACCAGGGCCACCTACTTCGCGGGGAAGGCGGCGATGACGATCTGGTCGTCATTCATCCTCGACGAGCTCGCCGGGCTGCGCGCCGATGCCGCACCCAGCTGCCCACAGTGCGTGGCCGACCGTCGGTTCCTGGTCGACAACACCGGCATCGTCACCACGATATCCGGGGCAGACGGCACGGCGCCGGCGCAGTTCGGCGAGGTGGTGTCGTGGGCCGTGCTCGCCGACGCGTCCACCGAACCAGCGCACCGGTTTGTCGAGTACATGATGAGCGATGGCTACCTCGACTGGCTCGGTTTCGCCCCCGAGGGCAAGTTCCCGGCCCGTTCCGGCACCCAGACGAACCCTGGGCAGTACGCGGACGCCTGGCGCACCCTGCCGGCGGGCGTGGACATCAAGGCGCCGTTGACCGACTTCTACCCGCCCGAAGAACTCGACGCGCTGGCCACCAGCGTGGACAGGTTCAGCCGCTGGGGCATCACCCGGGGCCAGGCGGGGCTAATCGGCGCGATTGCCGGTGAGCTGCCGGTGCCTCAAGCGATCAGCGCCCTGACCAGTGGTCAGATCGATCCGTCGGAGGCCGCGGAGCAGGCCGCCGACGCCGTCTCCGAGATCCAGGACTCCCTGCGGTGAGACCGCGATGACATCTACCCCCACCCGGCGCGCTGAGCGTTCACCGGCTCGGCAGGTGCAGACGCTCGCGCAGCGTGACGCCCGAGCGGGACGGACGCTACTCGCGCCGACACTTATCGTCGTCGTGCTCGTGATCGTGGTTCCGATCGCCTGGACGATCGTGCTGGCCTTTCAGGATCTCCGCTTGATCGATCTTCGGCGCCGAGGGCTGATGGGCGAGTTCACCCTGGACAACCTCACCGGCGTGTTCAGCTCGCCTGGGTTCTACAACGCGCTGACCACCACCCTGCTGTATTCCATGGTCGGCACGGCCGCCTCGATCGGCCTCGGGCTAGTGGCGGCGCTGGCGTTGCGCGGATGGTTCCGAGGCCGCGCACTGGCGCGAGGATTCATGCTGCTGCCCTATGTCGCTCCGGTGGTGGCGGTGACATTCGTCTGGCAGACCATGCTGAACCCACAGTTCGGCATCGTCAACGAGATCGGCACCTCGGTGTTCGGCTGGACAAACCCGATCGCGTTCCTGACCCAGCGCTCGGCCAAGGTGTCAATCTTCGCGCTGGAGTTCGACGTTCCGGTGGCGCTGCTGACCGTCATGGCGTTCCAGGCGTGGCGATACTTCCCGTTCGCGTTCTTGTTCCTCACCGCGCGCCTGACGGCCATCCCGACGGAGCTGGAGGAGGCCGCACGGATAGACGGCGCGACGCCAACGCAGCGGTTCCGATACGTAATCTGGCCACAGTTACTGCCAGTGATTGCGCTACTCACGGTGCTGCGATTCATCTTCACATTCAACGAGTTCGACGACATCTATCTCCTCACGGGAGGCGGCGCAGGCACCGAGGTGGTCAGCGTACGGGTCTACGAGCTGCTCACCGCGCGCGGCGACATCGGGGCGGCGTCGGCACAGGCGCTGGTGCTGTCACTGGTGCTCGTCATATTGCTGGGAATCTACTTCCGGTTTTTCGGCCGCCACCTGCAGGAAACGTGATGGCTCAGACCGACCGGTCCCGGCCGACCGTACCCGCGCCCGCCCGATACCGCTGGAACCGCGACGCCGTGGAGACCCGCGTGTTCGGGGTGCTGCGCTGGGTGGTGATCGCTGTGCTGGTGTTGGTCACCGCGTTTCCCCTCTATTACATGGTGATGCTTTCGCTGCGCAGCCTGGATCAGGTGGTGCTGCGGCCGGGGGTGCTGTGGGCCGCCGAATTCGATGTATCCACCTATGTCTCGGTGCTGACCCCGGTGGCCGACGGCGGTCAGGGCTTCCTGGTATTCCTGCGCAACAGCTTCGTGATCGCCGTGCTCACCGTCGCAGTGACGCTGCTCGCGGCGATCCCTGGCGCCTACGCGATCAGCCGGCTGCGGTTCGCCGGCCGCCGGCAGGTCAGCGCGCTGTTCTTGGTCGTCTACCTGTTTCCGGCCATCCTCCTGGCGGTACCGCTGTTCGTCTTCTTCGCCGCCATCGGGTTGCGCGGGTCGCTGGTGGGACTACTGATCGTCTACGTCGCGCAGACCGTGCCGATCTCGATTTACATGCTGCGCAACTACTTCGAGACCGTGCCGGTGTCGCTAGAGGAGTCTGCGGCGATCGACGGCTGCTCGCGGTTCCAAATCATCCGCTGGATCAGTCTGCCGCTGGCGCTGCCTGCACTGATGTACACCGCGCTGTACGTCTTCATGATTGCATGGAACGAGTTCCTGTTCGCCCTGCTGTTCCTCGCCGAGGACCGAGACCGCTGGACGGTATCGCTTGGGCTGTCCCAGCTCGCCGGCAGCATTGAGATTCCCACGACGGTCTTGATGGCCGGTTCGGTCCTGTTGACGCTGCCGATCATCGGGATCTTTTTCCTCGCCGAGCGGATGCTTGTCGAGGGCCTGACGAGCGGGGCCGAGAAGGGATGAGCCCGATCGTCCCACTGCAGAGGAAACCACGATGAGCACTGTTTCCTATGACGGCGTGTCCCGGATTTACCCCGGCAGCGATCGGCCCGCCGTTGACTGCCTTGATCTCCAGATCGACGACGGGGAGTGCCTCGTGCTGGTCGGGCCTTCCGGCTGCGGTAAATCGACTTCGCTGCGGATGCTTGCCGGACTTGAGGACGTCGATGCTGGAACGATCATGATTGGTGATCGTGATGTCACCCACCTTGCCCCTAAGGACCGCGACATTGCGATGGTGTTTCAGAACTACGCCCTCTATCCCCACATGTCGGTGGCCGACAACATTGGCTTCGCGCTCAAGGTCGCCGGTGTCGGCAAGGCCGAGCGGATGCGCCGGGTGCGCGAGGCCGCGACGCTGCTGGGCTTGCAGGAGCTCCTGGACCGCAAACCCAGGGCGCTGTCCGGAGGACAACGGCAACGAGTGGCGATGGGCCGCGCAATTGTGCGGGAACCACAGGTATTTCTGATGGACGAGCCGCTGTCCAATCTGGATGCCAAGTTACGCGTTTCGACCCGCAGCCAGATCGCCGCGTTGCAGCGCCGCCTGGGCATCACCACGATCTACGTCACCCACGATCAGGTCGAAGCGATGACCATGGGGGACCGGGTGGCGGTGCTCAACGGCGGTGTCCTGCAGCAGGTCGACATCCCTCGGCGGCTCTATGACAAGCCGGCCAATGTGTTCGTCGCAGGCTTCATCGGCTCTCCGGCGATGAATCTCATCAGGGTCCCCGTTGTGCCCGATGGTGTGCGCTTAGGCGACCACGTTGTCCCACTGGACCGCGCGACAGTCGCGCGGATCGGCCACAACCCCGAGGTTATCCTCGGCATACGTCCGGAATCCTTCTGCGCAACAACGCAAGACGGTCCCGAGCTCCACGTTCGTGTCGAGCTGGTTGAGGAACTTGGCGCGGATGCATACCTCTACGGCAAAGCCGTCCTGGGGCCGGATTACCAAACGGACATCGTCGCCCGCATCGACCCCCGATGCGCGCCGGCCACGAATTCCATGGTGCGGTTGACGGTAGACAGCAAACAGGTGCACGTGTTCTACGCAAGCAGCGGCCAACGGTTGTCAAGCTGACCCGGTAGGGCGCGTCAGTGATCCTCGTCCGGCGGACCCGCATCGATTGGCCACGTCGTTTCCAGCCCTGACCACTTAGCTGTCCCTGGTGGGGTTTGGTGCAATCCCCTGGTCGACTTCTGGACTTGTGTCGTTCATCTTCGGGGCCAAGCATCCACCATGAATCGCCATTTCATTATGCGCAAATAACCACGATTTTTGATGCCGCACGCATTCCCCTCGGAGGTCACCCATGGAACGACGCACCTTTCTTCGCGTCTCGGTGCTCGGAGCGAGCACCGCAGCCTTCACCGGCAGCCTCTGGGGACAGGCCTTCGCCGCCCCAGCCCAACCGGGACCCAGCCCGTACGGCAGCCTCCGTGCGGCCGACTCCAACGGGATCCAGCTCCCCAGCGGCTTCACCAGCCGGGTGATCGCCCGATCCCGCCGAGCCGTCGCCGGCACCTCCTACACCTGGCACGACGCGCCCGACGGAGGCGCCTGCTTCGCCGACGGCGCGGGCTGGATATACGTGTCCAACTCCGAGATCACCGGTACCGGTGGCGCCTCCGCGGTCCGCTTCAACTCCAGCGGCACTGTCACCTCGGCATATCGGATCCTGGCCAACACCAACCGCAACTGCGCGGGCGGGGCGACGCCGTGGAAGACCTGGTTGTCCTGCGAGGAGGTGGATACCGGCTACGTCTACGAGACCTACCCGCTCGGGGGCACCGCCGTGCGCCGCGCTGCGATGGGCCGGTTCAATCACGAGGCTGCCGCAGCCGACCCGGTTCGCCAGGTGATCTACCTAACCGAGGACAAGACCGACGGGTGCCTCTACCGGTTCCGCCCCACCACCTGGGGAAACCTGGCGTCGGGAACCCTGGAGGTGCTCAAGGCGGGGACCGCCACGTCGGGGTCGTTCACCTGGGGCGTGGTCCCCGACCCCGACGGCTCTCCGACGGCGACCCGCCATCAGGTGTCCGGCGCGAAACGCTTCAACGGTGGTGAGGGCTGCTACTACGACAACAACACCTGCTGGTTCACCACCAAGGGAGACAACCGGGTCTGGCAGCTGAACCTATCCAACAACACCTACGAGCTCGCCTACGACGACTCCCTGGTCAGCGGCGGCGGGGCACCGCTGACCGGGGTCGACAACATTGTCGGATCCCGGTCCGGTGATCTGTTCGTCGCCGAGGACGGCGGCAATATGGAAATCAACATCATCACCCCGGTCGACGTGGTCGCACCGTTCCTGCGCATCAACGGACAGAGCTCATCGGAGATCACGGGACCGGCCTTCTCGCCGGACGGCTCCCGGCTGTACTTCTCCTCCCAGCGCGGAACGTCCGGCGCATCCTCAGGCGGTATCACCTACGAAGTGCGAGGTCCTTTCCGCAGCTGAGCTCCGCCAACCGGCAGGACACCCTCAGGGCCGCTCCCGCTCTGCTGCAGGAGCAAGAGCGTGGTGGCGGGGACTTCTCGTCGCTGACAGCGAGGGCACCAGTAAAGGTTGCGCCCGGCGTGCCGCGCGGCGACCACGTCAGTACCGCACACCAGGCACGGCGCCCCGGCCCGGCGGTAAACATAGACCTCGCCACCATGCCGGTCTTGGCGCGGAGCGCGGCCGGTGCGCGCCGGATCGTGCTCCGGGCCGACGGTATCGATCCGGCCGCGACGCACCCTGTCATGCATTAGCTCGACAAGATCTGACCACAGGGCCGACCATTGATCCTCGCTGAGCTCGCAACCGGGGCGCAGCGGATCCAACTGGTGGCGAAACAGCAGCTCAGCTCGGTAGACATAACCGACACCGATCAGAACTAGATCAGTACACTCTATTTGACATGCGAGAACGCCACAAACGGGGGCCTACGCAACCCGCACGACAACACGTCCGGGATCGTTCTGGGGCTACGGCGCGGCGGGCTGGGTCCATCGCGGCGGGTCGCCGTCGACAAAGCCACCGTCGGCGAATCCCTCATCCGCCGAGTGCTGCGCCGACGCGCCGACCGGCTCCCCCACAGACCTCTTGCAGCCCACCGGCATCAACACCCCATCGTAGTGCGTCGAGTCACGCTTCGCGGACGAGGAGATCACCGCCTGGACCCGGCGTGATCAGTGCATGCGGTAGTCCCGGCGATGGGCCACAGCCACGACCGTCACCATGCGTTTGTCGATCGAGTAGATCGCCCGGTACTCACGCTCCAAAGGTCGTTGAGTGGTGCGTCCAACTGCTTGCCAAGCCGGTGCGGATTGTCGGCGACCGGACCGGTGAGGTGTTCGAACAGCGCGGCCGCCGCGGGCAGCGGCAGGCGGTTCATCCCTCGTCGGGCAGCTGCGGTGAAGACGACCTCGTATCGGTCGGCGTTGGTCACTGCGGTGCGCTTCGGCGCTCCAGATCGACTGCGACCGCCTGAGCTGGCTCTACTCGGCCAGCCCGGATGTCCGCCAGGCCAGCACGCAAATCACGGAGTAGATCGTGGTCCGACAGCACTTCGATCGTCTCGCGCAACCGTTCGATCTCACCGGAGGGGACGACATCGGCGACGTGCTGGCCGTGCGCCAGTACAGCCACGGTCTCACCGCGCCCGGCGCGTTCTACGGCCTGCTCCCACTTCGTGGCCTGCTCGCTTGCCACGTGTAGACCCTCGGTCGAGACCGAAACCGGCTTCTCACTCATGCGACAAGGATACGGCCCGGTACCCCAGTCTCGATGACGGCCCAGCAGAACGCGGGCCATGCCATCGAGTAAAGAGCCACGACAACCGCGGATTCAGAAAAGTTCTGCATACCCTTCTACGCGCAACAGGTGGAACGAGCATTAACGCGCCGGCTGACGTGCTGACCACAGGACTTTAAGTACGTACGAAAAGAACTGATTAGGCTTCCCGCGCGTTGCTTTGACGCGCTTCGCCCGTGTGACCCGAATGGACAACCGATTAACCCACTGGCCGCCGCTGGCAGCGCGGGCACCAGTAGAGATTGCGACCCGCATGCCGCGCGGTGACAACATCAGTGCCACACGCCAGGCATGGCGCCCCGGCTCGACGGTAGACGTAAACCTCACCACCATGCCGGTCCTGCCGTCGAGCGCGTCCCATCCGCACCGGATCATGCTCCGGCCGGATAGTGTCGATCCGCCCGCGACGCACCCCATCGTGCATCAGCTCGACGAGATCTGACCACAGTGCCGACCACTGATCCTCGCGCAGCTGGCAACCTGGCTTCAGCGGATCCAGCTGGTGGCGGAATAGCAGCTCGGCCCGATACACATTACCGACTCCCGCGAGCACCGACTGATCCATCAGTAAGGTGGCCAACGGGGCCCGGGACCCTGAGATCCGGGCCCACACCCGGTCCGGTTCGGCGTCAGGCCGCAGCGGGTCGGGTCCCAGCCGGGCGCGGACCGCGTCCGCCTCATCCTCGGTCATTAGCTCGCATGCAGTCGGCCCACGCAGATCGGTCCAGTGCGTGGGGCCGGCCAGGCGCATTCGCACTTGCCCCCGTGGTGGCTGCACTGGCAATGGAGCATCGGTAAAGGTGCCATAGAGGCCGAGATGAATATGCACCACGAGATCGGGTCGGTAGACGTGGAAGAGGTGTTTGCCATGTGCTTCGGCACGCCTGAGCACCCGTCCATCCAGCACCGCTGCGGCGTCCGCGAATCGCCCCTGCGGGCTGGACACCGACACTGGCGCTCCCCCGTAAAACCGCTGGTGCAGCTGAGCCAGCCGGTGTGTCGTATGGCCTTCCGGCATGGAAGGGTTAAGCCTTGGGAATCGGTGGTGGCTGTCCCGTGGCCTCGAAGTCGGAGATCTGCCTGATCCGGCGGGAGTGCCGGTCGCCACCGGAGAACGGTGTGTTGACGAATACCTCGACGATCTCCGCCGCCTCGCCGGGGGTGTGCATTCGAGAGCCGATTCCCACTACTTGAGCGTCGTTGTGTTCCCGGGCGAGCTTGGCGGTCTCTTTGCTCCACGCCAGCGCCGCCCGGCAGCCCGGGACCTTGTTGGCGGAAATCTGCTCGCCGTTGCCGGATCCTCCGATGACCACGCCGAGGCTGCCTGGGTCGGCTACCACCCGGCGGGCGGTTTCGATGCAAAAGGGCGGGTAGTCGTCGATCGGGTCGAAAACGTTGGGTCCGACGTCCACCACGTCGTGTCCCAGACTGGTCAGGTGCGTCGCGAGGGATGCCTTCAACTCGAAGCCAGCGTGATCGGAGCCCAGGTAAACGCGCACGGTGTGCAACATTGCCACAGATCGTGAATCAACCCGACGATGGGGCCTTCAGCGCGTTGAGCGCGTCGTCCAGGGTGGCCACCCCGATGACCTGCAGTCGATCGCCTGCCGCAACACGAGCCTGATCGACCTCCCCGGCCGGAGCGAGAAAGATCTGCGCGTCCGCTTGGACCGCAGCTTCGATCTTCTGTTCCACTCCGCCGACGGGGCCGACGTTGCCCTGCGCGTCGATGGTGCCGGTGCCCGCGATGATCCGGTTGCGGGTCAGGTCGCCGTCCTCAGCGAGGTCGTAGACGGTCAGGGCCATCAGCAGCCCAGCCGAAGGTCCGCCGATCTGTCCGGCGTCCACCTGCACCGGGAACGGCAGGTCGATGTCGAAGCCCACCGTGCGGATGGCTACTCCCAGCACCGGTCCGGGTTGCTGCGCCGATCGGCCAAGGGTGACGCGCAGTTGTGTGGTCGTACCGTCCCGGCGGACCGTCAGCGCCAACTCGTCCCCGATCCGCCGAGCGGACACCGCAGACACCAGAGCCGACGCGGTCTGGATCGGTTGGTCGCCCGCTGCGGTGATCAGGTCTCCTTCGCGCAGCACACCCTGCGCGGGAGCATTCGGCGACACCGCGGCGACCTCAGCCCCGTTGCCCGTCACCGTGACCGGAAATCCCGCGGCTCGCAGCCCGGCCGCCGCAGCGAGCTGACCGCTCTCCTCGAAGACCTGGCGCTGCGCCTGGAAGTACGCCGACGGGTCCACGTCGTCGGGGATCACCTGCTCCCGTTGGATCACATCCTTGTCATCGTCGAGCCAGGCGTCCACAGCTTGGAAGGTGTTCGGCTGGCTGATCTGCACCGTGGTCAACAGCAACTGTCCGGATAGTTCGTCCTTGGCCCGAGTGGGGAATTCGATGCGCTCACTCACCTGAAGCGCCGAACCCGGGCTGATCACGAACAGCGGTAGGGGCACCGCGACCAGGGCCCAGCCCATCAGCGCCACCAGTGCCACGACGACGACGCCGGCCAGCCACCTTCTCATCGCGTCATCGGGCCATCCACGCCTCGCACGGACCTACCATCACTCGCCATCTCCGTCCCTGCCGCGCATGCCGCCGCAGTCCCCCAGGGATCCGAACGAACCCGCTGAGGATCCGTGAGAACGGCGCGGCGGATCATGCACTATCGGTGGAAGTCGAGTGTAGGAGGACGCGAGTTTGCGGCGAGAACATGTGCAGGACGGCTACGACGTGCGGCTCGAATGGGGCCAGGAGGGAGTGATCACGCTCGGAACCCGCTGCTCGGTCGTCGTGATCATAGATGTGCTGTCGTTCTGCACGGCCGCCGATGTGGCAGTCGGGCGCGGAGCCGTGGTGCTCCCGCTGCCCTGGGGTGACGAGCGCGCCGCTGACGCGGCCCAACGGGCCGGGGCGACGCTGGCCGGTCCCCGCGGTGCCGGCGGCTTGTCCCTGTCACCGGCGTCGCTGCGCAACCTGAATGCCGGGATGCGGCTGGCGCTGCCGTCACGCAACGGTGCGACGCTGTGTGCGCTGGCGCACCGCAGTGGCGCGCACGTCCTCGCCGGATGCTTGCGCAATGCGGCGGCGACGGCCCGCACTGCGCATCGGCTGGCCCGCGGCGGCCCGATCGGCCTGGTGCCCGCCGGTGAGCGGTGGGAGCTTCCTGGCGAACCGATGCGGCCAGCCCTGGAGGACGCCATCGGCGCGGGCGCGGTCGCCGGCTTGCTACCCGGCGCGTTCTCTCCCGAGGCTGAGCTGGTCGCGGCTCAGTTCGACGCGGCTCGCTCGCGCGGGCTGCACGGCGTCCTGGCCGCCAGTGCCTCCGGACGGGAGCTGACCGGCGACGGGTTTGCCGCCGACATCGCACTGGCCGCTGCGCACGATGCCAGCGACATCGCTCCGCGGCTGCGGGACGGAGTGCTGTCCTAGTTACGACCGTTCACAGCTTAAGGGTGGAGCGTTGACCTCGTGACCGGACGATGGATCAAGCTGGCCGACGGCGTGCTGGTGCGCCGGTACGCTGAGCTGGACCTCTCGGTGGGCCTGGTGATCGGAGACGGTGGCTGCCTGGTCGTGGACACCCGCAGCGACCCTGATCAGGGTACTGAGCTGCGGGCCGCGGTTCGCGAGGTCACCCGGAAACCGTGCAGCGTGGTACTCACCCATGCGCACTTCGATCACTGTCTGGGCACCGCCGCTTTCCTGCCGGCCGCGGTGTGGGCGCACCCTCGCTGCCGGGATGACCTGGCCAGGGGCGGCGCTGCGCAACACGCCGAGGCGCTGACCTGGGCCCGCGCCCAGCATCTGCCGCACGACCCGGAGCTGGTGCGACCTGTGGTGCCCGACCACCTGGTCACTGAGCCCGTCGAAATCGACCTCGGCAGTCGACGCGTGCTGCTGCTCCATCCCGGGCCGGGGCACACCGACCACGACGTCGCGGTGTGGTCTCCTGATACCGGCGTTCTCTTCGCTGGCGACCTCGTCGAGCAAGGCGCCGACCCCGACTTCACGGATGCCCACCCTTTGGATTGGCCGACCGCGGTGACCGCGCTGCTCCTCCTTGGTCCACGTACCGTGGTCCCCGGGCACGGCGACCCAGTCGACGCCCAGTTCGTTGCCACCCAACGGGACCAACTCGCCATCCTGGCTACGCGATGCGAAGCCGTACTCACCGGCGAACTGGCTCCCGACCACGCAGTGTCGGCCTCGCCCTTCTCCCCCGCCACCACCCTCGCCGCACTCGACGGACTTGTACGGCCGGATTATCAAGCCCGTTGAGCAGATTATCTGCATAAGAGTGGTAATCGGCTCTTCACGCAATGTATAGCAGAGTGTTCGGTCCGTCGCCGACGTGCTCTAGGGTGGTTTACGGTGCCTTGACGAAACAGGAAACGAGCCACAAGTGGCGCGGCCTCACACAAATCGCCCTTGTATAATCATATCGCAATCCCCCCAATGAGCTTCTTCCGCTACCATCTCAGCATTGACCGCCTTTCGGGCACGGGCAGCTATAGGTGATAGTCGGAGCGTAGTCAGAGGCGAATACTCCAGACTGTACGTACACAGTCGGTCACTCCTATCATCCGGGTACTGCTCCATCAGCGTGGTTCAGAGGTCGATTATTCGCCCTGCTGTTACGGTTATTGAGCTGAGCTCGAAGATTCAGCGGGCTCAGATGGATGTCTCAGGCAAGATGATGTTGAGCCGCGTCGGCCTTCGCGGGCGGCTGACCCGTAGTCACATCACGACCACGAAAGAATTGCTCAGTCCCGTGGTAGCATTTGGGAGGAATAGATGTCTGACCCCCTGAGTTCAGCAGTACTATCACTGTTCCAGGTGCGCGCTCGCACCGCACAGCCGCCGCCGTGCCCACCTGGCAACATCAACATTGGTGGCACCCAGACCTGCACAGGGCTGTTCAACTTCAGGAACATCAACGTGGGCGGCACGCAGACCAATAGCGCCGGGGTCGGTACACCCGGCAGACCCGGCAGATCCAGCGGCGGCGGGGGTGGTTAAATCAACCGGAATGCGCCGATGGCAGACATTCCACACGCGCTGAAGGTCGAGCGGCGTTTGTCGCTATCAGGTGGTCGGGAACGGGTTCTGCTCGTGCAACCCAGTGCAGAGTTGGTCACGCCCCCGACCACCGCGGCGCCGCCTACCAGGTCATGAGAAGTCGGGCTTCTCGTGCCGGGTCCGCTTGAGCTCGAAGAAGTGCGGGAAGCCAGCCAGTAGCCGAGCACCATCGAAGATCCTGCCGGCCTCCTCGCCGCGGGGGATCCGGGACAGCACCGGGCCGAAGAAGGCCACCCCGTCGACGTGAATGGCTGGGGTTCCCACGTCCAACCCGACCGGACCGATGCCGGCCTCGTGACTGGCACGCAGCTCCTCGTCGTACTCGGTGCTGTGGGCGGCGGCCGCCAGTTCCGCGGGTAGGCCCACCTCGGCCAACGCGGCGGCGATCACCTGGTCGAAGTCCTTGTTGCCCTCGTTGTGGATTCGCCTACCCATCGCGGTGTACAGCGGATCGAGCACCTTGTCGCCGTGGTCGCGGGCCGCGGCGATGCATACTCGAACCGGCCCCCAGCTTCGGTCCATCGACTTCCGGTAGCCCTCGCTGAGCTCGCGCCCCTCGTTGAGCACCGACAAGCTCATCACCCTGAAGTGCACGTCGATATCTCGCACCGTGGCGACCTCCAGGATCCACCGCGAGGTGATCCACGCCCACGGGCATCTCGGGTCGAAGTAGACATCAACCCGCACAGGATGGGTGTCGGCTCGGGAGTCGATGCTGTAGCCGGCGGTCACCGTCATGACACTCTCCGTTCCTCGTCGTGTCGTACAACCCGTCCGGGTGGTCACGTCTTCCCTGGGCCTTACTCACCTGCCAGCCGACGGTCACCCATGCTTGGATCCGAAGAAATCCCGATCCGACATCCGAGGTGATCCGTGGCCGTCCCCAACCTCACGCAGGAGCAGGCGATCGAGCGCGCCGCGTTGCTCGACGTCGACTCCTACACAGTCGAGCTCGATCTGACCGACGGTGGCGGCAAACCTGGCGAGAACACGTTTCGCAGCACCACCACCGTGCGCTTCTCCTGCCGCACCCCAGGTGCGTCCAGTTGGATCGATCTGGTGGCCGCCGGGGTTCGCGCCGCGACGCTCAACGGAACCGCGCTCGACGTCACTGGCTACGACGAGGCGAACGGCATCGCGCTGGCAAATCTGGCCGCCGAAAACGAGGTCATCGTCGAGGCCGACGGCCGCTACATGAACACAGGCGAAGGGCTGCACCGCTTCGTGGATCCCGTCGACGGCGGCGTGTACCTCTACAGCCAGTTCGAGACCGCTGATGCCAAGCGGATGTATGCCTGCTTCGACCAGCCCGACCTCAAGGCGGTGCACCGCATCCGGGTCCTTGCGCCCGCCGACTGGACAGTGGTGTCCAACGCGCCATGCCTGCGCACCGAGAACACTTCCAGCGGCGCAGTTCGACACGTCTTCGCCGACAGTGCCCGGATCAGCCCCTACATCGTGGCACTGGTTGCCGGCCCCTACGCGCAGTGGACCGACGAGTACACCGACGACGAGGGCACGATCCCGCTGGGCATTTTCTGCCGAGCCTCGCTGGCCGAACACATGGACGCCGAGCGCCTGCTCACCGAGACCAAGCAGGGTTTCGGCTTCTATCACCAAGCCTTTGGGCTGCGCTACCCGTTCGACAAGTACGACCAGTGCTTCGTTCCAGAGTTCAACGCCGGAGCGATGGAGAACGCCGGCTGCGTGACGTTCCTGGAGGACTACGTCTTCCGCAGCCGGGTTACCCGCTACCTCTACGAGCGGCGCTGCGAAACCGTGCTGCACGAGATGGCGCACATGTGGTTCGGCGACCTGGTCACCATGCGCTGGTGGGACGATCTGTGGCTCAATGAGTCCTTCGCCACCTGGGCTTCGGTGCTGTGCCAGGCCCAGGCCACCGAGTACACCGGCGCGTGGACCACATTCGCCACCGTGGAAAAGGCCTGGGCCTACCGGCAGGACCAGATGCCCTCCACGCACCCAATCGCCTGCGATATCCCGGACGTCCAGGCCGTCGAGGTCAACTTCGACGGAATCACCTACGCCAAGGGCGCCAGCGTGCTGCGCCAGCTGGTCGCCTACGTCGGTCTCGAGGAGTTTCTGGCCGGTCTGCGGATCTACTTCACTCGGCACGCTTGGGGTAACGCCACCCTCGCCGACCTGTTGGCCGCGCTGGAGCAAGCGTCCGGCCGCGACCTGTCCGGCTGGAGCGCGCAGTGGCTGGAGACCACCGGGCTCAACACCATACGTCCGGCATTCACCGTCGACGGTGACGGTGCGTTCGCGTCATTCGCGGTACTGCAGAGCGGCGCCCGTCCCGGAGCCGGCGAGCGACGCACGCACCGCATCGCCGTCGGCGTCTACGATTCCCCCGACGGCAACTCCACCGGTGACGGTTCCAGTGGTGGCAACGCCGTCGCCGGCCGCGGCGCCGCGCTGGTGCGTACGCATCGGGTGGAGCTCGACATCAGCGCCGAGCGCACCGAGGTCCCCGAGCTTGTCGGGGTGCCTGCAGGGCAGCTGGTGCTGGTCAACGACGACGACCTGACGTATTGCGCGATGCGCCTCGACGAGAAGTCGTTGGCGACGCTGACCGGCCGGATCAGCGACATCACGGAGTCGCTGCCCCGCTCGCTGTGCTGGTCGGCAGCCTGGGAGATGACCCGGGAGGCTGAGTTCAAGGCCAGGGACTTCGTCGCGGTGGTTCTGGGTGGGCTGGCCGCCGAGACCGAGGTTGGCGTCGTGCAGCGATTGCTGGCGCAGGCGCAGATAGCGCTGTCCTCATACGCCGATCCGGCCTGGGCCGGCGAGGACGGCTGGCCGCGATTCACCGGTACCGTGATGGATCTCGTCAACCGCGCCGATCCTGGTTCCGATCACCAGCTCGCCCTGGTCAATGCGCTGACCGGGGCGCTGCTGGGAAAGCCGGAGCTCGACGCGTTGACCGGGTGGCTGGCTGGGGACGGTGTGCCCGAGGGGCTCGTGGTGGACACCGACCTGCGCTGGCGGCTGCTCCAGGCGCTCACCGCGCACGGCGTGATGGGAGCAGACGAGATTGCTGCCGAGCAGGAGCGCGACGCCACCGCGACCGGGCGCCGGCAAGGCGAGCGGGCACTGGCCTTGCAACCCACACCTGCGGCCAAGGAGCGCGCCTGGCAGCGGGCGATGCGCGACGACGAACTACCCAACGCCCTCAGCGAGGCGATCATCGGGGGTTTCAACCACCCCGCTCAGAAACAGCTCTTGGCGCCTTACCTGGAGAGGTACTTCACCGAGGTCGCCGATGTGTGGCGCCGCCGGACCTCTGAACGCGCCCAGTCGTGCGTGATCGGGCTGTTCCCGTCATGGGTCGTCGAGCAACGCTGCGTAGACGCTGCGGACACCTGGCTCGATGCCGGTGAGCACCCGCCCGCGCTGCGTCGGCTGGTTTCGGAGGGCCGGGCCGGCGTGGTCCGGGCACTGGCGGCTCGCGTCTTTGACGGGAGCCGCTCGTGAGTGCGACACAGTGCGATCCCACTGTCTCGCACTCACGAGTCTGTTTGGTCCGCAAGCATCCGCAGCCCGGAGGTCAAGCCTCCGGCGAGGTCGCCCTCCTTGAACGAGGACACCATGCTCTCGACGGCAAGCTTGCACCCACGGTCGGGCAGCCGTTGGACGGCCTTGCTGCCGGTGACCACCTCGACTACCCGCTGGCCGGGCGACACGGCGACCAGCACCGCATAATCGGCCCAGTCGCCCATCGAGTCGTGCAGCTCCTCGGCCCGAGCCCGGGTGTCGGTGCCGAGGTCTCCGAGGTATACGCTGAAGTGCACTCTCGCGCTGCGGCTGGCTCGGACCAGCTCGTCGTCCAGCGCGACCAGCTGCTTTTTGCTGAAGGGCAGTGTGGGTAGCACCGGTGTGATCCGCCGCGCGGCGGAGATCCGTCCAGTGCCGACCAGCACCTCACCGGGCGCCTGATGAGGCGCGAGGTCCTGCTGGTGATCGTCGTGCGCAGGCCTGTCACGCCGGGCAGGTGCACCGTGCTGCTCGTCACCAGTTGCCACGAGCACCTCCGCGGACCCCACCGGATCCTGACCGGCTGTGACGGTGGGCCACGCCGTTGCCCAGAGCTTCCGGATTCGCTGTCCACAACACCGGTGGGTAGTTCCATGGCTCACCGGGACGGTAACGGCGAGGCCGAGTGAGGTTCGGCCTCAGCGTGAGCAGCCCCAGCAGCGCCATGATGGCCAGCGGAACGCCCGCCAGGATGAGCATGATCTCCAGCGACGTCACGGGATCACGGTAGCTGACCGCAGCCTAACCCCGCCTCACCAGGTAGGGGGTCTGCGGTGCGACCATGGCCGGGCCCGCTCAAGCTGCCCTGCCAGGGCGAGCAGAGATCCTTCCCCGGCCGGTCGGCCCACCAGCTGGACTGCCACCGGGAGCCCGTCGTCGGTCCAGTGCATGGGCAGGGAGATCGAGGGCTGACCCGTCACGTTGTACAGCGCGGCATAGGGGATGTACCGCGTTTGCCGCTTGAAGTTCTCCGCTGGGGTAGCTGAGCTGAACCACCCGACCGGCTGGGGGAGCTGCGCCACCGTCGGGGTGAGCACCGCGTCGAATTCCGCGTGCGCCGCGACAGCGGCCCGTCCCGCTGTCTGGACCCTCCCCATCGCTTGCAGCAGCTCAGGACCGCTGACCGTAGCCCCCTGCGCACGCAGCCACCGAGTGAAGGGCAGTAACTTCCCGTTCGCGCCTTCGGGCACCGGCACGGCAGTCGCGCCCACCGACCAGAGCACCTTAAAAGGTGTCACCAGCATCTCAGGATCGAATGGCGTGGTGGTGTCCACCACGTCATGGCCCAGCCCGGCCAGCAAGGTAGCGACGTCCTCCCAGGCCCGACGGCAGTCCGGAGCCAGCTCGACTCCGGGGAGCGGGGAATCGGCGTAACGCCCGATTCGTAACCGGCTGGGCTCGCGGCGGGCGTATTCGAGAAAGGTTCGCCCGGGCGGCAGCGGCGGCGCGATCACCGGCTCAGCGGGGCACGGCACCGCCATGGCGTCGAGCAAAGCGGCAGCGTCTTCGACGGTACGGGCCAGCGGGCCGATGACTGAGAGCAAAGTCACATCACCTGCCACCGGGCCGCGCGAGACCCGCCCACGGCTGGGCTTGAGACCCACTACCCCACAAGCCGCCGCAGGCCCGCGAATCGAACCTCCGCCGTCGCTGCCCTGAGCGAACGGCACCAACCCACCGGCCACCGCCGCAGCTGCCCCACCGGAGGAGCCAGCGGCCAGCCGGCTGGTGTCCCATGGGGTCACCGCAGGAGGCAAGCCGGCTGGCTCCGTGTAGCAGGTCAGGCCGAACTCAGGAGTACTGGTCTTACCCAAGCTGATCGTCCCAGCGTCGGCCAGCAGCCGGACCACGTCATCATCTATCAACGGCAGGTACTGAGCGTAGGCTGCGGAACCGAAGGTGGTCCGCACTCCGGCCGTCGCGGTGAGATCCTTGATGGCGGTCGGGACCCCGCACAGTGCGGGAAGCACGGATCGATCATTCCGGCTCACCAACTGATCGGCGCTGCGGGCCGCGTCCATCGCACGGTCGGCTGTGATGGTGACGAAGGCGCCCAGCCGGCTTTGCATCCCCTCCACCCGCCGCAGGTAGTGCTCGACGAGCTCACTCGGGCTCACGTCACGCTCTCGTACCGCCGCGGCCTGCTCCAGGGCGGTCAACTCGTGCAGCTCTGCCACGAAACCTCACCCTACGGTGAGTGGGTGGGTGGCAACGGCACGGCGTTGGTAGCCGGAGAAGGTAATCTGGTGGCTCTTGACGAGCCCCAACGTCAGGCGGCCTCACCGAGGTAGGGCAACCACTGTGGGTCGGCGTCGTGCACCGTGGCCAGCAGTCGCCAGTGCTGCCCGCGCGGAGGGCGCGGCACCACCCGCAACGTCCATCCCAGCTCACTGACCAGCCGGTCTGCCTTGCGGTGATTGCAGCGGGAACAGCAGGCCACGCAGTTCTCCCAGCAGTGCTCACCGCCGCGGCTGCGCGGCACCACGTGGTCGATGGTCTCCGCGCGGGCTCCACAGTAGCTGCAGCGATAGCGGTCCCGGTGCATCAGCGCCGCCCGAGTCATCGGTACCCGCGCCCGGTAGGGCACCCGCACGAAAGTGCATAGTTTGATCACCGAGGGAGCCAGCACGCTAGCGGTGGCGGAGTGCAGCACCAAGCCTGCAGCGTCGCCGTGTACCACGTCAGCCTTGCCACACACCACCAAGACGATGGCGCGGCGCAACGGCAGCGCCGTCAGCGGCTCGAAACTGGCGTTGAGCAACAGTACCCGTCGGCGTCCCCAGGCCGGCGCACCCGTGCCGGGTGCCTGGTCAGTGACGACGACAGTGGTTTCGAGAAGCCCGGTTGAGGTTCCTGAGCACGAGACGGTCCGCTGGTCCGCCCCCGCTGGGTGACCCTCCGGGCTGGGTTGTCGGTCGTGCACGCGACCACCTCCGGCAATGCGCGGCAATAGTCCACCACACAAGCTGGCGTTCGCGCACGTGTCCGAGGTCCGACGCGTGTCGGTGGTCACAGTCCGGTCGGTCACGTGCGCTGCTCCAACCGTGGCGCGCGTATGGCGCAGATACAGTCTGCCGGTGGACCCTCCGATGATCACCCAGCTGTTGGCTGCGCCCGACTGCACCCAGGATGAGGGCTCGTGGTGTGAGCGTGTCTACCGCCTTACTGGCAATGACATGCTCGCCCGCTACGCCGATGCCGTGGTGGGGACCGGGCTGCGAATCCTGCTGATCGTCGTGCTCGCAGTAGTGATCCGGCTGATGGCGCATCGGGCGATCAACCGGTTGACCCAGGCGACCGCTGACGGACCGCCATCCGGGTTGCTGCGGCCGCTGCGGGAGCGTGCCCCGGAGTCCTGGCGCGGAACCGGGCTGCTGTGGCAACGGCGATCGCAGCGCGCCCGCACGATCGGCTCGGTGCTGCGGTCAGCCACCACGCTGGTCGTGGGCGGGGTGGCCATCACCTCGATCGTGGGCCAACTCGGGATCAACCTCGGGCCGATTATCGCCTCGGCCGGCATCCTCGGCGTGGCGCTGGGCTTCGGTGCCCAGAATTTGGTCAAGGACTTCCTGTCCGGGATGTTCATGATGATCGAGGACCAGTACGGCGTCGGTGACGTGGTTGACCTCGGTGAGGCCAGCGGCACCGTGGAAGCAGTAGGTCTGCGAGTGACCACCTTGCGCGACGTCAACGGCACCGTGTGGTACGTCCGGAATGGCGAGGTGCTGCGGGTGGGCAACGCCAGTCAGGGCTACTCCGTGGCCGTCGTCGACTTGCCGATCGGGCATCAAGCGGACATCCCGGCAGCAACCGAGCTCGCCGGCCGCACCGCGGCCGAACTCACCGTCGAGGGCAGCACACTGGCCCCCGACGTACTGGAACCACCGGAGGTGCTCGGGGTCGAGTCGATCCGCCCGGACGGCGTGACCCTGCGGATCACGACCAAGGTGCAGCCGGGACGGCAATGGGCCGTGCAGCGAGCGCTGCTGGCCGGCATCAAGGCGGCCTTCGCTGAGGCCGGAATCCCACCGCCCGCGCCGGCCGGACTCATCGCCCCGCCGTCCTGAAGCCCTTCTCCCCGCCAAGCTGCCGGCAGGGCAGGATGAACAGGTGGCTACACCGGAGAACTTCTACGAGGCAGTCGGCGGCGAGCAGACGTTTCGCCGGATCGTCGGCCGCTTCTATGAGCTCGTGGCACAAGACGAGGTGCTGCGCCCGCTCTACCCGGACGAGGATCTTGGTCCCGCTGAGGATCACCTGCGGCTGTTCCTCATGCAATACTGGGGTGGGCCGCACACCTATTCCACGCAGCGCGGGCACCCGCGGCTGCGGATGCGGCATGTCCCATTCCGGATCGGCCCTACCGAACGCGACGCCTGGCTGCGCTGCATGCGCATCGCGGTGGACGAGGCCGACCTCGACGAAGCGCACCGGGCGGTGCTCTGGAACTACCTGCAGATGGCCGCGAACAGCCTGAAGAACTCGCTGACTTGATCATGCGACGGGCAGCCGACCACAACCACGCAGTCTCCGAAGAAGAGCACTGGTGGCACGATGCCACGTTCTATGAGGTATACATCCGATCTTTCGCCGACGCCAACGGTGACGGCGTAGGTGATTTGGACGGCGTACGCAGCCGGCTGGGCTATCTGGAGCTGCTCGGCGTGGACGCACTGTGGCTCACCCCGTTCTTTCGTTCCCCGATGGTCGACCACGGTTATGACGTCAGCGATCCGCGCGACGTCGACCCGCTGTTCGGTGACTTGGAGGCGTTCGATCGGCTGGTCGCCGACGCCCACCGGCACGGGCTGCGCATGATCATCGACCTGGTGCCCAATCACACTTCCGATCACCACGAGTGGTTCCGGGCGGCTGTGGCGGCAGCACCGGGTAGCCCCGAGCGGGCCCGTTACCTCTTCAGGGACGGTTCCGGCTTCGGCGGGTCGCGCCCACCGAATAACTGGACCAGCACCTTCGGCGGGCCGGCGTGGACGCGGTTGCCGCCCTCGATGTCCGACGCCGGCCAGTGGTACCTACACCTGTTCGCACCCGAGCAGCCAGACCTGAACTGGGAGAACCCGGAAGTGGCTGCCGATCTCGAGCGAACATTGCGGTTCTGGATGGGCCGGGGAGTGGACGGGTTCCGCATCGACGTGGCTCACGGGATGGCCAAACCCCCTGGATTGCCGGACATGCCGCAGCCCATCGAGGCCTGTCCTGGTCTACTCGATACCAGCATCGCCGACCCCCGCTTCGACGCCGACGGTGTGCACGACATCCACCGGATGATCCGCAAGGTGCTCGACGAGTACCCGGCACGGGTGGCGGTCGGCGAGCTTTGGGTGACCGACGATGCCGCGTTCGCCCGCTACGTCCGCCCCGACGAGCTGCACCTGGGGTTCAACTTCCGGCTGCTGGAGTCCGCATTCGACGCTACCGGTCTGCGCGACGCCATCGAGCACTCGCTGATGGCTGTCCAGCACAGCGGCGCACCAGCCACCTGGACGATCTCCAACCACGACGTGGTCCGCCCGGTGACCCGTTACGGTGGCGGCGCGGTGGGCCTGGCGCGAGCGCGGGCGATGGCGCTGGTGCAACTCGCTCTGCCCGGCTCGGTTTTCCTGTACAACGGCGAGGAGCTGGGTCTGCCCAACGCCGAGCTACCCGACTGGGCCCTGCAGGATCCGGTGTGGCGGCGCTCGGGCCACACCACGCGGGGACGCGACGGTTGCCGGATCCCGCTTCCGTGGGAGGGTGACACCCCGCCGTATGGGTTCAGCCCCACGCCTGGCAGCTGGCTGCCGATGCCCGCCGACTGGGCCACCCTCACGGTGGAAGCGCAGCTGGAAGACTCGAACTCGATGCTGTCGCTGTACCGGCAGGCGCTGGAACTGCGCCGACGGCACGAGGCGTTCACCGGCACCGAATTGGAGTGGTACGGCGCGCCGCCTGGATGCTTCGCGTTTCGCCGTAACGGGGAGGGCGGGCTGATCTGCGCCCTGAACGCCTCCGATGCACCGGTGCCGTTGCCCCCCGGAGAAGTCCTCATCGCCAGCACGCCACTCCTCCTAGACGACACCCTCCCCCCCAACACCACCGCCTGGCTCCGCTAACCCTCCCGCCCGACGATCTCGACGTGGTGGCTGACCCACGACCTCAAGAGCGTCACGCCTCTTGGAAGGTAACGAGGAATTCTCGCTCTGGGGACGTCAGGCGGCGTGGTTGTTGGGCTCTGACGTCATAGGCAGCGAGCTTGGTGCGGGCGGTGACCGCATCGCCGTAGGTGGCTGTCACGACGTAGTCCAGGGTGAATGAGGCCGCCCGCAGTTCGCTGACCCAGAGCCGCACCCGAACCGGGGTGGCCGAGTACACCAGCGGCTGCCGGTAATGCACCATCAGTTCGACGACGACCACGCCGTCGGCGAGGGTCTGCGCACCGCGTCGAGCACCCTCGCCGAACAGCAGCTCGGTGCGCGCCTCCTCCAGCAGCGTGACCACCCGCGCATTGTTGACGTGACGGTAGGCGTCCATGTCCGACCAGCGAACCGCCACATCCGTAATGAACACCGCCAACTGTCCTGCCTCCGTCCGATCGGCATGCGAGCCAGCCCTCGAACGGCGACCGAGACGGTCGCATAGCTTCGCTGACAAGTCCGATCATCGACCTGCAGGCCAGCTCCCGAGCGGGTGTGGTGATCAGGGCCGACGTCGAGTTCGGCGGGAAGTCCAAGGACCCGCTACCGTGCGTTAATCTCCGGCAGCGAACCGGCGATCCGTCTCGGGGGGAGCCCATCGCGGTTCAGCCGTGAGATCCGGTAGCCGCAGCAAGGGGTTGGTGAGCGCCTCGGACGGATCGCTTTCTTGCCGGTCGATCGGATCCTGGGCTGGCGCCAGACCGGTGGTCCAGCGCGTTCCCGGGTCAGGGTAGCGAGGTACGTCCCCGTCGGTCTCAACAGCAGGTGTGATGGAGCCGTCGTCGTCGCGGGCTGCGGTAGCGCGGACGTCCCGGCTCTCCTGGTAAGCGGCGAGTGCCTCGGCCAGCAAATCACCCAGGCCCATCTTGCTCCGCTCCCCGGCTCCCGTCGGGTCCTCACTTTCGGGTTCCCAGTCCAGCGCCCGTGGCGCCGGGGCTGGCGGTGGTCCCGAGGCCGGGAACTGAGGTAGTGCCGGCGGACGGTCCACGGTGTCCTCGGGCGCGACACCATTGGTGCCCTGATGCTCGGAGGTCCCCGACAAGTCCGTTGGGAGTTGGACCAACGACGGATAGCTGCCAGCTGCAACTGACGACGCGTCCGCCCGGTCAGCGGTCTGCTCCCGACCGGCGCTGCCATCCTCGGATCCATCAAATCCGCCGGGGCGCAGTCCGGCAGCGGAAGTCTCCTCAGCACGATCCTCGGCCGGTTGCTCGGCGCGGCGCCGACCGGAGCGACCGGCCGTGAACGCCGACGCAGGAAGCAAATCAGTCACAGACACCACCGCACCGGCACCGCGCCGGTGCCGGGCTTCGGGCTGCCATGATCCGAGCCCGCTCGACGCCTCGACGGACACCTGTTCTTTGGGTTCCGCCGAGGCCGGCTCCCGGTCCTCAGCCACCGGTGTAGCCACTAGGGGATCGATCTCTTCCGACGCGGTCGGTTGAATGCTCAGCGCCTCAGCGACCTCCGCCTCAGCGACCTCCGCCTCAGCAACGTCCACCTCAGCAACGTCCACCTCAGCGACCTCCGCCTCAGCGACCTCCGCCTCAGGAGCTTTCGACCCAGCCGTCCGAGGTGCCCCAACCTCGACGGCGATCTCGGCAGTCAGCGGACCACCTTCCGAGTCCGACCCGGCACACCCCGTCCCGGCGTTCCCGAACAGCGCGGCGACCTGCCCGACGAGGCGAGCTTCCTCACGGCGCGCAGAAGCGCAATTCCCGAGCAGGGCGGACCGAGCGACTTCCACATTGCGGCGGTGGCGGCCCTCGGCTGCACGGGCGGCGCGCATGCAGTGCAGAGCGTCGGCGAACTCGCCCCTGGCCTCATGCACGTGAGACAAGCCCTCGAGGCATTCCGCGAGCACCGCGTCTATGCCATGGCGTTGAGCACCTTCGACAGCATCGGCGAGCAAGGTGAGCGCTGGCTCATGGCGGCCTTCGGCGAGATGCACCCGGGTGGCGAGGGCCAGCCGCAGCCGGCCGACCGCACCGGCCGCAGCGGCCCGCACCGGTCGCCGCAGTAGCGGCCGTACTTCCTGCGTCGCAGCTTCGCCCGCGCCACGGTCAAGCAAAGCGAGCACGATCTCGAGCATCAGCCGCGCGCTGACCTCGCCGTTGTCGTGCTCCGGATCGGCCAGCCCACCCAGCAGCCCACGACCTTCCCGCGCCTTGGCCTCCGCCTCCGCCGCGGCACCGCGGCGCCGATGACGAGTCGCATCCACCGCCCGAGCGGCGGCCCGCAGCAGCAGCGCGGTATCGCGGTCGAGGCTTGGATCCTCACGGTAGAGCTCGTCGGCCTCGTCGAGGGCGGACGTAACGAGGTCGTCGCGGCCAAGCGCCGCCGACGCCTCAGCCGCGGCCACCAGCGCTGCCCCCCTCAATACCGGGGCGACGTCGTCGCCCGCAGCCAGCACTGCACGCACCGCGCCGAGCGCCGTAGCGGGTTCACCTAGCGCGGCCGCACAGTGTGCCAACTCCACGTGCAGCTCGTGCCGCAGTCCCGGTGGGGTGTCAGCGTCTCGGATCGCGGCGAACACTCGGTGCGCTGCATCTGCGTGCCGCCCGAGGCGATTGAGCGCGAAAACCGCAATGTGGTCCGCCCGCAGGACCGCCATCTTGTCATCCTGCGCTGCGGTCACCGCCCGATCGGCCAGCAGAAGCGCCAGCTCGGGCGCTCTCCAGCGCAGGAGCATCGCCGACTCCACCAGCGATGCGGCTTCGCCGCCGTTGACCGGCATACCGGTCCGGACTCCTTCGCGCGCCGTGCTGCTCACCTCCCACCCCCCAACGACGTTTCCGATCTTCGGACCCCCATGCCCGGTTAGCCCCGGGTCAGTCTGCGGTAGGTCACCCGGTGTGGACGCGCTGCCTCCGCTCCGAGTCGCTCGATCTTGTGCTGCTCGTACGCCTCGAAGTTGCCCTCGAACCAGAACCAGGAGGCTGGATTCTCCTCGGTGCCCTCCCAGCTGAGGATGTGGGTCACCACTCGATCCAGGAACCATCGATCGTGGGAGATCACCACGGCGCAGCCGGGAAACTGCTCCAGCGCGTTCTCCAGTGAGCTCAGCGTCTCGACGTCGAGGTCGTTGGTCGGCTCGTCGAGCAGGATCAGGTTGCCACCCTGCTTGAGGGTTAGCGCCAGGTTTAGCCTGTTGCGTTCTCCGCCGGAGAGCACTCGAGCCGGTTTCTGCTGGTCGGGGCCTTTGAACCCGAAGGCGCTGACGTACGCCCGCGAAGGCATCTCGGTGTTACCAACCTGAATGTGGTCCAGACCGTCGGAGACGACCTCGAAGACCGTCTTGTCCGGGTCGATTCCCGCGCGCTCCTGGTCGACGTAGGACAGCTTTACCGTGTCGCCGACCCTGACCGAGCCGGAGTCGGGCTCCTCCAGGCCGACGATGGTCTTGAACAGGGTGGTCTTGCCGACACCGTTGGGACCGATGACTCCAACGATGCCGTTGCGGGGCAGCGTGAAGGACAGGTCCTTGATCAGCAGGCGATGGTCGAAGCCCTTGTCCAGGTGCGACACCTCCACCACCACGTTGCCCAGCCTCGGCCCCGCAGGGATCTGGATCTCCTCGAAGTCCAGCTTGCGGCTGCGCTCGGCTTCGACTGCCATCTCCTCATAACGCTGCAGCCGCGCTCGGGATTTGGCCTGCCGGGCTTTTGCGCCCGATCGCACCCAGGCGAGCTCGTCGCGCAGGCGCTTCTGTAGCTTCAGGTCCTTCCTGCCCTGGACGGCGAGACGGTCGGCCTTCTTCTCCAGATAGGTCGAGTAGTTGCCCTCGTAGGGGTAAGCCCGGCCGCGGTCGAGCTCAAGGATCCACTGAGCGACGTTGTCCAGGAAGTACCGGTCGTGGGTGACAGCCAGTACCGCACCTGGATAGCTCGCCAGGAACTGCTCCAACCACAGCACGCTCTCCGCGTCCAGGTGGTTGGTGGGCTCGTCGAGCAGGAGCAAATCAGGCTTGGCCAGCAGCAGCCTGCACAGCGCCACCCGACGCCGCTCCCCTCCCGACAAGTGATTCACAGGTTCGTCGGGCGGCGGGCACCGCAGGGCGTCCATGGCTTGCTCGAGCTGTGAGTCGAGATCCCACGCATCAGCGTGGTCAAGCTCCTCCTGCAGCCTCCCCATTTCCTCCATGAGCTCGTCGGAGTAGTCGGTGGCCATCTTTTCAGCGATCTCATTGAACCGGTCGAGCTTCGCCTTGACCTCGCCTACACCCTCCTGAACGTTGCCCAGGACAGACTTGTCCTCGTTCAGGGTGGGCTCTTGTTCCAGGATGCCCACGGTCGCGCCCGGCGCCAGGAATGCCTCCCCGTTGTTAGGTTGGTCCAGTCCGGCCATGATCTTCAGTACGCTGGACTTGCCGGCGCCGTTGGGCCCAACCACGCCGATCTTCGCGCCGGGATAGAACGCGAGGGTGACGCCGTCGAGGATGACCTTGTCGCCGTGCGCCTTGCGCACCTGCTTCATGGTGTAAATGAACTCCGCCACGGCCGCGATCGTAGAGGTGACCGCTGGGGTCGGGCAGCGCGGCCGACCGCCGCCCGACCCCGCCGCTGCGCTCAAGCAGGAACCGGCACCAGCGGTCGGGCCGCTTCGGCCAGCTCTGACAGGCCTACCTCGTAGGGTGGGTCCGCCGCGTCCAGCAGGTCGGACGGGTTACCTTCGGCTGCTGCCGAGGCATCCTCTCCTCCGGCACGCGCAGGCTCCTCACGTCGCTGCTTACGTACGGAGGCGGCACATCGAGCCAGGTCCGGTCCGACCGCACTGGCCTCCAGCTCGACGACCGACCGGCGCTCGCCTTGTTCGGTGGTCCACTCCCGGGTGCGCAGTTTCCCCCTGACGATCACCGGGTCGCCTTTGACCAAGGAGGCGGCGTTCTCGGCGAGCCGCCGCCAGCAGCTCACCGACAGATACAAACTCTCTCCGTCTACCCACGACTCGGACGCCTTGTCGAATCGACGCTCGTTGCAGGCGACCCGGAAATTGAGCACAAGCGTGCCATCCGGACCAACCCGCCGCGGTCGCATGTCGCTGACCAGCGTTCCGACCACAGTCACCGGTGTCTCTCTCATCTCATATGCCTTCCTGCAGCCTTCCCCACCGGATGCGGCGGAGAACCGGCCCTTCGGCCGGTAATGCATAGGCTGTGCAAACGGCAGTGACTCCGGTAGCCAGTCATGATCGACATGGGGATGACAGGGCTCGATGTGGATAACCCGTGCTGCCGCACCGTCGAAACCCCAATGTTGTCAGGGGTCAGTTATCTGCGTTGGTCCTGGTCGCCCAAACTGCGATTCGAATGGCGCGTTGGTCAGGGCCTGTTGTTGCGGGCAGGGCTTTGATCGGCCAGTTGGGCAAGAAGCGCGTTGTGCGCGGCCAGCTCTGCATCGCCGTCGGCTTCGGCCCTCCGGTCGAACCGGCGGGCTTCGCGGGCATCGGCGCGCGACCACTGAATCAGCAGTGCCACCAGCACCACCACCATCGGGATCTCACCCAAGGCCCACGCCATCGCGCCGCCCGTGCGTTGGTCGGCCAGCAGGTCGGGCACGAACGGCAGAGCGAGTGATCGGTAGAAGTCCCCGCCGATCACCGTCGATGAATTCATCAGTGTGATCCCGAAGAACGCGTGGAAGGGCATGGCCGCCAGCAGCAGGCCCAGCTTGCCCAGGTAGGGCAGTCTGCGGGGCGCCGGGTCGATGCCGATGATGAGCCAGTAGTACGCGTACCCCATCAGCAGGAAGTGCGCGTTCATCAGCAGATGCGCCCAATGCGACGGCGCGGCGGCGTCGTACAGACCGGTGAAATACATGACATAGAACGACGCGACATACATGCCCAGAGCCATCAACGGGTGCGTCGTCATCCGCACCACCCAGGAGTGCGTGAACGCCTGCAGCCACTCCCGCGGTCCCGGCGGGTTGCCCGCACCCGCTGGGGGCAGCGCCCGCAGCGCCAACGTCACCGGCCCACCGAGCACGAGCAGGATCGGCGCCATCATCGACAGCAGCATGTGCACGCCCATGTGCACGCTGAACATGGCCATCGAATAGCGGCCGATACCCGATGAGGTGGCGATCAGGATGATCGCGCAGCCGCTGAGCCACGCCGCCGTGCGACCGACCGGCCACGCGTCACCACGCAGCACCAGCCGTCGCACCGCAGCCAGGTAGACGCTCGCGAGCACCAGCGCGACAGTTCCGAACACCAGATCGGGCCGCCAGTCCATGACCAGGCGTTCCGCGGTGGGAGGGCCGGCCAGGTCGTAACCCAACAGCGCCTCGGTGCGGCTGGGCTGCACGGCGATCCCCCCGGGCGGCGCGGTCCGGCTCAGCGCCACCGCCAGGCCGACCGTCGCAAGCATGATCAGCACCTCGATGCCGCCCAACCGCAGCAGTGCCGAACGATCGTCCCGCTCGACCACCGCCGCCACCGCGCCACGACGGTGCAGCCATCCGAAAACACCCAGCACCACCAGTGCGGCAACCTTGCCCAGCACCAGCAGCCCGTAGGTGGTGAGCAACTGGTCGGGTGTGACGCGGACCAGTGCGTTGATCACCCCCGAGGCGGTCATGACGATCCAGCACACCAGCGCCAACCGGGAGAACCGGGCGCAAGCCAATCCGGCGTGGTCGCTCCGGCGGGCAAGATGCGCCAACAGGGCGATCAGGCCGCCGACCCAGAGCGCGGCAGCAACAAGGTGATACAGCAAGCTGCTGGTGGCGATGTCGTGAGCACCGCCCGCCGAGGAGTGCCCGGTCAACGCCACCGGCGTCAGCCCGGTGACGGACAGCGCAAACAGCCACACCACCCCGCCCCAGGTCAGTGCGCTCCAGCAGAATCCGGCCAGCATCACGGCTATCCCCGCGGTGAGCGCCCACGCTCCAATCGGGGCCACGATCGACGACACCGACGCCAGCAGTCGCAGGTCCAGCACTTCGGTCACCGGCCGGCCCAACGCGTCCGAGGCAAGCAGCGGAACCATCAAGGCCGCGGTCAACGCCCAGATCAAGGCGGCGACCCGCGCCGTGCGTACGGCAGCGTAGCCGCCGGCATCGAGGTAGCCCGAAGCCTGCGGCGGCACCAGAAACGCGGCCAGCAACAGCGACCCGACCGCGACCACCGCGGCGCATTCGGACAGTATCCGCACCGCTGGCAGCGCGGCCCGAGTAAACAGTCCGGGATCGGGCAACCCCAGACCGGCAAGCCCGTCACCGCCGAGCACGACGATCAGTCCGGTACCGACAGCCATGCCCAGGAGCACTCCGACCGTGACCACCACGCCAAACCGGCTGCGTGCCGTGGTGGTGCGCTGGAGGGAGGCCTCGACAGTCACACGCACCACCCTAGGCGACCACCGGGAGGACCGCCGGTACACCGGGCCAGGCTGACCCTGCACGCTCGTGTGGCGGCGGTGAGGCGACGGCTAGTCCTCGCTACCCTGCCTACTGACGCCCACCGGCGCCCCAGCCCCCGTAGCTCAGCCGGATAGAGCAAGCGACTTCTAATCGCTAGGCCGCAGGTTCGAGTCCTGCCGGGGGCGCAACACCGCAGATCACAGGCTTGGCTCGTGATCACATGCAAGATCGGCCCATGGTTTACCCACAGCTTTCTGGTGGTGACAGCCGCTCAAGCGCGGCCATAGCTGCGTCGCCCGTGACGCCACGGGACATGTACACGTACTGTGTCATAGAGACCCGCTCGTGTCCTAAGTAGTCGGCGATCTCGCGAGCCGAGGCACCTGCAACATCCATCTGTGTGGCGACCAGCCGGCGGAATGCGTGCGGGTGCAGGTCCTGCCATGGCGTTTCCCGTACCACCGCCCGCAGCTGCTTACGGGTGTTATCCGGGTCGCGCAACGAATCCCTGGTCGACGGAAACACCCACTCGCCATGCGCGGTCTCGTACCGCCTCAACAGCACCGTCATAACCCACGTTGGCGGCCGGATAGTTCTCATGCGCGCTTTGCTTTTCGTGTGCGGCTGGACAACCAGGCCAGCCGAGCGCTGCACCGAATTATGCCAGCTCGTGGCCACGCGTCATACGACTGCCTGAGCCTTGCAAGCGGCTCGACAGTGACAGCGCAGGTGACAGCAACGCCACCGGATCTGGGCATACAAGAACGTATCGGTCCGAACACGGTGCAGCACGTCACGGCCCGTGTCGGACCATCAAGGACCGGCTGGGGTCAAGAGGTCTGTGAATTCTTACCTCGGCAGCAGGTGGATCTTCAGCGAGCCGGACAACGTTGATCATGCGCTCTCTGAAGGAACATAGAGGGAACATGCTCTCCAACACCCGCCAGCGCCAGGCGGCACAACCCAACACATATGCCCTGGTGATGACGTATAGGCCGTACCTACCCGATGCTAAATAGCAGTTGGAAACAGCCTTCACACCGAAGAGGTCACTGGCTCGATCCAAGTATCACCCACCAACAACAACTCAATCCATTGACCATGAGCCAGTCATGACCTAACCGTTGCGGCGCGCTACAGGGCTTTGTTTACCTCAGCCGAATCCACAATCTGCTCAAAACGGACGATCTTGTCGTCCTTGACAGTCCAAGCGTGCGCGAAGCGAGCCGAGAAGCTCTTACCTGTTGCCTTGTAGGTACCACTGTAGGCCCCTAAGCCGACGACATCGTCTCCCTCTGCGACAAGCTGACTAGGTTCGACCTTGAAGCCATCCCACTCACTGCCCAGCCGGGCAAACACGCCCTCGAGAACGGCTTGCGGGCCGTGGTAGGTGCCTGCGTAGGGGAAGCCGGCCGCCTCCGTCCACTCGATCTTGTCATCCAACAGGCTGAGAAATGTCGGGATGTCACCAGCGGCCACGGCTTGATACGCCTCGTCAACTACGTCTTTCGCCGCCATGGTTGGCTCCTCCTAGGGACGACCTTCTGGCCACCTCCGCACCTAGCGTCACACCTTCACGCCACCGTGAGGACGTATCTGAGAGTGTAGCGCCGACGCCAAGTCCAACCCCGGTACAGCAGCGAAGTACCGCAACCGTGGAACCCGAACCAGGACCGGAAGAACCCCATCAAGCGTCTGGCCGGCGCGCAAGACTTCATCGGACCTTGTTGCCGACAGTTCACACTCAAAAGGTCATTGGCGCAATCCCGGTATCGCCCACCAAGCCGAGACCCTAATTACCGATCTTGTTACTTGCGCCAGAGCTCGTCGTAAGGCCAGGGTCTTGCGCAACAGACCTCGCCAAACAGATCGTCATTTGACTTCGGCGCTACTCGGAGGTTTTTCTGGAGCCCGGGGTCTTATCCGGGAGGCCAGTTGAAGCCGCGGCCGCCGAGCACGTGCGCGTGGGCATGGAACACTGTCTGGCCCGCGCCCGTGCCGGTGTTGAAGACGATGCGAAAGCCTTTGTCGCCATTCTCCTGGAGAGCGACCTCAGCCGTCTCACGCAGCACATCCGCGGCGATCTGCGACTCGGCCGCCGCGAGGCTGCCGGCATCCGGGTAGTGCACCTTGGGGATGACGAGCACATGGACCGGCGCCTGCGGGTTGATGTCCCGGAACGCGAGCGTGGTTTCAGTCTCCTTGACGACGGTCGCCGGCACCTCCCCTGAAACGATCTTGCAGAACAGGCAATCGGCCTGCGGCTCTCCGGCCACGGCTCCCCTCCTTCACAAGATCTCCCCCTTAGGCGGCGACCGACCGTGCCTTCGGCGGGGCAAGTCGATCTACCAAGCAGCGTTGACGGCAGCCGAATGGAAGCACAACCATCACCGCTAGCCAACACAGAACCGGGTCCACCCACTACTCGCAACGCCGCTACCAGCAACATTGCCCTTCAACGCTACGCTCTAACAAACACAATTAAGATTGACACGGTAGAGATCACTAGGTCAGCAAAGCACCTTAAGTCGCTCGCATCCCCGAGTGACAGCAGATTCTGACAGCAACCGGCCCAGACCTGCCAACTACGGGATCAACGCCAACAGTCACATCTCCCGTGGTCCCAGACTGCCATCAACACCGACAAACGATTTGGTCGGGCGCTGTTGCGTTAGCGGAAGGTGGGCACGGTCGACGGCCGTTTGTGCGCTGTTCAGATGGCGAGAGCGAGTTCGGTGAAGGTTACTGAGATTCGGTGGTTGGGGTGAAGGTCAACAGCCAGTTCGTAGTGACCGCGGCGCAAGTTTTGAACGAATGCATGGCCTGAACTGATCACTTGCGCTGAGCGCAGTCGCTGGAGACCACGCATCGGCCGCGGCCGGGACTTCAGACGGCCGTGATCAGCTTCGACCCGGTTGTTCGCATACTGCTCCGTGACGTGGCAAGGAGAGGGCAGCAGCTCCTCGAGCATCCGCGGATAGCAGCAGCCCGGTGGGGGCTCTCCTCGACCGGAGACACGCCGCGGTGCCCCCGTCGGAGGCGAACACCACCCCGTTCACCGTGTTGGTGTGGCCGGTCAGGGGTACGCCGAGCTGGTGGCGGGTAGCTTCGGTCAAGTTAATGTCTTGCTCGTGCTGCGGGAGCAGACGAGGAAGGGCGGGATGGCCATCTTCGAGTATGGGGTCGCGTCGGGCGACCCATTGACCGACCGCGTCGTCATCTGGACGCGGGTCGAGAGCGACCAGCCCAGCGCTGAGGTGGCCTGGGTCGTGGCGCTTGACCAAGAGATGATCAACGTCGTCGCAACCGGCACCGCGATGGCGCAGCCGCAGCACGATCACACCGTGCACGTCGACGTGGCGGGCCTGGAGCAGGACACCTATTACTGGTACAAGTTCCGGGCCATGGGTGAGGACAGCCCCATCGGGCGCACCCGTACCCTGCCCGCCGATCCGTCGAGCGTCCGCTTCGCCTACGCATCCTGCGCCAAGCACAACGCCGGCTTCTTCAACGTGTACGCGCGCATCGCGGACCGCGACGACATCTCATTCCTGCTCCACCTCGGCGACTACATCTATGAGACGTCGGAGACGCCACCAGCGAGCCAAACACCGAGCCGCAACATCGGTCGCCCGTTCGACCCCCCGCACGAGTGCCTCACCCTCGCCGACTACCGGGTGCGCTACCGCCAGTACCGCCGAGATCCTGACGTCCAGGCATTGCACCTGCGCCACCCGATCATCCAGACCACCGATGATCACGAGGTGGCCGACGGCGCATGGCGCGACGGCGCCCAGGAGCACAAGGCCGAGTACGGACCGTGGGCACAGCGCAAAATCGAGGCATTCCAGGCCCGCTACGAGTGGCTGCCCATTCGTAATCTCGACCTCGACGACCCGTTGCGGGTGTGGCGGTCGATCCCCCTCGGCTCGCTCGCCGACATCATCCTCATCGAGACGCGGTTGCATCGCGATGAGCCCGTGGCAGGCGACGCGATGAAGGACCCGTCGCGCTCGGTCCTAGGCCCCGACCAGAGGGCCTGGCTGTGGGAGACGATTCAGTCGTCCACGGCGCGCTGGCGCGTGCTCGGTAACCCTTCAGTGATGGCCCAAACGTGGCTGCCCGGCCTGCCCGAGGACATCAAAATGCCGCTAGAGAAGGTCAAGCTGATCGACCGCGGCGTGGACGGCCCGGACTACGACCAGTGGGACGGTTACCCGGCCGAGCGCAAACAGCTGCTCGACCTGATCGAGTCGCGGGGGCGGGGCACGTCGATCGTGCTGTCGGCCGACGTGCACGTCGGCCTGGCCATCGAGCTCAACCAGGACGCCTACGAGCGCGACGAGCCGGTGTGCGTCGAGTTGGTGAGCCCGTCGATCACCTCGCAGAACCTCGATGACAAGATGAAGTGGGGCTACCGCGTCGAGTCGCTCCCGCTTGAGGCGAGGATCCTTGAGTCGCTCCCCCATTGGCGGTGGGTCGACCTCGACAGCCACGGCTACGTGGTCGTCGATCTGGACGCCGATCGCGTCCACGCCGAATTCTGGGGCGTGCCAACGGTGCTCAAGCGGGTGAACGGTGAAACTCTCCTGGCTTCCTTCGAGACCTGCCATGGCGACCCGCACCTCACCAAGCTCTGAAATGGAACGCAGGCCAGTGGGCCGAGGTTGTCCCGGGACTCGTGGAAGTTGACGCGGAGGTCACCCACTTGAGTCCTGCCGTGCGGTAGGTACTCGGGTGAACCGCCAAGAACACCACGAGGAAGGGGACCGCCGTGCGCACCCCCGCCGCTGACCAGCCGGGTTCTCGGCGCGAACGCGCCGGGTAGCCGGACGACACGAACTTTGTCCGGCCCACCAGCCCAAATGGTCCGATTGCGGCAGAATGCTGTAGCTGCTATGTGCTGTCAGCGGTCGGCGCATAGAGGGATAGGGAAGGGCGTGTCCCCCTACGGCAGGCCGGTGGCCGAAGTGTCGGTGGTCTGGAAAATTTTGGAGTGACCGGGTAGATCGCTGGCTTTCCGTGCGGGCAGCTTGTCGTAAGGAGCATCGCGATGGTTCGGAAGGGGTAAGGGGTGAACCAGTCCGCGGGCCACCCGCTCTGACCGGTGGACCAAGGGCCTGCCGGCAGATCCCGCAGACCCACGCCCCCCAGATAGCCCGCCGACTCAAGCCACCTCCCCAAACACCATGAAGATCACCGCAAAGGCTCATCCACGGATCAACGCTAAGACGTATCCACGTAGTTCATCGCGCACCCGTCGGCGTCTCACCCGGCAGTGCGCAGCGAATCGGCGCATTGCCACCTACCTGAGCACCGTCGAGCAGTTGACCGGATCCGAAATCGCCACGGTGCTTGGCATCACACCAGACACCGCTTATGTGTCAGCCGTGGCATCAAAGCAGTGCGGAGTAGTCAAGCCGAGGTGCCCTCAGCGGTTCCGTTCTGGCGGGTCCTGGGGTGGCCATTCTGCCTCCTACAGGTCACCGGCTCGTCGGCGAGGTGGGGCAGAGTCGTTCCAAGATCGTTTGATGATGTTGCCCGGTCCCTCAGAACAAGATCGGTGATCTTCGGCGTGTCGTGCCGGTGCGCGAACGAGGCCTCGGTAGGACGAGTGGTCCTTCCACAGACTTCTCGTTGCCACCGGAGCCTCGTTGCTGATTCATCCTGCCATCGCCGAGTCGTGTGCGACAGTGCTCTACGGTGTCCCGTCGGGCGCGGGGGACGTCCTGAGCTGAGCACCGCCGCAGTCGAGGGACCTGACCTGCTACGACGGTTCGGGGCGGTGTCGGATGGGCGCAGCGAACAGGGCCGGGATCACCCGGTGGCGGTGGTGCTGACGCTGTGCGCGGCCGCGGTGCTGGGCGGGATGCGCTCGTTCACCGCGATCGCTGGATGGGTCGCCGACGTGCCCGCCGAGGTGCTGGCCCGGCTTTACGCCCGACCCGCCCGGTACCCGTCCAAGACCACCCGGTGGCGGGTCCTCACCGGCGCCGACGCCGCCGCGGTGGACGCCGCGATCAGCGCCTGGCTGCTTGCGCAAGCCACCGCCCAGGCCGCACGACAACGCGCCTCCGACGCCGGCGCCTCCGCTGGCGCGGCGCTGGTCGCGGTCGCGGTGACGGCAAGACCGTGCGCGGCGCCCTCGACGCCGACGGCGCTCAGATGCACCTGCTGGCCGCGGCCACCCACACCGACTCGCTGGTCCTGACCCAGGTCGAAATCGGCGCGAAGACCAACGAGATCCCCATGTTCGCTCCGCTGCTCGACCAACTCGCCGCCCACGGTGCCGATCTGAGCGACATGGTCATCACCGCCGACGCCCTCCACACACAGCGCGCCCACGCCGCGTACCTGAACTCCCGGGGCGCGGAGTTCGTCTCGACCGTCAAGCAGAACCAGCCCACGCTGTTCGCCGCCCTCGACGCGTTGCCCTGGGCCGACACCCCGATCGCCCACCGCGACATCGACACCGCCCACGGCCGGATCACCACCCGCACCATCCAGACCTTGCCCGCCCCCACCGACCTACCGTTCCCACACGTCAATCAGGTCTGGCTAATCGAACGCTACGTCACCGATCCCACCGGAACCCAGCGCTCTGCAGTCGCGGCCCTGGGCCTCACAAGCCTCACCGACACCCGCGCCACCCCCGAACAGATCGCCGGCCTCGTCCGCAAGCACTGGGGCATCGAGTCGCTGCGCTGGCTCCGCGACACCGTCTACCGCGAGGACCACTCCACCGCCCGCACCGGCTCCGGCCCCCGCGTCATGGCCGCGCTACGCAACCTCGCAGTAGGCGCAATCCACCTGATCGGACGACGCGACATCACCGAGACCACCAGATGGGCAACCCGCCTCATGGATCGATCCTTCAAGATCCTCAACCTCATATGATCTTGGAACGACCCTGCGAGGTGGGGTGTACCTGCAACAGAACCGGATCGCGCGTTAAGCCGGTCGGGAGATCAGGGTTGGGTTGAAGGTGGAGCTTTATGAGGTCTTTGGCGTGCGTTCCGGTTCGGTGTCAGCTCACTTGTGATTTTGTTTGGTCTGAGATCGCCTGGTGGGTGGGTGTCCGGTGCTGGCATATAGGTGTCCGGAAGGCGACAGTAACGGACAAGATCACATACAGGGCCTGGAAGACCGGATGTGACCTCCAGCGGTCGGTGGCGCGGTTCTCACAGCGCTAATTCGGTTGCGGCTCGCCGGGCTGGCGCTTAAGGACGACGACCCGGTCCTCGACCGCGAGACGATTGCCGAGCTCAAATCGGTCGCAGCGGCTATCGGTCAGTTGGTGCCAGCGTCGCAGCCGCTGCTGACCGAGCTGGCCTCCCTGGGTGAGCGGGCCGCCGGCAAACGACTCAGCGAAGCCCTGCGGGAGATGCC
Source organism: Pseudonocardiaceae bacterium (assembly GCA_050699875.1). Classification (GTDB taxonomy): domain Bacteria; phylum Actinomycetota; class Actinomycetes; order Mycobacteriales; family Pseudonocardiaceae. The sequence goes on from JBOHFX010000109.1 coordinate 38,340, forward strand.
GGGTCGTTGAATCCCCGATCGTGCCGCTAGCCCTGAGTATTCGCCGCGATCTTAGCTTGGGCGCCAACACACCCGCCACCACCGCCCAATTCCTCGAGGCTCGCCATCGACCGCACGCCCGCGTGGAGGATCAGTTACGAAACACCGTGTGCAGGACACACTGTCAGGGCGTCTCCAGTCACGCGATCGGCTACCCCCACGTCCGCCTTGGCGACGGAACCACGGGCCAGCCAGATTCACCGAACCGCCTGATCGACAGTGGGTTCGGCCGTTACCGGTCGCGGAACCTGAGGTGGGGCCAGCACGAACGCGTTGATCGTCGCCGGCTGGTAACCCTGCGACTGGAGTTTAGCGTGCTTCTTGTCAAAATCAGCCCGCGCCCACCCCCACACCGCAGGCCGGAATTCAGCTTCCTTTACCCACACCGCATCAAGCCGAGCCTGACCAAGGTCCGGCGGCATCAGCGGTTCGATCCGTTTGCGGATGGTCTGGCGACAGATCCCACAAAATGGCACGGCTAAAGCGCGCATCTTGCAGTTTGTACTCGGGCCGGTAGGCCCCGCAATGGTAATAGTTGCGCCCTCGAACAATCCGACCGTGCCGGTGGGAACCGGGCTTGGCCGGTTGTCTACTGTGGAGCAGTTCGGATTGGACATCGTGGGGATCGCAGTGCTGGCGGCAACAGCCCCGCGCCATTTGAGGGTGGCCCGGTTGCTGTTGGTCGTAACATTCGGCTCGGTCGGCTCACCGGGGGGGTGGTGATCGTGGCCAGTTTCGCCGTTACACGCGTAGCACGGGTACTCGTCGGCTAGTCCATAGACTGTGTGGCCAGCTTCATGGAGGGCGATCTCCGTTGCACCGGGCGCTAACGAGTAGGTCGCGATCGAACCACCGCTGCCGCCATCGATCGTGGAGTTGACCACGACCATCACCAGGCTGTGCTCAGGGACGTGCGAGGTAGCGACTGTCAAGGCGGTGAGCTCATTGCATACCAGCCGCCGGCGGATACCCGCCGCACCGTAGGTGGCGTCAAAGTAGGTGCGCGCGGTCGCGCCGCTGCCACCAGCGGACACCGGGTCATCGGCGCCGGAGTCTATTGAGCTGACGTTGATCCGGAACACGTTGATGGCCGCGCTCAGCTCGTCATTGGCGGGGTGGTTAGCAGCGCTGAAACGAAACTGTTCGCTGCGATGTTGAACGCGCCCTGCTGCGCCGCGGCGAAACCCTCGGCAAGCAGCACGATGTTCAACGCGCGGTTGCGTGGCGCGGAGCCGAAGATCTGGCTGCTGCCGATGACGGTGCCATCCGATGTGGTCATTGCTGGTCCGCACCGTCCAGTGCGAAGCTGCCCAGCTCGACGACCGCCGCGGCACCTTGGTCCAGTTCGCTCGCCCGCCGGTTCAACTCGCTCGGCCCCGCGTCGATCCGCACCACCGTGACATGGTCGGCGCTCGACGGCGCGGGCACGACAACAGTGAACGCACCTTGGGCCTGCGGCACGTCTATACGGGTGATCGCATCGGTGGGATTCTCCGGGAAAACTTCCGTGCTCGTGGTCATCCGAGACCGGATCGGGACCCTGCTGAACAGCTGCTCGTTGGCTCCGCGCACCTCGACATAGTGGCCAGGGAGCTGCTCTGGCAGCAGGTCAAAGTCAGTGATGGCGACATCGAGCGGCTGCTGGTGCATCAGCCGGAACTGCTCACCCTCGTACTCGAAGATGAGCCGCACCGACCTTGCTCCCGGCGACTGCGCAGTATCAGACATCGGTTGCCTCCCACGCATATGTTGTCCGCCAGCTCCGCTCGGACCGGCAGCGTGTCGGCGTCTGGTGCGCTGGTGGGTGGGCGGTTCGAAGCTTCCCCGCTAGGGGATCACCACCCGGGAAACCGGCAAGCGCCGATATGTGCCCGCGTCCAGCGCCTCCGGACCTCCGCCCAGTGCTCCCGCAGCCTGGTCCGTCATTCGTGTTAGGTGCTTGGGGGCGTGCTGTTGTTGTCGTCGGGTCCCTCGCCGGTGTGGGTCGGCGCGAACGACTTCAGGTGGTCCAACGCGGCGCGCAGCGCGTTGCGCATGGGGCGGGCGTCGAGCTTCATGGAGGAGATGAGATAGCCGCCCTGAATGATGGCGATCGTGGTCTCGGCGAGGATCGTCGGGTGGGCGTCGTCGCGAAGCAGTCCTTGCGCTTGTATCAGTCCTAGTTCGCGGCTTAGGGATGCCTCCCACTGGGCGAATGCGTCTGCGGCTTGGTTGCGCAGGGGTTCGCCTTGCTCGATGACCTCGCTGGCGATCGAACCGAGGGGGCAGCCGTGGAAATGGAACAGGGTTTGGTGCGCGTTGGTCATCGCGTCGAACCAGGCAGCGATGCCTGACCATGTGCCAGTCAGGTGCGTGTCTTGAAGTTCGAGGAGACCCCCGAGCTGGTGGCGCAACACGTGGCCGACGAGGTCCTCTTTGCTGGTGAAGTAGTGGTAGAACTGGCTCTTGCCGGTGCCCGAGCCCCTGAGGATGTCCTCGATACTGGTGGCGCTCACGCCGCGCTCGTATATCAGCGCAGCGGCGACCGCGAGGATGCGCCCCTTGGTGTCCCGTCCCCGGTGCGTCGTGGGTTGAGGCATTGGCTGCGACCTCACCGGCCCCGTGGCGCGGTGGTGGCGACGAAGTGATCCAGACCCATGCGGCCCATCTTTCCCGGCAGCCGCGGTTAACACCCGTGGATGCGCCCATGTCGTGCTGCCTGCTGCAGAACCTAGCTGGAACGGGCTGGCCACGGCGTGGCGATACTGGCGGTGCGAGGCCTGGCCCTCAGCGTTCTCGCGAGTGACCGGCCTGTTGGACGACAGGTGGATGACGGGGCCCCTCGACGGAGTGGAACGCACTCCGGTGATGGATTGGCCCTCAGTTCTCGAGGGCTCGGAAGGCGAGTGCCGTTGCGACTGCGTACACCAGGTGGTGAAACGCGTCGATCGCCAACTCGCCTGCCTCCATCTCGGACGCCGGGGGCGCGACGTCCAGCGCGGGCAACATGGCGAGACCTCCTCCCCAGACGGCTGCGAGATGGATTGTCGTCGCCGATCCGCCGCCCAAGCCGATGCCGGCGAGGAGCCCTCGGACTCCGCCCCATCCCGTGCCGTAGCCCCAGTGGACGAGGGTGCTGAAGCGAGCTTTGGCGGCCTCGTCCACCGGTTCGACCCCCAGGACCTTGCAGGCGGCGTCCGCAGGAGCGGAACTGCCCGCACGATCGCGCAGCTTCATTTCCAACGTGCTCGACAGCGTCATTGCGGCGGTACCGACAACGCCGGCGAACAAGCCTAATGAGAGCTACCGGGTCGGCCCAGGCAGACTCCGTCCCGGTAGCCGCCGGTGGGTGAGCACTCATTGAGCCCGGACGCCTGTTTGGAGTCCTAGGCAGAGATCGTGCCCCTGGCCGGTGGT
>JBOHFX010000110.1:0-19372 GCA_050699875.1 Pseudonocardiaceae bacterium
ACTCACGAGCGCCTCAGCGCAAATGGCAGTCGAACCAGTTGAGCGTTCTGGCCCAGGCCTCTGGCGCAACGGACTGGTCGGTATCGAAGCAGCAGTACACCAGGTCGGTGGCCACCCGCGCGGAATGCGCAGCGTCGCGCAGCTTGTCCACCTCCTCGGCGGTCACCTCGCCATCCCGGCTGTAGATGCCCAGCCACGGGCAGCGCAGATTGGGCGCAACGTCGACCAGCGCAGGCAAAGTGTCGATCACCGGCTGCACGATGCCGATCCCGCCGATGGTCACCGCAGCACCGAAATCACGCTCAGTGGCGCTGATGAGCGCCACCGCGCCACCCAACCCGAAGCCCATCACACCGATCCGGTCGGCGGCCAGCCCGCGCTGCGCCAGCCAGCGAAAGGCCGCGTCGATGCCGGCGTGCACGGACTCCGAATCATCGCCGCCGTCTCCGTGGTAGAGATACGGGATCACGGCCAGCCAACCCTCGCTGGCCAGCCCGGCGGCGAGCCGCCATACGGCATCGGTGACACCGCGAGCCTCAGGCGCGACGACGATGCCGCCACGGACCGCGGATTCCGGCGCAGCGACGGTCAGACAAATCTCAGTGCCGCCGGGCAGCGAGATCCGCTCAAGGCTGCGCTGCGTCATAGCCCCGCCCCCACTCCTTCGTCGGTGAACAGGGTGAGCGGGCAGCGTACCCGGTCAACGGTAATGGCCTCGAAAGATAGCTCATTCGGCGAACGCTGATCACCGGGTTGGTGCGACGCAGACAGCTCGCCGGCACCAGTTGCGGTTAGTGTGAAGGCCCGCCCGACCGCCGCGGAGGAGCTGCGATGACTGCCCGCACCAGGGCTGATCTCGAGTCGTTGCCCGGGTACGTGCCCGGTCGCAGCGTCGCGGGGGCGGTCAAACTGGCCAGCAACGAGGTGCCCGCGGGTCCGTTGCCCAGCGTCCTGGCGGCGATCCGCGAGGCCGCTACGAACGTCAACCGGTACCCGGACACGGGAGCCACCGCGCTGGTGGGCCGTCTCGCAGCCCGGTTAGACGTGTCGCCATCCCATGTCACCGTAGGCTGCGGATCAGTAACATTATGTCAGCAGCTTGTGCAGGCCACCTGCGGACCTGCCGACGAGGTGCTCTTCGCCTGGCGCTCGTTCGAGGCGTACCCGATCATCACCCAGGTCGCAGGTGCCCGCCAGCGCATGGTGGCGCTGCGCTACGACCACACTCACGACCTGGGCGCGATGCTCGACGCGATCACCCCCGCCACACGGCTGATCTTCGTGTGCAATCCGAACAACCCGACTGGCACCGCCGTACGGTGCGACGAGCTGGTCGGCTTCCTCGACGCGGTGCCCGACGGCGTCCTGGTCGCTCTCGACGAGGCCTACCACGAGTTCGTCACCGACCCGGCGGTTCCCGACGGGATGCAGCTGTATCGCCGACGAGACAACGTCGCGGTGCTGCGCACTTTCTCGAAGGCCTACGGGTTGGCCGGCTTGCGGGTCGGGTACTGCGTGGCACCCGAGCTGGTCACCACCGCGCTGCGCAACGTGTCCGTGCCGTTCAATGTGAATTCCCTGGCCCAGGTCGCCGCGCTGGCCAGCCTCGACGTCGAGGACGAGCTGCTGGCCCGCTGCCGGGCCATGGCCGCTGAGCGCGACCGGGTACGTGCCGAGCTGGTCGCGATGGGCTATCCCGTGCCGTACTCGCAGACCAATTTCCTCTGGCTACCGTTGGGCGAGCGGACCGCAGCCTTCACCGACCACTGCCTGGAGCACAAGATCGTCGTGCGCCCATTCGCCAGCGACGGCGCCCGGGTCACCATCGGTCATCCCGCCGAGAACGCCACCTTCCTCGCCACGGCGCAGAACTTCTCCACCACGTCGTGAACTCGACGTCACCGGCGTCCGGGGTCGGCGAACGTCCGTAACGTCGAGTTCATGGACGAGCAATCCTGCGCACTGAGGTGAGTCAGCCGCCGATGTAGCTCATCTCGACTTTGGGGAGGCCAAGGGTGGCGGTGGTGCGCTGGGCGGAGTAGCGGTCGGTGCGGCCCTGCCAGATGCGCTTGATCTGCGCTTCGATCTCGTCGTCGGTGGCGCCCCCGCGAAGGACCGCGCGAAGGTCGTGGCCTAGACCGGCGAACAGGCAGGTGTACAGCTCTCCCTTGGCGGACAGCCGAGCCCGGGTGCACGTACCACAGAACGGCTGGGTGATCGAGGTGATCACACCGACCTCGCCGGCCCCGTCGAGGTAGCGATACCGGGAGGCCACCTCTCCGACGTAGCTGGGATCCAGCGGCTCGACCGGCCAGACCGCGTTGATCGCATCGACGATCTCCGCAGCCGGGACGACTTCCTCCAGCCGCCAACCGTTGGTGCTGCCGACGTCCATGAACTCGATGAAACGCACGACATAGCCGTGTTCCCGCCCGAAGGCGGCGAGATCGATGACGCCTTGGCCGTCGTTCACGCCGCGCTTGACCACGCTGTTCACCTTTACCGGCGTCAACCCGGCATCGGCGGCGGCCGCGATCCCCTCCAGGACACGGGAGACGGGGATCTTCACGTCACTCATGGCCCGAAATGTCTGCTCATCCAGGGAGTCCAGGCTGACGGTGACCCGGCTCAGTCCAGCGTCGCGCAGAGTCTGCGCCTTACGGGCCAGCAGCGACCCATTGGTCGTCAAGGCCACCTCGTCGATGCCGTCGATCGCGACCAGCTGCTCGACGAGCCGCTCGATGCCGTGCCGCAGCAGCGGCTCGCCACCGGTGAGCCGCACTTTTCGTACCCCCAGGTGGGCGAAGACGTTCGTCAGCCGCCCGATCTCTTCAAACGAGAGCAGCTCAGAGGGGTCCATGAACGGGAAGTCGGTGCCGAAGACGTCGCGGGGCATGCAGTAGCAGCAGCGGAAGTTGCACCGATCGGTGACCGAGATCCGCAGGTCCTGCAGGCCGCGCCTGAACTGGTCGCTTACAGCGTTCATGCCATCCATTCGATCAGAGTACCCGCGTGACCTCGTTGTCAGCGTTCGCTGGCTAGGCGCGGTCGGTTCACCAAGCCGGGATCACCTCCCACATCGTGAACAGCGTGGGGGTGCTACTTCAGGTAATCGATCACTCCGTGGGGCTGCTAACGGATCCGCTTCGTCGAACGACATCAAGATGACCGGTACGTGCGGTAACCGGCATGGGGGTCGGTCGCGGTAGCTGTTCCACACACTGCCTGGGAGGCTTCGGTGTACGTACCTGCCCCACCGCCGATGCTGTCGCGGCCGATGACCGGCATGGGCGTGGTGAGCTTCGCGCTCGGCCTGATGGTCACGTTCGGGCTCATCATGTATGCAACGTGGATGGCCGTCGCCGCTGTCACCGCCGTCAGCGCCACCCAGCACAGCGCGGGCGCCGGCCAGCACAGCACAGCCACCAGTCCGCCGGTAGCTGCCCTGCCCATGGTGCCCACTCCAAGCGGCTCCACGATCGTCTTCGACCAGCTCTGGGCCTCCAGTGACGGCAACACCATCGTCGCCGGGGCGCCCGCCAGAGGCGCTTCGGCGCACGAGGGCCAATCGGTAATCAGGGTCCCGGTAACCCTCATCAACAACAGCGAGCGGGCCTGGAACCCGGCCTCCATGACCTTCACCGGGACACTCAACGGCGCGCCGGCACCGGAAGCCACCGAAGGTGACTGGATGTACTCGACCCTGATCGTCGGGCACACCTCGGTGACGCTGACCAAGGTGTTCGTCGGCGGCCCTGGTCAGTTCGACCTGACCGTCAGCACCCCGAGCGGTGTGGCGGTGTTCACCGGTCAGGTCTGACCGCGGTCGGCACCCGGATGGAGATCGTGGTGCCGGTACCCGGGACGAGATCCGCGACCAATCCGTAGCGCTCACCGAACCTGTCCCGCAGCTGATCATTGATCGCACGTAGGTCCGCCAGCAGATCATCGTCTTCCCTACCGGGCCCGTCGTCCTCGACGCTGATCAGGCAGTCGCCTTTCACGATGCGAGCCGACAGCGTGACGGTGCCACCGAGCTGCTTGCGCTCGATACCGTTGCGTACCGCGTTCTCCACCAGCTGCTGTACCGCCAGAAACGGCAGCACGACGGCCAGCGCACCACGGGCGATGCGGCGCCGTACCCGAAGCCGCTCACCGAAACGGGCCCGTTGCAGCGTCAGGTAACGGTCGATGTTCTCCAGTTCCTCGGCCAGCGTGGTCTCGGTGGCCGACCGCAGGGAGTACCGGGCGAACTCGGCGAAAACGATCAGGAGGTCGCGGGCCCGGGCCGGGTCGGTGCTGACCAACGCCACGATCGTGCTGATCGTGTTGTGCAGGAAGTGCGGGGAGATCTGACCGCGCAGGGTCCGCAGTTCGGTGCGAACCTGCGCGACGGCACGGTCTAGCTCGGCAAGCAGGCGCTGGTCAGTTTCCTCGCGCCCTTGCGCATGCAGCACGACCGGCGCCTGGACGGCCGCGACATGCTTGGCTGGTCGCAGCCCGCGCCAGGTGGGATGCCCGAGACGGCCATGGGCTGTCCACTGCCGGAAGGAAACCGCGCCCAGCAGCCGCGGAGCCACCCAGTGCACGATCCGATCGGCCTCTCGCGGAAGCTCACCGGCAAACGGGCTGGCGGGCTGGGCCAGCTCGGTCATCTGGTCGTGCAACTCTTGGCGGCCCGCGTCGGTAAAGCCGGTACCGACCTGGCCGACGTACCGCAGGCCTTCTTCGGTGGGCACTCCCACCAGCAGCGCCCCGATCTGCGCGGCACGGCCCCGCTGATTCCTTTGGGGCACCCAACCGCCGATGATCACTTCTTGGGTCTGCCGCAGCGTGGTCTGCACCCAGCTGCGGGAACGACCGGACCGGTAGGTCGAGTCGGCCCGCTTGGCGATCACCCCGTGCAGGCCGTGCTGGGCGGCGGTGTCCAACACCGCCTGGCCGTCGGTGTCCAGGAAGTAGGGCGACAGCACGACCGGCCCCTGAGAGCCCTCGACGCTCTCGGCGAGCTCCAGTTCCTCCAGCAGCTCCCGCCGGCGCTGGTAGGGCAGCTCGACGGTGGACTTGCCGTCCAGGCTCAGCAGGTCGAACACGTAGTACGTCACCGGCGCCCGGCGCAGCACCGCCGACGTGGGACGTCGCACGTTCATCCTTCGCTGTAGCTGCGTGAAACTCGGCCGGCCGCAGGAATCCAACGCCACGATCTTCCCGTCCAGCAGCATCCGGCGGCGCCCAGCCAGCGCTTCAAGCTCAGGGTAGGCCGCAGAAAGGGGGCGGTGAGTGCCACTGAACAGACACATCCGGTCCGGCTGGGTGTAGGCCAGCGAGCGGATCCCGTCCCAGCTGAACTCGAAGGCCCAGCCCGGCCCGGCCGGCAACGGTCCCGCCGTGGGCAACATCGGCCGCACCAGCTCTGCTGCCATAGCTTCCCCTCGCTACTACCGCGTTCTGGGGACAGATCGCAGTAATCAACGGCCCCTTTACCGCGATCTGTCCCCAGAACGCAGTCACCGGCGCCGGTGACTGGGTTTGTCTGTTGATGTGTTGCGTTGGGCGGGTACCTCGGGTGGGTCGCTGCGGGCTGCCTTGGCAGCCTCGACGGAGGCCCGCAGGGCGGTGATCAGGTCTACCGGTGCGGCGGGCTCCGCGGCGGTCGGCGCCGGAACGAAATCCTTGCCGGCGGTCTTGGCTTCGATAACGGCCAGCAGCGCCTCGCGGTATCCGTCCTGGTAGTTCTCGGGTTCGAAGTCGCTGGCCATCGCCTCGATGAGGGTGTCGGCCATCCTGGACTCCGCGTCGCTGACCGAAACCTCGCGGTCCAGCACGTCGAACTGGGCCTTGCGCACCTCGTCGGGCCACACCATCGTCTGCAGGGCGAGGACCTCCCCTCGGGGCCGCAGCACGGCCAGCGACTCCTTGCTCCGCACCGCGATCTTGGCCAGGCCCACCCGATTGTTGCGGTCCAATGCGGCTCGAAGCAACTCGTAGGGTTTGCGGCCGGCCGGCTCTGGTTCCAGGTAGTAGCCGCGGGCCAGCGAGAGCGGATCGACCTGGTCAGCGGGAACGAAAGCGACCAGATCAACGACCTTGGTGGTGGGCAGCGGCAGGTTGGCGAAATCCTCGTCGGTCAGTTTCACCGTTTCGCCCGAGGGCAGCTCGAAACCCTTGGCGAGGTCGGCGTAGGCGACCTCTTCACCGCACACCGTGCACATCCGCTGGTAGCGCACCCGCCCGGCGTCCACGTCGTGCACCTGATGAAAGGACACATCACGGTCCTCGGTGGCCGAGTACAGCCGAACCGGGATGCTGACCATCCCGAACGCCAGTGCGCCCTTCCATATCGCCCGCATGCCACCACACTGCGACACTCCGAGCCGCAAGTCCACCCCAAAGCGCAGGCACCGGCGTACCGTGTGATGTTTCGGCAGTTCCCGCCACTGACCTCGCTGCCCCGGAACGCGTCACCGCTGCTCTACGGCGCGCGGTCGCCCGGTTTGGTCGATTGTGTGGTGCTGACCGTGGGACGACGCTGCTGGGCATGACAGGATTTGTGCAGATCATCGAGTACCAGACGTCCCGGATCGACGAGGTCCAAGCACTCATCGAGAAGCGGCGGGCTCAGCTGGAGTCCAGCGGGGCGCTGGCCACCGCGCCGACACGGGCCATTATTACCGCCGACCGGGACCGTCCCGGCTACTACCTCACCGTCATCGAATTCGACTCGTACGAATCAGCGATGGAAAACTCCAACCGACCCGAGACCGGTGAGATGGCCGCCGAGATGGCCAAGCTGTGCGACGGCCCACCGACGTTTTACAACCTGGATGTCCAGCAGACCTGGCTTTCCCCCAGCGGCTGATCTGTCGAGAAACTCGGGTGCGTGCTTCGTGCGCCGCTGTTGTCGGGGGCGCCGGCTGAGGATGCACGTCAACGCTCCTTCTCATAGCCGGCGCGGCGCAGCGCGTCGGCCAGCGCGCCACCGCGGGGTTTGCCGGGAGCCGGCGGACGTTTGCCGGCCTTGCGTGGCGCAGGGGCTGACGGCTTGGCCGTGGCGGAATCGTCCAGCCGCAGGGTGAGCCCGATGCGGTTGCGCGGCACGTCCACGTCGAGGACCTTGACCCGCACCACGTCGCCCGGCTTCACCACGTCGCGGGGGTCTTTGACGAAGCGGTTGGACATCGCCGAGACGTGCACCAGACCGTCTTGGTGCACGCCTACATCAACGAAGGCGCCGAACGCGGCGACGTTGGTGACGACACCTTCGAGCACCATGCCTGGCTTGAGGTCGTTGATCGTGTCGATCCCCTCGGCGAAGGTGGCCGTGACGAAGGCCGGCCGAGGGTCGCGACCCGGCTTCTCCAGCTCCGCGAGGATGTCGGTGACGGTGGGCAGGCCGACAGTGCCCCCGAAAGTGTCATCGACGAAGTCGGCCGGCCGCAACGCCCTGAGCACCGCGGTGTTGCCGATCAACGCGTTGATGTCGGTGCTGGCCGCGTCGAGGATGCGGCGCATCACGGGGTAGGACTCGGGGTGCACGCTGGAGCGGTCCAGTGGATCATCACCGGCGGGGATCCGGAGGAAACCGGCGCACTGCTCGAAGGCCTTAGGGCCCAGCCGCGGGACGTCGGCCAGAGCCCGGCGGGTGCGGAACGGGCCTTGGGCGTCACGGTGCGCCACGATGTTCTCGGCGAGCCCGCCGGTAATGCCCGACACCCGCCGCAGCAGTGGCGCGGACGCGGTGTTCACGTCGACGCCGACAGCGTTCACGCAATCCTCCACCACCCCGTCCAGCGAGCGGGACAGCGCTGCCTCCGGCAGATCATGCTGGTATTGACCGACGCCAATCGACCTGGGCTCGATCTTGACAAGCTCCGCCAGCGGATCCTGCAACCGGCGGGCGATCGACACCGCGCCCCGCAGCGATACGTCCAACTCGGGCAGCTCATGGGAGGCATAGGCCGAGGCCGAGTACACCGAGGCGCCGGCCTCCGACACGACGGCCTTGGTCACGCCCACCTGTTTGGCCAGTTCGGCGGCCAGTTTGTCGGTCTCTCGCGAAGCGGTGCCGTTGCCGATCGCGACCAACTCAACACGGTGCGTCGTAGCCAGCCGGGCGAGCACGGCCAGTGCTTCGTCCCAGCGGCGTTGCGGAACGTGCGGGTAGATGGTCTCGGTTGCCATCACCCTGCCGGTTGCGTCGATGACCGCGACCTTCACGCCGGTGCGGTAGCCGGGGTCCAGCCCCATGGTCGCCCGGGCACCGGCCGGCGCGGCGAGCAACAGGTCACGCAGGTTGGCGGCGAATACGCGCACCGCCTCCGCCTCCGCTGCCTGCCGCAGGCGCATGCGCGCATCGATGCCCAGGTGCACCAAGATGCGGGTGCGCCAGGCCCAGCGCACGGTGTCGGTCAGCCAGCGGTCAGCCGCGCGGCCCCGGTCCTCGACGTGGAACCGCGCCGCGATGGCCCACTCGTAGCGGCCTTCGTCGGCGTCTGGCGCCGACTCTGGTTCGGCCGAGACATCGAGGACGCCCTCCTTCTCGCCCCGGAACAGCGCCAGGATCCGATGCGAGGGCAGCTTCGTGAGCGGCTCGGAGAAGTCGAAGTAATCGGCGAACTTCGCGCCGGCCTCCTGCTGGCCGTCGCGCACCTTTGACACCAACCGGCCCCGCGTCCACATCTGTTCCCGCAAGGACCCGATGAGGTCGGCGTCTTCGGCGAAGCGCTCAACCAGGATGGCGCGGGCGCCGTCCAACGCTGCGGCGGTGTCGGGCACGCCTGCTTCGGCATCAACGTACCCCGCAGCGCTCGCGTGTGGATCTTGGATGGGATCGGCGAGCAGCCCCTCGGCCAACGGCTCGAGACCGGCTTCCCGGGCGATCTGCGCCTTGGTCCGGCGCTTGGGCTTGTAGGGCAGGTAGAGATCCTCCAGCCGTGCCTTCGAGTCGACCGCCTTGATCCGCGCCTCCAGCGCGTCGTCGAGCTTGCCCTGCTCGCGGATCGAGTTGAGGATCGTCGTCCGGCGCTCCTCCAGCTCACGCAGGTAGAGCAGCCGCTCCTGCAGGATGCGCAACTGCGCGTCGTCAAGCCCGCCGGTGGCCTCCTTGCGGTACCTGGCAACGAACGGCACGGTGGCGCCGCCGTCGAGCAGCTCAACGGCAGCCCCGATCTGCCGCTCGGGCACACTCAGTTCATCGGCGATCCGCTGGGTCAACGACGTGGTCACCACGCGCACGCAGCCTCCTGGAAGTGCTCTCGAAGCCGGTTGCCGGCCGCCAAGGCACGGTAGCCGGACCAGCCTGCACGCCACGCCCCTGGGCCCCGCACCGGCTCCTGTTGTTCGTGCCGTGATTAGGCCGCGGTGAGACCCAGGTCCAGCAGGCGTCGAGGGTGAGTCCTGCGGTCGGACGAGTCATGGGCTACTCGCCGTGCGTGTACGGGTGGCCCGCGACCCAAGCAGCTCCGGCAGGCCGTGTTCGGTGAGACCGACGGTGTACGCCCATGGCGGGTGATCCCGATCGCGCTCGACGCCCTGGACCGCCCATCCCTGCTCGGCGACGATCCTCCTCATGTGGGCGAGGAAATCCTCATACATTACCTCTGCCCAGCCGACGACGATTCCCATACCGGCGGCGGAATATCGAGGCACCCGGCCAGGGCACCGACCACCCAGTTCAGCCGTTTCACTAACCGGCCCGGTCGTCCATCACCGCTGCAGCGTTTACTCCGGGTTGAGGTGGGGTAACTGACTGCAACGATGGTCGGGTTTCCAGAGCGGAAGCCGGGTCGTCGAGGGCGGCCCCGACACCGTGGGCGCTGCCCGAAGCTGTCGAGGCTTACGGCGAAGGCGACTAAGGAGGTTTGGGAGATGACTGTTGAATTGATCGTGCTGCTGGCATCCGTCTCAGTGTTCTTTGCCGTCGGCATGCTCACCGGCTACCGGCTCAGCAAGTCAAAGCTCGCCGCCCGGACCAGCAGGCAAGAGACGGCACAACGGTTCATTTACAGGCAATTGCATGACCTTCAGAGGTCACGGCGAAACGGCCATCCCGCACGGATGGGTGCAAGGTCTTTCTCATAGAACTGGTGAGGTCCTTTGACCTCTTCCTGGTTGCCGGTCAATTCTCCACCGGGAGGCTTGTTATGACCGTTCTGGACATCGCAGCCGAAGCAGTCGAGACAGGGCGAGCGGGCCCAGCCGCACCGACAATGCAGTGGCGCCCCGTGGTCGGCATCGATCGCGTCATCCCGCGCCAGCGGGGCGCCCGGCTGGCGCCAGCCTGTTGGGGGGTGGATCCGGAGATGTTCTTCGGACCGGCTGACAGCCCGTCACATAGGTCACTGTACCCCTGGGAGCAGCGCGCCCTGGCAGTGTGTGCGGGCTGCCCACTCAGGACAGCGTGCCTGGCTGAAGCGTTGAAGTTCCCAGCTGCTGACCAGCACGGCGTCGTCGGAGGCATGACCGCGGAGCAGCGACGGATGACACTACGGGCATCACGTCGGGGCCGCGGGCGAGTGCAGCGACCCCGAAGAGGCGGTCCGGACCCTTTCCCGGCGCTGGGTGAGGCGCGGTCGACGCGAAGCTCAGCAGCGGCCCCGGCTGCGCGGGGAACCCGTCGGCGCCCCCAGCCCGCACGGCCCTGAGCAGCGCTGCTTCAGGCTGCTCCGCACGGCTCCGTTGATCCAACTCAGGAGAGATGACCGGGTGCCGCCACCGGTCCGAAACGTCCGATAAGGTGTCCAGCCGCCGCTGGTTGCATCCCAGCGGCGGCTTCTAACACGCCTTTAGCACGAGCAGTCAATACGCGCAGAGAGGGAACACGCATGGGAATTCTTGACAAGGTCAAAGACAAGGCCGAGCAGCTTATTGGCGAGGCGAAAGAGAAGATCGGTCAGATGACTGGCCATGAGAGCGTTGAGAACGCCGGAAAACGTGATCAATTGTCGGGCGAAGCCAAGGAAACCGGCCACGACCTACGCGACAAGGCGGCTGGTGCTGCCGACGACGTGAAGGACAAGTTCAGCGAAGGCAAGTAGCGAGATCCGCAGCGCGCCCGGTTGCAGCATCAGTGACCCAGATGTCCGCAACCGGGCCTGAACGCGACGACCCACCGTGACGGTGTGGGCACCTGGCGACCTTGACCCAGTCGGCCGTCGGGCGAGTGGCTTGCCCTGGCCCTGCACGGGGCCCACCACGCGCGACCCCGTGCAGGGTGTAGGGCCGGTGCGCGACGAACGTGAGGAGGCCCATCGCCGGACCGGCCCAGATCAGGCGGCAACTCATGGCGCCGCGAGCGTGTGGTGGCACGTGCCTCCATTGCTGTGCGTAGCATGCGATGCCGTAGAGTGAACAAAACCGTGCGTGGCGGGCGACAGCCAGAGCATGAGAGCCGCGTCCCCGCAGCACGAGTGCAGCACAACGTTGTTCTAACTGCGGAAACGCTCCCAGCGAGAGGTGAGGACATGGCGTTTAGGCGGCAGCGTCTATCCCAGCGCCGCAAGGCTGTTGGGTTTACCCAGGAGTCACTCGCTGAACGCTTAGGGGTAGAACGCTCCACGATCGTCCGATGGGAGGCCGGAGACACCCAACCGCTCCCGTCGATACGCCCAAGCCTGGCCAGCGCCCTTCAAGTGTCGTTGGATCAGCTCGTCGAGCTGCTCACCAAGACCGAGGATGCCGTGACGACGCGATCTCCCTCGGCCGATACCGAGGTGATGGCCCCGGTGCTGCTTCCCGAGGTTCGGTCGCAGCTGCAGCCGGGCGAGGCTGAGCTCCATGGCGCAATCCGCCCGCAGGAAGCCGAGGATGTCGAGACCCTGCGCCGGACGCTGCGCTCCGCCGATGTCGATCCGGAGTACTTCGATGCGATGCTGCTGGTCTGTGGGGTTTCCGCCGTGCCCCTCGTCACGCAACTGCTTTCGGACGAGCACGGTGGTTCGGTCGCCGTCCACTCTGATCACCAGGCCGCGAGCGTCGCGCCCGACATCACCTTGGCCGGCCCTGCGACCGACACCATCCAGGTTGGTGATATCGATACCACCACCAGCACGGATCTCAGACTGGACACGCTAGTCCCGGCAACGGTCGCCGTTGCGGGAGTCGGTGGATCCGATGTTCCCGACCCCACCCCGATCGAGGCCTCCGCTTCGCCACCTCTGACCACCGAACAACCGCATTGGGCCAAGTCACGGAGGTTCACGCGGTTCGCAGCAGCGGGGGTCCTTGTGCTGGCCGGGGCAGCGGCATCGGTGCCGTTGGTGAGTTCCCACCAAGCCTCCATCCCCCCGGCCGCCGCCGGTACCACCGCACCTGCCGCACCCGAGCTTGCCATCCGGGCCCCCGGCCAGGGCAGCAGCCAAGATCTCCCCGGAGTAGTCCCACCAGCGCCCGTAGCCGGACCGGGTGAACCGGCTGACGGCCTCGCGCCGCCAGCGGTGGCCGCACCTCCAACCACCAAGGTAGCCAATGGCAGTCGGCCTACAAGCCGGTCGAAATCCCCCGCTGCCGCGACCCCTCCCCCACCGCGCACCCCCGAAATCCCGGCTGAGGCCCAGGCGTGGTCGCAACGGGCTGCACTCCTCGCGGGTAATCAGCGCAATGCACGCCTGCATCCACAATTTCCCTCGCGGCCATAACAACTCGGCGGTGATGCCGGCCCTGTTCAGCAGACCATCGTGGCGGGCACGGTGACACCACGGTGGTAGCGCTGGACAGTCGGAGCGGGCAGCGACGGCGGTCGGCTACGCGCACGGCTGCCCTCGGCGGTGAACCCTCTGTCAGTTCCGTGAGCTGACGGAGGACTCGGCGCGGCCGGCATAGGCTGCCAGCGTGACCACGCAGACCGTCCGCCCGACGACCGTAACGCTCGCTGCCGGAGCCGATGTGCTCGCGGTGCTGGTGTTCGCCATGGTCGGGCGAAGGTCGCATGCCGAGGGGGTGGATGCGGTCGGGATATTGACCACTGCGGCGCCCTTCCTGCTCGGACTGCTCGTCGGGTGGCTGGTCGTCCGGGCGTGGCGGGCGCCGTTCCGGATGCCCGTCGGGCTGGTGGTGTGGGCCGTCGTCGTGGTCATCGGTCTCGGCCTACGGCTGGCCTTCACCCACCGGTTGCCGGTGACGTTCGTTCTGGTCGCCGCCGCGAGCCTGGCCCTGTTGCTGCTCGGCTGGCGGGCCGTGGCGCTCGTCATCGCAGGTCGGCGCGGCTAGACCGCATGACTAAAGGAGTCATGATCCATGTCAGAGTGGAACCCTGTGCACGCCGGAATGGCCGGCACGATCGATGTGGGCGGCGACCTGACGGTCAATCGCCTGGGCTTTGGCGCGATGCGCATCACCGGTGACGGCATCTGGGGCGAGCCCGCCGACCGCGACGAGGCGAAGGCAGTGTTGCGCCGCGCGATCGAGCTCGGCGTCAACTTCATCGACACCGCCGACTCCTACGGGCCCCACGTCAGCGAGGAGTTCATCAGCCAGACGCTTCACCCGTACCCCGATGATCTCGTGATCACGACCAAGGGCGGCCTTGAGCGCCCCGGTCCAGGACAGTGGCCGGCCAACGGCCGGCCCGAGCACCTGATCGAGGCCTGCGAGGGGAGCCTGCGGCGGCTCAAGCTCGACCAGATCCCGCTCTACCAGTTCCACCGGCCCGACCCCGCGGTGCCGCTGGAGGACTCGATCAGTGCCCTGGTCACCCTTAAGGAGCAGGGCAAGATCCGGCACATCGGGCTGTCCAACGTCTCCGAGGATCAGTTGCGGCGCGCACAGCGACTCACTCCAATCGTGTCGATCCAGAACCGCTACAACGTCGAGGACCGCCAATCGGAGTCGCTGGTCGATCTCTGCGAGCAGCAGCAGATGATCTTCCTGCCCTGGGCGCCGATCCAGAATCTCGACCGCAACCGGATCGTGCGGGAGATAGCGCAGCGCTACAACGCCACACCGCGGCAGATAGTGCTTGCCTGGCTGCTGGCCCGGTCGCCGTCGATCCTGCCGATCCCGGGCACCGGATCGGTGTCACACCTGGACGACAACGTCGCCGCCGCGGCGATCAAGCTGGCCCCGGCCGATGTCGCCTCCCTGACCGACAACACCGGCTGAGCGACACCAGCGCCACATTCCGAGACGGTCTGGGCCGCCTCAGGGAAGGGCCCAACACGATGAGCCACATCCAAGTCCGGCGCCGAGCGTGGCCGCGCGTTCGGGATCCTCGGCACGACGGTCGGGCTGGCCACCGCGGCCGGCCCGGTGATCGGTGGGCTGATCCTGGCCCTGGCCCATGGCCCCGACGCCTGGCGCTGGGCGTTCTACGTCAATGTGCCGATCGGTCTGCTCGCGCTGGTGCTGGCTAGCCGGCTCGTCCCCGCCACGGCCGGTAGCGGTTGGCACGGTAGGGACCTGGACCTGGTCGGTTCGCTGCTCCTTGGCGGTGGCGTGCTCAGCCTGCTGATACCCATCTAGGGGTCGTCGTCCCTCCACGACGACGATGCGTTACCGAGACCGCCGCGGTCGACCTCGCGCGCAAGTCCAGCGGCCAGGACGGCGATCCAGAACCACTCCATGCGTGCCGGCTGGGCGACCCCCGAGCCCGAAGTAGACGCCGTGACGACAGGTACCGAGTAACATTCGATAGGAAGGAAGCGATAATCGATGCGTGATCACAGAGCATCGGGCGGTAGGCCCGCTCAGAGTTTTCCTCGTGTTGCTGTTCGGGATCCTGGTCGTGTTCCAGACCATGTCGCTGCCCGGACAGTTCGCGCACATGGCCAAGGAGTCCCCGGACCTCGCGTACCTGAGGTGGCCGATGACCGCCGTGTCGGTGTTCTGGGTGCTGTGTGTTCAGGTGGTGATCGTGTCCACCTGGAAGTTGCTCACCCTGGTCAAGAACGACCGCATCTTCAGCGAGGCCTCCCTGGCGTGGGTGGATGCCATCGTGTGGGCCATCGTCGCCGCGTGGCTGGTGTTCCTAAGCGTGTCTGCCTACGTGACCTTTAACTCGGAAGACCCCGGGCTGCCGCTCCTGCTGTTGTTGATGTCGATAGGTCTCACCGTGCTGGGGCTCTTGATGGTGGTGATGCGTGCGCTACTGCGGCAAGCCACCACACTGCGCACCGACATGGAAGCGGTGATCTGATGCCCATCGTGGTGCGCATCGACGTCGAGCTGGCCAAACGCAAGATGAGCGTCGGTGAGTTCGCCGAGCGTGTCGGGCTCACGCCGGCAAACGTGGCGGTACTGAAGAACGGTCGTGCCAAGGCGGTGCGCTTCAGCACCCTGGAAGCCATGTGCCGGGTACTCGACTGCCAGCCCGGCGACCTGCTCGAGTGGGTCGAGGCCATGGAGAAACACGGCACGGACACGACAAGCACGCCCTGATCTACCGAGGCGCACTCACCCCCGCCGGCCGGTCGGCGGGATTCCCATGAACTCCCCCTCGTGGGTCGCTGTGAGTGTCGCTTCGATGATGCACACTTCCGCGCCGCCCTCGTAGGTGTCCTGCGCTCCAATTGCAAGTCTGGGAAAACACGAAGGTAGGCCTCAACGACCGCTCGGAGTTGCTCGCGGCATGCACGACGTCACCCGTTGCGATAACCCGCAGCACGGCAACTTCAGAGAACTGTGCCGCAGACCCGGGGGCGTCGTGGTTGTTCCAGGCCGCGCGAACGCCGTCTACCAGCGTTCTGATCTCGCTCATGGTGTGGATGGTTCTCCACTGCGGGGACCCCCTGGCCACATGCCGTACCGGAGCAGCTGTTCTACCTGGCTGCTGAGCCCAGTACGGAATGTGAGAGCCTGCCACCCGTTCTGGTCACGTTCTCACGAAAGGGTACAAGGTGGACGCCACCGAATGGACCGCAATCGCCGCCGGGGCCGCGTGGGCCGGGGTCGTCGCGACGGCCATCATCGCCGTCTACACAGTCGTCCTGGCCCGCAGCGCCCGGGCTGCACTGGCGGAAAGCCGTAAGGCACGTGAAGTCGCGAAGGATCAAGCACACCACGCCCGCGAATCAGCTACGGCAGCGAAGCTCGCCGCCGACGCCGCCGTCGACTCCGCACGCAGCGGCCGTGAATCCGTCGAGATCACCCGCGCAACGTTCGATCGCGACGAGCGCCCGACGGTTGAGGCGACGGTCGACGAGCGGCAAGACGATCAGTTCGTGGTCGCGGTGCGGATGCTGACCGGGCCGCCCCAGGTCACCGTCACCGTCCGGTGGGCGGCCAGCTCCGAAGGACTAAACGGGAGCGCGCCGCGGCGGCTCGACCACCGGACCGGCACGAGCGCCCTGCATCGCCTAGTGCTGGGTGATCGAATCAAGCTGCACGTCGATGTGCCGTTGTGGGCCGACGAGGCGACAATCCGACTCCACCTGGACTGCACCGACGTGGCCGACGGGAACCGGAAGTGGCCGATCACGCACGTGCTGGAGTGGGCAAGGAAGACGCCGCAGCTCTGGGTGTGACGCTGAAGGTGTGCGGACCCGCCTGACTAGGTTCAGCCGTGGCGAGATTTAGGCTGCCAATGCCGAGCGAATCGTCAGCCGCGGTCACCCGCCAGCAGGCCCCGACTCGGCTCTCATGCTCACCGAGGCGTCGCGAGCAAGCACACCCGAGGCGGCGTGAACGTTTGCCGCGGGTCAGTGATGATTGGTCGATGCGGGTTCTGTTCTCGTCGACGTCTGGGCTTGGCCACGTGCAGCCCATGCTGCCGCTGGCTGGTGCGGTTCGGGACCGCGGGCATGAGGTGTTGTGGGTGACCGCGCATGACGTCTGTCCGCGCATAGAGGCAGCCGGCATTCCGACCGCATCGGCAGGAATGCCCGTCGCCGAGGTGTTGCGCGAGTACCGCCGACGTTATCCCGAGTCGCACTCACTCACCCGCGAGGCACTAGCTGATCACATGTTCCCGAAGATCTTTGGGGCGATCGCGGCGCCGGCGATGTTCCACTCGCTTCTCGACCTGGCCACTCGATGGGGGCCTCAGGTAGTCGTTCACGAGGCGGCCGAGCTGGCCGCGCCCGTGGCCGCCGCCGCCCTCAGCCGGCCCCACGTCACACACGGCTTCGGCCGGGTGGTCCCGCCGCATCGGATTGCCCTCGCCGCAGCTGAGGTCACTTCCCTGTGGGACGCGGTGGGACTTGAGGCGCGCCCGTACGGCGGCTGCTACGACCACTTCTACATCGACATCTACCCACCCAGCATGCAACCCGACAACCTTGACCACGTGAGTCGCATTCAGCACCTGCGCCCCGCATCGCTCACGCGGGTAACCGGCGACGTACTCTCACCGGCGGTGGCCGAGGTACTCGATGCCGGTCAGCCGCTTGTCTACCTCACCTTCGGCACGGTCTTCAACGTCAACGACGCCTTCCGCGCCGCGGTGGCTGCGGTGGGCAGGCTGCGTGACGTCGTGGCTGTCGTGACGGTCGGACCGCATGGTGACCTCGACGCGTTCGGCCCCCAGCCCGACCACGTCCACATCGCCCGCTACATCCCCCAAAGCGATCTTCTTCCGCGCTGCGCCGCGGTGGTGTCTCATGGCGGCTCAGGCACGCTGCTCGGCGCGCTGGCCCACGGCATCCCGCAGGTCTGCCTGCCCCAGGGGGCCGACCAGTTCCGCAACGCCCAGGCATGCGTCGCCGCCGGCGCCGGCATCGCCCTGATCGGCTCGGACGCCAGCACCGACCGCATCGAAGCCGCCCTGCGGCGGGTGCTCGACGACCCCAGCCTGCGACACAATGCCGAGCGCCTCGCCACCGAAATCGCCGACATGCCCTCCCTCGATGACGCCGTCACTGCTCTTGAGCAGAGGTGCTGATCATCGATCGCGGCACTATCCTCGACGGTTGGCGGCGCCTTTGCACTGCTGATCCCGGTTGCGCTGCTGGGCTTTATCATGCTGATCCGCTGGCTCCCGGTCTACCAAGGCCGCGCGGTCGCCGCCGGCTCCGGTGTGGCCAGCTCCGGATCGACTGAGGCCGAGCCGGCCGAGCGGCACATTGCCGTGCCGGTCGTCGTCGGGCACGGCCTGTTCGCTGTCGTTACCGTGGTGCTGGTGCTGCTCACCGCCCTGGGTACCAGCGGCAACTGAGATTTCCTGGGGTGACTGTGGTTATGGAGTTACGGAGGTTGTCGTGGTTACCGGAGTGGCTGTGGCGCGGGCTGCCGCTGGGCAGCGCCGGGCGGCGGCCCAGAAAAGCGGCCCTTGGCAAGAAAGCGAAAGCTGCGAGCGGGCCCGTCGATCCACGCATGAGCGGCGGCCCACATTGCCCATTGACCGAAGCGCCTTCCAGCGTGTTATGAAAGGACATCCCACCATGGCTTTTCCACATGAGCTGGTGCGCCGCATCGAACGGTTGACCGCTCTCGATAAGGTCGCCAAGCCGGTGGCCGGCTTGGTCGGCAGGGCCGTGCGGCCGCGCCCAATCCGTAACCTTCTCAGCGGCACGAACTTGGGTCATCCGGCCCATCCCATGCTGACCGATCTGCCAATCGGCGCCTGGAGTATGTCCACCCTGTTAGACACCCTCGGTGGGGCCAGCGCTGAGCCGGCCGCCGATCTACTCGTCGGCGCCGGCATCCTCAGCGCGATCCCTACCGCTGCGACTGGCCTGAACGACTGGTCGGACACCATCGGCGCGGAGAGGCGCGTCGGGGCGGTGCATGCCAGCACGAACGTGGCTGCGCTCGTCCTGTACGTGGCATCGCTGCTGGCCCGCCGCAGCGGTCGGCGAGGACGCGGAAAGGCATTAGGGCTTGCTGGATTGGGGGTCCTCATGATTGGTGGGTACCTGGGTGGTCACCTGTCGTTTGCAAGAGCGGTCAACGTCAACCACGCCACCTTTGAGCATCGCCCGCAGGACTGGACCCCGGTGCTGGCCGAGGCTGAGCTCGGCGAGGGCCAGCATCGTCGGGTCTCCGCCGGTGAGGCCTCGGTGTTGCTCGTCCGCGACGACGGCGAGTTGTACGCGCTGGCGAACACCTGCAGCCACGCCGGCGGTCCACTCGACGAAGGCGAGCTCGTCGACGGCTGCGTCATCTGCCCGTGGCACGCCAGCACGTTCCGGCTCACCGACGGCAGCATCGTCCGCGGCCCAGCCTCGACCCCCCAGCCTGCCTACCAAACCCGGGTCCGCAATGGGAAAATTGAGGTCCGATCGCTGGGCTGAACGCTGCAAGCGACATGACAGCGATGCGGCCTAGGGCACCCGCCCAGGCCACGGTGCGCGAAGACGCTGGCGAGTTGTGGACAATAGATGCCGGATAACAGCAGCACGATGAAGCTGTAGGCGAGTCTGCCCGCCGCGCATAGCCCGGGGGTTCAGGTGCGGTGCAGCGCGTCGCGCAGGACGGTGATCGCCTGGGCCACCGCGGCCCG
>JBOHFX010000111.1:0-2812 GCA_050699875.1 Pseudonocardiaceae bacterium
CGTACGGCCGGCACGCGCGGCCTCAGTTCACCTTGGTCCACGGGGCACACCGGTGGGTCTCGAACGCCCCGCCACTGCCCTTGATCATGACGGTGGTGGGCCCGTCCGCCAGGCCGTTGGTGATGCGCGTCGAAGTCACCCGTGGTGTCCTCCACGTCCAGTACCTCATGATCGTTCATGAGTGGGTCAGAATCCGCCCGGAACCAGGGGGTCAGTATTCAGCCGGAACCGACAGTCTTCACGCTGTGCCTGGGTCGGCTGCCGGTCGGCATCGTCGGCGGGAGGTGCAGAGCCGCACCCTGCGAAGAAGAGGATGGCGGCCAGGACCACGGCCAGGGTTGTGCGCCGTTCTATTGATCTCCCTCCTCTATTCAAAAGGAGTGATGCCCAGCCTCCGCCGCCTTGAAATGCGGTAGCCATCGACTGCCCGCCGATCAGCACGTCCTGGCGTCAGCAGGGTCCGCCGGTGCCGCCAGGCGAGCTCAAGGGCTGCGCCTACACCTGGAGCCAGCTGCCCAGAGCGCGCAGCTGGTCGAGAGTGTTGCGCTCGAAGGGGACGGCGTGGGCAACTCGCGCTCGGCGCGGGTCAGTGTACGGTCCGGGTGCCGAAGTAGACATCGGAATACGCGCTGTTCTGCTGGGGGTGCGGTGGCGCAGGAGTCCGGGACTCGGTCGGGGTCGTGTACCCGTGACTTGAGCTCTGCCTCGATGCCCATCCGGTTAGCTCCCGGACTCCACTGCGTGGTGCGTTGCAGCTTGCCGACGAAACGGCCGAAGCCCTGCGCAGGTCAATTCTCCTGCCCTCGTGCGGCGGGTTCGCGGGTCTCGTCGATGATCCATCGGAGGTAGCCGGGGTGGCCGGCGGTGATGGGGAGCGCGATGACGCAGGGCACGTCGTCGGCGTGGTCGCGGTCGGCACGGGCGATGATCTCGGGGACGAGTGAGGCGCGGGTGTGCAGACCGACCCGCGCCTGGGTCTCGTCGTAGAGTTCGCCCTCCCAGCGGTAGATCGCGCGGATCGGGGCGATGTGGTGGCCGCATGCGATGAGGCGGTCCTCGACGAGGCTGCGGGTGAAGTCGGCGAGCCAGTCCGCGCTCTCGGCGGTGATGACGACTTCGACGCAGTCCGGGCTGGCGGTGGTCATGGGGTATTCGCCTTCCTTCGGGGCGTAGATCGTCCCTGAGCGTGGTGGCCTCGTCCTCGGTGCGGACGATCGCGCCCCAGCCGGTGATGATCGGGCCGTTACGGTAACGCTGGTCAGGATCTTTGGCCATCCCGCAGGCCACCACCTCGTCCAGCTGCACCGGGATGTCAGGTCGCTGCTCCGAAGGCCGGGGCGGGGCGAAGTGGGCATGCGCATGCTGCTGAGCGGGCGATCCCTCGCTAGGGAATGGCTGAGTACCGGTCAGCGACTCGTAGAGCAGGCACGCCAATGAATAGACATCGACCCGATGGTCCCCGTTCCCGTGCAGGAACCGTTCCGGAGCCATGTAGTACACGGTGCCGACGGTCACTCCGATCCCGGTCAGCCTACTGGCCGCCGCCGCGTGCGCGATGCCGAAGTCGGTCAGATAGACGTAGTCCTCCTCGTTCTTGCCATTGGCGATGAGAACGTTGGAGGGTTTGACGTCGCGGTGCACCAGGCCCTCGGCGTGCGCGGCGTCCAGCGCGCTGGCCACTTGAGTCACGATGTTCACTGCCCGGGTCGGCGGTAATGGACCCTGCTCGGCGAGCAGAGTGGCCAGGCAGGCGCCCTCGACCAGCCGCATGTCGATGAACAACCGGCCGTCGATCTCGCCGAAGTCGTGGATCGGGATGACATGCGGCTCACGCAGTTGGGCAGCCATTTGCGACTCGCGCCGGAACCGGGTTTGGATCTCAGCGTCGGCCACCAGATGCTCTGGCAACCGCTTCAATGCCACAACCCGATTCCTCCCGGTGTCGAAGGCGCGGTAGACCTCACCCATCCCGCCGCGCCCGATCACTGTTTCCAGGACGTACCCGCCGAATCTCTCACCGGCCACCCGGCCCTCGCCCTCACTCAGGCGTGATCGTCCGCCGACCCCGCTGATGACTCAGACGAGTTGAACTCTAACGGTGCGCAACATCGACTGGCCGGGACCCCATGTCCTGCAGAGTCGCTGGTGGTCGGTCACTACGGTTCGACGGCAGTGGTTCCAGAGCCGGTGCCTGTGTATCTCATATACTCAGCGTATGACATACACAGATCCTCGCCCTCCACATACCACGCCGCGCCGACGCTCCGCTGATCGTGCCGGCCCGCCCCGGGAGGGATCAGGGGTCCGCCGGCTGCTCACCCGACCCTGGATCGCGCCGCTGGCGGTGCTGACCGTTTCGTTCCTCGCGTTCTCGTTGCCGCCGTACCTGAGCCTGGACCCGTCCCGGTCCCGGCTGCCGGTGCCGCCGGACTATCCCTGGTACTACCCGATGCTGGTGACGCACATCTTCTTCGGATCGGTGGCGCTGCTGACCGCATGCCTGCAGGTGTGGCCGTGGCTGCGCCGGCAGCACCCGAAGGTGCACCGGGGGAGCGGGCGGATCTACGTCTTCGCCGGTGCGCTGCCTGCCGGCATCGTGGTCCTGACCATCACCCCGTTCGGCGTCTGGGGGCCGAACCAGCAGACCGCGAACACCATGCTCGGGCTGCTCTGGCTGGCGACCACCCTCGCCGGTTACCGCGCCGCGCGGCAGCGCCGCTTCGCCGACCACCGGGAGTGGATGATCCGCAGCTTCGCCCTGGCGTTCTCGATCGTCGCCAATCGACCGTGGGGGATCGTGTGCATCCTGGTG
>JBOHFX010000112.1:0-7166 GCA_050699875.1 Pseudonocardiaceae bacterium
ACTTAGAGCCCTCGTGGGGGCTCTAAGTTGCTGACCTGCGGCTTTGCCGCACCGTAGCTTTCGCCAATCCCTATGTCTCTCCCGAGACCGAGCACGCAGCGTCCGTGGAGCCTGCGCGAGAGCCGGATGCAGCGCGGCTCTCCTTCAGTAGCGGCGAGGAGAAGGGACTTGCACGCCAGGAAAGCATGAAAGCCCAGGTCAGGGCCCTTGGGTGTGCTCGGTAAAGCTTGTGGAGCATAGGCGAACGGTGTCTGACGGCGATTGGGAGTGCAACGATGGCTGGCTGCGATGCCTTGAGCCCCGAGGTGACTCTGGAGTCACATGGTGCCCGCTGGTGCGTGCGACGCTGGTCGGCGACACTGCTAACCGAGATGACCGAGGCCGCCCATGCCAGTACCCAAGGCCAGTCCCCGCCTGGACGATCTGCTGCGGGCAGCCAGCAGCCGCCAGCCCTGGGTGCCCGAAGATACCAAGTCGGGTGCCCGTTTTGAACGGGTCATCATCGAGGGCCAGCGCTACGTGTTGAAGTACCAAGATCCACGAGACGACTGGCTATTGCGCGCCACCGGTGACCCGGGTGAGCGTTACGTTCGCCTGTGGCAATCTGGCCTGTTAGGCCGCATGCCTGACGTTATCGACCCGGCGGTGGTGGCGGCCGGCTTCGACGGTTCGGTCGGAATGGTCCTGCTGCGTGACGTCACCGCCCAACTGCTAAAACCTGGCCAGGCGTTGTCCACCGAGCAGCACAGCCGGTTTCTGGACCACATGGCCGCCCTGCACGCAACCTTTTGGGGCTGGCGGGATGAGGTGGGACTCACCCCGCTGGCTACCAGATACCAGATGTTTTCTCCCACCGTGGCGGCAGCCGAGGCGGCCCGGGGCTCGAAGGCGTTCGTACCCACGATGATGGCGAAGGGCTGGGACCGGCTGCCCACGGTGTCCACCCGTCTGGCTGAGCTGGTTTTTCCTCTGCTGGACGATCCCGCTCCGCTGGTCGCTGCCCTGAACGCGGTCCCCCACACCCTGGTCCATGGTGACTGGAAGGCTGCCAACCTGGGCAGCCACGCCGATGGACGCACCGTCTTGCTCGACTTCGGTGAAGTTCCCGGGGAGGCGTCGCCCATCGCCGACCTGTCCTGGTACCTCGCGCTCAACACCGACCTGCTCCCCGAAACCAAGGATGAAACGATCGTCAGCTACCAAGCCGCCCTGCAAAGCCACGGGACCGACACCACCGGTTGGTGGGACGCCACGGTCGCGTTGGAATTGCTCGCAACGATGCTGCAGTTCGGTTGGGAAAAGGCACTCGGCGGGCCGGGTCCAGAATTGGCCTGGTGGGAGGCATGGGCAGCAAAGGGCAGCCGGTGGTTATAACCTGACAACAGATCAGCCCCAACACATGGTCGGTCAAACCGTGGGCCACACACCCCGGCCCAGGACGGCACCGGAGATCGTCACAGTTTTACCGCGACGTGGAAGAACTGCGGGCCGAACGGGGCATCCAGGTTGACCACGTGACGACGATCTACCGGTGGCGCGCAACGGTTCAACCCCGCTGCTGATCAATGTGGCACGTCCCTGCCGGCACGTCCCGGGAAGATCATTGGTTCGTGACCAAGACGAATGTGAACGTTGCCGGCGGTGGATGTATCTGTATCGGGTGATCGACCAGTATGGCCCGGTCATCGATGTCCTGATTTCCCCGAAGAGGGATCTGGCAGCCACCCACCGGTTGTTCATCCGCGCGAGTCGCCAGCACGATCCCGCAAGTCGGATCTACCCGAGCATCGACTGCTACAGGTAGATCATCTGCCGGCTGACGATCGTGTCGCCTCATCTAGGTCTCGGCGTCGGCCACGACCGGCGCAGTCGTGATAGACACCAACCCATGTCCCAGGAACAGGCCGCCAGGCGCCGGCGGGTGCGGCTGCTGCAGAAATACCTGCTCAACCCGCCCGTCAAGCTCGGCGTTCATCTCGGCCTCATTCCCGGATACGCGCTGATTGAGACTGTGGGTCGCCGCACGGGCAAGCGGCGGCGCACGGTCGTCGGGGTCCACGTCGAGGACACCACAGCCTGGATCGTGGCCGAACAGGGCCGCCACGCTGGCTACGTCGCCAACCTACGCGCTAATCCCAGGGTGCGACTGCGGTTGGGTCGGCGCTGGCGCACTGGCGAGGCCCGGATCGTTCCAGACGACGATCCGCAGCAACGACTTAACCGGTTCGGCCGGTCAAACCACGCCGC
Organism: Pseudonocardiaceae bacterium; assembly: GCA_050699875.1. Classification (GTDB taxonomy): domain Bacteria; phylum Actinomycetota; class Actinomycetes; order Mycobacteriales; family Pseudonocardiaceae. The sequence goes on from JBOHFX010000112.1 coordinate 2,248, forward strand.
CGCGGTCCGCCGGTTCGGCACCAACCTGCTCACCGTCCAAGTTGACCTTCATCGGTGAACTTGGCACTACTTCGCCTGCCACGCCCACCGGCTTCCTCCGCCATCGGACGCGGGACATGACAACCCGATCCCAGCATCAGGTCGCGCCGCTCAAGCCGACCTTTCGCGAGAGACCCTCGACACCGGGTACTAGCAAAAAGCCCAGTTCTTCCCCGGCTCGGTGCTGACTGCCGTCGTGCTGCCGAACGCGTCCGAAGTCGATCTAAGCCTTGCGGTCGGCACTGTCGTCGTTCATTCGTCGGAATGTGTACTCGCCTCACGCTATGGCGCGTCTCAGCTGCATGCTCTCGCGGCTACGGAGATTTCGTGGTCCATCACCGGCCGGCTGCGCTGTGCCCGCACGGAGCAGCGTATGAGCCAACCGATGGGCAAGACTCCGTGCGCCCGCTCATCGGCATAGTCCGACGTCGTCCGCTCTGCGGCGCGACCGGGATGCGGATCGCGACTCTTCCACAGCGACAAGAGAAGGGACTCGCACACCGGAAAAGCGTGAATGCCCAGGTCAAAGGCCTGGGCATTCACGGTGGAGCTACTTACCGCTTACTCGCACTCCATACAAGCAGCTGACGCGAAGATTCACTGTTACCCCGCGGCGCTCACCAACCCCGTGTGTACCCCGAAACCGAGCGCAAGTGTCCATGGAGCCTGCACGAGCACCTCAGTGAGCGCGAGATCGCCGAACTGATCATCGCCTACCGCGACGGCGCCACCGCCGCCTCCCTCGCCACTGCCCACGGCGTGAGCCTCAAGAGCGTCAAGCGCCTCCTGCGCACCGCCGGTGTCCGCCGGACCTCAACCACTCCCCTCTGTCTGTCAGGATCTGGCGAGACAGTTTGGACAGCAACGCCGGCCGCGACGCATCCGTAGCCGCTTCTGCCCAGGCGTTCACCGCCCGCTCAGCGGCATGAGCTTGGGGATTCATGTGGGACAGGGTCGCGGAGTGCTACCGCAGACGTCGTCTGCGTTGGTATGAACCACCCCGGGTCTGATGGAGGCTCTGTCCTGAGTGGAGGATGGAGAGATGGCCCGGTCTTCGAGGCACCCTCGTGAGGTGCGTGAGCGTGCGGTGGCGTTGGTGTTGGAGAGCCAGTCGGATTATGGCTCGCAGTGGGAGGCGATTGTGTCGGTCGCGGGGAAGGTCGGCGTGTCGGGTGAGTCGTTACGCCGGTGGGTTCGGCAGGCCGAGGTCGATGCGGGTCGGCGGGCGGGGACGACGTCTACCGATACCGAGGCGTTTCGTGACCTGCGGCGGGAGAATCGTGAGCTGCGGCGGGCGAATGAGATTTTGAAGGCGGCGTCGGTTTTCTTTGCGAGGGAGCTCGACCCTCGACTGCCACGCTCGTAGCGTTCATCACAGAGTATAAGAAACGGTTCGGAGTCGAGCCGATCTGCACGGTGTTGACTGATTTCGGTATGCGGATCGCTCCGTCCACGTATTATGCTGCCATCGCCCGGTCGCCGTCGGCGCGCGCGGTGCGTGATGAGCAACTCAAGAAAGACATTACTCGGGTGTATGAGGAGAACTATTCGGTGTATGGGGCGGAGAAGGTGTGGTGGGCGCTGAACCGGGAGGGGATCGTGGTGGGCCGGTGTCGGGTGGAACGGCTGATGCGGGCGTTGGGCCTGGCCGGCGCGGTGCGGGGCAAGAAGGTCCGCACGACCGTGCCCGACCCGGACGGTGCTCGAGCCGCGGACTTGGTGAAACGCCAGTTCACTGCGGGCGCGCCGAACCGGTTGTGGGTGGCCGATTTCACGTACGTGGCGAGCTGGGCCGGCACGGTGTACACCGCATTCACCGTCGATGTGTTCTCCCGGAAAATCGTTGGCTGGAAGACGAGCATGTCTAAGGAGACCGGCCTCGTGCTGGACACGATCGAGATGGGACTTCACGGGAGAGACTATCGGGGAAAAGACGCGGAAAGCAAGCTCGTTCACCATTCTGATGCCGGTAGTCAGTATACATCGTTCCGGTTCACCCAGCACTTGGTCGATTCCGGTGTCGATGCCTCGATCGGCACCGTCGGCGACGCCCTGGACAACGCTTTGGCGGAATCACTGATAGGCTTGTACAAGACCGAGTTGATTAAACCCCGCGGGCCATGGCACAATAGAGAAGAAGTCGACGTTGCCACCGCGGCATGGGTGGATTGGTACAACAACCGTCGATTGCACGGAGCCTGCCAAGGCAGGCCACCGGTGGAGTTCGAGACCCTGTACGAGTTGGGCGATCTGATCAGCCTGGTCGCCTGACCCCAACAACGAGTCTCTACCGAACCCGGGGTGGTTCAGTATGCCGCGTGGGAACCCGTATCCGTTGTGGCTGTGACCAGGGTGAACCCCAGTTACGCGCGTGCGAGCCGGGTGCCGACGTCCTGTTGTAGTCCCTGCTTGTGTTCTGCCAGCCATGCGCGCTTGTTCAGGACGTTTTACCGATTCAGTGGCAGAAGAGTGTGGTGGGGTTGGAATGGGCTGACCGCTGACCTTTGGTTGGAGTGGCGGCCGCAGTTGCGAGGTTGGTCGACCGGCGAGTTCGGCTGTGTGCTGTCGTGGACCTACACGACGAGCCCAAACTCGTAACCACGCACGGTGTGGGTCGACTTGAGAAATCTTCGCAAGCCACGGCGAGCCCTCAGGAGGGCGCTAAGTTGCTGACCTGCGTGGACTGGTTTCCCGGACGAGAGTCGACACGCACCAGCGCTCACGGCTGCATTCCAGCCGCGTGCTGCCGACAGCGGCTGACCCACCCGCCAGCAGTGGTACCATCAGCAGGTACGAGTGGAGGAGACGATAGCCGATGGCGATGTCGGCAAGCGAAGCACGCAAGCGACTTTTCCCACTGATTGAGCAGGTCAACGACGACCAGGAACCGGTGGAAATCGTCTCCAAGGCAGGTAGCGCGTTCCTGGTCTCCGCTGACCAGTGGCGCTCGCTCATGGAAACTGCCTACCTGCTCCGGTCCCCCGCCAACGCCGAGCGACTACTGCGCAGCATCGCCGACGCTGATGCCGGCGATACCAGCGTCCAAGAGCTGATCGATCCACAACACCACGTCGCATGAAGCTCAGCTTCACCCGCGACGGATGGGAGGATTACGTCTCCTGGGCCGGCGAACGCTCGGTCCTTAAACGGATCAACCGCATGATCGAGGAAGCGGCGCGAGACCCAGGCGCTGGGATCGGCAAACCCGAGCGCCTTTCCCACAACCTGTCCGGTTACTGGTCTCGCCGTATCACCGACGAGCACCGCCTCGTCTACCAACTCCGCGACGAGGAACTGATCATCGTGCAAGCTCGATACCACTACTGACCACGGACAAGTTGGCTCCACCCAAGCCGCTGAGCTGCGCATTTGCGTTCTCGCGGCCACATGGAGCCGGCGGCTGGAGACCGAATCCGCCACGGCACCGTGGAGCCTTCGCGAACGGCTCTCCGACGACGTGATCCGAGCCATGGCGTGCGCCCACCTCGCCGGAGCCACCGCCCGCGGCCCCGCCATCGCTCACGATCTCAGCCTCAGCAGCGTCACATGCCTGCTGCGCATGGCGGGTGTCCGCCGAACCTCACCCACTCGACAGGCTGCGAAGGCAACACCGGCCGCGACGCAATCCGTAGCCGCTCATGCCCGGCGTTCACCGCGCTCTCAGCGGCGTGAGCGTGCTTTAGCGCCGCGACGGGTCCAGGAACGGGAGCGGGTGATCGGATCGGACCGGCGCGGTCGGGCACGAACGAGGTGTGCTCAGCCAGAGTTGATGTCGAAAGGAGGCCTCGTGATCTCGGCACTCAATCGGCTCGTCGACCTAGTCGAGTAGCATCTGACCGAGCAGATCGACGTCAACGGGTTGGCCAGGACGCGGGCCACCCATCCCATGTTGAACTCCTCGGTACTCAGCCCGAGGTAGTCGGTGTATCGGGTGGGGCTGGCCAGCGGTGGTCATCGCGACCACGATAGCGGCGGCGACAGCATCCGGTGCTGCGCGCCATCGCACGCCGAGCTGACGAACTTCCCCGTCATAGCCAACGAACCAGCCTCACCATGAAACGGCCTACGTAGTGGCGCGGCCCGCCATGGCGCCGCCACTCCGGTGCTTCCCCGCCCTTGACCGGCCGTATGCTCGACGAGCCGCTGGCCAACTTCCACTTCTGGCCCACGTTCCTCCCTCGTGGGGGCCGGCCCGAATCTGCCATGTTCGTAGCGAACCGCATCGCGCAGAGCGACTTCGGCGGTCCAATGTTCGTGGAGTTCCCCGCGCTTCTCGACTGGCTCAACGGCAAGCTGGACGAACGCCCCGCCTGAACGTCTGGCACATTTGATGATCAATCTCAACAAATCAGTACGCGGCCTGAACATCCGCAATTCGGCATGTGCGGACGTCGCCCGCTCATGTGGCGCGGACCGAATACGGATCGCGACTCTTATCCGTAGCGGCAGAGAAGGGACTCGCACACCGGAAAAGCATGAACGCCCAGGCCAACGGCCTGGGCGTTCATCGGTGGAGGTGCCGGGAATCGAACCCGGGTCCTCTGTCGCCTCGTCAGGGCTTCTCCGTGCGCAGTCCGCTACGTCTCTACTTGGATCCACCGGTCACGCGGACCAGCCGGTGTGACGATCCCAGTCGCTGTAGGTGTCCCGCGCAGGCCCCGCGACCGAGCCTGGCGGTAAGTCCCCTAGCTGATGCCGGGATCCGGGGCGGGGACGCCCCCGGTCCGACAGATCTAGCTCCTCGCTCAGGCGGCGAGGGCGAGATCGCGCTGACTGGTGTCGGCGCTTATTGGTGTGCGATGACGCTTACGGTGGTCTCTCGCCTGCACCGGCACGCTTCCCACTGACTCAACGTCCAGAGTCGAAACCGTTCACCCCCT
>JBOHFX010000113.1:0-9514 GCA_050699875.1 Pseudonocardiaceae bacterium
ACCCCACAAACGACCCGGGCGCGTCATCCCCCAGACCACCACAACACCCCGCTAAACTACCCACCACGGGCCAGACCCGGGGGAATTACTTGATCCCACCCCGGGGGAATTACCTGATCGTTCACAGTTGCGCCCGGCAACACTGAATCGCTCACGCCCGACATGCGCGCGTTCACCTCTTCGGTGTGGTTGACCAGATTCCAGAGGCGTTTCCAGACGACGACGCTCATATCGAGGCGCGGCGAGGACGTGTCGTAGTTCTTCAGCGGCTCGTTCCAGCCAGCCGCGCACGAAGCAGGCGATTATCAAGTCGATCTTGTTACGTGGAAATCCGTGGGTCAGCTTCGACTCTTGTGACCCCACAGTTCGCGTCTCGCACCACCGGGCGCACCACGAATGCGCAGCTCAGAGCAGCCTTGCGACTCTGGCCTGGTGCCCCCGGCAGGATTCGAACCTGCGACACATGGATCAGGAAGAGCCACGACAGCGCATGCCATGCCTTCTACCTGCGACTATGGTGCGCCAGAGGTACGTGGCTGTCGCGTCACGCGATGCCAGGTAACCGTCGTTCGAGTCACAAACCGTGTCACGGGACGACCCCGCACATACAGCACCCAAACGGCCAGGCAAGGAGACGGTGCCGGTTCGGCGCATGATCTCGGCGCCGCGACTCCGACTGATATTCCACGTCCGCCACCGGGTCCATGCTGAACAGCCGCTCTACCGATGGCTTGCCTGACGAGGCTGGTCTAGCGAGCTGCGGCAGCGGCGCTCTGCTCGACCAGTTCCACAGGGGTTGGGTCAGGCGGCGACTTCGACCGTTCGCCCCTGGCTTGTCGGCGGAGGAACAGGCAGGTCAGCCTCGTGTAGACCATCAATGTGGAAGGCGATCGCCTCGCGCATCTCGACCGTACATTCGTCGATGCTTTTACCGGTCGCCACGACGCCCGGAAGGTCAGGGCAGTAGGCCGAGTAGTTAGTGGATCCGTCACCTTCGATGATGATCAGGTAGCTGCTCAACTGGTTCCTCCCTCCGAAGCTTCATTGGTTCTGCCAGTATCGTTTCTGAGTCCGGCCTGTTTCAGGATGCTGCCCAGCGTCTTGGGGTGCAAGTCGTCGCTTGGCTTCCCAGGAACGGTCACCAGACCTGGCTTCGTTGGATGCTTGTACTGACGGTGCGATCCACGGGTCCGGTCGAGCTGCCAGCCGTCGCTTTCGATGAGCCTGAGCAGTGCCGAGACCTTCATCGCCGCGGAAGCGTAGCGCGGCCTTGCGGTCTTGCAGCACTGGGTCGAACGTCCCGACGCGGATCCGGCTGAGTTACTCGACTACGTGCGTGCTCTGGATGTGGTTGGCCCGGTGCGCGGGGCCGTCGAGGCGGTGCAGAGCCCGATGTCGCCTCACCAGAGGCATGGCACGACCGCCGGGCGGGTGTTCAACGACCTACGCAACACGGCCCGGCGCGAGGGTCGTTCGATGGACGACTTGTTCGTCTACTACGTCCTAGCCTCGGGCTTTCTGCACCTAGCACGCTGGAGGTGAGCTGTTGTATGTGATCTTTGATCGTAAGCACGTCGTCGCTTGCCGATTTTAGTCCGGCCCGGGGAGCTGCCAGAGGGCCAGTAGCAGGCTGCGGCGTCGGAGGGAACGGCCCGGTGTCGATGCTCAGCGTAGAAAAAGGCTGGGGGCGACTGCGCGGTCCAGAGCATCAAGAAAATCCTGCGGCCGGGAAGTCGGCTCTCCATGGGTAAGGTGGGCGAAGACCGTGTGCGTGGTTCGCTCGTCGACTCGCGTATGGCGCCGGTGTGCTCCGGTGTCGTGATCGTCACCCTTCGTCTCCCACATCGCTCGAGTCTGGCCGACGGGCCGCGATCAGGCCCTGCTGGATCGCGGCCGGTGACCACGGCATGATCGTGCCGTGACGATGACGACCACAGTGGCTACCGTGGGACCCGGCGGGGAAGCATCGTGCCATCGCCACGATCGTGTACTGGTTCCAGGGGCACTCGACTTCTCCGCTTCAGGTCACCTGTATGCGACGCATGGATTGCACGCGTTCGCGGCGAGGTTGCCCCCGCCGCTGGCGCGTTGGGCGATCGAGAGCTTCACAGACCCTGGGGATTACGTGCTCGATGTGATGTGTGGCTCGGGCACTACCTTGGTCGAAGGGCTGTTGACCGGTCGGCACGCGTTGGGGGTCGACATCGATCCTCTTGCACGGCTCATTGCACTGGCGAAGGCCACCCCCGTCCCGGCTGACTCCGTCTTCGAGCTGGCCGATGAGATCGAGCGGCATCTCGCGGACACGGCGGTCGATGACTCCTGGAGACCGGCTCTTCCTCGGTTGGAGTATTGGTTTCGACAGGATGCCAGCGCCGACCTGGCTCGCGTGAAGAGTCTGATCGTCAAGACGACGGTTGAGGGATCTGCACTTCGCGCGTTGGCCTGGACGGTGTTCTCGTCGCTCATCGTCGCTCGTACGTCCGTGGCAAACGCGCGTGATCTGGTGCATTCGCGGCACCACTATCGCGCGTGGTCCGAGCCCGGACGTGCCGGGCCGATTCGTACGCCAGCTGCGCCGGGCAGCTCGCATGATGCAGGAGCTCAGGAACCAGATGCCCCGTGACAGCGTGGTGGGCGTTCGGCTGCCGGGAACCGACGCCCGCGAACTTACCGTCGCTGACGGAGCCGTGGACTTGACGTTCTTCTCGCCGCCATATGTATCAGCGTTGGACTATCCACGCGTCCTAGATCGCGGGAACTGAGGGACGCACCGGTTCGGAATGGGGGACGGTCCTTCCGCGGCTGGGGGTTCTTGCGGTATGGGAGGTCCTCACAGCCCTTTCATGAGATGAGGGATGTGTGGTAATGCGCTGGCGAGGTTCATCGCCAAGAAGCATCACCGTTCCCGAGCGTTCGGCGGCTGGTTATCGCCTTCGCGTCCGACAATCAGCTCGGCCTGATTCGCCTTGACGGGACCGTTGTCGGACCCGGGCCATTCCGGGTCCTGGCGGGGTGCCGAACGCCAACGGTGAACGGTGTCGGTAAGCGCGCTAGCTCGACTTTGCGGCGACTGTCCGCAACGATCCAGGAGTGGGTTCCGGCTGGCCGAACGCGAACTGGCCACTCGTTGGGCGAGCAGCCGAGCTGAAGCGAGCGAGCACGCTGCTGCGTGCGGACCGCGGTGCAATCGTTCTAGCCGGGGCGGCGGGCGTAGGGAAGACCCGGCTCGCGGTCGAGTGCCTTGGTCTGGCGGCGACCCGGGGCTTCGTGCCACTCAGAGTCTCGGCCACCCAATGTGCGGCTGGGCTTCCGTTCGGAGCCTTTGCGTCCCTGGTGCCCAACCTGATCCCGAGCACGGACCTGCTGGAGGTGCTGCGCACGATCGCCGATGCGATCGTCGGGCGCGGTCAGGGCAAGCCGGTGGCGGTCCTCGTCGACGATGCTCACCTGCTCGATCAGCCCTCGGCCGTCCTGACTCAGCTACTGGCTACCACCAAACAGGCATTCGTTATCGCCACGCTGCGCTCCGGCGAACAAGCGCCCGATGCGGTTGTTGCCCTGTGGAAGGACGAGCTCGCCGAACGAATCGAGCTGCATCCTTTCGCGGCCCATGAAGTTGAGGAGCTGCTCACCGCCGTGCTCCGGGGGCCGGTGGACGGAGCAACGGTGCACTTGCTGCACAAGCGCACGCAGGGCAACGTCTTGTTCCTCAGGGAGGTCGTCCTCGGCGCACTGGAAGCGGGTGCGCTTCGCCACGAGGAAGGGATCTGGCGGATAAACGGCACCCTGCCGGCCTCATCCCGCCTTGTGGAGATTATCGGGGCTCGCCTTAGCGGCCTCGACGAGGGTGGGCGCCACACGCTCGAGGTGCTGGCCCTCGGTGAACCCCTCGAAGTAGAGCTCCTCAAGGTTGTCCATAACCAGGTCGACCTTGGCGCGCTGGAACGTCGGGGCTTGGTGGGCATTGAGCAGGATGGCCGGCGCCTCAACGCCCGGTTGGCTCACCCGCTGTATGGGGACGTGCTGCGGGCGTGTCTTTCCCCGCTGCGTTTCCGGGAGTCGGCCCGAGCTCTGGCCCAAGCGCTGGCAGCGGTGGGCGCCCGCCGGCGCGAGGACACCCTTCGGCTGGCCGTCTGGAGCCTGGAAGGTGGTGGCTCAGTCCAGCCGGACATCCTGTATTCGGCGGCTACCACCGCCCGACAGCGATACGACTTCCGGCTCGCGGAGCGGTTGGCGCGCGCGGCAGTCGAGGCGGGCGCCGGCTTTGAGGCCGGCCTGTTGCTGGCGCAGCTGTGCTGGCTCCAGGGCCGGGCCGAGGAGGCCGAGCAGCGGCTTGGGACACTAGTTGCGACGGCTGCTACCGATTCCCAACGGGCACTGCTGGCCACCACCCGGATTGGGGTTCTTGATATGGCACTCAGGCAGACCAATGCCGCCTTGCAGGTCGCCGAAGAGGCGGAAGCCGCGATCGAGAACGTAGGCTGTCGTGATCAGATCACCGCCGAGCGAGCGCGGATCCTGGGTCGTTCGGGACGCCACAGCGCAGCGATCGCGCTGGCGGTGCCGCTGCTGGAGCGAGTGTCCGGTAGAGCACTGGTGTCGGCTTGCTTTGCCGTGGGCACCTCGATGGGCGTGGCCGGGCAAGCCGCCGGTGCGATCGCCGCGGCCGAGCGTGGTCTGGCCGCGCATCTCCAGCTCACGGGGCCTCCCCTGCCGTTCGGACCGTATCTGCACCAGGTGATCCGGTGTGCCGCGCTGCGCTACGTTGGTCGCTTGGCCGAGTCCGGCGCGCTCGCTGAACTCGAATACGACAAGGCGGTCGAGGAGGGCTCGGTAGAGGCGCGGTCGTTCTTTGCGTGCTTGCGTGGCTGGGTTGCGCTGACCGAAGGTCGGGTGGCGACTGCGGCGCGACTCACCGGCGAAGCCGCTGGGACCTTCCGTGAGATGAGCTGGCCGATGTGGGTGCGCAATGCCCTGATGATTCGTGGGCACGCCTTAGCGTTGCTGGGTGACGTGCAAGCGGCCCGCGCCGTGCTCGCGGAGCTAGATGCGTTGCGGGTACCACCGTTGGAGATTTGTGGGCCGGAGGTGCCCCGCGCCCGCGCGTGGATCGAGGTCGCCGCAGGTGATGTGGCCCAGGGCTACAGATATCTGCGCGAGGCGGCGGCGATGGCTCAGCAGTGTGGCGCCTATGCCCTGGAGTCGATCGCGGTGCACGATCTGGCTCGGTTAGGTCGGGCCGCCGCGGCGGTTCCTCGTTTGCGCGAGCTGGCCGAGGTCGTCGAGGGCCCGCTGGCACCGGCTCGCGTCGCTCACGCCACCGCCCTGACCACGGAGGATGCTGCTGGGCTGGAGACGAGCTCTGCGAGTTTTGACGCCTGTGGCGCGGTTCTTCTTGCGGCTGAAGCGTCTGCCGATGCAGCCGTGGCCTGGCGTCGCAAGGGACAGCTGCGCCAAGCAGCTGGCGCAGAGCGACGCGCGAGCGCGCTGGCCGCTCGCTGCGAGGGTGCCCGCACGCCTGCCCTGACCACTGCCATCCTGGCTCGGACCGCGCTCACTCCCCGGCAGTTGGAAATCGCCCGCCTCGCCGCCGTTGGTCTGGCCAACAAGGAGATCGCAGCACGGCTGTGCCTGTCCCACCGCACAGTGGAGAACAACCTCCATGCCGCCTACGAGAAGCTTGGCGTGGCCGGACGCGACGGGCTCGCTCGAACCCTCGAAACCTCCTGACCACCCTAGCTACGGTCGCCGCCCGAAACGCCAAACAGAGTGGTCACCACTCTGCCGCGGAAGTTGCAAACCGGGCATTGTTTCCTCGGAAAGGCAACACCAGCGCGGACAGCAGAAGGGAATTCATGACGAACAGGCGTTGATATGGCGTTGCCTCTTGTCGGCGGCTCTCACAGCCAAGGCGAGCCCGCTCAACAAGCCCAGCGCCAGGACCGTTAATGCATAGCACAGGGTCCACAGCTCATGCTTGCCTCGGCTGACACGACGTCGAAGCCTTGCATTTACCACCGTCACTACGACCAAGATCGAGACCTGCGCAACCGACGGGGGCGGCGTGGGCATTCTTTTGCGAATCGCCGGCCAGTCTAGCGTGTCAAGCTATTGTGAGCGGCCGCATACGTGCCGGCGTCCGACAGCGACGCCGGACTCCTTCATCAAAGCCAACACCCAGACCTTTATCACCCGGTCGGAACCTGCCGGACGGGCTGACTCGGCGTAGTGGCGGACGGCGCATTGCGCGTCCGCCGTGGCTCCCAGGAGGCGAGACCGCGCTCGCCGGACGGAAAGATAACGCTTTCACCGTGAGCTACACCAAGGAGATCGAAATGAATCAGCCGGCGAAACAGCCCGACAGCGCGCGGACGCGTGCGGCGAGAGGACGGACGACGGCGACGGCGACCAGGCTGAGCATCATCCCGTGTGGGGCGATGCATGCTGACCTTGCCTGGCTGCTGCTCAAGCCCGGCGTGACCCTCCATGGGGTGCAGAACAAGGACGCTTCGGTGGTGTGGTCGGAAGTGCCCACGCACGCGGTGCTCATCGAGACGCCCGAGGGTAAACTGCTCTGGGATACCAGCTGCCCGCGGGACTGGGAGCAGCGCTGGGTGCCGACCGGGCTGCAGGACTTCTTCCGTTATGACATGGTCGGTGAGGACCAGTACCTCGACTCACGACTCAATGCCATGGGTGTCGGACTTGATGAAATAGACTACGTCGTTCTGTCGCACTTGCACATCGACCACGCTGGCAATGCCGGGCTGTTCAAGAACACCCACGCCCGACTGTTATGCAGTGACGCGGAAAAAAACTTCGCGTTCGGCTTCGAGGGCCCGGCCAGCGGCGGTCACCTTAAGGCCGACTATGAGGACTTGCCGTTGGAGACTATCGCCGGTGACGTCGAAGTCCTGCCCGGCGTCACCTTGATTCAGACTCCCGGGCACACCCCCGGATGCATGTCCATGCAAGTTGACCTGGCTGACAGCGGCACCATGATTTTCACCTCCGACGCGGTGTTCATGGGTGCCAGTTACGGCCCGCCGGTGTTCCCGGGCGTGCTGATCAACAACTTGGAGCAATTCTACTCTTCCGTAGAGAAGCTGCGGGGTATCCAGGAGAAGACGAACGCAATGATGGTGTTTGGGCATGACGCGGACCAAATTCACCAGTTGCGGACGGGTCCGGAGGAGTCCTACACGTGACCAACATGGACCCGTCCGAGGAGGCGATCTTCGCCTGGAATGGGACGTTGAAATCATAAGCAGAATCGGCGTGATCGGCTATGTCAACGGCGCCTGCCCATGACGATGACACAGGAGTGGTGGAGGTACGGATGCCAATCTACGTCTACAGGTGCGACTGCGGGCTGCGTTTCGAGCGCCTGGTGGGACTGGATACCCCGGCGCCGGAATGTCCCGGATGTGGGGACGAAGTGCACAAGATGCCCGCGGGGTTCAGCCTTGGCGGGCAGTCCGACGCAGGTCTGTCCCGCGACTACATGCCGCAGACCTGGCGCGGGGTCTACCACGGCGACCGAGAATACGTCACCCGGATGCAGCGGCAGTGGGCCCGCCGGCAGCAGTTGGAGGCTAAGTACCCGGAGCTAGCCGGCGACACCCGGCCGATCCTGGCCCACGAGGGCCGCTACCACCAAGCCCCGCTGCGGGCGGGGGATCCGCTGGTCGGCGAGTACATGACCAGCGAACATCGGCCAGGCATCGCGCCTGCCTCGATGTCGACGCCCAGCTCCGACTGACTGGCAGGGGCAACGATGCTACGTCGCGGTGCTGCAGACAACCTAGGGGCGGTGCACGGATTGGTTCGGTTCGACACGGTCGCTGCGTGATGTGGTCGGCTGACCCGTCGAGCGACCACGAGGTGCGGTCGGTGTGGTGGCGGCTCGGGAGAACGTTAACGCCGAGACTGCCGTCGCGGTGTGGCAGTGCACGGCGCCGCCCGTGCTGCCCGCACGGGGTCGGAAGTCGAACCGTCAGCCAGGCGGTCAACACTGCGGGCGCGCTCGACTTCACCGGTGGCCTGAACTAGGTTCTCCATCACGCGCCAGTGTGACGCCTTTTGCCGTCGGCACCTCGATGGGCGTGGCTGGACAGCCACGGTCGCCGCGGCTGAGCGGGGTCTGGGACGTGTGGTGGGACGCGACGGGCTCGCTCGAACCTTGAAACCTCCTGACCCCCCGCTACGGTCGCCGCCCGAAACGCCAAACAGAGTGGTCACCACTCTGCCGCAGAAGTTGCAAACCAGGCATTGTTCCTCGGAAAGGCAACACCAGCGGGACAGCAGAAGGGAATTTAATGACGGACAGGCATTGATATGGCGGTGCCTCTTGTCGACAGGCTCTCACAGCCCAAGCCGAGCCTGCTTAACAAGCTCAGCGCCAGGGCCGTTAATTCGTAGCACAGGGTCTCTCTGCTCACGGCGCAGACGCCCATGGCACTCGAGCAGTTCATGACCACGGTACTGGACCGCTGGCTCCAACGTCGCAGAAGCGGGCGAATTCGTGCGTACCTACGACGGTCTGGCCGGCCCGCGCCGAATGTGCAGCTATACAGCGTCCCGGGAATATTCGTTGAACCGGGGTAGAGCCTCGCCTACGACCACGTGAGTCCGGAAAAGATAGACGCTTTTACAGTGAGTTACTCGAAGGAGATCGAGATGAATCAGACGACGAGACAACGACCGCCGATGGCCGGATTTCACCACTTTGGTGTTACCGTAACCGATGTAGAGTCTAGTGCAGACTGGTATCAGCGGGTGCTAGGGCTGGAACGCATCCCGGCTAAGTTTCCGCATTATGCCAACGAAGAGGCCGGATACGCTGTGCTCCTCACTGACTTCAGCTGCGGAATCGTCATAGGTGTTCAGCACAATACACGTAATGATGGCCAGCCATTCGATGAAGCTCGGACTGGCCTTGACCACATGAGCATTTCTGTACCGAGTCGATCAGATTTGGAGTCCTGGGCAGAATGGCTCGACAACTTGGCAGTCCCGCACTCAGAAGTGACCGATGTTGAGCACCCGATAAAGTACTCGGCGCTGGTGTTCCGTGATCCGGACAATATTCAGTTGGAGCTCATCTTCATGTCCGGTTAACTACTTCTTCAGGTCGAAGTAGTTAAGGGTGCGGGCGAGTCTGCGAAGTCGACGACCTGCGAGAAGCCATCCGGGAAGTCGACGACAAACTTCGGCAACTCGGTGTCCGGGGCCGCCTGCCATCGGCCGACCTGCCAGCCAAGTGTCCTGCGAAGCGCTCGACTCGCCGTCGGCAGGATGCGCCGAACCTGCCGACCCGCCGGGTTAGCAAGACCACAGTGGGCCGGGAGTACGCCGGGCGATACCGGCCGTCGATGTTCGTCACCCTGATGCGATGAAGGAGCGGGGCCTCCGCTCCCCGTGACCGTCCCGAGGCACTCTCGGGGTGCTCACTTCCCACGACGAAGGAGGCCCCTGTGAGTGAACTGTATGCGGGTAGGCAGGTTGTTGG
>JBOHFX010000114.1:0-28105 GCA_050699875.1 Pseudonocardiaceae bacterium
CCGACAGCATTGATGACGGCCTCGCGCACCTCCGGCCGGTGACTGAAGACCAGCACGGTGGTGGCGTTGCTAGGGGCGTTCATCGGGTAGTCGATGTCCTCGGTGTCGGTGTTGCCGGCAGCTACTCAAGTGGCCGGATCGATGCCACCGCGCCGATGGTGGCGTTGATGGTAACTCCGACGATCATCCGGCGACGCGGGACGGGTGTGGTCAGCAGCTCGAGACGGTCACTTCTGGCGGCGATCCAGCCGGCCCCGGTCCTGCCGAGGCCAGCACCTTTGGTCATAATGCTGAGCGTGACCCCCTCGTCCAGCCTGGCAGCGCCCGCGATCAGTCAACGGGTGCACTCGCTGAACCGGCCCAACATGGTCAGCGTCGGCACGATCGTATGGCTGTCCAGTGAGCTGATGTTCTTCGCCGGTCTGTTCGCGATGTTCTTCACGGTGAAGGCGCAGAACGATGGGCCGTGGCCGCCGATCTTGGAGTCCACCGGGGAGCCGATCCACCTGGACGTTCCCTACGCGCTGGTGGTCACGATCATTCTGGTGGCCTCTTCTTTCACCTGCCAATGGGGAGTGTTCAAAGCCGAACAGGGCGATGTATTCGGGTTGCGGCTCTGGTACACGATCACCTTGATCATGGGAACGCTCTTCGTGCTGGGGCAGGCCAATGAGTACCGCAACCTCGTGCACGAAGGTGTCACGATTCAGTCGGGTGCCTACGGCACCGTCTTCTACCTCACTACCGGGTTCCACGGCTTGCACGTGACTGGTGGCCTGATCGCGTTCATTTTCCTCATCGTCCGGACCAAGTTGAGCAAGTTCACCCCGGCACAGGCCACTGCCGCGATCGTGGTGTCGTACTACTGGCACTTCGTCGATGTGGTGTGGATCGGCCTGTTCGCCACGATCTACTTCTTGCCCTAGCCACCCTAGCGAGACGACTGCGGCCCAAACACTGAACCTCGAACAAGACAGCCTCGAACAAGACAGTGTCGAACCAGACAGCGGGGGAAGTCGAGAGCGATGACCAGCGCCACACCCGACGGCCGATCGAACCCAAAGGGATCGAACCCAGAGGAATCGAACCCTAACGGATCGAAATCAACCTGGTCATCCGGTCGAGGAGAGAAGCGGGCAGCAGCGAACAGCCGCCTGCGCCGTCGAGTGTCGGGCATGCTCGCACTCGCGGTGGCGTTGCTGACTGCCGGTGGGTTGTACACGGTGTTCGCCCCGCAGCCGCAGACTGCACACGCCCAGGAGAATCCGGCACTGGTGCGTCAGGGCGAGCAGCTCTACAACAACGCCTGCATCAGCTGCCATGGCGCAAACCTGCAGGGGGTACTGGACCGGGGGCCGAGTCTGATCGGTGCCGGTGAGGCCGCCGTGTACTTCCAGGTTTCCACCGGGCGGATGCCCGCCGCGCGCCAAGAGGCGCAGGCTGCCGAGAAGCCGGTCAAGTTCAGGCCCGAGGAGATCGACGCACTGGGCGCCTTCGTGCAGGCCAACGGCGGCGGACCGGTGGTCCCGAGGGAAAACCTCGCCGGTGGCGACCCGGCTCGGGGAGGCGAGTCGTTCCGGCTCAACTGCGCGTCCTGCCACCAGTTCACCGGGCGCGGCATTGCGCTGTCCTCCGGCAAATACGCCCCCGAGATCCAGAACGTGAACCCCGAGCAGATCTACACCGCGATGACGACCGGACCGCAGAGCATGCCCAAGTTCTCCGACCGGCAGCTGACCCCGGAAGAGAAGCGGGACATCATCGCCTACGTGGAGTCCATCGAGCAGGGTTACAACAACCCAGGCGGGTACCCGCTCGGGGGTTACGGCCCGGTCCCGGAAGGGCTGATCGCCTGGATCGTGGGGATCGCCGCGCTGGTTGCCGTCACGCTATGGATTGGATCGAGGGCGTGAGCAGCCACGGCGGATCTCCCGAAACGTCGGCTGGGCAGCGGCGGCCACTGAGCGATGCCGATCTGTCAAATATGAGTCGCGACGAGCTGGTCCGGCTGGGCTCCACCCTGGACGGGGTCAGCATCAAGCACCTGGACGATCCATTTCCAGTACCGGGCACCCGTGCGGAGAAGCGCGTTCAACGCAAGGTCGCGTGGTGGTTCATCATCGCGGCAATGGCCGGGTTGGCGTTCCTGGCGGCCTACCTGTTCTGGCCGCATGAGTATGTTCCGCCCGGCAGCCCGGGAAGCCAGCACCTGCTCTACACGCTCTACACGCCGATCATCGGCGTGCTGCTCGGGTTGTGCGTGTTCGCCATCGGCGCCGGGACGATCGGCTACGCCAAACAGCTGCTCCCCCACGAGACCGCGGTACAGGACCGTCACAAGGGCGCCTCCGCAGAGGTGGACCGGGTGACCACGACCGCGATCTTGGCTGATAGTGGCACCCGTAGCAAGATCGGTCGACGGTCCTTGATCAAGCGGGCCGCCGGTGCGGGAGCAGGCGTTCTCGGTCTCGGCGTGGGAGTCCTCGCCCTGGGCGGCTTGGTGCGCAACCCCTGGAAGGGCGGCGGCGACGCCGCGCTGTGGACGACACCCTGGCGTTCGCACGATGCTGAGCCAGTATTTCTGCGCTATGACTCCGAGCACATCACACTGGCGCGCCCCGAAGACATCGCCGCCGGAGGCATCGCGACGGTCTTCCCGTACAAGCGCTCCTGGTCGGAGCATGAGGCACACGAGGCGCTGCGCGCCTCCGACAGCCCCGTGATGCTCATCCGGCTACGCCCCGAGCAAGCGGCCCAGGTGGTCCAGCGCGAGGGCCAGGTCGGGTTCCATTACGGCGATTTCTACGCATACTCCAAGATCTGTACCCATCTTGGCTGCCCCGCTTCGCTCTACGAGGCGCAAAGCGCTCGATTGCTGTGCCCATGCCACCAATCCCAGTTCGACATGTTGGCGTACGCCAAGCCGATCTTTGGGCCGGCGACACGGGCCTTGCCTCAGCTGCCTATCGGTGTGAACGATGAGGGATACTTCTATGCGACGGGTGATTTCATCGAACCGGTAGGACCAGCGTTTTGGGAGCGGAGGTCATGAGCGCCAACACGACGCCGACCACGTCCGCTGGCTTGCCCGCCAGGGCCGGCCGGGCAGCCGACGAGCTGGACCAGCGGTTCCACCTGGCTGCCGGCATGCGTCGGCAGATCAACAAAGTGTTCCCGACGCACTGGTCCTTCATGCTCGGTGAGATCGCGCTGAACACCTTCATCGTGCTGCTGCTGTCCGGCACCTACCTCGCTCTGTTCTTTGACCCCTCGATGGCCGAAGTCGAGTACCAGGGCCCATTCCTGCCCTTGCGCGGGGTCGAGATGTCCCGGGCATACGCGTCAACCCTGGAGCTGTCCTTCGAGGTCCGTGGTGGCCTGTTCATCCGGCAGGTGCATCACTGGGCGGCGCTGTTGTTCGTCGCGGCCATCGTCGCGCACATGTTCCGCACGTTCTTCACCGGTGCATTCCGCAAGCCGCGCGAGACGAACTGGGCGATCGGGGTCCTCATCGCGATCCTGGCCGGCCTTGAGGGTCTCACCGGCTACTCCCTTCCGGACGACCTACTCTCCGGAACCGGGCTCCGGATCATCTCGGCGATCATCATGTCGCCACCAGTGATCGGTACCTGGATGCATTGGGCGATCTTCGGCGGGGAGTTCCCCGGCGAGCTGATCATCCCGCGGTTCTACATCGTGCACGTGTTGATCCTCCCGGCGCTGCTGTTCGCGCTCATAGCGGTGCATCTCGCGCTGGTCTGGTATCAGAAGCACACTCAGTTCCCCGGGCCTGGACGCACCGAGAACAACGTGGTCGGCGTGCGGATCCTGCCCATCTTCGCGGTCAAGGCCACCGGCTTCGCCATGGCGAACATCGGTGTGATCTGCATCATGGCGGGGTTGTTCCAGATCAACCCGGTGTGGAACTTCGGCCCGTACAACCCGGCCCAAGTCTCGGCAGCGTCGCAGCCCGACTGGTATGTCGGGTGGCTTGACGGTTCCACCCGGCTGTGGCCTGCCTGGGAAATGTACCTGGGCGACTATATGATTCCCGCGTCGTTCTGGCCGACGATAGTGCTCCCGGTCATCATGTTCACCCTTGCGCTCGCATATCCAGCCATCGAGCGCAAGCTCACCAAGGACCACGCCTCCCACAACTTGTTGCAGCGCCCCCGGGACGTGCCGGTCCGGGCCGGTCTGGGGATGATGGCGATCTCGTTTATGTTCGTGCTGCTGCTGTCCGGCGGCAACGACGTCATCGCCTACGCGTTCGACATTTCCTTGAACGCCACTACCTGGGCCGGCCGCATCGGCCTCCTGTTGTTGCCGCCGCTGGCCTACTACGTCACCTACCGGATCTGCCTCGGTCTGCAGCGCGCCGATCGGGCGATCCTCGAACACGGGATTGAGACCGGCATCATCAAGCGCCTGCCACACGGCGAGTTCATCGAGGTTCACCAGCCCCTCGGCGGCATCGACGAGCACGGCCACCCCACCCCGCTGGAGTATCAGGGCGCCAGGGTGCCCAAGCGCATGAACGAGTTGGGATCGGCCGGTTCCCCGGTTCCGGGATCCCTGTTCCGGCCGGACCCGTCGGAACAGACCAGGGAGCTCGAGCGCGCTCGCCTCGAGTCCGCCAGCGGCAACGGCACCAGCCCCAACGGCTCAGGCCGGAAGCTGGCCGGTCGACCGCAGCAACCCAGGGACTGATGGATCCTTCACCGGCCGGCGGCGACTCCGCCAGCCGGAACCGCAGGACACGCGGGACACACCCCAAGTCAGCTCAACCAGTCTAGGACCGCACCGCCAACCCTGCCCCGGGATCAACGACGGAAGCCCCCAAAGCCGCATGATCCAAGCCCCCGCAGAACAAAATGCGGCGCTGGACTAGTGAGGGCCTGCCTCCGGCTTTGGACCGATGTGATATTCGAAGATCAGTCCACCGACGGCGCCGAGAACCAGCGCGACGCCCACCACAACCAGCCACCACTGGTTGAAAGCCAGCGCTACTCCGAGCACCGTCGCCGAGAGCGCCATCGCAAATGGCCAGTAGCTGCCGGGCGAGAAGAAACCAAGCTCACCGGCACCGTCGGAGATCTCCGCGTCGGCATTGTCCTCCGGGCGCATCCGAACTCGCCGGGAGACGAACCGGAAGTACGTGCCGACGATGAGAGTCAGTCCACCAGTCAAGGTCAACCCTGCCGATCCGACCGGCTCACCAGCGGACCACAGACCGTAGATCACCGCAGACACGAAGAAGAACGCGGTGAGTATCTCGAAGATCCGCGCCTCGACCCTCATACGCTGCCACCCTCTCAAACCTGCGAAGGACCGCTCCTGCCCTGAGGTTAGCTGCCTCCTTGGGCCTGGCGGATCTCGCGGGCGGTGCGATCAGTGTCGAACGGGGATGTTGTCACCGCCTCGGGGGCGCAAAGGTCACCACAGTTGAGCTGCGCAAGCGCCTCACCGGCGGTGTAGGGTCGTTGGGTCAGGGGGTTGGTCAGAACCCGCAGACCCAGATAGCTGTCGAACAGCTGCGGCGGCAGTGCCCGAAGCTCGAAGTTCATCATCGCGTGGTAGGTGCCGCACAACTCGGCGCAACGACCGACGAAGGCGCCTTGGCGCTGCACCGTTGTCTGGAAAACGTTATCGGTACCGTTCTTGTCCGGATGGGGGAAGACGTCGCGTTTGAAAAGAAAATCCGGAATGAAGAACGAGTGCACGACGTCGGTGGCCACGACCTCATACTGCACCACGCGATTGGTGGGTACCACCAGGAGCGGGACGGTGGCAGGCGAACCAACGGTGGATAGCGATGCACCATCAGCAGTTCGTCGGACCGGGTAGGTACCGTCTCTACCTGGCCGATTCTCCAGGTACTGAAACTCCCAGTTCCATTGGAAGCCGACCACTCTGACCCGAAGATCAGGGTTGTCGACTTTGGCGTTGACGAAGTTTTGCGCTGTCGCCGTGTAGTAGAAAAGTACTGCGACGATTACCGTTGGGATGATTGTGTAGATGATCTCCAGCGGCAGGTTGTACTGGAACTGCCGGGGCATCGCATCAGACTTCTTGCGGTGGAACGCGATCGTCCACGCCATGAGCCCCCACACGATCGCCCCGACCACCAATGAGGCCACCGTCGCCCAGATCCACAAGTCACGCATCCGCTCGGCCTGTGGGGTGACCCCCTCCGGCCAGCCGAACGCGAAGGCGTCATGAACCGAGCATCCTGTGGAGGTGAACGCAACCATTCCGGCCAGGCCGACTACGCTGAGCAATCGAACCGCCCGGCAACGGACCACACCGATCACGCTTCGTCCCTCCTCATCCCCCGATGCGGCCGGTGGACCACTGGCTGGAGCCTAGACCAGCGCCTCGGCAGGAGCGCGCCCAGGGCGTGAGCAGCCAACGGCCCGGCGGCATACTGCGCCGACATAAGGGCCGCTCTTGGCGTCCGTAATCGACGGGATGCTGATCGTGGGTCGGCCGGTGATGAGAGGGCGAGCTTGTGTGCGGGTTGTTGGGACTACTGACCGTGCAGCAGGACGCGGCGCAGCGGGTGGCCGACGTGACTGCGGCGCTGCGCTGCCAGCGGCATCGCGGACCCGACGAGACCGGGACCTGGCATGACACCGAAGTGGTGCTCGGATTCAACCGGCTGTCCATCATCGATCTCGAGCGCTCGCACCAGCCACTGAGCTGGGGCCCGCCAGGCGCACCGCAGCGTTACACGATCCTGTTCAACGGAGAGATCTACAACTACCTCGAGCTCCGCGAGGAATTGAGAGGCGAACCTCACGGCGCGAGCTTTCTCACCGAGGGTGATACCGAGGTGGTTGTCGCGGCCTATCATCACTTCGGGCCGGCCGCCGTCACCCGACTCCGCGGGATGTTCGCGTTCGTCATCTGGGACGCGCAGCGGCGGGTTGCTTTCGGCGCCCGCGACCCCTTCGGTATCAAGCCGCTGTTCAGCTGCGCCGGACCAGGTGGCATCGCGTTCGCCAGCGAGAAGAAGAGTCTGCTCCAGCTGGCGCCGTCGCTGGGAGTGTCAACAGAGCTAGACCGCCGAGCCTTACAGCACTACCTCGCCCTGCAGTACGTGCCCGAACCGGCATCCCTGCACACTGGAATCACCCGGATCGAGTCCGGCACGACGTTCACGGTCTCTCCCGGTGGCAAGCCGGCCACCGAGCGCTATTTCCGTCCCGATTTCCGGCCCCGCGCAGTTCACGGCCCAGCGGCGGCACAGGTCCTGCACGAGGAGATCACCGCGGCGATGCGGGACTCGGTCGCCAAACACATGCGAGCCGACGTCACCGTCGGGGCATTCCTGTCTGGCGGGATCGACTCCACCGCCATCGCCGCGCTGGCCCGGGAACACAATCCGGATCTGATCACGTTCACCACCGGCTTCGAGCGGCAGGGCTTCTCCGAGGTGGATGTGGCCGCCGAGTCCGCAGCCGCGATCGACGTCCGGCATGTGATCCGTACCGTCTCGGCGACCGAGATGGCCGACGCGCTGCCACTGATCGTGTGGTATCTCGACGATCCGGTGGCTGACCCAGCACTGGTGCCGCTGTGGTTCATCGCTCGGGAAGCGAGGGAACACGTCAAAGTGGTGCTGTCCGGGGAGGGTGCTGACGAGCTGTTCGGGGGCTACACCATCTACCGGGAACCACTGTCGCTGGCCGCCTTCGAGAAGGTGCCCGGGGGGCTACGCCGCGCGCTGGGGCGGATCTCCACGCGGATCCCGGACGGCGTGCGTGGCAAGGATCTGCTGCGGAGGGGTTCGCTGTCACTGGAGCAGCGCTACTACGGCAACGCGCGTGTCTTCCGCGACGACCAGCTGCGCGAGGTGCTGCGCGGTTACGACCCGACTGTCTCGCACACCGACATCACCGCGGAACCATACGCCACCTCGGCCGGCTGGGATCCGGTTGCTCGCATGCAGCATGTGGACCTGTTCACCTGGCTGCGGGGCGACATCCTGGTCAAGGCGGACAAGATGACCATGGCCAACTCGCTTGAGCTGCGGGTGCCCTTCCTCGACCCGGAGGTGTTCCGGGTGGCTGCCACCATCCCGCTCGAAGAGAAGATCACTCGCGAGACCACCAAGCATGCGCTGCGCCGGGCGCTGCGCGAGATCGTCCCCGCACACGTGTTGAACCGGCCGAAACTCGGCTTCCCGGTGCCGATCCGGCACTGGCTGCGTAAGGATTTGCACGACTGGGCCCGAGCCATCGTCGACGACTCGGGCACCTCGGAGTTCCTGGATCTCGCAGCGGTCCACGCGATGCTCGACCAGCACCGCGCAGGCCCGCGTGACTACAGCAGGCGGATCTGGGCGGTGCTCCTTTTCATGCTCTGGCACGGCATCTTCGTCGAGCAGCGGATCGTCCCCGCGGTACCCGAACCGCGCTATCCCGTGCAGGTGTAGCCCCATTGGTCCTTAGTTGAAGGAGTCCCCACAGGCACAGGAACCACCGGCGTTGGGGTTGTCGATGGTGAAACCCTGCTTCTCGATCGTGTCCACGAAATCGATCACAGCGCCCTGCAGGTAGGGAACGCTCATCCGATCGACGACGACGCCGAGACCGCTGAAGTCCCGCTTCGCATCACCGTCAAGCGTTCGATCATCAAAGAACAGCTGGTAACGCAGCCCCGCGCAACCGCCCGGCTGCACGGCGATGCGCAACTGCATATCGGTCCGACCCTCCTGGTCGAGCAGCGCCTTCGCCTTGGCGGCGGCGGCATCGGTCAACTCGACACCGTGGGTGGGCACCGCGGTGGCGGCGATGTTCTCGACGGTCATAGCTCTCCCCTGGGGATCGGCGCTCGGCGCGGACGAGGTCTCCACCATACGCGAACGCCTGCAACCGACGGGTGATTCCCGTACCTCCATGGTGACACATCGAACGCGCGTTGGCCCTCTCAGCAGCTTGTCAGCAACCTGTCTAGGCTGACCACCGTGAGGTTCCTGCGCGGCAAGACCGGCTCCGGAGCAGCTGATCGCGAGCCGGAGCAGGCGATGCCGTCGGAGGCCGACCCCGACGATGTGACCTCCCCGACTCGCTCTGTAGGCAAGGGCAGACCAACCCCGAGCCGCCGGGAGGCCGAGGGGCGCAAGCGCGGCCCTGCGCCGCCTCCCCCGCGGACTCAGCGGGAAGCGGTTCGCCGCATGCGAGGGTCCAAGGAAGAACGCCGCAACGCCGCGGCCGAGCGCCGCGCCCACATGATGGCCGGCGACGAGAAGTACCTGCTGCCTCGCGACCGGGGCCCGGTGAAGGCCTACGTGCGGGATCTGGTGGATTCTCGCCGCCATCTCGCCGGCGCGTTCATGCCATTGGCGCTGCTCGTCGTGGTGGTCATCCTGGTGCCATCGCCGGTCGTGCAGCAGTACGTGTCACTGCTGTCGATGACGATGCTCCTCGCGATCATCGTCGAGGGTGTGCTGCTGGGCCGCGTGGTCAACCGTCGCGTCCGTAAACGGTTTCCAACCGCAAAGGAATCCGCAACGACCCTCGGGTTCTACGCGATGACCAGGGCGACCCAACTACGCCGGCTGCGGGTGCCCAAGCCCCGCCTCGGTCCAGGCGATCCAGTCCCGTAGCCGCATGTCACTCGGGCGTGGCCCGCGAGCAGGTCTGGCCACATGTTGTTAAGCCACTTTTCAGCGGCGGCTTGATCGTCGAACGTAATATCCGGTCCGGGTGCCCACCCGCCGTCTGAGTTCTCATAACGCCACCGCAAGACCATCGCCTCCTGCCACCTGCTGCCGTCTTTGACTGGCGTCCGACGGTAGCGTCAGGCGGGTGCGGACGCTGGTGCTCGGTGGTGCGCGTTCGGGCAAGTCCGCGCACGCCGAGGGGCTACTGCCCGATGCTCGGGTGGATTACCTGGCGACCGCCCGGCACCGGCTCGATGACCAGGACTGGGATGCACGAATTGCCGCGCATGTCACCCGCCGACCGCTGGGTTGGCGCACCATTGAGCCGGCCGACTTGCCCGGCGCGCTGCGCGGCGACGGTGCGGTCCCGATGCTGGTTGATGACATCGCCACCTGGTTGACCGGGGAGCTGGACGACGCGAACGCCTGGGAAGGCGGTGCACAGGCGCTGCGGTCCTGCCGCGCACGGGGTGCCGAGCTGGTGTCGGCGGTGGCGGCCTGCCGGAGGCGACTGGTGCTGGTCAGCGCGGAGGTCGGGCTCGGCGTCGTGCCGTCGACTCACGTGGGTCGGCTGTTCCGCGACGAGCTTGGATTGCTGAACGCCGAGCTCGCCGCAGTGTGCGACGAGGTGGTGCTGGTGGTGGCGGGGTTGCCCGTGCGGCTGCGTTGAGCTGCGTCGCCGGTACCCGGGCGGGCCGGGTGCGGGCTCAGGGCCGGGGGAAGGATGGGCAGCGACGGACATCGAGACCCTTAGGGAGAGCCGCGTGGAGTTCCCCAGGATCACGCCACCCGACCAGCAAGCTCACCGGGAAGCGGTGGCCCGCCATGAGCAGCTGACCAAACCGGCGGGTTCCTTGGGCCGGTTGGAGGAGCTTGGTGTGTGGGCGGCCGCCTGCCAGGGCGTCTGCCCGCCGCACCCGTTCGCCCACCCCCAGGTCGTGGTGTTCGCCGGGGACCATGGCATTGCCGCGCGGGGAGTCTCCGCCTATCCCAGTGAGGTCACCCGGCAAATGGTGGGCAACCTCCTGGGTGGGGGGGCGGCGGTGAACGTGCTCGCCTCGGTGGCCGGGGCGACGGTGCGAGTGGTCGATGTGGCCGTGGATTGCGACCAAGCAGCTGTCGCCGCACCGCCGCTGGTCACCCGGCACAAAGTTCGCCGCGGCAGCGGCGCCATCGACCGGCAGGATGCGCTGACCGACACAGAGGTGACCGAGGCGATCGGCGCCGGAGTAACGATCGCCGACGAGGAGGTCGACCGCGGTGCCGACCTCCTGGTCGCGGGTGACATGGGGATCGGTAACACCACCCCCGCCGCTGTGCTGGTGGCAGCGCTCACCGGGACGGAACCGGTCGCGGTCGTGGGCCGTGGCAGCGGGATCGACGATGCCGGCTGGATGCGCAAGACCGCCGCGATCCGCGACGCGTTGCGCCGGGCGCGGCCGGTGGTCGGTGAGCCTGTCGCGCTGGCACGCACCGCAGGCGGTGCCGATATCGCGGCGATGGCCGGGTTCCTCGCCCAGGCTGCGGTCCGGCGCACCCCGGTGATACTCGACGGTCTGGTCTGCGGGGCAGCGGCGATGCTCGCCGAGGAGCTCGCGCCCGGAGCGCGGCGGTGGTGGGTGGCCGGGCACCGATCAGCTGAGCCCGCGCACACGCTGGCGCTGGCGCATCTGGAGTTGGTTCCCGTTTTCGACTTGGGGATGCGGCTGGGCGAAGGCTCCGGGGCGGTGGCCGCGCTGCCGCTGCTGCAGATGTCCGTCCGGGTGCTGGCCGAAATGGCTACCTTCGCCGACGCCGGCGTCTTCGGGCCGGCGGATGCACCAACGAGGTGATCCGCGGCCTACGGCTGGCGGTGTCCTGGCTGACCGTCTTGCCGGTGGGGACTCCCGTGGAGGTAGACCGAGCCATCGCCCGCCGGGCCCTGTACTGGGCGCCGCTGGTCGGCGCCGGGTTGGGGCTGCTGGCCGCCGGGGCGCTGGCCGCACTGCACGCGCTGAGCACTCCCCCGCTGCTGGCCGGGTTTGCCGTGGTCACGGCGCTGGCCCTGCTGACTCGCGGCATGCACCTGGACGGGCTGGCCGACACCGCAGACGCGCTGGGCTGCTACCGCAGCCCCCAGCGGGCGCTGGAAGTGATGCGGGACGGATCGACCGGGCCGTTCGGAGTAGTCGCTCTAGTGCTGGTGCTGAGCACCCAGGCGGTCGCGCTGGGGGCGCTTGCCGAAACCGACCGGCTGATCCCCGTGCTGCTCGCGATGATCGCAGGACGCGCCGCCTTCAGCTGGTGCGCCCGGGCCGGCGTGCCCCCCGCCCGGACAACCGGATTGGGGGCGCTGGTGGCCGGCAGCCAACCACCCGCCGTCCCACTGGCCTGGGCGGCAACGTTGCTGGCCGGCGGGCTGCTCGCAGTGCCCGGACGGTTCTGGCAGGGCGCGCTCGCGATAGCCCTGTCCGCCGCGGCGGTCATGGCGATCTCGGCGCACACCCGCCGCCGCTTCGGCGGCGTCACCGGCGACGTCCTGGGCGCCGCGAACGAGCTCGCGACCACCGTGGTCCTCGCCGTCTGTGCGGTGGGCTGAACGAGATGTGGATCAGGTGAGAGGGACCATCCAGTTGTGTGGGTCAGCGGCGGCGCCGCGCTGGATCGCGGTGAGAGACGCGCGGAGCTGGGTGGTCACCGGGCCGGCTGCGCCGGTACCGATGGTGAACTCACCACCGGGGTGCGCAACCCGCCCGACCGGGGTGATCACCGCTGCAGTACCGCAGGCGAGGACCTCTGAGATGTCACCCGCCTGCACGCCCTTCTCCCACTCCTCGGTGGAGATCCGCCGCTCCTCGACACCCAACCCGTGGTCCCGGGCCAGGGTAAGTAGGGAATTTCGGGTGATACCGGGCAGCAACGCGCCGGTGAGCTCAGGGGTCACCAACCGGGCCTGCCGTCCCTCACCGAAGACGAAGTAGAGGTTCATCCCGCCCATTTCCTCCACCCAGCGCCGCTCCACCGCGTCCAGCCACACGACCTGGTCGCAGCCCTTATCTGCGGCTTGCTGCTGGGCCAGTAGCGAGGCGGCGTAGTTTCCGGCGAATTTGGCAGCCCCGGTGCCTCCGGGCGCAGCCCGGACGTATTCGGTGCACAGCCACACGCTGACCGGCTTGAGCCCGCCACGGAAGTAAGGACCCGCCGGTGAGGCGATGAGCACATACCGGTAGGTCGCCGCCGGGCGCACCCCGAGGCCCACCTCGGTGGCGAACAGCATCGGCCGCAGGTACAACGACTCCTCCCCGCCGGCGGCAGGTACCCAGTCGAGGTCGGCGTGCACCAGTTCACGCAGCGAGCCGAGGAACAACTCATCGGGCAACTCCGGCATCGCCATCCGGCGCGCCGAGGAGCGCAGCCGGGCGGCGTTGGACAGCGGCCGGAAGGAGGACACCGTGCCGTCTGGCTGCCGGTAAGCCTTGAGGCCTTCGAAGATCGCCTGCCCGTAGTGCAGCACCATGGTGGCCGGATCGATCACCAGCTGCCGGTAGGGGCCGATCTGCGGGTCGTGCCAACCACGGCCGTCGGTCCAGCAGATCTCCACCATATGGTCGGTGAAGTAGCTGCCGAAACCCGGAGCGGCCAGGATCTCCACCCGCCGTTGCGGCGGTACCGGAGACGGGTGCGGCAGGCGGGTAAACAGCAAGCGGTTCTTCGGCTCTGATTCTCGAACCCGCAAGCGGTTCTTCGGCAGCGCGGCACTCATGACCAGCACGGTATCCGGTCGTGTGCAGGAATGATAGGACGTCCCACTATCTGACCTTGTACGTCATGCTGACGGCGTGCCCGAGCAGCGAAGCCTCGTGCGGATCACCCGCACCCGGCTGGCCGACGGCCGCGCGTTGACCTACTACGACGACCGCGAGCCCTACCTTTCCGGTACGGCCATCCGCGCCCTGGCCGATCCCCGCGACTTGTCCCCATGCCAGGCCCATCCCATGATGCGCCTGGACGTGCTCACCGGGGAATGGGTCGTATTCGCCCCGCACCGGATGGACCGCAGTCACTTGCCCACGGCGACGCAATGCCCGCTGTGCCCCAGCCGGGGTGGCACGCTGACCGAGATCCCGGCCGAGGACTACGACGTGGTGGTGTTCGACAACCGGTTTCCCGCCCTCGGGTCCCCGGGCACCGTCACGGTCCGGCCGGCGGCGGTAGACGGCGATCCGCTGTGGCCCCAGCGGCCGGCGACCGGCCGGTGTGAGGTGGTCTGCTTCACCAGCGAACACGGTTCCGCATTCGCCGAACTCGGCCCGAACCGGGTGGAGACGGTCATCGCGGTGTGGGCCGACCGCACTCGGGCGCTGTCCGAGGTCGACGGCGTCAGGCAGGTGTTCTGCTTCGAGAACCGGGGCGCGGAGACCGGGGTGACGCTGCACCACCCGCACGGCCAGATCTACGCCTACCCGTTCGTGCCACCTCGCACCGAGCGGCTGCTCGCTCGGGCGGCGGCGCATCGCGCGAGCTCGGGTTCCGATCTGCTGTCGGACGTGCTCGCCGCCGAACTGCGCGCCAGGACGCGGATAGTTCACCGGGGCACGGCGTGGACCGCCTATGTGCCCGCCGCCGCGCGGTGGCCGGTGGAGCTGCACCTGGTGCCACACCGGGCGGTGCCCGATTTTGCGGCCTTGGACAGCACCGAGCGCTCCGAGCTCGCCACGGTCTATCCCGCGCTGTTACGGCAGGTGGATGGCTTCTTCGCCGACCAAGGCGATCCGGGACCCGTGCCGTATGTCGCGGGCTGGCACCAGGCCCCGGTCGGCCCGGATTGCGACCTTACCCGACTTCACCTGCAACTGTTCTCCGTGCGCCGCGCCGCCGGGAAGCTCAAATATCTCGCCGGCTCCGAGTCCGGGATGGGAGCTTGGCTCAACGACACCACTCCTGAGCGTATCGCGCACCGGCTGCGGGAACTGGCGTGAACAGCACATTGTGGGCGGCCTTTCGGGCCGAGTTCGGCCGGGACCCAGACGGTTTGTGGGCCGCTCCGGGCCGGCTGAACCTGATCGGCGAGCACGTCGACTACGCCGGCGGGCTGTGCCTGCCGCTGGCGCTGCCGCAGCGCACCGTCGTGGCGGCCGCGGCTCGGCAGGACGGCTTGCTGCGGCTGCGGTCGCTACTCCGCGACGCGCAGCCGTGGGATGGCGCCTTCGATGAGGTGGGTCCCGGGTACCCACCGGGCTGGGCGGCATATCCGGCCGGCGTGCTGTGGGCGCTGGGCCATCCGGCCGGTGGGCTCGACCTGCTCGTCGGTGAGTCGGTGCCGCCCGGGGCCGGCCTGGCCTCCTCCGCCGCGCTGGAATGCGCCGTCGCGTTGGCGGTAGATGCGCTGTCCGGGCTGAGACTGGCCGCGAGCAGCGCGGGGCGGGCGACGCTGGCGCAAGCATGCCGCCGGGCCGAAAACGATGTCGTGGGCGCGCCGACTGGCGGGATGGATCAGATCGCCGCACTGTGCTGCATCGCGGGGCACGCCATGTTGTTGGATTGCCGGGACCAGACGATGCGGCAAGTGCCACTGGATCTGGTAGCGGCCGGACTGACCCTGCTCGTGATCGACACCCAGGCACCTCACCGGATCGTCGATGGACAGTACGCCGCCCGCCGGCGAAGCGCCGAGCGGGCCGCGGCCGAACTGGGCGTGCCCAGCTTGCGCGAGGCCTCCCGGGAGCGGGTGGGCAGCCTGACCGACCCGCTGGTGCTCAGGCGCGCCCGGCACGTGGTAACCGAGATCACCCGGGTACGTAACGTCGTGGCGTTGCTGGACTCAGGTCGGGTCCGCGACATCGGCCCACTCCTGAACGCCTCACACGCCTCGCTGCGCGACGACCTGGAGGTGTCCAGCCCGGAGCTGGATTGCGCGGTGGGCGCCGCCCGCGCCGCCGGAGCACTGGGCGCCCGGATGACCGGCGGCGGTTTCGGCGGATCCGCCCTGGCCCTGATCGAGCACACCGCCACCTCCGCCGTAACCCAAGCCGTGCTCACCGCTGCCTCCCACCACGCCCACCCGCAACCCACCGTCCATGAGGTGCTCCCCTCCCCCGGCGCGTCGTGAGTGGGAAACAGTGTTACAGCACTCAATGCCACTCACGAGCCCGAAGCGTGGGAAGGCACGAAGGGCGGCTTGACGACCTCGCAGGACAGCGCCCGACCACGGACGTCGACCTCGACGGTGTCCCCTGGTCGCACAGCGGGATCGAGCAACGCCAGCGCGATGCCGGTGCGCAGGGTTGGGGAGAAGGTGCCCGACGTGATCTCCCCCAGCGGTGCACCCGCCGCTGACCGCACCGCCATGTGCGGCCTCGGTACGCCGCGCCCGGTGGCACGCAGCCCGCGCAGCCGCCGCGACGGGCCCCGCTCCCGCTCGGCGTGCAACGCCTCCCGCCCCCAGAAGGCCGGCTTGTCCCAACCGATCACCCAGGACAGGCCGGCCTGCAACGGGGTGATGTCCGGGCCGAGGTCCTGGCCGTGCAGGGGGTAGCCCATTTCGGTGCGCAGGGTGTCCCGGGCGCCGAGCCCGCATGCCCGGCCACCGAGCGGGCCGACAGCGATGATAAGCGCTTCCCACAGGGGGGGCGCGTGCTCCCAGGGCGGCAACAGTTCGTAGCCACGCTCGCCGGTGTAGCCGGTGCGACCCACCCGTACCGGCGCGCCACCGTACCGAGCGTCGACGAAGGCCATGTATTCCATGTCAGTCGGCAACCCGACCGCGGCGAGTGCCGCTGCCGACCGAGGGCCTTGCACCGCGATGACGGCGTACTCGTCGTGCCGATCGGTCACCGTCGTCGTCGGCGGTGCCGCGGCGGCCAGCCGACGACCAACCTCGGCGGTGTTGGCCGCATTCGGTACGCAGAACACCTGGTCCGGGCCGCTCAAGTAAGCGATCAGATCGTCCACCACCCCGCCGTCCTCGGCGCAGCACAGGGTGTACTGGGCTTGTCCCCCACCGACCTTGGCAAGGTCAGCGGTGAAGCACGAGTTGACGAACTCCGCGGCCCCCGGGCCGGTGACGCCGATCTTGCCCAGGTGCGTGACGTCGAACACGCCAACCGCCTGCCGCACCGCGGTGTGCTCGGCGACGCCTCCGTCCGGATAGCTGATCGGCATCTCCCACTCCCCGAACGCACCGAGGGTGGCGCCGGCGTCGACATGCCAGGCGTGCAGTGGCCCGTGGCGCAGGGGTGTGCTCACGGTTGAAGGACGCTACCTCTGCAACAGCACCGGTCACCTGACCGGGCCGGCGGGCGCAGGCGCTAACGTCCTTGGCATCGCCGGGACCTCGGCGAAGAGCACCTGTCCAGATCAGCGAGGAGACCTACCGTGACCACCCCGACGCTGCGTCTTACCGACGCCTCGGTGACCACCGCGACGGTCGATGCGCTGGTGATAGGGACCATGTGCGGTGAGGGGCGTCCCCGACTTCTTCCCGGCAGTGAGGAGGTCGACGCCGCGTTCGACGGCACGCTTACCGACCTGCTGGCCGTGCTGGGCGCCAAAGGCAAGGTCGACGAGGTGATCAAGGTTCCCACTCGCGGAGCAATCGGGGCCCCGCTGCTGGTCGCCACCGGTTTCGGTGAGGTCGACGGGCAGCCCACCGGCGAGCAGGTGCGCCGAGCCGCCGGCGCGGCTTCCCGGGCGTTGTCCGGCACCTCGCGGGCGGCCACCACGCTGTCCCTGCTCGACCTGGCCGCCGCCGCGGAGGGCACCGCGCTGGGTTGCTACGTGTTCACCGCCTACCGGTCCGAGAACGGTGACGCGCCGTTGGGCCAGATGGACCTGTCGGTGCCGTCGGCCCAGGACGCCGCCTCAAGGCAGGACCTGGCCCGGGCGACCGCCATCGCCGAATCCGTCGCGGCCGCGCGTGACCTGGTGAACACCCCACCCAATGACCTGTATCCAGCCTCGTTCGCTGATCGCGCCGTGACCTTGGCGAAGGAGGCCGGGCTGCGCACCGAGGTGCTCGACGAGAAGGCGCTGCGGCGGGAGGGCTACGGCGGCATCCTCGGGGTAGGCAGCGGCTCTTCCCGCCCACCGCGGCTGGTCCGGCTGCGTTACACCCCCGCTGCGCCGAGAGCGAAGGTAGCTCTGGTGGGCAAGGGAGTCACCTTCGACACCGGCGGGATCTCCATCAAGCCGGCGGCGAAGATGGAGGAGATGACCATGGACATGGCGGGCGCGGCCGCGGTGGTCGTCACCGTGGTGCTCGCCGCCCGGCTGGAACTTCCGGTGGAGGTGATCGCGACCGTGCCGATGGCCGAGAACATGCCGTCGGCCACCGCTTACCGACCGGGAGACGTTCTCACGATGTACGGCGGCACCACCGTCGAAGTGATCAACACCGATGCCGAGGGCCGGCTGATCCTGGCCGACGCGCTGGTGCGCGCCGCGCAGGACGCCCCGGACTACCTCATCGATACCGCCACCCTGACCGGCGCCCAGGTCGTCGCGCTGGGCAACCGCACAGCGGGGATCATGGGCACACCCGAGTTCCGGGATCGGGTCACCGCGATCTCCCAGGACGTCGGCGAGGCCGGATGGGCCATGCCGCTGCCCGAACACCTGAGGTCCGATCTGGACTCCAAGCTCGCTGATATCGCCAACGTGGCGAGCCACCGCTGGGGAGGCATGCTCGCCGCCGGCGTGTTCCTTTCCGAGTTCGTCCCCGATGGCACGCCCTGGGCCCACCTGGACGTCGCAGGCCCGGCGTACAACACCGGTTCGCCGTGGGGATACACCGGCAAGGGCGGCACCGGGGTACCGGTACGGACCCTGGCCGCAGTCCTCGCCGACATCGCCGAACGGGGCTGAATCACTCCTCGCGCTCGCGCAGCGTGCGCTGACGAGCGGTGTAGTCCCGCATCCGTTGCGGGTATCCCACCAGAGCCACGTCGTAAACCGGGATGCCCAGCCGCTTGCCCAGCCGCCAGGCACCTTGGTTGCCATCGATCCGGCGCCGGGTCCACTCACCGTCGTGCCCGACGAGCACCACGGTGGTCTCGGTGACCGTGGTGCGGGGCTCGACGAACGCCTCCACACCGCGCCGCGCCGCCGCCCATTGCTCGAGGTAGTCGACGTCCGCGCTGGATGCGGCGCGGGTCGTTCCCGGGCGCCGCCTACCCAGGAGCCGATCGAATACACCCACGTCGGCACCTCCTCCACCGCTGGCCTTCCGGCGATCCTGCCAGCTGAACGCGCCCGCCAGTACAGCTCCTCCGCAGCCCGACGAGATCTCGCCCACGTCGCAGGGGCATCAGTAGTGGTGACAAGATGGTCGTGGCGACTACCGCCACGTTACCGACGTCTGCTTGAGGAGCGTCTCAGTGACAGACACCCCAGGGAGTACTTCAGCGTCAGCGACGGATGCTTCTGCTGACCTGGTCATCCTCGGTGGCGGATCGGGCGGTTACGCCTGCGCGCTACGTGCTGCGCAGTTGGGTCTTTCCGTCATCCTGGTGGAGAAGGACAAGCTGGGCGGTACCTGCCTGCACCGTGGCTGCATCCCGACCAAGGCGCTGCTGCAGGCGGCCGAGGTTGCCGATGCCGCTCGAGACGGCCACCAGTTCGGTGTGAAGACCTCGATCGAGGGCATCGACATGGGCGGGGTCAACAAGTACAAGGACGGCGTCGTCGCCAAGATGTTCAAGGGCCTGCATGGCCTGGTGTCGTCCCGAGGGATTCGCCTGGTCGAAGGCACCGGGCGGTTCGTCGCCCCGAACGCCGTTGATGTCGATGGGCAGCGCTACACCGGGCGCAGCATCG
The DNA here is from genome assembly GCA_050699875.1 of Pseudonocardiaceae bacterium. Lineage (GTDB taxonomy): Bacteria > Actinomycetota > Actinomycetes > Mycobacteriales > Pseudonocardiaceae. Next base: position 19,463 of record JBOHFX010000114.1, read on the forward strand.
TGTTGGCCACCGGTTCCTATGCCAGGTCGCTGCCCGATCTGGAGATCGGCGGCCGGTTCATCACCAGCGATCAGGCGCTGAACCTCGACTACCTGCCGGAGCGGGTGATCGTGCTGGGCGGCGGTGTCATCGGGGTCGAGTTCGCCAGCGTGTGGCGCTCCTTCGGGGCCGAGGTGACCATCGTCGAGGCACTTCCCCGGTTGCTGCCCAGCGAGGACGACTTCTCCTCCAAGCAGCTGGAGCGGGCCTTCCGCCGGCGGGGTATCACGTTCAAGACCGGGGTGAGGTTCACTGGCGCGAGCCAGTCCGACTCCGGGGTCACCGTGAGTCTGGAATCCGGTGAGCAGTTCGAGGGCGACCTGCTGATGGTGGCTATCGGGCGGGGTCCGAACACCGCTGAGGCCGGATACGCCGAGGCCGGTGTGGAGATGAAACGCGGTTTCGTGCTGACCGACGACCGGCTGCGCACCAACCTTCCGGGCGTGTATGCACTGGGGGACATCGTTCCCGGACTGCAGCTGGCGCACCGCGGGTTCGCCCAAGGGATCTTCCTGGCCGAGGATATCGCCGGCGGCAACCCGACGCCGATCGACGAGGACGGTGTCCCACGGGTCACCTACTGCGAGCCGCAGGTGGCCTCGGTCGGGCTCAGCGAGACGCAGGCCAAGGATTGCCACGGCGAGATCGAGACGGTCACCTATGACCTGGCCGGCAACGGGCGCAGCCAGATTTTGCAAACCAGGGGCGCGATCAAACTGATCCGCGCCAAGAACGGCCCGGTCGTCGGCGTGCACATGGTCGGCGATCGCGTCGGAGAACTGGTCGGCGAGGCGCAATTGATCGTCAACTGGGATGCGTACCCGGAAGACGTCGCTGCGCTGGTGCATGCCCACCCCACGCAGAACGAAGCCCTCGGCGAGGCGCACCTCGCCCTGGCCGGCAAGCCGCTGCACGCGCACGGCTAACGGCGCACGAAGCGTGCATAAGCACAGCAGACGAGGAGTCGAGACGACACATGGCGTACTCCGTGGCGATGCCTGCGCTCGGGGAGAGTGTCACCGAGGGAACGGTGACGCGCTGGCTCAAGCGGGAGGGTGAGACTGTCCAGGTAGACGAACCCTTGCTCGAGGTGTCCACCGACAAGGTCGACACCGAGATCCCCTCGCCCGCAGCCGGCGTGCTGCAGCGGATCGTGGTGCCCGAGGACGGGACCGTCCAAGTCGGCGCGGAACTCGCCGTCATCGGTGGCTCCGTCGGCGTTCAGGAAAGTCACACCGACCCGGCGGATCCACCTGCCGCCCCACCGGTGCCTGCCGCCACGAGCTCTGGGACTCCCGTGACCATGCCCGCGCTGGGGGAAAGCGTCACCGTGGGAACGGTGACCCAGTGGCTCAAGCGGGTTGGTGACACCGTCGAGTTGGACGAGCCGCTCGTCGAGGTGTCCACCGACAAGGTGGACACGGAGATTCCCTCCCCGGTGGCAGGCACCGTGCTGGAGATCGTCGTCGCTCAGGATGAGACCGCCGAAATCGGCGCGCCACTAGCCACCATCGGCGACAGCAACGCCAACGCGACCCCCGCCGCGCCGGATCGAACCGAACCATCTACCCAGCCCACCCCATCCACTCAGCCCGAGCGAGACTCAGCACCTGCGTTCAGTACGTCCGACGGGGCATCCGGTGGTGCGCCATACGTGACGCCCCTGGTACGCAAGCTCGCCATCGAGTACGGCGTCGACCTCGCTGGTGTACAGGGCACCGGCGTGGGCGGCCGGATCCGCAAGCAGGATGTGCTCGCCGCCGTCGAGGCGCCCGAGCCGGAACCTGCACCTGCACCTGCACCTGCACCTGCACCTGCACCTGCACCTGCACCTGCACCTGCACCTGCACCTGCACCTGCACCACAGCCCACGTCCGCCCCGCAGCCGCAGCTCTCCGATGCGGCGCCTCGCGCGGCCCCACGACCGTCGGCAGCCACGGAGCTGCGCGGCCGAACCGAGAAGATGTCCCGAATGCGCAGCGTCATCGCCAAGCGGATGGTGGAATCGCTGCAGATCTCCGCACAGCTCACCACCGTGGTGGAGGCCGACATCACCCGCCTGGCACGGCTGCGCGACCGCGCCAAGCGAGAATTCGAGGCCCGCGAAGGCGTCAAGCTCTCGTTCCTGCCGTTCTTCGCCCAGGCCACCGTCGAAGCACTCAAGCAGCACCCGAAGGTGAACGCGTCCATCGACACCGACAAGGGCGAAATCACTTACCACGGCGCGGAGCACCTGGGCATCGCCGTGGATACCGACCGTGGCCTGCTGGTGCCGGTGATCCACGATGCGGGTGACCTCAACATCGCCGGTCTGGCCCGCAGGATCGCCGACCTCGCCGAGCGGACCCGGGCGAACAAGATCACCCCGGATGAGATGAGCGGCGGTACGTTCACGATCAGCAACACCGGCTCGAGGGGGGCGCTGTTCGACACCCCGATCATCCTGCAGCCGCAGGTCGGAATCCTCGGCACCGGCAGTGTGGTCAAGCGACCGGCGGTGCTCTCCGGCGAGGACGGCGACACCATCGCGATCCGCTCGATCACTTACCTGGCGCTGTCCTACGACCACCGGTTGGTGGACGGCGCTGACGCCGCGAGATTCCTCAACACCATCAAACAGCGCCTCACAGACGCCTCCTTCGAACGCGACCTTGCCCTTTAACCGGGCACGTCCCGAGCGCCATTCGAAGCTAATTGCGGCTCGATAGGATCGACCTATGCGCGTCGCGATCGCGGGGGGATCGGGATTGATCGGTGCTGCACTGGTGGCCTTGCTGCGGCAGGGTGGGCATGACGTGCTGCGGCTGGTGCGCAGGTCGGCGCGTGCTCCCGACGAGCGGGCCTGGGATCCGACGGCGGCGACCATGGATGCCGGCACTCTGGACGGTACCGACGCCGTGGTGAATCTCTGCGGCTCAGCACTAACCAGGCGCTGGTCCGGGGAGACCAAGCAGGCCATCCGGGACAGCCGGATCGGCCCCACCGAGGTGCTCGCCGCGGCAGTGGCCGAACACCGGGTGCCGGTGCTGGTCAACGCCTCTGGAGTGAACTACTACGGTGACACCGGGGACCGTGAGGTCGACGAGCGCGCTCCTTTGGGTCGCGGTTTTCTTGCCGAGGTCTGCCGCGACTGGGAGGCGGCCACCGCGCCCGCGGAGCAGGCCGGGGTGCGGGTGGTGCGGTTGCGCACGGGACCGGTGATTTCCACTTCCGGTGGCCTGATGGGCCAACTCAAGCCATTGTTCGCCCTCGGGTTGGGCGGCAAGCTGGGCAACGGACAGCAGTACATGCCGTGGATCTCGCTCGATGACGAGGTGGGTGCAATCCGTTTCGTCCTGGAACACGACGAGGTCGCCGGGCCGGTCAACCTCACCGGGCCGAACCCGGTAACCAACGCCGAGTTCACCCAAGCGATGGGCGAGGCGATGAACCGTCCGACCCTGCTCGTGGTGCCCGGCTTCGCACTGCGCCTGGCCCGCGGTGCTGAACTTGCCGACGAGATGGTGTTGACCGGGCCACGGGCGGTACCAGCGGTGCTGTGCCAGCAGGGTTACCCGTTCCAGCACCGCACCATCGAGGCGGCGCTGGCCGCGGCGCTGAAGTAGGCAGGCCGAGAGCCACGCCGCGGCGTAACGTCGCGCCCGTGACCGCCGCTATTAAGTCTTGCCGGGCCACCACCACGCCGATCGAGGTCCGAGATCTCGGCACCATCGACTACAACCGGGCCTGGGCACTGCAACGTGAGCTGGCCGCCGCTCGCGCCGAGGGCACCGGGCCTGACGTGCTGCTGCTGCTCGAGCACCCCTCGGTCTATACGGCGGGCCGGCGGACCACCCCGGCTGAGCGACCCGACGACGGCACATCGGTGATCGACGTCGACCGCGGCGGAAAGATCACCTGGCACGGGCCGGGTCAGCTCGTCGGCTACCCGTTGATCGCATTGGCCGAACCCCTCGACGTCATCGACTACGTGCGGCGCCTGGAGCAGGCGCTGATCGCCGTGTGCGCCGAGCTGGGCCTCGACGCCGAGCGGATCTCGGGCCGGTCGGGGGTGTGGTTGCCGGTTGACCCCACTGCCGGGCGTCCTGAACGCAAAATCGCCGCCATCGGGGTCCGGGTCAGCCGCGGCGTGACCATGCACGGATTTGCCCTGAACTGCCAGCCCGACCTCGCCGCCTTCGACCGGATCGTGCCCTGCGGCATCATCGATGCCGGGGTGACATCGCTCACCGCCGAGTTGGGCCGACCGGTCTCCGTCGCGCAGGTACGGCCCGCACTGCAGCGGGCCGTACTCGACGCCCTCGACGGCACCCTGGCGGTGCGCAGTTGAGCGGATGGGGTGTGGCCGACATTCCCGATCAAGCCGGCGGACGCCACGCTGATCCAGCTCGACCTGGCCGACCTCAGCTCGGTTCACAAGGCGGCCGACGAGGTCGGCGCGATCACCGGGAACCGGCTGGACGTGGACGAGCGCACCGCTCGGCTGCTCTGGGAACACCGCGCAGCTCACCGGCGTGGCTCCGGATCCCGCGTAGGGTGACGCTGGTGAGCATGGTATCCCCCAGACCTGATGCCGGCGGTCGTAAGTTGCTGCGTCTGGAGGTCCGCAACAGCGAGACGCCGATTGAACGCAAACCGCCATGGATCAAGATCCGGGCCACCATGGGGCCGTCGTTCAGGGACCTCAAAGGCCTTGTGCGCCGCGAGGGGCTGCACACGGTCTGCGAGGCGGCTGGCTGCCCCAACATCTACGAGTGCTGGGAAGACCGGGAGGCCACCTTCCTCATCGGCGGGGACCAGTGCACCCGCCGCTGCGACTTCTGCCAGATCGACACCGGCCGGCCCGCTGCGCTGGACCGCGATGAGCCGCGCCGGGTCGCCGAATCGGTGCAGGTGATGGAACTGCGCTACTCCACAGTCACCGGGGTGGCCCGTGATGACCTGCCCGACGGCGGCGCCTGGCTCTACGCCGAAACGGTCCGGCAGATCCACCAGCTCAATCCCGGCACTGGAGTGGAGCTGCTCATCCCGGACTTCAACGGGCGTCCGGAACTGCTCGGTGAGGTGTTTGACACCGCGCCCGAGGTTCTGGCGCACAACCTCGAGACCGTCCCGCGGACCTTCAAACAGATCCGGCCGGCGTTCCGGTACGAACGGTCGCTCGATGTGTTGCGAGCAGCCCGCGACGCTGGCCTGGTGACCAAGTCCAATCTGATTCTGGGCCTGGGTGAGGAGCCCGAGGAGGTCTCCGCCTCGATGCGCGACCTGCACGCCGCGGGCTGCGACCTACTCACCGTCACCCAGTACCTCCGGCCCTCGCCCCGGCACCACCCGGTGGCGCGCTGGGTCCGGCCGGAGGAGTTCGTCGAGCACGCCCACGCCGCCGAGACGATGGGTTTCGCCGGGGTGATGGCTGGGCCATTGGTCCGGTCGTCCTACCGGGCCGGCCGGCTCTACGCGCAGGCTGTCGCTCGCCGCAGTGGTCAGGCACCCGCGCACCTTGCCGTGAGCGGTCCTGCCGCACAGGAGGCGTCCCATTTACTGGCCCGCTGAAAACCCTGCTGAACACGGTGACCACCAGCGATGATCCACACGTATCCTAGAGCCATGCCCGCGAAACCCCAGCCCAAGGCGCCCTCTGGAGCCAAGCCTTCTAGAACCAAGGTGTCTGGAACCAAGGACAAAGCGGCGGCGAAAGCCGCCAAAAAGGAGCGCCGAGCCGCGTCCAAGCAGCGCCGGGCGCAGATCTGGCAGGCGTTCCAGATCCAGCGCCGAGAGGACAAGGCCCTGCTGCCGTTGATGATCGGCGTGTTCCTGGTCATCACCGCGGTGGCGTTCGGGGTGGGTTTCCTGTTCGGCCAGCAGTGGGTCTTCCTGCCGCTGGGCGTTGCGCTCGGCGTACTCGGCGCAATTATGATCTTCGGGCGACGAGTTCAACGCAATGTCTTCGCCAAGGCTGAGGGTCAGCCGGGCGCTGCGGCCTGGGCCCTGGAGAACCTGCGTGGCCGGTGGAAGGTGACGCCGGCGGTGGCGGGAACCACCCAACTCGACGCCGTGCACCGGGTCGTCGGCCGGCCTGGGGTTGTGCTGGTCGCCGAGGGCGCCCCGCACCGGCTCAAGCCACTGCTGGCTCAGGAGAAGAAGCGGGTGTCCCGGCTGATCGGAGACACTCCGATCTATGACGTCACGGTGGGCAACGAAGAAGGCCAGGTCTCGCTGGCGAAACTGCCCCGGCACTTGGCCAAACTGCCACGCAACATCAAGACGGCGCAGATCGATGGGCTGGAGAGCAAGCTGGCCATCCTGTCCACCCCCCGGGGGCCGGCGATGCCCAAGGGTCCGCTCCCGCAGGGCGCCAAGATGCGCAGCATGCAACGCGCCGTGCGCCGACGCTGAGCCCGTCGTTCAACCGCTCAGCGGGTCCGCAGCACGACGGTTCCAGCGGCGCGGTCATGCAGGCCACGGCCGTCGGCGTTGTAGACCAGCGGAGGAATCACCAGGCACAGCAGCACCGTGCGGATCACCGCGGCACCGAAACCAGCCGGACGCCCGTCCACCTGAGCCACCCGCAGTCCCGCCACAGCATGGCCGAGGGTGCGACCTGCGAGGCCGACCGAGAGCGCCGTGATCGCGGCGAACAGCGCCAACGCCGAGAACGCCGGGTTCTCGGTGAGCAGTTGGGCGGCCACTGAGCAGGGCAGCCAGTCGATCACGAGCGCCAGGGTGCGAGGACCGAAGCCGGCCACGGAGCCGGGTCCGCGCTCCGGCAATCCAAGCCGCTGACCGGGGTAGTCCTGCTGATCGGTGCCTCCAGCGCGATCCTCACCAGGTTGCCCCACGCGACCGGTTAGCCAGGTTTCGGTCCACCTGCTCATGTGACTAGGGTATGCGGCCAACGGGCCAACCCGGCCCGCCACCAGCCTCGTAACCTTGGTGAAACATCCGGGTGATAGACGGGCAACACCGCCCTCTTACGTTCGCCGCAGCGAACCTGCCACATCACCTGGTCCACAGCACAGCGCACGAAGGAAGTGAACGAAGGTGTTCTCCAACTCCGATGAGGTCCTGCGCTTCATCGCCGATGAGGACGTCGAGTTCGTCGACGTCCGCTTCTGCGATGTTCCGGGCATCATGCAGCACTTCACGGTCCCGGCCGCGTACTTCGACGCGGACGTCATCGAGGAAGGTCTGGCGTTCGACGGCTCCTCGGTGCGCGGGTTCCAGTCGATCCACGAGTCAGACATGATCCTGCAGCCCGACGCCGCGACGGCGCGTATCGACCCGTTCCGGGTGCAGAAGACTCTCAACATCAACTTCTTCGTGCACGACCCGTTCACCCGGGAGCCCTACAGCCGCGACCCGCGCAACGTGGCCCGCAAGGCCGAGGAGTACCTGGCCTCCACTGGCATCGCCGACACCGCCTACTTCGGTCCCGAGGCGGAGTTCTACTGCTTTGACTCGGTGCGCTTCGACACCACGCCCAACAGTGCGTTCCACGAGATCGACTCGGTCGCCGGCTGGTGGAACACCGGCGCCGAAGAAGACGGCCGTAACCAGGGCTACAAGGTCAACTACAAGAGCGGCTACTTCCCGGTGCCGCCGACCGACCAGTTCTCCGACCTGCGCAATACAATGGTCACGAACCTCATTGGGTGCGGCTTCAGCGTAGAGAAGGCGCACCACGAGGTCGGTACCGCGGGTCAAGCAGAGATCAACTACAAGTACAACACCCTGTTGCACGCGGCGGATGACCTGCAGCTCTACAAGTACATCATCAAGAACACCGCGTGGGCGGCCGGGCGGACCGTGACCTTCATGCCCAAGCCACTGTTCGGGGACAACGGCTCCGGGATGCACACCCACCAGTCGCTGTGGACGGACGGTAAACCCCTGTTCCACGACGAGTCCGGCTACGCCGGGTTGTCCGACATCGGCCGGCACTACATCGGCGGCATCCTGCACCACGCGCCGTCCTTGCTGGCGTTCACGAACCCGACGGTGAACTCCTACCACCGCCTGGTGCCTGGATTCGAGGCGCCGGTCAATCTCGTGTACTCGCAGCGGAATCGGTCGGCCTGCATCCGGATCCCGATCACCGGCAACAATCCCAAGGCCAAGCGCATCGAGTTCCGTTGCCCAGATTCTTCCGGTAATCCCTACCTGGCCTTTTCCGCGATGATGATGGCAGGGCTGGACGGCATCAAGAACGCCTACGAACCGGCTGCGCCGATCGACAAGGATCTCTACGAGCTCCCTCCCGAGGAGGCCAAAGACGTCGCGCAGGTGCCGTCGAGCCTGGACGCGGTGATCGACCGCCTCGAGGCCGACCACGACTACCTGCTGGAAGGCGGCGTCTTCACCCCTGATCTGATCGAGACCTGGATAGCGCTCAAGCGGGAGAACGAGATCGATCCGCTGCGGCTGCGCCCACACCCCTTCGAGTTCAACCTGTACTACGACGTCTGATCAGTGAAGTCCCCTGATGCGATGAAGGAGCGGGGCCTCCGCTCCCCGTGACCGTCCCGAGGCACTCTCGGGGTGCTCACTTCCCACGACGAAGGAGGCCCCTGTGAGTGAACTGTATGCGGGTAGGCAGGTTGTTGG
>JBOHFX010000115.1:0-40574 GCA_050699875.1 Pseudonocardiaceae bacterium
GCTGTACGTATCGTGCTGGGGCACCGGTGAGCTCAAGCAGTACGACGTGTCCGATCCTGCGAACCCGCGCGAGACCGGCTCAGTGCGGTTGGGAGGCATCGTCGGGCGCGCAGCCCATCCGGCCGAGCCCGATCAGCCATTGGCCGGTGGCCCGCAGATGGTCGAGGTCAGCAGGGACGGGCGGCGGGTGTATCTCACCAACTCGCTCTACGGTGCGTGGGACGATCAGTTCTACCCCGATGGAGTCGGTGCCTGGATGGCCAAGATCGACACAGTCGCCGCTGGAGGTTTGAGCGTCGACGAAAAGTTCTTCCTGCACGGCGAGGACTTCCGGGGCTTGCGGGTGCACCAAGTGCGGCTGCAAGGCGGTGACGCTTCCTCGGACTCCTACTGCTACCGCTGAGTCGGCAGCCGACCCAGTTCACCCCCAGGCAGCGCGCAGCGCCTACGACGTTGGCTCCGAATGGCGGTCGATCACGGGAGAACAGCGGGCGCTAGCCTCGTGCGGTGGCCGGTACGACCAGGGTTTATGCTGCGCGGGTCGCGGGGCTGCCGGTGTTCGGGCCCGACGGCGAGCAGATCGGCAGGATTCGCGACCTGGTTACCGCGCTGCGCATCGGGTCGCGGCCGCCGCGGGTGCTGGGGCTGGTCGTCGAGCTCGCCATCCGGCAACGGATCTTCGTGCCGATGCTGCGGGTCACGTCCATCGAACCCGGCGCGGTGGCGCTCGCCACCGGCACGGTAAGCCTGCGCAAGTTCACGCTTCGCCCCAACGAAATCCTGGTGATCGGCGAGATCCTGGACACCCGCGTCCACGTGGCCGCTACCGGAGCCGTCGCGGTCGTCGTGGACGCCGGGATCGAGCAAACCCGCACCCGAGACTGGGTGATCACGAAGCTCGCGGTGCGCGAACGCACCGGCCGGCTCGGCAGGCGCGGCCCGGTTGAGGTGCTTGGATGGGACGAGGTCGAGGGACTGACACTGGCCGAGGTGTCCTCGCGGGGGCAGGGCGCTGAGAATCTGCTCGCGCTGTTCGAGGGGATGCGCGCGGTGGAGGTCGCCAACACGCTGCGCGAGCTGCCCACCAAGCGCCGCCACGAAGTGGTCGACGCGCTGGACGACGAGCGGCTCGCAGACGTGCTGCAGGAGCTGTCCGAGGACGAACAGGCCGGGGTGCTCACCCATCTTGGCGATGAGCGGGCCGCCGATGTACTGGAGGCGATGAATCCCGACGACGCCGCCGACCTGCTCGGCGAACTCGCGCTGACCGAGCGGGAGCGGTTGCTACGCCTGATGGCACCTGAGGAGTCCGCACCGGTGCGCAGGCTGCTGGCCTACTCCTCGGACACCGCGGGTGGCCTGATGACTCCGGAACCGGTGGTGCTCACCCCGGACGCCACGGTCGCCGAGGCACTGGCCCGGGTCCGCAACCCGGACCTGACGCCCGCGCTGGCGAGCATGGTGTTCGTCTGCCGACCCCCTTCGGCCACCCCCACCGGGCGCTACCTGGGCTGTGCTCACCTACAGCGGCTGCTGCGCGAACCCCCGTCGGACCTGGTGGCCGGCGTGCTGGACACCGAGCTGGCCAGGCTCGGGCCGCAGGCGTCGCTCGCCGAGGTCACTCGCTATTTCGCCGCCTACGACCTGGTCTGCGCCCCCGTGGTGGACACCGAGGACCACTTACTCGGCGCGGTGAGTGTGGACGACCTGCTTGATGCCGCGCTGCCCGACGACTGGCGGCAGCAGGAGGCCTGGCTCACCCCCGATCGGCCCGGCGAGGTGACCCGTGGCTGAGTTTCGTCGGCAGTATGCGCCAGGCCGGCTGGATCTACCCCGCGGGCCACGACGGCTCGCTCCCCGGATGGACCCGGACGCCTTTGCGCGCTTGTCCGAACGGATCGCCCGCTTCTTGGGTACCGGCCGCTTCTTGGCCGCGCAGACGGTCCTGGTCGTGATATGGATCACACTGAATCTGACGGCCGTGTCCCTGCGCTGGGACCCGTACCCGTTCATCCTGCTCAACTTGGCCTTCTCCACGCAGGCGGCTTACGCGGCACCGCTGATCCTGCTGGCGCAGAACCGTCAGGATGACCGCGACCGGGTCGCCCTGGAGGAGGATAGGGCCCGTGCCGAACGCACCAAGGCCGACACCGAGTACCTGGCCAGGGAGCTGGCCGCACTGCGGCTGGCCGTTGGCGAGATGGTGACCCGGGATTTCCTGCGGTCCGAACTCGCCCGGCTGACCGAGCTCAGGGAGCCGAGTCCGTCGGACTCGGTGGTACCGGAACGATCTGGATCAGATCGCCCCGGTGGGCACCGGCGGAGTAAGCGGGGCTGATCGGTGTCTGATTGCCGGCCCGCCGGCGGTGTCTGATTGCCGGCCCGCCGGCGGTGTCTGATTTGCGACCGGCTCAGTGGCCCGATGAGCGCCCAGCGGTGTAACGCCTAGCATGGGGACTGGGACCTGCTCGCAGGTCGAAGCATCAGAACAGACCACACCCAGCCGGAAGGTCGGTGCCGCCCGTGGCCTTCAACCCAGCCGCCCCCTCGCTCAGCGCGGTCCGAGCCGCGCTGGATGGAGTGCACGACCCGGAGATCAACCGGCCGATCACCGAGCTGGGCATGGTCAAGGACGTGACAGTCGCCGCGGACGGAACGGTGGGGGTGGCGGTGTGGCTCACCATCGCCGGCTGCCCGATGCGCGACACCATCACCTCCCGGGTCAGCACGGCGGTGTCGGTCGTGCCGGGCGTTCGCGACGTGCGCGTGGAGCTCGACGTGATGAGCGATGCCCAGCGCACCGCGTTGCGGAAGCAACTGCGCGGCACCGCAGAGGAGCCACGGATTCCGTTCGCTGAGCCCGGTTCGCTGACCCGGGTGTACTGCGTCGCCTCGGGTAAGGGAGGGGTCGGCAAGTCCTCGGTGACGGTGAACCTGGCCGCTGCGATGGTCGATCGAGGCCTGTCGGTCGGGCTGGTCGACGCCGATATCTACGGCCATTCGGTGCCGGGCATGCTCGGCACCACCGCTCGCCCCACTCAGGTCGAAAAGATGATTATGCCGCCGACCGCCCACGGCGTGAAGGTCATCTCGATCGGCATGTTCACCAAGGACAACACTCCGGTGGTATGGCGGGGACCGATGCTGCACCGCGCGTTGCAGCAGTTCCTCGCCGACGTGTTCTGGGGCGACCTTGACGTGCTCCTGCTCGATCTGCCGCCCGGCACCGGCGACATCGCCATCTCGGTGGCGCAGCTCATCCCCACCGCCGAGATCCTCGTGGTCACCACTCCGCAGCGAGCTGCCGCGGACGTGGCGATGAGGGCCGGCGCGATCGCTCTGCAGACCCGGCAGCGGCTGATCGGCGTGGTGGAGAACATGTCGTGGTTGGAGATGCCAGACGGTTCACGTAACCACCTTTTCGGTTCCGGCGGGGGCAAGGTGGTCGCCGACTCGCTGACCCGGTCGTTGGGTAGCGATGTTCCGCTGCTTGGTCAGGTGCCGCTGGACCCCCGGCTGCGCGAGACCGGCGATGCCGGCACTCCACTGGTGCTGGTCGATCCCACGTCACCAGCGTCCGTCGTGCTGCGGGGGGTGGCCGAGCGGCTGGCGACCCGCTCGCGCGGCCTAGCCGGGCGACTCCTCCCGGTGAGTCCGAGTTCTCGGTGAGCCGGCTCTCATTCGCGCGGGAACAGGTCAGGTCGCGTCAGAGTCGAACGGTGCGCGCTCGCCAGGCTGTAGGGGCCGGGGAACCGGGGTGCCCTGGCCGGTGGCCGCGGCGTAACCGTTGGGTTTGATCCCACCGCCGAAGGTGTTACCGTCCAGATCGTCGAACAGGTGACGGGTGACCGCACTCCGCGGATTGAAACTGCGCAAATCACGCAGGTCTTGTAGCGGCTCCCGGAGCTCGTCGAATTCCGGACCCAGTTCGGAGCGCAGCTGTTCGCGTGCCCCGTTGGCGTATTCGCGGACCTGGCGCACGGTACGGCCGAGCCAGGCCGCCGCCGACGGCAGGCGCTCGGGACCCAGAATCAACAGCCCGGCGACAACGAGGATCACGAATTCCCATGGATTGATTCCCAACACCAGCAGCCACCTCCTCCGCCCGTCCCGGCCGGCACCCTCAGCCTAGCCAAGCAAGCGGCGGCCACAACGGGCCCGCCTGGGCGCCCGTCGTCAGGTCAGTCAGACTTCAGCGTGACCGTCACCACCAGCGGGCGCCGATCACGAAACAGCGAAATCGATACCTGTTCGCCAATAGCCCGTTCGCGAATGGCAACGGTCAACGCGTCGGCGCTTCCGATGGCTCGCTCGCCGACCTTGATGATCACATCGTTCTCCAAGATGCCGGCCTCGGCTGCGGCACTGCCCTGCTGCACATTCTGCACCCGAGCGCCGTCGGACGTGCCGTCGGTCACCGAGGCGGCGTTGACGCCCAGATCAGCGTGCTGGTAATGGCCGGTGCGGATCAGTTCCTGCGCGATCGTCCGGGCGGTGTCGATCGGGATGGCGAAGCCGAGTCCGATGGAGCCCCGATCACTGACACCCAGCGTGCGGATCGCCGTGTTGATGCCCACCACTGCGCCCGCGCTGTCCACCAGCGCCCCACCGGAGTTACCGGGGTTGATCGCCGCGTCGGTCTGGATCGCGTCGATCACCGCATTACCGTGGCTACCGTCGCCCTCCAGCCGCACGGGCCGATCAACGGCGCTGACGATGCCGCTGGTCACCGTCCCGGCGAGGCCGAGTGGGGAACCGATAGCGATCACCGAGTCGCCCGGCTTGAGCGTCGATGAGCTGCCCATCTGCGCCACCGTCGGATTGGTCACGTCGGCCTTGACCACTGCGAGATCAGTCTTGGGATCCCGGCCGACGATCTTCGCGCGCACTCGGGTGCCGTCGCTGAACACCGCTTCCAGGACGGACTGCGGGAGGTTCGCGGCTGGGGCCACGACATGGTTGTTGGTCAACAGGTAGCCGCGGGGATCGATCACTACGGCAGAACCGAACCCACCCTGATCGCCGATCCGGAACTCCAAAGACACCACCGCGGGCAGCACCCGATTGGCTACCGCCGCCACTGAGCCCGCCGGTCGATCGACAGCCGGCTGCACCTGCGCCAGCGTGGCCTCCGGGTCGTTCAGCAGGGTGCCGCCCTCCGCGGTGAGCCGCCCGACGAGCCCCCCGACTCCCCCGATCGACAGCACCACCGCCACTAACCCGGCGAGCGCACGATTGCTCAATCGACGACCGAACAGCACTTCTCGAAGGCTCAGCCGGGCGCCCGGGCGCAGCAGGTCGTGGGAGTCCGGGTGGCGCTGCGCCACCGCGGGGACACCCAGTACGGCTGCTGCCCAGGGGTCACGCCATGGGTCGCGTCCGGCCCCCTGAGGCCAGAAGTCGTCGTCGGCGTTCCCGGATGGGTCGACGGCAAGCCCGAGGCCTCCGGAAGGCTGCGCACCGTTTGGGCCCGGCGGGCGCTGCAGCCGCTCGGTGGATCCCCACGGCCTGCCGAACGCTGCCGCCAGCGTCTCTTCGGGCGGCTGCCCGGTGGTCACGGCAGGCCTGTTGGCACTCCATTGGTCGGCGAAAGCTCCAGGAACTCCGGGTGGTCGTCCGAAGGCCTGGGCCGCGGCGGGATCAACTGCAGGCCGTTGCAGCGGTCTCGGTACGTACGTTGGCCGCTCCGAGCGCCCTTCCGGCGTGAAGGGTTGGTCGGAGTCACGATCTTGAGGCGGGGCCATGGTCTCCCGGGTCGCTGTGCACTACCGGGGAGCCAGTCTGCCCGCGCCCTGGTGAAGTGTGCGTAGCGCTGTTATCGCCCGATCCAACGACCGAGTGCCGAGGTCCCGGCACCCCCACGTTGAGTCGCACCCAACGGCCCGGGCGGAGTCCGGCCCGAGTCGAGGGCCTCCACGATGGTGCCCTCACCATTCACGGCCAGCCCGGCCGGCGCGCCCGGCAGATCAGCAGTGTGGGGGATGTCGCGAAGCGTGGCGAGCAGATCGGCGGGAACCGAAGGGCCCTGCGCCGACCGCACCACACTGCGAGCCTGACGTTGCCCAGCGACCTCGGCGGCACAGGACGAACACATGATCAGGTGCGCCGCGGCCCGATCGCGAGGGACCGCAGCGAGCTCGCCGTCGACGAAAGCCACCACGGCGTCCACGACGAGGTGCTGCCCTGCGTTGAGGCCGGCTAACAGTTCAGCGAATATGCGGCCGCGCAGGTCCGACATCCAGCCTCCTTACTCGGCGTGGGTGCGCCGCCTTTCGAGCGCGGCCCTCAGGGCCTGCCTGCCGCGGTGGATCCGGCTACGAACGGTCCCGAGTTTGATCCCGAGCGTGGCGCCGATCTCCTCGTAGGATAGGCCCTCCACATCACAGAGTACGACAGCCGCCCGGAATTCCGGTGCGAGGTCGTCCAATGCCTCCTGTAGATCCGGATCAAGGTGGGTGGCGGCGTAGACCTGTTCCGGGCTGAGCCCCCCGCCGACGAGCCGGTCGGTGTCGTCGGGCAGGCCCTCCATCCGTAGCCGGGACCGTCGACGCACCATATCCAGGAACAGATTGGTCGTGATCCGATGCAGCCAACCCTCGAAGGTGCCCGGCTTGTAGGACCCTAGGCTGCGGAAGACGCGGATGAACGTCTCCTGGGTAAGGTCCTCGGCGTCGTGCGGATTGCCGGAAAGGCGGTACGCCAACCGGTAGACCCGATCGGCGTGCTCCCGGACGACCTGATCCCACGACGGTGGTGTCCACGCCTCGGCCGCCCGGGTCTCGTCGTCGGCCCGCGTGAAGGAGATCACCTGCCCGACGGCGGCAGGGTCGCGAAAGCGGGTCTCGGGGGCCGTCAACTGGATCTCCCACCTCCGGGTTGGTACAGGTGTCGGTACTAGCGACTTCGGTTCTCAAGCACAATCGGTTCTGCAGCACGGACAGCCAGTGCAACGCCGGCGGGGTCGACAATGTTTCGCGACCGTCCTCCCTGACGAGGTGCTGCCAACGTTCTCCCCGGACGAGTCCCGGGCAACCTTACGTCCAATGATGGCCCACCAGCGTGTGACCTGGGTAAGGGTCGGCTAAGAAGATGCTGAGAGCCGGTGGGTGGAGATCCACTGATCCGGCGCGGCGTCGCCCAGACGGTACACGCAGCGACGCTACGCTGCGCAGCGTGAGATCAACCAGCGGCGCGGGAGGGGGGGCTGTGCCCGCCAGCATCGCCGCGCGCGAGTACGTCGAAAGCTTCGTGACCGAGGACGAGGTGCTGATCGCGGCGCGCGAGCGCGGGCAGGAGTTGGGCTGCACCCCGATCGGGTCAAGTGCCGGTGCCACGCTGCGGTTCGTGGCCGGCGCGCTGGCCGCCCGTGCCGTGGTCGAGGTCGGGACCGGCGCGGGTAGCAGCGGCCTTTGGCTGCTGCGCGGGATGGCAACCGACGGCGTACTCACCTCGATCGATGTCGAACCTGAGCACCAGCGTGCCGCCCGGCAGGCGTTCACCGAGGCAGGGTTCCCGCCGTGTCGCTACCGGTTGATCATGGGCCAAGCCCTGGACGTGATGTCCCGACTCACCGACGGCGGCTACGACTTGGTGTTCGTCGACGCCGCCAAGCCCGAGTACCCGCATTATCTGGCGGTTGGTGTGCGGTTACTGCGCCCCGGCGGGGTGATCGCGTTCGACAATGCCCTAGGGAGTGGCAGGGTGGCTGATCCGGGGTATCGGGACCCGTCCTCGGTCGCCCTGCGAGAGGTCGGGGCGATGGTCCGCGCCGACGAGACCCTGATCCCGCTGATGCTCCCCCTGGGCGACGGTCTCCTGCTGGCCTTACGCGCCTCGTGACTGCCGCGCCCCCGGCATAAGACCTATCGGGCGTGTTGGAGGCTCGTCAGGTCCGAAATCGGCGAGCTCGAGATCCTCGTGGCCGGGCACCCGTTGCGCGAGCGGTTACGGGCGGCCCACATGCGCGCGCTGTACCTGGCCGGACGCCAGGCCGAGGCGCTGGACAGCTACCAGCAGCTGCGAACCCCGGCTGGGCGCCCGGTCGCGACCCGGGCCAGAGCGCTGGCCGGGTTGGCTGTCCTCGGTTCCCATGATCGGACCGGCACCGACACAGCGGAGCACGGCCGCGCAGAACTCGCGCTTCACTCCGGCCTGGATGATCACGGCGGGTTTGTACACGTGCAATGGATGGCCGGTTTTGTCATGCTCAGCGGCGGTGTGATGTCGTCCGACACTGGTCTGGTCGAGCAGGCGCTCGCGGGCTTTCGACGGCTCGGCGACCGGTGGGGCGTGGCCGCTCGGCCGCCTCGGCCGGCTCGCCATGCTGGCCGCCGACTACCCAACCGCGCTGGCGTTGCACGAGCGCGCCCTGCGGCTGGCTCGTGATCAAGCGTTCGAGCCCGGGGCCAGCTTCGCCCAGGCCGGCCTGGGCCTGATCGCGCGTCGACAGGGTCGGCTTGAGACCGCGGAGGCGCAGCTGTCAGAGGTGCTCGATGCGCACCGCGTTGCGGGCTTCCACCCCGGCATGGCGTTCGTCCTCGCCGAGCTCGGCTTCGTCGCGGAGCTCCGCGGCGACCCGGAAGCCGCCCGAACCTGGCACCTGGAGGGCCTGCGCTCCGCCCGGGTCTCCGGCGACCCCCGCGCCATCGCGCTGGCACTCGAAGGGCTTGCCGGTGCTGACGCGTTGACCGGCCACCATGACCGAGCAGGGTGGCTGCTGGGGGCCGCCGGGGCGGCCCGGCGTTCCGTCGACCGGCCGCTGCCATCCGCCGAGCGCAGCGACGTCGGCCGGATCGGCTCCGCGGTGCGGGCCGCCCTGGGCGAGGTGGCTTTCGACACGGCGTGGCGCCGCGGTGCGGTGGCCGGACTCGACTCAGTGCTGGGTTCTCTCGACCACGATCACGAATAGGTCACACCGGGACGACCCGACGTGGATTCTGCTTACTCGCGGGACGAAGGTCCGACCCCGCGGTGGCGCGAGATCAGATCGAAACCGCCCTGATATCCCTGCTGGACGGGTTGCGGGCCCGGCCGTGAACGCCGCCCTGGCTACGGCTTGGCGGCGGACAGGATGCCGTAGAACCAGGCGCCGTGCCGCAGTGCCTGGTATTGGCGGATCGAGGCGATGACATTGCCGTGCTGGACGTCCGAGCGAATCCCCTTGTTATGGCCAATCACCGCCAGCGGGTAGGTCCAGTACGCCATGCGATACAACCGACGAAGCGATGGGCGAGTGTGCACCGTCACGTCGTCGAGCCGGGGCTCGGTGAATCCGGCAGCAGCCAGGTGCTCCAGGTGCTCGACGGCGGTGTCGATGTCGGGGACGGCCCAGCCGACGAGCCACTCGTGCAGCAGCCGTTCCCCAGTCAGGTCAAGCGAACGAGCGGCCCGCACAAAATCGGCGACGACCACCCGTCCACCGGGACGCAGCAGCCGGGCAGCCTCCTGATAGAAAGCGGCCTTCTGAGGTGCATGGCACAGGCTCTCCACCGCCCATACCACGTCGAAACTTGCCTCCGGGAACGGCGTCGCGGTGAAATCGGCTACTTCGAAGCGGACCCGGTCGGTCAGCCCTCGCCGGGCGGCGTTACTCCGGGCCATCACGACCTGCCGGTCGGCCAACGTGATCCCGACTACCTCCGCGTTTCGCTCGGCGGCCAACCACAGACTGCTGCCACCGACCCCGCAGCCGGCATCCAGAACCCGATCCCCCGGTTGGATGCTCACCCGGTCCGCCAGTACCCGATTCATGTTCTTCAGCGCATCGGTGTGACTGCGGGTGCTGCCGTCGGTGTAGCCGAAGTGGACCGCCAGGTTGTCCTTGTTGAGCCACAGTACGCGGTAGTCGATCCAGGTTTCGTCGTAGTAGCCGACGATCGCCTCGGTGAGAGAGCCGACCGGCGCCCGATCAGAAGCCTTGTCTCGAGGTCCCATCAAATTCTCCCCCACAGCGTGCGTCTGCCCGAATTGCATCACATCGCAGAGCTTTCAGTGCCGGCGCGCAAGCAGTACCGCTGCGAGCGGCCACAGTGCCTGACCCGCGGCGAGCGCCCGTTCGGACAATCCGATCCGCGGTCTCTGGCCGAAATACTCGCTCCCGAACCACCCGAGCATCCCGAGCAACCCGGCGGCGGCGCCCAGCATGATGCCGGTTCCCGGCCTGCCACAGCGATGGCACGCCAGCGCGGGCCACAGGGACAGCGCGCCAAAGGCGACCGAAGCCGCCGCGACGTGCACCACTGAAGCACCGATGACCGGTTGCCTGAATGCGGCGAGCAATACGGTGGCGATTCCGCCGGTGGCAAGGAGCACGCGCCCCGCAACGGCCACCGTCCGTAACCCGGCCGCCGTGACCGTGTGGCATGCGCCGACTCCGACCAGAGCCGTGGTCATGATCCAGGGGTCGGTGGCGCCTCGGGCGGCCAGCGCACTGATCGTCTGGCTCACCGGATCGAAACCACCTGGCTGCCGGGCCGCTGCGAGTTGCCAACCACCGATCAGCAGTGCCGGAGCGCAGGCCGAGGACAGCACAGCCCACCAGGGCACGGTTCGCACCCTGCCACGCTAACCCACTGGCTCACTCCGCTTGGGCTCCCTTGCCCAGCACGACGACGCCACCACCGCTGACCGTATAACGCTCCCGGTCGAGGCCGGGGTCCACGCCGACCTGAGCGCCGTCGGGAATCACCACGTTCTTGTCCAGGATCGCGCGGCGCACCACTGCTCCCTTGCCCACCCGTACACCGGGCATCAGCGCGCTGCCCTCGACGTGGGCACCGGCCTCCACGACCACATCCCCCGACAGCACCGACTGGCTCACCTGCGCAGCCGAGACGATGGAGCCCGCCCCGACGATCGACTCCTGGGCCGTGCCACCCTGGACGAATTTAGCGGGCGGTAACGGAGGCATCGCCGTGCGGATCGGCCACGCCTGGTTGTACAGGTTGAAGACCGGATGCACGGACACAAGGTCCATATGCGCCTCGTAGTAGGTGTCCAATGTGCCGACGTCACGCCAGTAACCGCGGTCCCGATCGGTCGCACCCGGAACCACGTTGTCGGCGAAGTCATAAACCGCCGCTTCCCCGGCGTCCACCAGCATCGGGATCACGTCGCCGCCCATGTCATGGTCGGAATCCTGGTTGGTGGCGTCGGCGCGCAACGCAGCCACCAATAACTTGGTGGTGAACACGTAATTGCCCATCGACGCAAAGGCGACCTCAGGGTCATCCGGCGTGCCCGGTGGCGACGGCGGTTTCTCCAGGAACTCGGTGATCCGCCCTTCGCTGTCAGCCCCGATACAGCCGAAGGCGCTCGCCTGCTCGCGCGGGACCCGTATGCCCGCGACGGTCACCCCCGCGCCGGTGGCGATGTGCTGCTCCACCATCTGCGACGGGTCCATCCGGTACACGTGGTCAGCACCGAAGACAACGATGTATTCCGGCGCCTCGTCATAGACCAGGTTGAGCGACTGAAAGATCGCGTCCGCGCTGCCTGTGTACCACCGCGGGCCGAGCCTCTGCTGCGCGGGCACTGGGGTGATGTACTGCCCCAGCATCGATGACAGCCGCCACGTCGTGGTGATGTGCCGGTCCAACGAGTGCGACTTGTACTGCGTCAGCACACAAATCCGGATATACCCGGCGTTGACCAAATTGGAGAGCACAAAGTCGATCAACCGATAGTTGCCACCGAACGGAACGGCGGGTTTCGCCCGGTCCGCAGTCAGCGGCCACAACCGTTTTCCCTCACCGCCGGCAAGAACCATGCCTAGCACGTGCGGCTGTCCCTTCACAATATGTCACCTTAGCCTCGCTACTGCGGGCGAGCCACGTGAGGGCCGCCCCCGGTCACCGAATGTTCACCGGTTAGGCCTCGTCACACCGGCCCATCGGTAACTCGTAGTCAGCGCCTGATTGCCGGCCCAGCCGGCGCGCTTAATTACCGGCTCAGTCGAGGAGAACGCTAGCGTGACGCGTCGTGCGTATCGGAGTCCTGAGCCGGGAGTACCCGCCAGAGGTATACGGCGGCGCCGGAGTCCACGTCAGCCATCTGGTGCCCGAACTACGTGAGCGGTGTGAGGTTGAGGTGCATTGTTTCGGTGCGCCCCGCCCGAACGCGCACAACCACAGCGTCGCGCCGGGACTCGCT
Source organism: Pseudonocardiaceae bacterium (assembly GCA_050699875.1). Classification (GTDB taxonomy): domain Bacteria; phylum Actinomycetota; class Actinomycetes; order Mycobacteriales; family Pseudonocardiaceae. Next base: position 12,151 of record JBOHFX010000115.1, read on the forward strand.
GCCGCCAACCCGGCGTTGCAGACCTTGTCGGTGAACCTTGCGATGGCCGACGCGCTGGGCGACGTCGACGTGGTGCACTCGCATACGTGGTATGCCAACCTGGCGGGTCACCTGGCCCGGACCCTGCATGGCATGCCGCACGTGATCACCGCGCACTCGTTGGAGCCGCGCAGGCCGTGGAAGGCCGAGCAGCTCGGTGGTGGGTACCGGGTGTCGTCGTGGGTGGAACGCACCGCGTACGAGCACGCTGACGCGATTATTGCGGTCAGCGACGGTATGCGCGCCGATGTATTGGACTGTTACCCAACCGTGCATCCGGAGCGGGTGTACGTGGTGCGCAACGGCATCGACGCCAACATCTTCCGCCCGGTTCAGGAGACCGACGCGATTCGCCGGCTCGGGGCCGACCCCGCGCGGCCGATCGTCGCGTTCGTGGGGCGGATCACCCGGCAGAAGGGAGTCGGGCACCTGCTGGCGGCGGCCCACCACATCGACCACGGTGCCCAGTTGTTGCTGTGTGCGGGCGCGCCGGACACCTCGGAGATCGAGGCCGAGGCCCGCGCCGCGGTGGGGAAGCTGTCCGCAGACCGACCGGGCGTGATCTGGGTGCCGAACAGACTGCCCATCGAGGACGTCCGGCAGGTGCTGTCCGCGGCGACCGTGTTCGCCTGCCCTTCGGTGTACGAACCGCTGGGAATCGTCAACCTTGAGGCGATGGCTTGTGGCACGGCAGTCGTCGCTTCCGCCGTGGGGGGGATCCCGGAGGTCGTCGACGACGGCGTGACCGGTCTGCTGGTGCCCTACAACGAGCAGAATCCGGAAGAGTTTCAGCGCGATCTGGCTCGTTGCGTCAACGAACTGCTGGCGGACCCCGAACGGGTAGCCGCGATGGGCCAGGCCGGGCGAAAGCGCGCCGTCACCGAGTTCTCCTGGTCCGCCGTCGCGGATCGCACCCTAGAGCTCTACGAGCGGCTCCTCTTCTCATAGCCCTCTCCACGCTCCGACATGAAGACATAGCGGGATCATCGGGGTCCGTCCTGAGCCCGATTTGTCTTTATGTCTAGGCAGCACGGGCGGTGTAACGCGCGTGGCAGGATGAGCGCGTGCTCCGACAGCTCGCCCGGTCCCGGTTGGCAAGGTTGTTCACTCGATTCGCTGCGGGCACGATTGTTTCCACCGCGTGCGGTCAATTGGCCTTTGTGCTGCTGTTCGGCGTCCTTGACGCGTCGGCCGCGGTATCCGGCGCGGTGGCTTTCGTGGCCGGGGCGGTGCCGAACTTCCTCATCCACCGGTTCTGGACCTGGCGGCGAGGCGGCCCGGTGGGGCTGCGCCGCGAACTGGCGCCCTACCTAGCGGTGATCACCCTCAGCGGCCTGGTGGCGATCGGTATCACAGCCGCCGTTGACCAGCTGGTCAGCAGCGCCATCGATGATCACGCGGTGCGCACCGCGGTCCTCGCGGCGGTCTATAACCTCAGTTACCTGCCGCTGTTCGTGCTCAAGTTCGCGCTGCTGGATCGGTACGTGTTCGGCCGTGCGGCGATCACCACCGAGCAAGCCGCTGCACCGGTGCCAGCGGGTGGGGTGGCGCGCGACCTCAGCCGGTGAACAAGCAAGCCAGTTCGATGAGGGTCCGGGTGGCGAATCCGGTACCCCCCGGATTGACCTCGGAATAGCTCTGCTCGGCGCGAGCCGGACCGGCGATGTCCAGGTGCGCCCAGGCCAGCCCGCCAGTGAACTCCCGCAGGAACAGCGCCGCCGTGATGCCCGCGGGTCCGGGTGGACATTGCCGCAGATCAGCGATGTCCGAACGAACCTCGTCGGCGTGATCGTCGATCAGCGGCATCGGCCACCAAGCCTCGCCAGCAGCTTCGCCGGCGCTCTGGATGCGCTTGGCGAGTTCGGGGTCAGTAGCGAACAGTCCGCCGGTGCGCAGACCCAACGACACCTTCATGGCCCCGGTCAGCGTCGCGACGTCGACCAACGTGGTAGGCGCCAACGTGCGCACCGCATAGGCCAGCGCATCGGCGAGCACCAGCCGACCCTCCGCGTCGGTGTTGGTCACCTCGGTGGTGGTGCCACCCACCTGCCGCACCACGTCACCCGGACGAAACGCTGACCCTGAAACGTGGTTCTCCGCGCAGGGCACCAACCCCGTCACTCGTAGCTGCGGCTGCAGGCGACCGACAGCCAGTAGAGCCGCGATCACCGCTGCACCCCCGGACATGTCCGTTCGCATCAAGTGCATGCCCTCGGCGGGCTTGATGGAGATTCCCCCGGTGTCGAAGGTGATACCTTTGCCGACCAGCACCAAGTGCTCGCTGGTGCTTACCTCGGGAGGCTGCCAAGCCACCTCGAGCAACCGCGGCGGGCGGGCCGAGCCGCCACCGACCGCGAGTACTCCCCCGAAGCCGTGCTCGGCCAACCAGTGCTCGTCACGCACGGTCGTCCGTAGGCCGGGAACGGTCGCAGCCAAGCGGGTGGCTGTGGCGGCGAGCCACTCGGGGTCCTTTTCACCGCACGGGGTATTGGCGAGGTCCCGGGCAAGTCCGGTCGCCCGACCAAGGACTTGCGCCCTTGCGACGGCCTCGGCGAACAGCTCCGGCCCGCCGTCGGGAGGAGCGATGAGCGCCACGGTGGGGTGCCCCGACGGCTGACCGCCGGCCGAGCCGGCAATCCGACCACCGCCGGCCGAGCCGGCAATCCCGCTGCCCTTGCTGGTGACGCGGAAGCGGTGTGAGCCCACCACGCATCCAAGGGCCAGAGACGCCGCTTGGTGGGCTGTCGTGCCAGGCGGCAGGTGCACCTGCAGGGTGCGAGGTGCCGGGTCGCTGGATTCTGCCAAGTGATCGCCACCGGGCCCGGCCGGAACACCGCTTTCCACCCGCGCCGAAGCGGCCCTTACCAGTCCGGCGCCGGCCGTCCGCCAATCCTCCGCGCTGCCCTGCCCGGTACCCACAAGCCACCCGTGATCAGGCCACGCCGGGGTCAGGGGCACTACCTGCGCGGACCCTGCGGTGGGGCGCACCCGGTACTGCGCCAGCCACTGCTCGTCCACGCCGAGTCTCTCCGCGCCGGGACCCAAGCTCGGCAGATTGTCCGGTGTGGATCCTTCAGCGGAGGACTGGCTAACCAGCACGACATCAGGCGTCATGGGGTCGCGGCGCAGCTGCGCCCGCACCTCGGCCAGGGGCGTGGGCACCTTCGGTGTCACGGGCGTTGGTGTCTGAAGGGTCGGCTCGTGGCGCGGCCCCGGTGCGTCTGACGGCGCGCAACCGGACCCACGGGACGACATACGCTGGTCGCGGACCGTCACCCCACAACGGCCCGTAATGCCTCGCCAAGTTCGCCGGCCTCGTCCGCCGACATCTCGACGACGAGTCGCCCACCGCCCTCGAGCGGGACGCGCATCACGATGCCCCGCCCCTCCTTCGTCACCTCGAGGGGACCGTCGCCGGTCCGGGGCTTCATGGCCGCCATAGCGTGCTCCCTCCGTGCATTCCGTCACCGCGGGTGGCCACGCGCACCGGTGACCCCCTGCATTCTCCCCTATCGGCCCCGACGCCCGAAAAGCAACCGATGATCTCGCACTCGGTCGGCATCGCACCGTCCACCTGGGACCGCCGGTTCAGCGGCGCCGGCGCTCACCGGCCGTGCGGCGGAAGCAGCCGGCGAGGTGGTCATCGACCATCCCGGTGGCCTGCATGAGTGCCTGGCAGGTAACCGGACCGACAAAGGTGAATCCCCGGCTCCGCAGGGTGCGGGCCATCGCCTCGGACTCGCGGGTTCGGGCCGGCACCTCGGCCACGCTGCGTGGTGCCGGCCGCCCAACCGGGTCGGGCGCGTAGGACCACAACAGGGCGCCCAGATCCGCGCCCAGCTCGGTAATCGCTCGCGCGTTGCGTACCGTCGCCTCGATCTTGGCGCGGTTGCGGATGATGCTCGCGTCGGAGAGCAGGCGTGCGACGTCCACGTCAGTGAACGCGGCGACCGTAGCCGGGCGGAACCCGGCAAAGGCGCGCCGGAAGGCTGCCCGCTTGCGCAGGATCGTCAACCAGGACAGACCTGACTGGAATGCCTCCAGACTGAGCCGCTCGAACAGGGCGGCCTCGCCGTGCACCGGCACTCCCCACTCGGTGTCGTGGTAGTTGCGATAGTCGACAGCCCCGGCTGCCCACGGGCAACGCAGGCGGCCGTCCGTTCCTACTACTGTGTCCGGGCTTGTCAGTGAGCCGGCTGCGCCCGTTTGGGACTCCTCTGGGAATGTCATCTAGCTCGCTGGTAGGTCCGGCAGAAGTCGGCGAAGCGGTCCAGCGAACGCCGCAGACCCCAGCTGAAGATCGGACGAACCAGCGGCCGGCCCAACCGGCCCAGCATGCCCAACGGAAGATCCAACTGCTCGGTCCACTCGAAGGTGGCTGCGTCGCGGCCACGTGGCTGCACCGCGAAGACGCCGATCCCGCGGACCACCCGCCCGAGGTGCGCCACCTCGCAACGCACCGGGGCCTGCCACACAGTGATCCGCATCCGGTCGGCGACCCCGACCCCGGATATACCTGTGACCGCCTCCATCTCCGAGCCGACCGAGCGGCCATCACCACGAAGGACCCGCACTGTGGTGGCAAGGATCCACTCGCCTTGGCGCTCCCAGTCGGTGGCGGCCTCGAACACCGTTTCCGGCGGCACATCGACATCGACCCGCATCGTGAGCTTCACGGCAACGCCTCCAGCTCGGTCACCCGGGCTCGCAGCGCGTCGAGCTCGGCCGCAGCCCGCTGCAGTGCCCAATCCACTTCGGACATGCGGTACCCGCGCAGCACCTGGGAGAAGCGGATGGCGCGCACATCATCTCCGATGATCGGTCCGTCCGGCAGCCAGGTCGGGGTGGCGTGCGCTGGCAGCGCGGCCAGTTCCTCGCCCCGACCGAAAACCAGCGAGGCGATCAGGAACACCACCGCGGCCACCACAGCCGCGACCACCAAATAGATCAGCACCGTACCCATACTCGGAGATCGTGGCAGGTCACGCCAAGCCACGGATGGCGCGGGCCGGCGGGCGGGTGCCGGCGATGGAGGCCACCATCTCCAGCACGCGGCGGGTCTGGCGCACCTGGTGGGCCCGGAAGACCCGCACCCCTGCCCAGGCGCCGATCGCGGTGGCCGCCAGGGTGCCATCCACCCGATCGTCCACGCCGGCGTCCAGCGTCTCCCCGATGAAGTCCTTGTTGGACAGCGCCATGAGCACCGGCCATCCGGTAGCGACCAATTCGTCGCAGCGGCGGAGCAGCTCAAGGCCGTGCCAGGTGTTCTTACCGAAGTCATGGGTGGGGTCGATCAGGATTGCCGCGCTCGGGACACCGAGCTTGACCAGCTCCCCGGCCTGCGCGGTGAGGTCCTCGACGACGTCGCGCACCACGTCGGTGTAGTGCACCCGGTGCGGCCGGGTCCGGGGTGTAGTGCCTCCGGTGTGCGAGCACACCACGCCGCACCCGTACTCGGCGGCGACCTCAGCGAGCTTTGGATCGATACCCGCCCACGTGTCGTTGATGATGTCCGCCCCTGCCTCGACAGCCGGGCGAGCCACCTCATGCCGCCAGGTATCGACGCTGATCAGAAGATCTGGATGGCGTTCCCGGACGGCCGCCAGGAAAGGCACCACTCGGCGAGTCTCCTCGGCCATCCCGACGTCGTCCCCGGGTCCGGCCTTGACACCGCCGATGTCCACGAGGTCAGCGCCTTCCTGCACAGCGCTGTCCACCGCGGCCATCGCTGCCCGGTCCGAGTAGCTGGCGCCGCGGTCGTAGAACGAATCCGGGGTCCGGTTGACGATGGCCATCACCGCCGCCCGGTCGGCTGGCAACATTCGAGCTCCGAACCGGACAGCGGGCAACGGTTGACCCACTGCGGGCGCCGTCACCCACCTTGTCAATGGGTGTCCTGCCAGGCCTGGTAGGACGCGCCGACCAGCCGAACCACCTCGTCGATGTCATCTGTGACGTGCAGCAGGGCCAGCTCGGCTTCGTTGAGCTTGCCCTGGGCCGCCACGGTGTCGGCCAGCCATGAGTGCAGCCCACCCCAATAGGCGCGCCCTAACAGGACGACTGGGAACTTGGTGACCTTCTTGGTCTGCACCAGGGTGAGGGCCTCGAACAGCTCGTCGAGGGTGCCGAATCCGCCCGGCAGGCAAACGAAGGCCTGGGCGTACTTGATGAACATGGTCTTGCGGGTGAAGAAGTAGCGGAAGTTGATCCCGACGTCGACCCAGGGATTCAGCCCATGCTCGAAAGGCAGCTCGATACCCAGCCCTACCGACAGCCCACCCGCCTCGGAGGCCCCGCGGTTGACCGCCTCCATGGTGCCGGGGCCACCACCGGTGATCACCGCGAAACCGGCGGCGGCGAGTGCGACGCCGAGCGCGCGACCGATGGCGTACTCAGGGTGATCCCGCTGAGTGCGGGCCGAGCCGAACACGGTGACCGCCCGGGGCAACTCGGCGAGCGCTCCGAAACCCTCCACGAACTCGGCCTGGATACGCAGCACCCGCCACGGGTCGGTGTGCACCCAGTCGCTCGGGCCGCGTGAGTCGAGTAGCCGCTGATCAGTGGTGGTCGCCTCATGGCGACGGTCTCGCCGCAGTACCACCGGTCCGCGCAGCTTTTCCCGGGGGTGCTCCTCGTCGTCCCCGTTGCTGTTGCTAGATCCCAGCCATCCGTCCACCGCCACCCCACCAGCCTAGTAACCCACATTGGGTACTCACGAGCGCCACCCCGCCCGATATGACGGCATATCGGGGCTATTGACCGCCTCGCTGCCCCGGGAGGCCTCCATGTTGGGCAGCAGGGCGCGCGGTGAGGTAACGGCGGAGCACGTCGGTGCAGGCCGTGATCTGATCGGTGCGCACGTGCTCCTCCCGGGTGTGCGCGAGGTTGGGATCGCCGGGTCCGAAGTTCAACGCCGGGATCCCGCGCGCAGCGAAGCGAGACACATCTGTCCAGCCGTACTTCGCGACCGGGGCGACCCCGATGGTATTCAGGAACTCCCGGGCAGCGGGCGCGTCCAAACCCGGTAACGCACCGCCAGCGCCATCGGTGAACTCGAGGTCGAACCCGTCGAGCACTTCGCGGACATGCTGCTGGGCGTCCGGCAGCGAACGGTCCGGGGCGAAGCGGAAGTTGATCTGAACCTCACAGGTGTCGGGCACCACGTTGCCGGCAACTCCGCCGCCGATCCGCACTGCCTGCAGACCCTCCCGGTAGGTACACCCGTCGATCTCGACGCTGCGTGGCCGGTAGGCGGCCAGCCGGGCCAGCACCTCACCGGCAGCGTGGATCGCGTTGTCCCCCAGCCATGAGCGGGCACTGTGTGCCCGGCGCCCCACGGTCCGCACGGTGACCCGCAAGGTACCCTGGCAGCCCGCCTCGACCAGGCCGTTGGTGGGTTCGCCCAGGATCGCCAGCTCGGCGGCCAGCCACTCGGGATACTCCCGTTCGATCCGTCCCAGCCCGTTGCGAGCCGCATCGACCTCCTCGCAGTCGTAAAGAACCACCGTCAGGTCGTACACCGGATCCGCCACCGTGGCCGCGAGGTGCAGGATCATCGCGTCGCCCGACTTCATGTCCGACGTGCCGCAGCCGTAAAGCAGGTCGCCGCGGCGCCGGGTGGGTAGGTTGTCGGCGATCGGCACGGTGTCCAGATGCCCCGCCAGCAGGATCCGCCGCGGCCGGCCCAGGTCGGTGCGGGCCAGCACGGTGTTACCCGAGCGCAGCAGCTGCACGTGCGGCGCCTGGGCCGCTAGCGCCGTCTGCACCGCATCGGCCAGCGCGGTCTCTTGCCCCGAGACGCTGGGCATGTCCACCAGTGCGGTGGTCAGCGATACGGGATCTGCCGTCAGGTCCAAGTCCACGGCTGCGACGGTAGCGCCGCGACATCGGCCGCGGCCGCCGCCCTCGCTTGATTCAAGGTGATCAGCCGAGGAGTTCACCCACTGACGGACCCCGAGCGCTACCGTGCCGTGATGAACGACCCAATCGACTCGGCGCACGGCCTCGGCCTAGCCACTCTCACGCACTCCGGCACCGTGCTGGACACCTGGTTCCCTGATCCGGCGCCGGGTCTGCCGGATGACAACGCGACCGGCACCGTCCGGGTACCTGCAGAGGAGGTGCCCGAGGAGCTCGCCGCGCTGCTCGGCCCGGATCCGGCCCGCGGTGTCGAACTGGTGGCGGTGCGCACCGCAGTGCCCGATCTGCAGGCTCCGCCGGAGGACGCGTACGACGTCTACCTGCGCCTGCACCTGCTGTCACACCGTTTGGTGACGCCGCGCAGCATCAACCTCGATGGGATCTTCGGGCTGCTGTCCAACGTGGTGTGGACCAGCTTCGGGCCATGCCCGGTGGCGGGCTTCGAGGCCAGCCGCATGCGGATGCGCCAACTGGGCGCGGTCACTGTCTACGGAGTGGACAAGTTTCCCCGAATGGTGGATTACGTGGTGCCCGCAGGGGTGCGGATCGGTGACGCGGATCGGGTGCGGCTAGGCGCTCACTTGGCCGCCGGCACCACGGTGATGCACGAGGGATTCGTCAACTTCAACGCCGGCACGCTGGGTACGTCGATGGTGGAGGGCAGGATCTCGGCCGGGGTCATCGTCGATGCCGACTCCGACCTGGGCGGCGGCGCATCGGTCATGGGAACCCTTTCGGGCGGCGGCAAGGAGCAGATCTCGATCGGCCGACGCTGCCTGGTAGGCGCCAATGCCGGGATCGGGATCTCGCTGGGCGACGACTGTGTGGTGGAGGCCGGCCTCTACGTCACCGCAGGAACCAAGGTGACGCTGCCCGATGGCACGGTGGTGAAGGCCCGCGAGCTGTCCGGCGCTGACGGAGTGCTGTTCCGTCGGGATTCGGTCACCGGTGCCGTGCACGCAGTACACCGCGCCGGTCGAGCCGGTATCGCGCTCAACGCCATGCTGCACTCCAACGACTGACTCTTCGACCAGCACGGACCGTAGTTCACTAGGATCGTCCCGGTGAGCGCTGCCACCCACGAACCGCACGGCAGCCCCAACCGGCGCACCCGCAGGCTCGTCAAGCTGGGTGACCCGGTTCAGGCCCGACCGTCCGACCCGACGGTGCACCAATTGCGCGCCGGTCTGGACACCCGGCTGCGCGCACTGCTCGCCCACGATCCCGGCACCCGGGTGGGTGAGGATCCCGAGGAGCTGCACCAGATGCGGGTAGCAGTGCGCCGGATGCGGGCCATGCTCAAGGCCGCCCGGCCGCTGCTGGACCGGGCCTGGGCCGACGATCTGCGGGCCGAACTGGGCTGGTTGGGCCGGGCGTTGGGGCCGGTACGCGACGCCGACGTGCTGATCGAGCGTCTCCGCGGTCGCGCGGCGGCCTTCGAGGACACCGGCTGCGAGGCGGTGGACACCCTGATCGAGGCCCTGGTGGCTGACCGGGAAACCGCTCGCGCCGACATGCTCGACGCCCTGGGCAGTGCCTGCTACACCGGCTTGCTGCGCCGGCTGGCCGCAGCGGTGTCGCGGCCACTGCCCACTCCTGCCCGCCGCGTCGCCGCCCCGTCCCTGGTCGAGCTGGTCCGTACCGAGTACCGCCGACTGTTCAAGGCGGTACGAGCGGCTGGCGAGGACCCGCCCGACGAGGTCTTGCATGCCCTGCGGATCCAGGGAAAGCGGTTGCGCTACACCGGCGAGCTGGCCGCCGCTGGTCGTAAGCCGGTGCGCAAGCTGGTGGAGTCCACGGTGGCGCTGCAGGACGTGTTGGGCGAGCATCAGGATGCCTGTGTCGCCCAGCACCGGGTGATGAGACTCCTGGACGGCCTTGGCGACGTCGTCGACGTCGATGTGGCGTTCGTGGCCGGGCGACTGGTGGAGCGCGAGGAGGTCAACCGCATCGCGATGCGGCAAGCCTGGGCGGCCGCGTGGCACCGGGTACAGCTGCGGGCACAATCACTGGAGACCGCAGCCTGAATGGCGGGTGACCTCGGGTCCTCGTCCTTTCGCACCAGCATGGCGTGGTTCGAACGCGCCGAACTGTACCTCGATTCAGACGCTGTGGCTTTCACCTACGCAATGGCGGGCCGGCACGGGGCTCAGCCACCGTGGGCTTATCAGATGCACCTCGCCACCCAGATCCCGGCTTTGCGGAGAGCGCAGCGCTGGTTCAACACTGGCCAGCGCTGGTACCTGGCCCGCCGCCGAGGGGAAACAACCACCTTGGTGCGCTGACCAGCCGGAGACAGCGCTACCCAGCGCGCTTCATGAATGAGGCGACATCAGATTTCCCGCCAGGCGACCGAGCCGCGCAACAGCGGCGCCGATCCGCTCGTCGGTCGAGGTCAGGGCGACCCGGACGTGCCTCGCGCCAGCGGGACCGTAGAACTCACCGGGGGCGACGAGGACCCCCACCTCGGCCAACCGGGCCACTGTGTCCCTGCACGGCTCGCCCGCGGTGCACCACAGAAACAACCCCCCCTGCGACCACTGCACGCTCAGCCCTGCCCCGTCCAGCGCGGGGGCCAGAAGGTGACGACGTCGGGCATACCGGTCACGCTGCTGCCCGATGTGCGTGTCGTCGGACAACGCGGCCACCATCGCCTGCTGCACTGGCCGGGCCACCATCATCCCGGCGTGCTTACGCACCGCGAGTAAGGCGACGATCAGCTCGGGGTCCCCGGTGACGAAACCGGCCCGGTAGCCGGCGAGGTTGGACGACTTGGACAGCGAGTGCACCGCAAGCACCCCGCGGTGGTCCCCGCCGGTCACCTGCGGGTGCAGCACCGAGACCGGCTGCGCCTCCCAGCCCAACGAGAGGTAGCACTCGTCGGAGGCCACCACCGCGCCGACCTCCCTGGCCTGCCGCACCGCGCTAGCCAGCGCCCCGGCGGGCGCCACGGCGCCGGTGGGGTTGCTCGGCGAGTTCAGCCAACGCAGCCGGGTGCCTGGGGCAGCCGGCTGGTCATCGGCAAGGCGGACGGCAGTGGCGCCGGCCAGCCGGGCGCCGACCTCATAAGTGGGATAGGCCAGCTCCGGCAGCGCGACGAGATCACCGGGACCGAGGCCGAGCAGCGTGGGCAGCCACGCCACCAGCTCTTTGGAGCCCACCGTGGGCAACACCGCCTCGGGCGGCACACCAGTCACGCCGTACCGCCGCGCCAACGCAGCGACGGCGGCCTGGCGAAGCTCCGGGGTGCCGTGCGTGGCCGGGTAGCCGGGCAGCGCCGACGCCGACTGCAGCGCGTCCCGAAGCACATCGGGCACCGGGTCCACCGGGGTGCCGACCGACAGGTCGACCGCACCGCCCGGATACTCCTTCGCACGGCGAGCTGCGCCCGCGAGACTGTCCCAAGGAAAGTCGGGGAGGCCCAGGCGCACCGTCCCCAGGACGTCACTCCTCGTTCTGTGGCGGCAGCTCGGCGACCAGCGGTGGGTCGTCGTTTACCGGGCCGACCTTCGATGCTCCGCCGGGTGAACCCAGCTCAGCGAAGAAGTCGACATTGGCCTTGGTGTAGTCCTTCCACTGCTCCGGAACGTCATCCTCGTAGTAGATGGCCTCCACCGGGCAGACCGGCTCGCAAGCACCACAGTCGACACACTCGTCGGGCTGGATATAAAGCATCCGAGCGCCCTCGTATATGCAGTCCACGGGACATTCTTCGATGCATGATCTGTCCATGACGTCCACGCAGGGCTCTGCGATCACATATGTCACGGGGTTTCTCCTGCTCCTCACTCGCGGTACCCGACCGGGCCGTCTACCTGCACAGTATCTTCGCCGACCCGATGCTGACCAACGACCCCGGCACTCCCGCGCGGAGCTAGGGCACGGCCCAGCGTCACAGCGGCCGGGAACATGCCGCCACCCAGTAGCAGCGCCGAGCGCCAATCGGCGGGAAGCAGCACGTCACCGCCAGGTCCGGCGACACCGAGCACCCCAAGCGCGAGCACCCAGACCGCCAGTGGCACCGCGGCCACCCACCGGGGCGCGCCCAGATCGGCCGCGCTGCGCACCAACCATGGCGTGCTCACCGCGGCGAGCAGGATGGTGATGGGCAAGGGTACCGCCCCCACCCGCAGTGGGAGATACAGCAGCTCCACCCCGGCCAAGGCGACCGCATCGAACACCAGAACCACCAGGGTGATGCGTGCCACCAGGTTCACTATGGGGACATCCTCTTGGATGCTACCACCGGCTGGGGCAGCCCGCCGAACAGGTCGTCGTGCGAGCCCGCAGCCGGGCCGCGCACCAAAGTGAAATACTCGGTGTCGAAGACGGGCCGGGCCACTCCGTCGCACAGGGCGAACGCAGCGTGGGCGCCGGCAGTCCACACCTTGACCTGGGTGCCGTGGGCGCGCATTGCCGCGAGCACGGCGGCCCGGTGCGCGGCGACGTCCAAGGAGGTCGTCACCTCGGAGTCGTCCACCCCGGGAAGCCCTTCCGGCAGCGGGAAGGGCAACCCGGGCATCGCCTGCAGTGCGGCGATCCCGCCGGCGACCGCCGATACCGGGTGGACCGCCCAGAACACCCGCATCACCTCGGACGTCTGCGCCGCCGCAGCCATCACCACCTGATGGGCCCGGATGTGATCAGGGTGCCCGTAGCCCCCGTCAGGGCCATAGCTCACCACAACCTGAGGGCATACCTGTTGGAACACCTCGAGCAGCGCGCCGGCCTGCTCGTCGAGCACCCCAGCGGCCAAGGCTCGCGGGTGCAGGTCTGGTGGCGTGCTCGCCCGCGCGCCGGGCTCGACCACCATGCCAGAGTCGCGCCACCGGCCGATCCCGCCAAGGAATCGCTGGTCGGTGACGCCGAGCGCAGCGCAGGCCGCGCGCAGCTCAGCGACCCGGTAGCCACCGAGCTGGTCGGCACGGTCGGCGGCCAGTCCGAGCAGCTCCTCGATGAGCACCTCACCCTGCTCGCCGAGCGTGCAGGTCACCAGCGTCACCGCGACGCCGGCCGCGGCGTAGCGGGCGATCATGCCGCCGGTCCACAGAGTCTCGTCGTCAGGATGCGCATGCACCACCAAGAGCCGCCGCGCGGGCATCAACACCCCATAACCCTACGGCGGTCGGCGCCGAGCGTCAGCCGGTCGCACGGAGGCCCCACTCGGCGACGTTGTAGGGAGGGCCTTCCAGCGAGGAGTTGTTGCGGACATTGGCTATGTTGTCGTGCAATGCGATGAACGTCGGCTTTTGGTATAGCGGCAGTACGTAGGCATCCTTGGTCATCAGCCGGTCCGCCTGATTGAGCATCTCTTTGGCTATCGCCTCGTCCGTCTGGCTTCTCGCCGCGGCGATCAGGCGGTCGACGTTCGGATTGCTGTAGCGACCGAAATTGTTGCCCTGCCCGGTGGTCCAGAGCTGCGCGGCGGCGCCGTAAGGAAATGGTGTAGCAACCCAGGAGAACACAATGATGTCGTAGTCTCCCTGCGTTGTCGTGGCACGGAGGTCATCGGTCGGCACCACCTGCACGGTGATCCCCAGCGGCTTGACCTGCTGGGCGAACATCTCGCACTCAACCTGGCGGACCTGGTTTCCGGTGGTGTAGCGGATCCGCATCGGCGGCACCGACTGCCCGTAGCGGCCCTTGAGCCGGCCATTGTCGATCCGGTATCCGGCGGCGGCGAGGATTTCCCTGGCCCGGGCGAGGTTGCCGGAGCCCTGGCCTGTCTCGCTGATCACATCCTCATAGCCGCTGCGCTGCGGAACGAAGTTGTGACTGTTCATCGGTTTGATCGTGTCGGTGAACTGGCCCACCGTCTTGTCAATGATGGCCTGCCGAGCGACCGCGGTGAACATGGCTGTGCGCAGCGCAGGGTCGGCAAGGTGGCGGCTGGCCAGATTGAAGTCGAAGTGCTCCCATTGCATGCCAACCCCGACGAAGGAGGACACGCCCGGGATCCGGCGCACCTGCTCCACCAGATCGACCTGTGGCTGCGGGGAAATGACCTGGACCTCCCGGTTCTGCAACGCTGCGGGCCCGAGGCGGGCGTCGGTGATGATCCGGTAAGTCAGCCGGTCGAGCTTCGAGCGCGGCCCGTACCACTTGGGGTTGGGCACCAGGGTGACCGACTCGTTGTTCTTGAAACTCTCGATCTGGAAGGGTCCACCGGAGTAAGTCGGCACAGTGGCGCCAAACCAGGCGAACGCCGTGGCCAGGCCCTGCGGGGTCCTGAGATCGCCATGCTGAGCCGCGATGTGCGCCGGATACATCGGTGAGGCATGACCCCACAACTGCTTCCAGTCGATGAACGGCTTGGTGAAGGTCACCGTGACCGTCTTGCCGTTGTCGGTGCCGGCCACCGATCGGACCTGGTCATAGCCGGGACTGGTGAACGAGGCGCAGCCCTGGCAGTCGCGCCCGTTCATGACCTTCCAGGTGTACACGAAGTCATCAACCGTGATCGGCGTACCGTCCGACCACACCGCGTTGGCCTTGATCTTGTAGACGATGGTCTGCGGGTCGGCATTGGTCACCTTGGCCGAATCCAGCAGAGTGGTGTTCATCGCCACCGTAAGGTCTGGCTGGGTGACGAAGGTGTAGGGCAGCAGGGCCTTGAAGACCTGACCGTTTTCGAACACGTTGCCTGCGTTGGAGTGCAGGTTCCAGTTATCGATGTTCTTCTCGAGCGCATAGCTGAGCTGGCCGCCTTGCCGCAGCTCACCGGGCTCAACGGAGTTGCAGGCGTTCGGGTCCGCTTGGCATCCCGCGAAGGCTGACACGGTCTGGCGCCGGGCGCCGTCGCCTGTTCCACCGCCGCCGCCGCAGGCCACAGACATCAGCGTTGCACCCGCCACGAGCGCGACCACCCGCCGCGCTCGTGAACGCCTCATAGACCCCATGGACGCGGCACCTTACGCCCACCTGTTCTGTCGCTCAGTGGTCGACGTCCGGAGGTCCCGGCGCCGCCCGGTGAGCTGCGAGCACCTCCAGCGTCGACCACTGAACCCCTCGGTTGACACTGCACTACGGCCGGCCGTAGTAACGTGCGCGGACCTCTGGAGTGAATTGGTGGGCTCGCGATGACCGGATTTCTGGCGCGTCGTCTGGCCAACTACGTCGTGCTGTGTTTGGCCGCGACGTTCCTGGCATTCGCGCTGGGGTCACTGACTTTCTCCCCGCTGGGCCAGCTGCAGGGTCGTAACCCGCCGCCGCCCGCGTCGGTCATCGAGGCCAAGCGGGCGGAGCTGCGGCTCGACGATCCCATCCCGGTCCGCTTCACGGCCTGGATGGGCGGCGTGGTTCAGGGTGACTTCGGTTCCACGATCACCGGCCAGCCCATCACCGACGAGCTTCGCAGCCGCGTCGGCGTGACCCTTCGGCTATTCGCCCTGGGCACCGTGGTGGGCATCGTGGTGGGTGTGCTGGTCGGGGTGGCCAGTGCGGTACGGCAGTATCGGGCCAGCGACTACGCCGCGACGCTGTTCTCCTTTCTGGTGCTCTCCACCCCGGTGTTCCTGATCGGCACGTTGCTGAAGTTCGGTGGCCTGCGGCTCAACGAGTCCGCCGGCACGACCGTGTTGTACTTCACCGGTGAGTTCACCCCCGGCTTCGAGGGGGGGTGGTGGGCCGCGCTGGGCGACCGGTTGTCGCACCTGGTGCTGCCGACGCTGGCCATCGCGCTGGGCCAGATCGCCTACTACAGCCGCTACCAGCGCAGCGCCATGCTCGACGTGCTGGGCAGCGACTTCCTGCGTACCGCCCAGGCCAAGGGCCTGACCCGGCGCCGGGCCCTGTTCAAGCACGGGCTGCGCACCGCGCTGATCCCGATGGCCACGCTGTTCGCCTTCGGGATTGGAACGCTGGTCATCGGCGGGGTTTTCACCGAGCGGATCTTCGGCTGGTACGGGATGGGCGACTGGTTCGTCTACGGCGTACAGCAGAACGACACCAACATCGTCGCGACGGTGACGCTGTTCGTGGCCCTTCTGGTGCTGTTCGCCGGCTGGTTGTCCGATGTGCTCTACGCCGCGCTGGATCCCCGGATCAGGATCTGACGGGAGGAGGTAGCCGATGTCTGCGTCGATCACTGATCCGCCGTCCATCACCGATCCCCGCAGTACCTCGACGTTGCCCGATTCCCCGATACCGCCACTGACCGGGGGCGCGGGTCGGGCGCGGTTGGTGCTGCGCCGCTTCCTGCGTCACCGGTTGTCGGTCATCGGGCTGGCGTGCGTGCTCCTGCTGTATGCGTTGGCGTTCCTTGGTCCGCTGTTGAGCCCGTGGGACTACGCCGAGCAGGACCCCAACGCCTACTTGCAGCCGCCGTCGGCGCAGCACTGGTTCGGCACCACTCAGATCGGCGAGGACGTGTTCGCTCAGACCCTGCGCGGCCTGCAGAAATCACTGACGATCGGGCTGCTGGTCGCGCTTATCTCCACCGGGCTCGCGGCAGTCGTCGGCGCTGCCGCCGGATACTTCGGCGGCTGGGTGGATCGGGCTTTGATGTGGGGAGTGGACCTGCTACTCGTCATTCCGGCGTTCCTGATCATCGCCATCCTGTCACCCGCTTTCCGGGGGCAGACCTGGCTGATCCTCGTCGTGCTGCTGGCGGCCTTCTCGTGGATGATCAGTGCCCGGATCGTCCGGGGCATGACGTTGTCGCTACGTGAACGCGAGTTCGTGCTGGCGGCCCGCTTCATGGGGGTGCCGCCGTGGCGGATCATCACGCGCCACATCGTGCCGAACATGGCATCGCTCCTGATCATCGATGCGACCATCACGGTCGGGGCCGCGATCCTGACCGAAACAGGGCTGAGCTATTTCGGCTTCGGCGTGCAACCGCCGGACGTGTCGCTCGGGACGCTGATCGGTTCCGGCACGAACTCGGCACTCACCTTTCCCTGGCTGTTCCTGTTCTCCGGGGGGTTGCTGGTGCTCACCGTGTTGTCGGTGAACTTCGTCGGTGATGGGCTGCGCGACGCACTCGACCCGAACTCCACGCGTGGAAACCGGCGATAGCGGTGGCGCAACCGGTGCTGGACGTCACCGACCTCGCAGTGTCGTTCCCCGCCGAGGGGGGCCGGGTCACTGCCGTGCGCGGGCTGAGCTACCAGGTCGCCGCCGGTGAGGTGCTGGGGATCGTGGGCGAGTCGGGGTCCGGAAAGTCGGTGTCCTCGCTGGCCGTCATGGGCCTGCTCGGACCCCAGGCCAAGATCACCGGTTCGATCCGCTTCCAGGGCCGTGAGCTGCTGGGACGCTCGGACAGCGAACTGTCCCAGATCCGGGGCCGGCGCATTTCTATGATCTTCCAGGACCCGCTGTCTGCGCTCACTCCGGTCTACACCGTGGGTCACCAGGTAGCCGAGGCGCTGCTGGTGCACAGCACGCTGTCGCGGCAAGCCGCCGGCACGCGGGCCGTGGAGCTGCTCGACCTGGTCGGCATCCCCGACGCCGCGCGTGGAGCCCAGGCGTTTCCCCATGAGTTCTCCGGTGGCATGCGGCAACGCGTGGTGATCGCGATGGCGATCGCCAACGACCCTGACCTGATCATCGCTGACGAGCCCACCACCGCGCTGGACGTCACGGTGCAGGCTCAGGTACTGCAGGTGCTGGCCACTGCCCGGGAGGTCACCGGAGCGGGGATCGTGTTGATCACCCACGACCTGGGAGTGGTCGCCGGGTTCGCCGACCGGGTGCAGGTGATGTATGCCGGGCGCACCGTGGAGACCGGGCCGGTGGACGACATCTTCTCTCACCCGCGGATGCCCTACACGCGGGGACTGCTCGGTTCCATCCCTCGGGTGGACGCCGGGCAGCGGACGGCGCTGATTCCGATCGAGGGTCAGCCGCCCTCGTTGGCCGGGCTCGGTGCCGGCTGCCCGTTCGCCCCACGATGCACCCTGGTGATCGATCACTGCCGCACTGTCGAACCCATCCTCGCCCCCCTCAACGGCTCGGAAAACCATCAGTGCGCCTGCCACCGAAGTGCGGAGGCGGAGGTTGCGCCGGCTGCGCCGGCGCTCGTGAGTGGCGTCGAGTGCTATGACGTCGAGTGCTATAACACCGTTTCCCACTCACGAGCAGTCTTGCGCGTCGAGCACCTGGTTCGGCATTACCCGGTGCGGAAGGGGACGATCCTGCGGCGGCAGGTGGGCACCGTGCGCGCCGTGGATGGCATCTCATTCGAGCTCCGTGAGCAGCAGACCCTCGGGCTGGTCGGCGAGTCCGGTTGCGGCAAGACCAGCACCCTGATGGAGATTCTCAACCTCGCCGCCCCGTCGGGCGGCCGCATCGAGGTGCTCGGCACGGACGTATCCGCGCTGGATCGGCGCCGGCGCAAGCAACTGCGCCGGGACCTTCAGGTGGTCTTCCAGGACCCGATCGCCTCCTTGGATCCGAGATTGCCGATATTCGACGTGCTCGCCGAGCCGCTGAGCGCCCACGGTGTGACCACTGCGGAGATTCGACGGCGGGTGCCGGAATTACTGAAGCTGGTAGGGCTGAGTCCGGAGCAGGCTAGCCGCTACCCGGCGGAGTTCTCCGGCGGGCAACGCCAGCGCATCGGGATCGCCCGGGCGCTGGCGCTGGGGCCCAAGGTGCTTGTGCTGGACGAACCGGTCTCCGCGCTGGATGTCTCGATTCAGGCCGGTGTGCTCAACCTGCTCGAAAAGCTGCAGGCCCGGCTCGGCTTGGCCATGCTCTTCATCGCGCACGACCTCGCGGTGGTACGGCACGTCGCTGACCGGGTCGCGGTGATGTATCTGGGCAAGATCGTCGAGATCGGGCCGGTCGACGCGGTGTACAAGGCGCCGCAGCACCCGTATACCCAAGCGCTGCTCTCGGCGATCCCGATTCCCGACCCGGCCAAGGAGCGTGCCCGGGAACGGATCCTGCTGACCGGGGACCTGCCCAGCCCGGCCGACGTGCCGTCGGGTTGCCGGTTTCGCACCCGCTGTTTCCGCTACGCCGCGCTGCCCCCCGAGCTGCAGTCACGCTGCGAGCAGGAGGAGCCTGCACGGACACAGCGTGACGAGGCCGACCACGAGCACGAGTCGGCCTGCCATTATGCGGCGGCGCACGTGGTGCTGTGACGCGGTCCGGCACACGATCGAGAGGTGGGCGAATGCGACAACGTCTGCTGGGGGTGCTTATCATGATCCTCGCGCTGGTGCTGGTGAGCTGTGGTGCGGGTGGCGGCACAAGCGGCCCCGCGCCGCAGATCGGCGCCATCGACATCGGGGCGGCGCCAGCCGACACGTTGCGTGCAGGCGGCACCTTCCGGTGGGCACTCGACCTCATCCCGCCCAACTTCAACTACAACCAGGTCGACGGGACGGAGTTGAATCACAATCGCGTCATGAGCAGCGTCATGCCGCGTACATTTCTCGCCCAGCCAGACGGCACGGTGAAGATGAACGAGGACTACCTCGTCTCGGCGACGCTGACCAGCACCGACCCGCAAGTGGTGACCTACACGCTGCGCGACGAAGCCACCTGGAGCGATGGCACACCGATCACGTGGCAGGACTTCCGGGCTCAGTGGCAGGCGCTCAACGGCCGCAATAACGCATTCCTGATCGCTAGCAGCACAGGATACAAAGAAATCGGGTCGGTGGAGCGTGGGATATCCAACAAGCAGGCCGTGGTGACCTTCGCGACTCCCTTTTCGGCCTGGCAGAGTATTTTCGATCCACTGTATCCGGCATCCACCAATACCAATCCGGAAAAGTTTAACACCGGCTGGACGCAGGGGTTCCTGGTGACGGCTGGGCCGTTCAAGGTCGAGCAGATCGATCGCACCGCAAAGACGATCACCATGGTGCGCGATGAGAGATGGTGGGGGCGTAAACCCCGCCTGGAGAGGATCATCTTCCGCTCCATCCCGCGGGAGGCGCAGCTTGACGCGCTGGCCAACAACGAGACCGATTACGTGGACTTCGGCCCTGAGGTCAACGATTTCGTCAGGGCGCAGAGCGCGCCCGGGGTAACGGTGCGCAGAGCGTTGGCTCCGTACTATCAGCACATCACGTTCAACGGTAAACCCGGCAACATCCTGGCCGACCAGCAACTGCGCATCGCGATCCAGAAGGGGATCAACCGGCAAGCCATCACCCGGGCACTGATCGGCCGGATCGTTCCGGGGGCGCAGCCGTTGGGCAACCACATCTACGTCCAAACCATGCAGGGTTACCAGGACAACTCGCAGCCCTACGGGTACGACCCGGCCGAGGCCTCCAGGATGCTCGACGCCCTGGGGTGGACCCGGGAAGGCCAAGGAGTTCGGCGTAAAAATGGTCAGGAATTGGTGATCCGGAACGTGATCCCGACTCAGACACCGAGAGCCGACCAGGAGGCCCGTCAGGTGCAGCAATTCCTCTCCGAGATCGGCGTGAAGGTCGAGATCACTCCGGTGCCGTCGAATGACTTCTTCGACAAGCACGTCACTCCCGGGAACTTCGACATCACTCACTTCGCCTGGATCGGCGTTCCGTTCCCGGTCACGAGCAAGAGCGCGATCTACGGCACCAGGGGCGA
This sequence comes from Pseudonocardiaceae bacterium, assembly GCA_050699875.1. Taxonomy (GTDB): domain Bacteria; phylum Actinomycetota; class Actinomycetes; order Mycobacteriales; family Pseudonocardiaceae. The sequence goes on from JBOHFX010000115.1 coordinate 32,644, forward strand.
GACGCAGCAGAACTTCGGCGGTATCGGCAATGACACCATCAACAACCTGTTCGAGCAGGCCACCAGAGAATTCGACTCGGCCCGCACCATTGAGCTGGCAAACCAGATCGACCAGGAGATCTGGAAGACCGGACACTCGTTGATGCTCTACCAGCGTCCCGACGTGGTCGCGGTCCGCAATGGCACTGCGAACGTCGGGGCATTCGCCGTCGCCGACCCGGTCTATACCGACATCGGCTTCACCCAGTGACGCGCCGTACCCGTCCCGGTTGCAGCCGTGCGCTGCAGTATGGGGCGGGTACGTCCGTATTGGTCCTGCTGGTCTGCGCGCTCATCGCGGGCCTGTCAGTGTGGACGCTGGTCACTGTTGGTGGCGAGGTCGCCGGGGCCACCGCTCGCGCCCATGGCGAAGTGATCGGCGCTGCCGGCCGGACAGTCGAGGTCCGCTGGCCGCAGCCTGGGGCGCAGCGAACCGACACTGTTGCGCTCGCGGTGCCGGCTCCTCCGGTGGGGGCCCGCACCGAGGTCGCCTACGACCCACGCGAGCCGTCCACCGTGTTCATTCCCGGCAGTACCGAACTGGCTGCGATGGACCGCGCTGCGTCCGGGTTGGCCTTCTCGGGCTTGGTCGCAGCGGTGGTGCTGGGCACGGGCGGGTGGCAGCTGATCAGCCGGCGCCGGCTGCATCGCCAACCTGGGCAGCGTGAGTCGGTGCGTAGGGTGCGCGTCCAGTCCGGACTGCTCACCCGATCCTGGCTCGAGCTGGACTCAGCACCGCGCTGGATCCCGGTTCACTTCGACCCAGTCCTGCTGACGCTGCCGGCGCCCACCTCGGTGCAGCTGCACGGCGATCCGCAACGCCACCGCCTCGTCGCCGCCCAGGTCGGCGGCACCTGGCTGTATCCCTCGGGCCCGGTGCGCGCCCACGAACCCCGAGAGCCGCGCATCGACAACCCAGCTCAACCCGACGCACTGCCAACGACCGCGGGCTTCGGCTGGCGCCGTCAGCTCCGGGCCAACGCCGGGTTGCTCACCCTGGCCCCGGTCGTCGGCCTGTTGTGGGCGTTTCTGGACGGTGGCGGCATCCTCACCTGGGCATGCACCACCGCGCTGACTGCTGCGATAGCCCTCTGGTGGGCCGCCATCCGCGGCAGTGACCCCACCTGACGCATTCTGGGGTTCAGTTCTTGATTCCCAAGCGGGGGGCTGCCGGCGAAGCGAGAGGCGTCCCGGACGTCAGCTCACGGTCCATTCGTTGGCGTTCCACGTGACGCCGTTCCAAGCGTGACGGTAGACGTTGTCGATGTTGTTGGTGTACGCCCACATGATCGGGACCTGAAACAGCGGAAGTGACACGAGGTCATCGGCGAGGAGCTGATCGGCTCTTGCCAGCGCCTCCAGCTGGGTGGACTCGGAGTACTCCGTTTCAGCGACGTTAATCGCAGCGTCGACTTCCGGGTTGCTGTAGCCCTGATGATTGAGCTCGCCTTTGGTCGTGTAACGGTCGGCCAGGGACTGCACCCGTAACATCTGCGGGCTCGCCGTCAGGGCTACGTCGAACTGTTCACGTGCGACACCGTCGCCCGGAGCGCCCCCTGTGGCGCCGTCAGCGATCTCCATTCCGGCCTGCCGGCATTGCGTCCTGATCAATTCGACCGCTCGCGAGTGGGTGGGTGAACCGTCGTGCCTGATGACGAAGGACAGCCGCCGGCCAGCGAGGGAGTAGACTCCATCGGAACCCAGCACCCAGCCTGCTCGCTCCAGCGTCACCTGCGCTGTCTGAGAATCGGCGATCATTTTGTCGGAATAGAGATCGTCGTAGGCCGCATCGCCCGGAAAAAACGCAAGGCTTCCCAGTGGCTGAATCTCGGGACGCACACCGCGAACCAGCTCGTCGACGAGTTTATTGCGATCGACGCACTGGGCGAAAGCCCTCCGCACAACGGGATCCTTGAACAGCGGACTGGCCAGATTGACATCCAAGCGATCGATGGTTGAACCACCTCTCACCTCGAATGCCACACCCTGACTCGAAAGCGCCCGGAGCTGATCCGCTATCAGCGGATCAGCTCCGGGTTGCACGACGCTGAGCTGCCGGTTCGCCAGACCCTGCACCATTGCAGCACCATCGGCGACGGGCGTGAACACGATGGTCTCCGGGCCCCCGGGGTTTCCTGGCCAGGCCCTGTTGCGGATCAGCACCGTCTGTTCGCTCGATGCCGAGCCGTCGAATTGGTACGGGCCCGAGGCCGGCATCGTGTCGGCGTTGAAACCAGTCCAGCCACTGTTCCAAAAATCACCGGCCTTCTGCAGATCTGCTGGTGCTGATGCTGGGCTCAGCGCGGTGATGTCGGTGATTCCGGTCTCCCGTTCCAAAATGTGCGCGGGGAGGACGGCGTTATGCATATAGTTCCAACGCCAGTTGGCGTAGGGCGAACGGTAAGTTTCGACAAACGTGTTCTTGTCGCGACACTCTGCCGTCACCCTATCCAATCCCCGCGTGGTCGCCGGCTTGAAATACACCGTCTTGCCGCTCCCCGCGAGCCAGGCCAGGTAGAAGTCGCGACAACTCCACGGTTGACCATCCGACCATGTGACGTTGGGCTTGATCTTGTACGTGACAACTTGAGGATCCTGCGAAGTCAGCTCCGCTGACACCAACACGTCGGAATTGACCAGGAACTCTCCGTTGCCGTCGACGATGAACGGATCTACAAGCACCTGATTGATCACAAGGGCGTTGTCTGGGTTGTTGTTGGCCTGCACTGTCTTGTTGTTGTAGGAGGAGAACGGCGCATCGTGTGCAATGGAGATCATCGGGCCCGGCGGGACTTGCGGGGCACGATATGTTCCATCCCCGGTATCGCCGCGCGCGTCGGGGTTCACCGGCCTGTCCCGCCCATCGGGACGGTCATTCCCGTTAGCCGCCTCACAGCCGGTGATCCCGAGGGTAAGGCAAACGATCCCCACCAGAAAGCTGATCAACAGCGGATACCCCCGCGCCGGCGCCATCAACGCGACCGCCCCATGAATAGACCTCCTGGTGTCACGGGCGAAGCTGCCAGCGGTTGGCGCCGTCGAATGGACCTTCCAGCGGCGTGCCCGGGGTGATGCCGCGCAACTGATCAGTGGTGACAAGCAGAGCAGCCGGTTGGTAGAGCGGGATGGTCACGGCTCGCTCCCACAGCGCCGCATCGACGGTAGCGGGAACTGTTCCTGTCGGGTCGTCCTGGGTGAGCGCTCGCTCGATCAGCGGCTGGAGGGTCAGATCACAAGACTTCGCCGGATTGGGCGGCGCCGGCGCCAGCCTGGCCGGCACCACCAGGGGGCAGCCGTACCAGGACGCCAACTGGGTGGCTGGGTGGCCGGCTGTGGGCTGCGGCAGCACGACGACGTCGACCCCTGCGCCACTGGCTACCGGATCGGGGGCCTCGGCGGTCCCGGGACGGAATGGCGCCTCGTCGGCGCCCGGGCCCAGCATGGTGCCGAAGAGCTCGTCGGGGTCGACTTCACGTAGCTCGGCCTCGATCCCGGCGGTCCGAAGCTGATTGACCACCCGAGCAGCCAGCGTGCCGTATGGCTCGCGGTCCGCCGGTGCCGCCACCACGAGCCGAAGCGGCCGCCCTGCGCGTGCCCAACCCGCTGGACCCGGGGCGTACCCGGCATCGGTGAGCATCCGGCGTACCGTGTCCGGATCCATCGCCATCGGGATCCCGGAGGCCGGCGCGGTGGCGCGGTAATCCGGAGCGGATGGGGCCCACACCTGCGAGTCGGCCTGCAGCGCCGCAGATGGCCCACCGGCGACTCCGGTAGCGATCAGCGAGGGACGGTCCAGTGCTGCGGCCACCGCGGTGCGCACCCGCTGATCACTCAACACCCGGCTGCCCGGACGCAGCAACACGGAGACGAGCACCGGCTGCGGCACCACTGTCGAGGTGGCCTCCAGATCGGCGGCACGTAACAGCGCCTCGGTGATGGCATTGGGCCGGCTGAACAGAGCCCCCTGCGCGCCACCGGTGGCCAGCGCCTGCGTCAGAGCAGCTTCGCTGCCTTGCCGGAACCGGATCCGCTCGAGGTGCGCCGGGGCGTCCCAGTACCGGTCGTTGCGTTCCAGCACCATCTCGCCGCGCGACCGGTCCACCAGGGTCATCGCGAACGGACCGCCGGAGACCGGCAGACCGACGTCGAGTGCCCTGCTCCACCCTCCCGGCGCGTCCTTGAGGAGGTGCGCCGGCAGCAGGTGGTGGAACAGGGTGCGCCAGCCGGCGTAGGGCCGGTGGAAGACCACCTCGGCGGTCTTGCCGCCGTCCCGGGAGACCACCCGGTCGATCAGCTGGTAACCAGCTGAGTCCACCACGCCAGGTTGGGTGCGCATCTGGTCAGCCAGATAGCCGAAGTCCTCGGCGGCGATGGGAGTGACATCCGACCACTGCGCGTCGCGCCGGATCCGATAGGTGACGGTGAACGGTTGAGTATTGGTGACCGCGGCTGAGTCCAGCAACGTGTGGTCAAGCACCCGCTGCCCGGTCGGGGTTTGGCGGAACGCGGAGGGCAGCAGCAGGCCCGTGACCGCCCCCGAGACCGGCGTCAGGTCGGCCAAGGTGTGCGGGTTGAAGCCACCGACAAACCGGTCTACTACGACCACCGCCTCCCGCACGGGCAGCGAGGCGATCGAGGAACTCGTGGTGGGCGGACGCGGTGCGACCAGCGGCAGCGGCTGCGGGGAGCACCCGGCGAGCGCGACTGAGGCAATCAGCACCATGGCAATCAACACCATGGCGATGAACACCTTGGCGAACAGCGCCGTCGCCACTTTGCACACGCCACCGGGCGTCCTCACGACGCGACATGCTGCCGCAACGCGATCCCGCAGGCCGTGACCGGGGTCCCTAGACCCGCGGCACCCGGTCCCGGGCGCGCTGCCGGGCACGCTGGGTCGCATCCAGGACGACCTTGCGCACCCGCACCACGTCCGGAGCCACTTCGACGCACTCGTCTGCCGCACAGAACTCCAGCGCCTCCTCCAACCCGAGGATCCGCGGCCGCGCCAGCCGCTCGAGCTCTTCACCGGTGGAGGAACGCACATTGGTGAGCTTGCGCTCCCGGCACACGTTGAGGTCCAGGTCCTCGGCGCGGGGATTCTCGCCGACCACCATCCCGGCGTAGACGGCCGCACCGGGCTCCACGAAGAACGTGCCCCGGTCGGCCAGCTGCGCCAACGCGTACCCGGTGACCATTCCGGCCCGGTCGGCGACCAACGACCCGGCGCGACGGGTGCGCAGCTCGCCCACCCACGGGCGGTAACCGTCGAAGACGTGGTGAGCGATACCGGTGCCTCGGGTGATGGTGAGGAACTCGGTGCGCAAACCGATCAACCCACGCGAGGGCACCGTGAACTCCAGCCGTACCCAGCCGTCCCCGGAAGTGGTGCCGAGTTGTTCCACTCGGCCCTTACGGGCGGCCAGCAGTTGCGTCACGGCACCAACGTGCTCCTCGGGCACGTCCACGGTGAGGTGCTCGAACGGTTCGTGCAGGGTGCCGTCGACGGTGCGGGTGACCACTTGGGGTTTGCCCACGGTGAGTTCGAAGCCTTCCCGTCGCATGGTCTCCACCAGCACTGCGAGGGCCAGCTCACCGCGACCCTGCACCTCCCAGGTGTCCGGCGATTCGGTGGGCGACACCCGGACGCTGACATTGCCGACCAGCTCGGCGTCCAGCCGGTTGCGCACCAGGCGGGCGGTGAGCTTGCTACCCCCACCGCGACCGGCAAGCGGGCTGGTGTTGAGCCCGATCGTCATCGCGATCACCGGTTCGTCCACGGTGATCCGGGGCAGCGGGCGAGGATTGTCGACGTCGGCGAGGGTGTCCCCGATGGTGATCTCCGCGATTCCCGCGATGGCGATGAGGTCACCGGCCTTCGCGCTGGCCGCCGGAACGCGGTCGAGCCCTTCGGTGCGCAGCAGTTCGGTGATCCGGACCGGCCGGATCGACCCGTCCTGGCGGCACCAGGCCACGGTCTGGCCTTTATGCAGCCGCCCGGCCCGGACCCGGCACAGCGCGATCCGCCCCAGGAAGGTCGAGGCGTCGAGGTTGGTGACGTGTGCCTGCAACGGCGCCTGCGCGTCCCCCGCGGGCGGTGGCACATGCGTGAGGATGACGTCGAACAGCGGGCCGAGGTCTTCGACGTCTGGCAGCTCGCCGTCGCGCGGTCGGGTCAGGCTGGCGCGGCCGGCTCGGGCGCTGGCGTAGAGCACCGGCATGTCCAGAACCGCCTCGGCGGCGCCAACGTCCAGCCCTTCCAGATCCGCGGCGAGGTCGAGCAGCAGGTCGTGCGTCGCGTCGACCACAACGTCGATCCGGGCGTCCGGCCGGTCCACTTTGTTCACCACCAGCACGACCGGCAGGTGCGCCGCCAACGCCTTGCGCAGCACGAAACGGGTCTGCGGCAACGGGCCCTCGCTGGCATCGACGAGCAGCAGCACGCCGTCCACCATGGACAGCCCGCGCTCCACCTCGCCGCCGAAATCAGCGTGCCCGGGAGTGTCGACCACGTTGATCGTGACCGGACCGTCCGGTGTGGACCGGGTGACCGCGGTGTTCTTGGCCAGGATCGTGATGCCCTTTTCCCGCTCCAGATCCCCGGAGTCCAGCACGCGGTCCACCTCGCTGCGCCCGGTAACGGCACCGGACTGGCGCAGCATGGCGTCGACGAGCGTGGTCTTGCCATGGTCGACATGCGCAACGATGGCCACATTGCGCAGGTCGGTACGCACGCGGGCAGGAGCGGCGGTGGGCACGCGGGAACTCCTCGATGGATGCCGGGGAAGTTCAACGTTACCCGGCTCCGTCCTCAGCACCGGCGCCCTGTGCTCTCAACCACGTTTCGAGATCGGGCAGGACGGCGCGGTCGGCGTCCAGCCAATCCAGCTCAGCCAGCTCGGTGACGTCCACCCAGCGCAGCGCGGCATGCTCAACCGGTACCGGTGTCGCCGTCGGCTGGGCCAGCCACGCGGTGTGCACCCGCAGTAGGTAGCCGCCGGGTAATGGCACGTCGGGCCCGAGCTGCTCGCCCGGTACCACCTCCACGGCCAGCTCCTCGCGGCACTCCCGGACCAGCGCGTCCGCCGCGCTCTCAGCCGGCTCTACCCGGCCGCCTGGCAGCTCCCAGCGTCCAGCGGCTTCCGGTGGGTACGCCCGCTGCTGGGCGAGCACCCGGCCATCGCGGACGACGGCCGCCGCGACCACGGTCCCGGCCCCTTCCACACCCTCGATCATGCCGACATCCTCGCATCGCGCTGACTTCGTTGCTGGCGCCGTGAACTCGACAGGGCCGACGTTCAAGAGCGGGGGCACGTCGGTGATGTCGAGTTCACGGCGTTCGGCAACTGGCTCAGCGTGCACTCCAGGATGGCGATCATGCCGGCGCTCGCCCCCGTCCATCCGTCGAGGTTGATGCCGGTCAGCGACGCTCCGAGGCCGGGTTGGCCGCCTTTGAAGGGCGACCAACGGGCCAGTGCACCTCCAAGCGGGCGCCTCCGTCCGGGGCCTGGCCAACCCGCGCGGTGCCGCCGTAGCGGCGCAGCGTCTCGGCGACCAGCGCCAGCCCGAGCCCGGTTCCGCCGGTACCGCGGTCGCGATCGTCCTGCACCCGGTGGAAACGGTCGAACACTCGACCGCGGTGCTGGGCGGGTACCCCATCGCCGTCGTCGTCGACCAGCACGCGTACCTCGCCGGTACTGGGCAACACCATCACTCGTGCGGTGCTGCGGGCGTGCCGCACAGCGTTGGCGAGCAGGTTGTCCAGCACCCGGGCGACATCGCTGGGAGCAGCGTGCAGGACCGCAGGCGCGGCCGCAGTCACCCGGATCGCGACCTCCCCGTTGCCCGCGCTGCGCGCCGCGGTGTCGTCAGGGGCGCCGCGGCGCGCCGCG
>JBOHFX010000116.1:0-12185 GCA_050699875.1 Pseudonocardiaceae bacterium
GCTAGATGGCGGTAGCGGTGGGATTTGAACCCACGGAGGGCGTGAACCCTCACGCGCTTTCGAGGCGCGCTCCTTCGGCCGCTCGGACACGCTACCGCCGGTCACGATACCGGACGGATCGGCGCGATAGTCGTGCGGTGGTCGGCGAAGAACCCGGTGAGCAGGGCGGCGCATTCGTCGGCGAGGACCCCTCCGAGGACCTGCGGGCGGTGCGACAACCGGCGGTCCCGGACGACGTCCCACAGCGAGCCGACCGCACCCGTCTTGGGCTCCCAGGCGCCGAACACCAGGCGGTCCACCCGGGCCGCCACCAGGGCACCGGCGCACATCGTGCACGGCTCCACGGTGACCGCCAGGGTGCAACCGCTCAAGCGCCAACCAGTGGCCCGCCCAGTGTCACGCAGCCGGGCCGCCCCCGCCCGCAGCGCCAGCAGTTCGGCGTGCGCGGTGGGATCCCCCAACGCCTCCCGGGCATTGCACGCAACAGACAGCTCGATGCCGTCGGCGTCTACGAGCACCGCTCCGATCGGGACGTCACCGGTGGCCACCGCGTCACCAGCCACCTCCAGCGCGCGCCACACCAGCGCCAGGTCGGTACCGGTCGCCGTGATCATCCCGGTTGCTTCTCCAGCAGCGCGGACAGCTGCGGGTGGAACCCGCACCGCTGGGCGATCATGTCGAGCTGCTCGTCCGGGTAAAGGTCGACCTCATCGATGATGACCTGCATCTCCTCGGCCGGTAGCCCCAGGTCGGAGAGTACCGAGAGGTCGCCCTCCGGCCAGACGTCGTCAGCGTCCACAGCGTCTTCTTCGGGGACCTCGACGCGCAGCAGGTCCAACACGTCAGCGGCGATGTCGTAATCCAACGCGGCGCCGGCGTCGGACAGCAGCAACGACACGCCACCGGGTACCGGCCGTACGACGACGAAGAACTCGTCATCGACGTCGAGCAGGCCGAAGACAGCGCCGGTCGATCGTTGACCGCGCAGCTCAGTGATAGCCGCGTCGAGATCCCGTAGGGCCGAAGCGTCCAGTGGGGTGCACTGCCAACGCCCGTCCTCCCGAACCACCGCGACGGCGAAGCCGGTAACCGCCATGACACAAGTATGCGCCGTCCGGCTCAGCACGGAAGTACGATCACATGACCGCACCCCCAACGTGGGGTATGAGGTGCGAGAATAAAGGGTTGTGAGCACGTCCACGCCGCGTCACCGGCGACGCGCCAGCAGCTGTCCCTCAGCTCGCGCGACCCCGCTCGGCGCCGCCAGAACGCTGCAGCCGCGCACGGTCGCGTTGCGCCGCGCCTTGCACCGGCATCCAGAACTTGGACTCCACCTACCCGAGACCCAGTCCGCTGTGCTGCGGGCGTTGGCCGACCTCCCCGTGCAGGTGCACACCGGCCGCGACGCCAGTTCGGTGGTCGGGGTGGTCGAGGGCGCGAAACCGGGCCCGACCGTGCTGCTGCGGGCAGACATGGACGCGCTGTCGATCACCGAGCAGTCCGGGATGCCGTTCAGCTCGGAGCTGCCGGGCTCGATGCACGCCTGCGGGCACGACATGCACGTCGCGATGTTGGCCTCGGCCGCGCGGCTGATCGCCGAGCGCCGCGACGAGCTGGCCGGACGGGTGCTGCTGATGTTCCAGCCCGGGGAGGAGGGCTTCCACGGGGCACGTCACATGCTCGACGAGGGCCTGCTGGAGATCGCCGGAACGCCGGAGCGCGCGTTGGCCCTGCACATCACCTCCACCCTGGAGCAGGGATTGGTGCAGACCAGACCGGGCGCCATCATGGCGTCGGCGGACGTGCTGCGGGTCACCGTCACCGGCCGAGGCGGGCACGCCGGCGCGCCGCACAACGCGGTGGATCCGGTGCCCGCCGCCGCGGCGATGGTCGGCGCGTTGCAAACCATGATCACCCGGACGGTCAGCGTGTTCGACCCAGCGGTGCTCACCGTCACCCGGATCACCGCGGGCACCACCTCCAACATCGTCCCCGAGACCGCGGAGCTGGAGGGCACGATCCGGACGCTGTCCGAGCACAGCCGGGCCAAGGCACACGAGGAGACGCGCCGGGTCTGCGAGCACGTCGCGGCCGCGCACGGCTGCGTCGCTACTGTCGCGATCGAACACGGCTACCCGATGACCATCAACGACGACGAGGTGACCCCACAGGTGATCGAACTCGCCCGCCGGGTGCTCGGCAACCGCCACGCCGAGCCCATGCCGAACCCCCTGATGGGCGCCGAGGACTTCTCCTACGTGCTGGCCAAGGTGCCCGGCACCATGGCGTTCCTCGGAGCCTGCCCGGCCGGCCAAGACCCGGACACCGCCGCGGCCAACCATTCCAACCGGGTGGTATTCGACGAGTCAGCGATGGTGCACGGCGTCGCTTTGTACGCCGGCTTCGCTTTCCAGGCGCTGGTTCGGTGAGCGAGCGCGAGCTTCGGGTCATCGGGTTGGGTCTGATCGGCGGGTCGCTGCTGCGTGCCGCCGACGAAGCCGGGTGGAAGGTCCGGGGCACCGCAAGATCGGATGCCACCACCACCGCCGCTCAACAAGCCGGCTTCGACATCACGTCCTCGATCGGCGATCTTCTGTCGGACGGCGCGGAGGACGCTCTGGTGGTGCTCGCCGTCCCCCTGCCCACGGTGGTCGACGTGCTGCCGATCGTGGCGCGGCACGCCCCGCGCTGCCGGCTGACCGACGTGGTGAGCATCAAGCAACCCATCGCTGCAGCGGTGGCCCGGCGCGTTCCGCTGGCCCGCTATGTCGGGGGGCACCCGATGGCGGGGACGTCCGACTCGGGCTGGCACGCCGGGTCAGCGACGTTGTTTACCGGCGCGTCCTGGGCGGTGGCCAGCGACGACAGCGCAGACCCGGTGGTGTGGGCGCAGGTCGCCCGGCTTGCGCTGGACTGTGGTGCGCACGTGGTGCCGGCCGGCGCCGCGGACCACGACGCCGCGGTCGCCCGGGTGTCACACCTGCCGCACGTGCTGGCCGCGGTACTCGCCTCAGTGGGCGCCGGCGGCGGGCCGATGGCGATGGCGCTGGGTGCGGGCTCGTTCAGCGATGGCACCCGAGTGGCCGGGTCGCGGCCCGAACTGGTCCGGGCGATGTGTGAGGGTAACCGCAGCGCCCTGCTGGAGGCCGTCGACGATGCCCTGGGCCGGCTGGGCGCCGCCCGCGGCTCGCTGGCTTCCACCGGCGGGCTGGAGGCCACCATCCGGGCCGGCCACCTAGCCCGTCAGGCCTTCGACACCGCACGCAACGGCGCACCGAGCGACACTGTCCACGTCGACCTCACCACTCCCGGCGCACTCACCCACCTACGCGACCTAGGCCACCAAGGCGCCCGCGTGGTGGCCCTCCACGGCACCCGTTGCCAAATCGAGCTCCACTGACGCGACGGTGATCACGATTCGGGTGCCGCGGACAACAGGAAATGTCGCCATAGGCACATAAACGACGATCATCCCGCTAGCCTGATCCACATCGACGATCTGGACGAGGCGCTGGCCGCCGACCCGCATAACGCGATCGTGCAGGTTATTGAGGAGACCGGCGAGCCACGCGCTGGACCGCTGAGCGGGGTGCCGGTGGCCGTGAAGGATCTCATCGACGTCGCTGGGCTGCCCACCCGCTGTGGCAGCGCTGTGCTGGCCGACGCCCCACCGGCGCAGGAAGACGCCGCTGTTGTGGCCCGGTTGCGCGCTACCGGCGCTGTAGTGGTCGCCAAGACACACACTCACGAATTCGCCTACGGGCCCACCGGGGACGTCGCCGCCGAGGGTCCGTGCCGCAACCCGCACGATCCGCAGCGGATCACCGGCGGCTCGTCCAGCGGGTCGGCGGCCGCGGTAGCCGCCGGACTGGTGCCGCTGGCAGTAGGCACCGACACCGGCTGCTCGACGCGCACCCCCGCCGCTCTGTGTGGGGTGGTGGGACTCAAACCGGCGCGTGGCGCGCTACCCACTACCGGGGTGTTCCCGTTGTCGGAGACCTTGGACCACATCGGTCTACTCGGTGCAGACATCAACACCGTCGCGGTCGCCTTCAGTGCGCTGACCGGGCGCCGGATCGACCCGTCGGCACCGGTTGCGGGCACCGTGGTCGGCCGTCCCATCGATCCGTACTGGCGGGTGCACGACCCCGAGATCTCCGCCGCGGTGGATCGCGCCGCCGATGCGTTACAGGCCGCCGGTGCCACGGTGCGCGAGGTACGGCTGCCCGGGATCGACGAGCTGGCCGCCACTTACCAGGTGATCGTCGGAGTGGAGGCATGTACCACGCACCGGCCTTGGCTGGCGCAACGCCCGGGCGATTACCAGCCGGCCACAGCAGCCCGGCTGCGGCAGGCCGCCGCGTACACCGCGACTGACTACGTCACCGCGCAACGCACCCGCACCGGGCTGGCCGCCGAGCTGACCACCCGGATCCTCGCCGAGGGGATCGATGTGCTGCTGCTGGCGACCACCCCGCTGCGCGCCACCCCGATCGGCGCCCGGCAGGTCGAGGCCCCCGACGGCGCGAAAGTCGCGGTGGTCCCCGCGCTGCTGTCCCTCACCCTGCCGTTCAACCTGCTGGGGTGGCCGGCGGTGTCGGTGCCGGCACCCGGAGTGATCGGGCTGCCGGCCGGGATCCAGGTGGCCGCGGTGCGGGGCGGGGAGCAGGCGGTGCTCGCCGCCGGTGCCCGGATCATGCACGTCAGGCGCGACGGGCCAATCCCGGGTACTCCAGCACCAAACCGTCGGAATCCACGGTGAGCTCCGCTTCGAAGGAGTCGCTGCTGATGCTGACCACCGCGGGGTCGCCCACAGCCACCGTGCGGTAAGTCTGCGCGACCCGGCACACCTCCAAGCTGGGCAACCCGACGAACACCACCGAAAGTTCGTCCTTGGGGGCGCCGCGGTGTAGGGCCAGCCTGCGCACCGGTAGGGCGTTGAACAGCGGGCTGAACGCCAAATCGACGTCAAGGGCACCGCCGAAGTTGCTCCGCGCCGCCCCCTGGCCATGGTCGACCAGCCAGATGCCCTCCTCCGAGCGAGTGAGCGTGACATGCTTCTCACCCTGGGCTCGAACGGTACGGACGGTCAGCCGCATGACCACCCCGAGCTCGTCGGTGGCCAGCGAATACGACGCGGAGTAGGCCTCGACGTCCTCCTGGGGGGCGCTGACCATCGAGCCAGTGGCGCGCATACCACGCTCGCCGAGCAGCACGCGGGCCGCCTCTAGCCGCAAGCAGTCCACACCGGCCCAGGCCACCATCCTCGTCACGTGCGGCGTACGACGGACTGTTTCGCCGGTCTGCCTCTCACCGGTCTGCGTTCCACCGGTCTGGGGGACGCTCACCGGCCGGCCTGACTGAGATCCTGAACAGGGTCGGGGTCGAGATCCACCGGAGCCTCCCTCGCACTGGTGGGGTCCTGTCTGTCCGGCGACCGGCTACAGTCGCGAGCCTACCTGCCGTAAATGATCGCACGACTACGCGCCGAACGGATCCGTCGGCCTGCGACAATCTCGGACGGTGCCCGCCTTGCCACAGCCTGCCACCTATGGTCGGTGCCATCCGATAGCAGGTATGCCGGCTTGACGGCGGCGAGTACTCTGCACCGCGGACGGGAGCCTGGGGGCAGTAGTTTGTGCTGGCCGCTCGTCTGGAACAATCAGTTCGTCCGTCGATCGCCGGGGGGCGCCCGAGCATGCGGGTTTATTCCGCTGTGCACGCACATCGCGCGTTCGGCGTCCCGGCCGACGGCCGCCCGTACGATCACAACGAAGCGCCAACGAACAAGAAGGACGCCATGCGCACGCCTGTCTCCGACCGCCGACCGCGGGCCGGAATGACCCTCACTCCCCGCCACCGGCAGAACCGACCTCTGCCGATGAGCGCCGTGGCCGTGCGTCGCGGCCAGTTCGGGGAGTTCGAGTTGCGCCCGGTGCGGGAGCACACCGTCGAAGCGTTGACCGCCCAGGAGGTACCTGCCGAGGATTGACCGCGCACCGTTTCAGCGCAGCGGTTTGGCGAGGATGATCGACTCCGTGGTGAGCGTGTCGTACACGTGGGGCGTGATCTCACCCGTCTCCGCGAAGCCTACGTCCCGCCAGAAGGGCAGCACCGCGGCGTCAGAGTGCACCACCGCTACTCGCATTTCCTCGATCTCCGGCCATTGCCTCACCTTCGCTTCGATCTCGTGGTATCCGGATGTGCCGACGTCATGGCCTTGATGCGCCTCGTCGAGGAGCAGCAGGCCCAGCAGCGCGGTGTCGGGGGCCGGCCAACCACGGATGACGTCGGCGCAGCCGACCATTTGCGGCCCATCCGTCATGAAGCCGTACAGGTACTTGCTGTCGTAGGTCATTCCGGATGGCAGTGCGCTGAACACGCTCTTGGCGTCCGCGGCGTCTGGCGGGTGACCGGTCACCAGCTCGGCGTCGGTTGGCGCTGCCTCCAGGATCCGCTGCAGAGAAGCCATCTCGCAGGGCTGACCGGTCAGCAACCGCAAGTCGATGTGCACAGGCATCAATGCTGTCGAGTGCCGCGTGGTGCTGCAACTCCTCCCCCTTACACGTTCCGGGGGAATGACGCCTACGGTATCGGCATGCTGACAGTGACCGAGGCGGCGGCGCAGGCCATCAACTCACTCGTGACCAAGAACCAGATGCCGGAGGGGGCGGGCCTGCGGATCGCGCCGCAGGGGCAGACGACCCGGTCGGAAGGGTTGGGATTGTCCATCGCCGCTGCCCCAGCGGCCGAGGACACCGTGCTGGAGACCCACGGCGCCAAGGTGTTCCTGGCCGCCACCGTGGTCTATGAGCTCCACGAACAGGAGCTCCACGTCGAGCACACCGGAGATGGCGGCGAGGACCAGGTGCGCTTCTTCGTCGAACGCAGACCCAAGGACAAGAACTGATCGAGTGCAGTTTGTCCCGGCTCCGCACCGGCGCGTTAACAGCGTCGCTTCAGCAAGCTGTGCTGTTTGGCATATCTGGATTTACTGCCGGGCATGTGTCAGGCCTCAGACTTTCCTTTTCCGGTAGTCTACTGTGGATCGTTATGTTCGGCCGACGTCACTATTACTGACGCTGCGGCGTGCGGCATACGGTTGGGCGCCCAAGGTTACCGCCGGGTGCCGCAGCACTGCCGCGACATCGCCACCAGCCTGGCCGCTGCGGTGGCCGCGCTAGGTCCGCTGCGCCCATGCTCGCCCAGGCCGCCCACCGCACGCGTCGCTGCGCGGCAGGCGTAGTCACCGGCAGCAGTCCCATTTCGCCCTCGGGACGGCGGGTGGCGGCTACGGAGTTGGCTCAAGAAAATCGGACAGTTCGGTCGCTTTTGGCGGCCTTTGGTGATCGACATTGGGTTGTGGGGCAACGCCCGTCACGCCAAGTCGTTGCCCTAGTGTGGTCGCTCCCGAGCACGGAGAACCGCATACAGACCAGCGATAAGGAGACCCGATGGACGGATCTTCCACAGGCCTACTCCGGTACAAGCCCGCGGACCAGGACGAGTTCAACCTTGAAAGGTTCTTCCGGGACGGCCTCTCGCAGGCATTGCGGGGAAAGACTCGGCTCAATGTCATGCTCGCCGGGCGGGTCGGTGTCGGCAAGAGCACGCTGGTCAACGCCATCTTTGGCGAGCCGATCGCCCCAACAGGCGTTGGCTCGTCCATCACCCAGAGCATTCAACGGTACGTTCGACCGAATCTTCCGATTTCGGTGTACGACACTCCGGGCATCGAGCTCGGCATAGATTCGGCGTCGATAGCGGAAACGTACCTTGCCGAGATCAAGAGGCAGATGGGGGACGACGACACTCGGATTCACTTCTGTCTCTACTGCGTCCGGACTCGGGATGAACGTTTCGAAGCGGTAGAGGCAGACATCGTGAGAGCGCTGGCGAAGGACGTTCTGGTAGCGCTCGTGCTTACGCAGTGCCCCACTCCAGACGAC
The DNA here is from genome assembly GCA_050699875.1 of Pseudonocardiaceae bacterium. GTDB lineage: Bacteria > Actinomycetota > Actinomycetes > Mycobacteriales > Pseudonocardiaceae. The sequence goes on from JBOHFX010000116.1 coordinate 7,950, forward strand.
GCCCGTGCCGTCAAGTTCGCGCGTTACCTCACGTCCCTCGAACTTCCCGTCCTCGACCGACGGTGCTTCATGACACTGGCCGAAGAAGACGACGTCGCAGGCGTCAAGCTCGCCCCGTTCGGCCTTTCCGACCTCGTGAGTTCGATCTACCACCAGCTGCCCGACGCCGAGCGTCATACGTTGGCCAGCTGTCAACGGGTATCGCTAGAGCTCAAGATCGCCGAGGCCAGGCGATCGGTGAACTTCAACATGGGCACGGCGGCATTGATCGCGGCCACTCCGATCCCGCTCATCGATGCCATTCCGTTGAGCGCGCTGCAGATCAGCATGCTGGGTCAGATCACCACGATCATGGGATTCAGGGTCGACCCCAAAGCCGTCGCGACCGCTTTCGCCACCGTCCTCGGCATCGCCTCGGTGGCCCGCACCACGGCGAGCTTCTTCAAGATCTTCCCTGGTACTGGCACCACCATCAACACGACCATTGCGTCCACCACAACCAAGATCTTGGGGGAGGTGTTCATCACCGCGTGCACGAATGTTCTCATGCGCCAGATGGCAGGTGAGCTCATACACCAGGACGACCTCGTGGGCGAACTTCTCAAGGAGCTCCCGCTCCTGCTCCACGGCGGACTCCGCCTTTCGGCGTAGCAGGGCGGCACCTGACGGGCGGTCGTGGATTGGTGCAACGGTGGGCTCAGACCCCGATGGGGGCGCCACCCTCGCGGTAGATCACAGCAACGGAGGGGCGGGGCTGCGCGCTGCCACCGTCGGGCCAGCGGGACGCGGGGTTGTCCGGTGATGCGTTGTCGGAGTCTCCGGGGTGCTGCGGGGAGACCAGCACGAATTGCTCCTCGATCACCGGGCCACAGGCCTCCGCCCCGACCGGTACGGTGGCGAAGAGTTTGACCAGCCCCCGCTGCTCACCGTCCAGCGCCACCGCGTAGAGGCCATCGTTGAAGTTCAGCGCATTGCCGTCGGTGGCGATCCAGAGGTTCCCGTACCGATCGAAGGCGAGGTTGTCGGGGCAGGAAATCGGACTCACCTGGGACTTGTCGAAACCCGCGAAGTAGGTCGACGGATCCGCGGGATCCCCGCACAGCAGCAGCACCCGCCAGTCGAACCGGGTCCCGGTGGGGTCGTCGCCGGCTTCGGCCAGCTCGATGACGTGCCCGTTCTTGTTGCTCCGGCGCGGGTTGGCCTCGTCCGGCGCGGCGCCGCCGACGCCGCGCTCGCTGTTGTTGGTCATGGACAGGTACACCCGACCGGTTCGTGGGTGCGGCTGCACGTCCTCCGGGCGGTCCATCCTGGTGGCGCCGACGCGGTCACCAGCGATCCGGGTGAAGACGTAGACCTCCTCAGCGCTCATCCCCTGCACGAGCGACTCGCGGTTGCGGGCCAGCGGCACCCACTCGCCGGCGCCGTCGAAGGCGCCGTCGGCAGGCAGCCGCCCCGAGCCGTCGATCTCGGCGGGCTGGCTGTTGCCGGTGAACCTCGCGACGTAGAGAGTGCCGGAGTCGAGCAGCTGCCTGTTCTGGGCCCGCTGCTGGGGGTCGGTGCCGGGGACCATCCGCCCGTCGGAGACGAACTTGTAGACGTAGTCGAAGCGCTCGTCGTCGCCCATGTAGGCAATCACCCGGCCGTCGGGTGCCACCCGGATCGTGGCGCCCTCATGTTTGAACCGGCCCAGCGCGGTGTGCTTGACCACCGGCGCGGTCGGGTCGTTGGGGTCCAGCTCCACGATCCAGCCGAACCGGTTCGGCTCGTTGGGCTCCCGTGCGGCGTCGAACCTTGTGTCGAAGCGCTCCCATTTACGTTCGGTGGCCGTCTTCGCCACGCCGTAGCGCGCCAGGCGTTCCTTGGCCACCGGGTCGGCGACCTGGTCGGCGTTGGCGAAGTACTGGTTGAAATTCTCCTCGCCGGACAGCACCGTGCCCCACGGGGTGACGCCGCCGGCGCAGTTGTTCAGGGTGCCCAGGACCCTGGTGCCGGTGGGATCGGCGCCGGTGCGCAGCAGCGGCGAGCCGGCCGCCGGGCCGGTCAGCTGCAGTTCGGTCGTTGCGGTGATCCGCCGGTTGAGCCGTGGGTCAGGACTTGGCCGCAGCGCTCCGCCCGGGTCGCGCTCGACGGCCAGCACGGAAAGTCCGTGCGCGGCGAGGCTGATGCGCACCTGGGCCTCGGTGGGGTTGTCGGAGTTGTAGCCGCGGAACATCAACGGCTCGGTGGTGTACTCGTGGTTGCACACCATCAGCCAGCGGCCATCGCCGGTCGGCACCAGGCCGGTGAAGTCGTTGTTGTAGCCGAACTGCACGGCCTGGGCCTCAGGGGTCTGGTTGTCGAAGTCGAACGCCGGCCCACCGGGCGTGATCGGATCACCCCACCGGACGACCACGCTGTGCCGGTAGCCCTGCGGTACTCGTAGGGCATCTTCGGTATTCGGAGGCACGGATACGAAGTTCAGGCCGGGAGCGCTGGGGAGCTCGCCGTTACCGTCCGGTGCCGGCGATTCGGCCGAGTCGCAGGCGATAACCCCGCCGGCGGCCAGCGACAGGACCGCGCCGGCGCGCAGGAAGCCGCGACGGGTCACAGTCCGCGCGACGATCTCGCCGAAGGAAGCGTTCCCGGTGGGGTTCGGCGGCTCGTGGGCGCACGCGTCGCCGCACCGGTAGCGACACGTCAGCGCCTGCCGGCCACGCACGACACCGGCCAGCAGCGGAAGCCCGGCGCGATCCTTGCGTGCGGCCACGACGCACCTCTACTTCCACTCAGGCGGTCTGCAGGCCGGGCTGGCCGTCGGGCACCGCGAATGAGGCCCGGGTCTGTACCGGTGCGCCGGGCCGGGAAACGTAGGGAACGACCTGGAAATCGGCGCGCAGCTCCCCATCGGTGAAACTGGTACGGACGTAACCCCGGCGGTTGTTGTAGAAGCGGATGTGGGGATTGTCGGCCAGGATCCCCGCGGTGTAGTCCTGGGTCTCCGAGCCGTCCCCGCCGGAGGTGATCGAAGTCGCCACGAGTTCGGTGGCGACGGTCGGCGAGTCCGGGTCGTCGAAACGCTCCGTGACATTCGCCGCCCAATGCGCGTGCACGTCACCGGTGAGAATCACGGCGTTGCGACCTGGCGAGTCCCGCAGCGCCGCGACGACACGGTCCCGGTTGCCCACGTAGCCGTCCCAGGCGTCGGGGTTGAACCCGCGTCCCGCACCCGGGGTGAAGTCGACCTGGGAGAAGAACACCTGCTGGCCCACCACGTTCCAGCGAGCGGTCGAGGTGCGCAGCCCGTCGAGTAGCCAGGCCTCTTGCTGCGCTCCGGTGAGGGACCGGGTGGGATCGGTCCGCTCGGGACAGTTCGAGTTGAACTCGTCCCCGCAGGGTTGGTCACCGCGGTACTGCCGGGTGTCGAGCATGTGGAAGCGGGCCAGCCGGCCCCAGTCGACCCGGCGGTACAGGCGCAGGTCGATGCCTTGAGGCGCCGAGACGCGCCGCAGCGGCATGTTCTCGTAGAAGGCCTGCAGGGCCGCTGCCCGGCGAGCCAGGAAGTCCGGCTGCGGTTTCTCCGGGATCTCATCGGCCCAGTTGTTGTCCAGCTCATGGTCGTCCCAGACCACCAGCCACGGCGCCGTCGCGTGCGCGGCCTGCAGGTCCGGGTCGGTCTTGTACTGGGCATGCCGCTGCCGGTAGTTGGCCAGCGTGACGGTCTCCGGTCCGGCGTGGTCGCGGACATTGCCCCCGCCGGTCACATAGCTTTTCGCGGGGTACTCGTACTGGTAGTCACCCAGGTGCAGCACCAGGTCCGGATCTTCCTCAGAAAGGCGGCGGTAGGCGGTGAAGTAGCCGTGCTCGTACTGCGAGCAGGACGCGAAACACATCGTCAGCGGCCCACCGGTGGCGGTGGGAGCGGGAGCGGTGCGGGTTCGGCCGGTGGGAGACAGGAATCCCTGGCTGCGGAACCGGTAGAAGTACTCCCGGCCCGGCGCCAACCCGTCGAGCTCCACGTGCACGCTGTGCGCCGCTTCCAGCCGGGCCGTCTCCACGCCGCGCCTGTCCACCTGGCTGAACCGGTCGTCGGAGGCCAGCTCCCACTCGACCTCGACTGGGTGCGACGCCATCCCGCCCAGCCCGTCCTCGGCCAGCGGGCGTGGGGCCAGGCGGGTCCAGAGCACGACACCTGTGGCCTCCGGCTCGCCGGAGGCCACACCGAGCGTGAAGGGGTCCAGTGGGCGTGGGCTCCCACCC